>NZ_JAIETD010000017.1 GCF_019745455.1 Methylobacterium sp.
CCGGCGTCTCCGACTTCGTGCCCGAGAAGCCGAGGCGGGCGGCGGCCGCGCGCGCCTTCGATTCCGGAACGTCCGGCATCAGGTCGCGGACATGGGCGTAGGCGCTCTCGGAGGGCCTGAGCTCGTCGAGCTGGTGCTGGGCGAAATAGGCGACTTCCATCTTGCCCGAACGCTTCATCTCGCCGGAAAGCGGCGCCATCCGCCCGCCGATGAGCTTGCAGAAGGTCGACTTGCCGTTGCCGTTGGCGCCGAGCAGCGCGACGCGGTCGTCGGGGGCAAGGGAGAGATTGAGGCCCGACAGCACGATCCGGTCGGCATAGCCGGCCTGGACCCGTTCCATCGCGACGATCGGCGGCGAGAGCGGGCGCTCCGGGCTCGGCAGACGGAAAACCGGCACGTCGTCCTCGATGACCGAGGCGATGATCTCCATCTTGGCGAGGCGTTTCACGCGGGATTGGGCTTGGCGCGCTTTGGTCGCCTTGGCCTTGAAGCGGTCGACGAAGCTCTGGAGATGAGCGCGCTCGACATCCTGCTTGGCCTTGGCTTTCGCCTGCAGCACGCGCTTCTCGGCGACCTGGCGGGCGAAGGAGGTGTAGCCGCCGCGATAGATCGTCAAGCGACCTTTATCGAGGTGGAGGATGTGGTCGACGCATTCGTCGAGGAGGTCGCGATCGTGGGAG
Organism: Methylobacterium sp.; assembly: GCF_019745455.1. Classification (GTDB taxonomy): domain Bacteria; phylum Pseudomonadota; class Alphaproteobacteria; order Rhizobiales; family Beijerinckiaceae; genus Methylobacterium. The sequence goes on from NZ_JAIETD010000017.1 coordinate 681, forward strand.
ATGATGATCGCGGTGCGCGGGTAGCGCTCGAGATAGTCGTAGAGCCAGATCGTGCCCTCGATATCGAGGTAGTTGGTCGGCTCGTCGAGGAGCAGCAGGTCGGGCTCGGAAAACAGCACCGCGGCGAGCGCCACGCGCATGCGCCATCCGCCCGAGAAGTCCGCGCAGGGCCGTGCCTGGGCGGCCGCATCGAAGCCGAGGCCGTGCAGGATGGCGGCGGCGCGGGCGGGCGCCGAATGGGCCTCGATATCCACGAGCCGGGTCTCGATCTCGGCGCGGCGCAGGCCGTCGGCGGTTTCTGCTTCGGCCATGAGGCGGGAGCGCTCGGTATCGGCGGCAAGGACGACGGAATGGAGCGTCTCGGGGCCGGCCGGAGCCTCCTGCGCGACCGCCCCGATGCGCATGCCCTTGGGCATCGAGACCGTACCGCCCTCGGTCGGCAACTCGCCGAGGATCGCCTTGAACAGGGTGGTCTTGCCGGCGCCGTTGCGGCCGACGAGCCCGACCCTCGCACGGTCCGGAATCGAGAAGGTGGCGCCGTCGAGGATCAGGCGCTCGCCGATGCGGTAGGTGAGGTCGTTGACGCGCAGCATGGCGCGCTTGTGAGGGGACGGGCCGAGGGAGGCAAGAGGCCGGCACGCACCGCCGGCCTGTGCGGCGAAGGACCCGGTCTTCCCCATCGGAACTTGGCCATCGACTTGACCGGTGCAACGAGGGGCGCAACGATCGAATCACACGAAGGAGAGACGACGCGTGACCACAGGACGGCTGGCGGGAATACCGTTCTTCAGGGAACCCGGAATCGAATTATCGTCCTTCGAAACCCGCTGTCACTGGCGCAAGTTCGACGAGAACGAGGTCCTCGTCGATTACGACGACGTTTCGACCGACGTCTATTTCATCATCGCTGGTGAAGTGCGCATCCTCAACCGGTCGCAATCCGGCAAGGAAGTCATTCTCGGCGAGATGCGCGGCGGCGCCTTCTTCGGAGAGCTTGCGGCCCTCGACGGGATCGGGCGATCGGCCAATGTCACGGCGCTCACGCGCGGCGAGGTCTGCGTCGTTCCGGCGCCGATCTTCCGCCAGATGATCTTCGCCTCGGAGCCGATCGCCGACCGGCTGTTCAGGCTGCTCGCCAAGCGGGTGCGCGAGCTGAACACCCGGCTGATGGAGCATGCGCTCCTCGACCTGCGCCACCGGCTCTACGCCGAATTGCTCCGCCTCTCGGTGCCGCGGGCCGGCAGCGACGGCGCCCGCGTCGTGACGCCGCCGCCCTATCACCACGTCCTCGCCGCCCGCATCGGCTGCCGGCGCGAACAGGTGACGCGCGAGTTCACCGTGATGGCCGCCGACGGTCTCATCGACCGGACGCGCGGTGCCCTTGTGATCCGCCGGCCGGACCTCCTCGAAGCGCGCGTGGCGGAAGCGCTGCGCGAGGATTCCTGAATCCCTCGCCCGGCACCTCATGACGGTTCCCGATCACACCGAAGGCGAGCCGCTGCTGCGGATCGCGGGCCTCAGCAAGCGGTTCGGTGCGTTCGCGGCCCTGAGCGATGTCTCCCTCGACCTTACGGCCGGCGAGTTCGTCTGCCTACTCGGGCCATCGGGCTGCGGCAAGAGCACCTTGCTCAGGCTGGTGGCTGGGTTCGAGACGCCCACTTCCGGCACCATCATGCTCGGGAGCGAGGACTTGGCTGCGCTGCCGCCGCACCGACGCCCGGTCAACATGATGTTCCAGTTCTACGCCCTGTTCCCGCATATGAGCGTCGGCCGCAACATCGCCTACGGCCTCAAGGGCATGGGGATGGGTCGCACGGCAGTCGCAGATCGCGTCGCCGAACTCTTGCGGCTCCTGCGGCTCGACGGCTTCGAGGGGAGGGCGCCCGATACGCTTTCCGGGGGCCAGCGCCAGCGTGTGGCCCTGGCGCGCGCACTGGCGCGCGAACCGAAGGTGCTCCTCCTCGACGAGCCGCTCGGCGCCCTCGACCGATCTCTGCGCGAGGAGACGCAAGGCGAGCTGCGCGCGCTGCAGCGGCGCCTCGGCACCAGCTTCGTCGTCGTCACCCACGATGCCGGCGAGGCGATGACCATGGCCGACCGGATCGCCGTGATGAACCAGGGCCGCCTGGTCCAGATCGGCGATGCCGCGAGCCTCTATGAGCGGCCCGCGAGCCGGTTCATCGCCGGGCTCCTCGGCGACGTGAATCTCATCGAAGGCCGCATCGCAGGCCCCGCAGCGGGGGCCATCCAGGCCGTCGAGACAGGCTTCGGCAGGATCGAGGCTGCGACGGAGCGGAGCTGGGGTCTGGGCGAGGCTGTCGCCATAGGAATCCGGCCCGAACGTGTAACGCTCGTCGCCGGTGCTGCGGCATTAGAGGGCAGGATCACGGAGCGCACCTATCTCGGCGACCGGCTGCGCTATCGCGTCACCATGGCGGACGGCACGATCCTTCGGGCGAGCGTGCTTTCGAGCGGGCATGCGCTTTCTCCGGGGGATCCGGTCGGCGTCGCCTTCGCACCCGACGCGATCGCGATCCTGCCGCCATGAGGGAGCGGATGCGCCTCGTCCGCCTGCTGCCTCTGCTGCCGTATCTGTGGCTCGGCGCATTCTTCCTGCTGCCCTTCATCATCACCCTGAAGATCAGCTTCTCGGCCGCCGCCACGGCGCAGCCGCCATACCTGCCGGTCCTCGACTGGAGTGCCGGCCCGGTCGGCTGGGCCTACTTCCTCGAAGCCCTCGATTTTGCCAATTACGAGACCCTGGCGGGCGACAGCCTCTACCGGGACGCAGCCCTCTCGTCCCTGGCCCTCGCCGCCGCCGCCACGCTGATCCTCGTCCTCATCGGCCTGCCGATCGCCCATGCGATGGCGCGGGCGCCCGGCCGCTGGCAGCCGGCACTCGTCGCACTCGTCATCGTGCCGTTCTGGACGAGCTTCCTGATCCGGATCTACGCCTGGATCGCGATCCTGAAGCCCGAAGGGCTCCTGAGCGGAGCGCTGATGCAGCTCGGGCTGATAGCGTCGCCGCTGGAGATCATGAATACCCAGACCGCAGTGCTGATCGGGCTGACCTACGCCTACCTGCCCTTCATGGTCCTCCCGCTCTACGCCGTGCTTAACCGCCTCGACCCGCGCCTTCGCGAGGCGGCGGCCGATCTCGGCGCCTCGCCGGCACGGGTGTTCTGGACCGTGACGCTGCCGCTTGCCCGGCCGGGGCTCGCCGCGGGAGCGCTGCTCTGCTTCATCCCGATGGTCGGCGAGTTCATCATCCCGGATCTACTCGGCGGCTCCGATACCCTGATGCTCGGGCGCGTTCTGTGGAGCGAGTTCTTCTCGAACCGCGACTGGCCCCTGGCCTCGGCGGTGGCGATCCTCCTTATCGTCCTTGTCGTCGGACCGGTGGTGCTTTTCCGGGAGGCTGAGGCGCGACGTGAGGAGGCGGGGAAGTGAGCCTGTTCTCGCGCGCGGCCCTCGGCCTGGGCCTCCTGTTCCTCTACGCGCCGATCGCCGCCCTCGTCGTCTATTCCTTCAACGCCTCCGCCCTCGTGACCGTCTGGGGCGGGTTCTCGCTCAAATGGTACGGCATCCTGTTCCAAGACGGACCGCTCCTTGCCGCCGCCCTCATCTCCCTTCGCGTGGCCCTGGCCTCGGCCCTCATCGCCACGTTGCTCGGTACGCTCGCAGCGCTAGCGCTCGGACGCAGCGGCCGGTTCCTTGGGCGACTGCTCTTCACCGGTCTCGTCTACGCCCCGATGGTGATGCCAGAAGTCGTGACCGGGCTGTCGCTGCTGCTGCTCTTCGTCGGCCTCGGCCTCGACAGGGGCGTCGGCACCATCGTGATCGCCCACGCCACCCTCGCCACCGGCTTCGTCGCCGTCGTGGTCCTGGCGCGGCTGCGGGTACTCGATCAGAGCCTCGAAGAGGCGGCGGCGGATCTCGGCGCAGGGCCTTTTCGCGTCCTCGCCACAGTGACGCTGCCTTTGCTGGCGCCCGCCATCGCGGCCGGCTTCCTCCTCGCCTTCACCCTCTCGCTCGACGACCTCGTCGTCGCGAGCTTCGTCTCGGGACCGGGCGCCACGACCCTGCCGATGCGCCTCTACAGTCAGGTTCGGCTCGGGGTGAACCCGGAGATCAATGCAGCCTCGACCCTGATCGTGGCCCTCGTCACCGTCATCGCACTGTCTGCCTCGTGGCTCATGGCCCGGCACCAGTACCGCTGAGGATTGTCAAACGACCGCCCGCCCCTCAGGGCGCGTAGGCGCGTGCAGAGCCCGGAAGGTCGGCCTTCGGCGGAAATCGCATAGGGTCCGGTTTGACGACCGCGAGGCCGCCTGGGTCAGACTCGGACCGGCGCAAGGCCGCCGGACGCACGACGATGGTGTTCCAGGGCCCGGCAATCTCGAAGGAGCGGGCTGGGCCGCCACCCTGAGACGAGATATCAGCCTGCGCGTCGACCCGCCGCTCGACGAGGGAGAGGGTGCCACCAAGCGCGGCTGTCAGATTGGGCGACGTCAGCGTGCCCTCGGCGATCTCGCAGAGCCCGTCCTTCACGCGCAGCGACACGCCGGCACGGGCAAAGTCGGTCCGTCCGACTGGCTGTAGCGGGAGGTCCGTGGCAGGGCTCCGCTCACGCTGCATCAGAGAAACGAGGTCGAGGCCGCTGATGGCGCCGTCATCGGATGCGATCGTGGCGCGTCCACCGAGGCGCGCGACAAGGTCGCCCATGGTCGCCGCCCGGCTCTCGACCGCGAGAGTCCCCCGGACGGCGCCTACGAGCCAGCGATATTCGCCCAGATCCGCAAGGAGGTCACCGAGATCCAGCCCGTCGAAGGCGCCTTGCATCTTGAGGTCCGTCGTCTGACGGTCCGGCGCGAGGCCGAAGGCGATCCGGCCCTTGACGACGCCTCCCTGGAGCGTCGCACGGCCGATGGTTGCCTCGATACTGCCCTCGCGCACGATCAGGCCCGATGCGATATCCTCGACGAGCACAGGCCCGATGCGGGCGCTGGCGGCGGACAGGCGCAGATCGAGATCGCCTGCGGTGAACGAGCCGAGCGACAGTCGCCGCTCCTTCCAGTCGGGTCGCTCAGACGAGAGACCGAGTGCGCCGATCAGTTCGCCGACCAGCGGCGCGACGTTGAGCGTGTCCGCCGCCACGGTCGCCTGGATCGCGACCCGGTTGTCGGCGAAGGAGACCGCCCCTGCTCCTTCGAACCGGTTGCTGCCCACCTCCATCCGCATGCGTGGAAGCAGAAAGTCCTTGCCCGTACCCTTGAAGTCGGCTTCCACGGTGGCGCCTGACATCAGCGGTGCCAGCGCGACGCCGCCGCCGGACCAATCCAAGGTCTCAGGGACCGAACGTGTGGCGAGCTTCGCCCGGCCGGTCATCTGCAAGCCGCCGTCGACTCGCATGGTTCCACTCAGCGCCAAGCTGCCGGCCGGCCAGCTCGTATTCGTCGAGAAGCCGCTTTCGCGGCCTGCGAGGAGCGCGGCGATGTCGAGGCCGGAGATGTGCAGGCGACTCTCGCTGCCATGCCAATTGCCGCGGGCCATAAGTTCGGTTCTGTGACTCCAGAAAGGGGAGGACAGGCTGAGATCCGCACCCGTCACGGTCTGGACGGTGCCGTCGCGGGGGTCGATCCCAGTGAGGGTGGCACGGGTAAGAGTGAACCGCGACGGTTTCGCTTCGGCACCGGAAGCCGTGCGAATCCGCGCGGCGATGTTCTGAAGCGGAAGGTTCCAGCGCTGGTCCGCCGAAGACATCGGTAGGGTCACGGCGGCACCGTCGAGAGATAGGGCATCAACATCGATGCGGCCCGACAAAATGGCGAGCAAGCTCAACTGCAGCGAGAGGCTGCCGCCTTCCGCCAGCAACTCGCCGTCCGGCGTCCCGGCGTTCAGGCGGGCTCTCGCGATGTTGAGGCGCGGGAACGGCAGCAGGGCGACGTGGGTGCCTCCCTCGACCGTCAGCGCGATGCCGTAGGACCGCCTGACCTCGTCGACCACCAAGTCTAGCAGATGAGGCGCCTTCACGGGCCATGGCAGGCAGGCCGCGATGAGGCCGACGCCGACAATGCACAGACCAAGGCCTGACCATCCGAGGCGAAGCCAGTTTCGGATGGGTGCGGTCGATGCGGTCGTGCGAAAGCGCAGCGGCATGTCACTCCGGCAAAGTCGGCGGCATGGCCGTCGGTCGCGGCCGTCGCGATCGGGCGGCGCCCCCCGATCCCCTTAAAGCCTCGATGGGGCTTTGTCTTCAGCCGCACCTACGACGGTCCACCGTAGAGGTTCGACTCGACGGCATTCCGACGATCTACGAGGCTTGTCCTCGTTTGGAACCTGGCCCAAACACGCTCCGTCAGAGGAGCGCGGACGGCGCTGGGCAACAGGACGGGACCGGCTGGGTGGCGATGCTTCGCCGACGCCGCGGGCTTGGCCTTGCGCATGCATAGGGCGCGTCTTCCTCGGGGCCGCGGGACGGCGGCACGCGGCGTCGACGAGGTTTGAGAGGAACGGCTCGATGAAGAAGGTTTATCCGGATGCGACGGCGGCGCTCGCCGACCTGCTCAAGGACGACATGACGATCATGGCCGGCGGCTTCGGCCTGTGCGGCATCCCCGACGAACTCATCGACGCCATTCAGGCCTCGGGTGTGAAGGGCCTCACGGTCGTCTCGAACAATGCCGGCATCGACAATGTTGGCCTGGGCAAGCTGCTCCAAACACGTCAGGTCGCCAAGATGATCTCGTCCTATGTCGGCGAGAACAAGGAATTCGCCCGCCAGTATCTCGGCGGCGAGCTGGCCATCGAGTTCAACCCTCAGGGCACGCTCGCCGAGCGCATCCGTGCGGGCGGAGCCGGCATCCCGGCTTTCTTCACCAAGACCGGCGTCGGCACGCTGATCGCCGAGGGCAAGGAGGTTCGGGAGTTCGACGGCGAGAATTACGTGATGGAGCGCGGGCTCTTCGCTGATCTCGCCATCGTCCATGCCTGGAAAGGCGATACCGAGGGCAACCTCGTCTACCGAAAGACCGCGCGAAACTTCAATCCGATGATGGCGACGGCCGCGACCGTGACGGTGGCTCAGGTCGAGCACCTCGTCGAGCCGGGCGAGCTCGACCCGGATGCGATCGTCACGCCCGGCATCTTCGTGAAGCGCATCGTGCACGTCGCCATCCGCGAGAAGCTGATCGAGCAGCGCACGACCCGCAAACGCGGCGAGCCGGCCAACCCCGCCGCCAGCGCCGGCGTCGCCTGACAATCCAACGGAGAACACGATCATGGCCTGGACCCGCGATCAGATGGCGGAGCGCGCCGCCAAGGAACTGCGCGACGGCTACTACGTGAACCTCGGCATCGGCATCCCCACCCTCGTCTCGAACTACATTCCCGAGGGCATGTCGGTGCAGCTCCAGTCGGAGAACGGCATGCTCGGCATGGGGCCTTTCCCCTTCGATGGCGAGGAGGACCCCGACCTCATCAATGCCGGCAAGCAGACGATCACGGCTCTGCCGACCACGAGCTACTTCTCGTCCTCGGATTCCTTCGGGATGGTCCGCGGCGGGCACATCAACCTGTCGATCCTCGGAGCGATGCAGGTGGCCGAGAACGGCGACCTCGCCAACTGGATGATCCCCGGCAAGATGGTGAAGGGCATGGGCGGCGCCATGGACCTCGTCGCCGGCGTCAAGAAGGTCGTCGTCGTCATGGAGCACGTCGCCAAGAACAAGGACGGCACCGAGAGCGCCAAGCTCCTCAAGGCCTGCGACCTGCCGCTGACCGGCACCGGCGTCGTCGACATGGTGATCACCGATCTCGGGGTCTTCACCATCGACAAGAAGGGCGGCGGCGGAATGACATTGGTCGAGCTCGCCGAGGGGGTCAGCGAGGACGAGGTGAGGGCCAAGACCGAGGCCGCCTACAGCGTCGCCCTGGCTTGAGGAAAAGCGGCGGGTCGTTTCGGGACGATCCGTCGGCCGATCGCTTCGGCATGGCTAAGCGCGCGTTAAGCCGACTCGTCGAATTCTCCGGATCAACGGGGCCGCGCCGCTGGGTGGCGGAGCAGGCCCTGGTGGATCGTGAAGGCGACAAGGGTCGAGGCGTATGCGTAGCGTTGCGTTGCAAGTCGAGAATAACGTCGTGCCCTTCAGGCGGCTCGGCGGCAGGACTCCATCCCTCGATCTGGCGCCCAATCCTGCCCTGGCCGCCAGGCGCGGCGACCAGCGCGCACTGATGGATGCGGTCTACGCCACCGGCAGCCTTGCCGTGGCGGCGGGAGATCGGGAGACGAAGCTGATCGCCTCGCGCCTCCAGGTCTACGGCTTCCTCATCGTCGAGGAAATCGGGGAGAACGGCGAGAGCCGCCGCCTGCGCCCGTCGGAGGCGATCCGCGCCGGCACCGACAGGCCCTGGCGCGTCTCCAAGGCCGCCTATGGCGGCGGTCAGGCGGTGACGATCCCGGCCGTCGACCACTTCCTGTTCGACCAGCCGGCCTGAGAATCAGCGCAGGTAGATGACGCTGTAGAGGGTTCGCCGCAGCTCGCTCTCGAGGAGCCAGACGCGGCCATCCTCGCAGCGCTCGCGGACGCCCGGCCGCATCCGGGCGCAGTACTCGCCGGTGTTGTCCTGGACGAGGTAGCGGCATTCGCCGCCCTCGCGACGACGGGCGATGACGGTGCTCGAATGGTCGGCCGCGATGTCCGGATCCTTGGGGTCGCGCTCCTGCAATTCGTACCAGCTGTAGCCGATCGTCGGCGCACGGGCATGGTCGAGGGCGTAATCGACCATCGCGAGCATGCGGGCGACTTCGGCTCGACCGGGTCCCCGGCCGGCGGCCACCTTGTCCATGAATTCGAGCTGGCTCGACGCGACCCGGTAGGAGACCGGCAGGAGCGGCACCGGCAGCGGCCGGCGCCGGCAGAGCGTGTCGACGTTGCGGAGCCAGGCGGCGTTGAACGCGTCGGCGCGCGGGCTGCGCAGACCGGCGACGGAGGCGCCGACATCGCGAAAGCACTGGCGGGGGCTGCGAAGCGGCGCGCCATAGCGCAGGGCGGCGAAACGCTTCGTGAAATGCGAGTAGCCCTCGTGGCTAGGCAGGTCGCGCTCCTCGCAGAGGCCGCCGATATTGTAGAGGAGCGCCGAGGAATCCTCCTCGCCGCCTTCGAGCTTGTCGAAGTAGGGCTCTAGACCGGGGTTACGGTCCTTCGAGACTTCCGCAGCGTTGCGCGCCCAGGCGATGTCGGCAAGGTAGTTCGGATGGGACTTGAGATGGGCTTGGAGCGCCTTGTCCGGGATCGCCGAAAGCCGCTCGGGGTCGGCGAAGTAGAATTTCGTCGCGACATCGAGGGGCGAGACGGCGACGCCGACGCGCTGCGAGATCATGTCGGCGGTTGCGTAGGCATAGCAGATGGCGCTGTCGCCCTGGCCCACCGGAATGTCGGCCGGCCGCGGTGAGACCAGCGCGCCGCCGGGCAGACGATGGGTGCTCGGGGGCAGGGCGATTCGCACCGGGCGGCAGGCCGCATCGCGGGCATAGGCGGGGCGGGCGGGCAGGAGCCGGGTGTCGACGGCGCTGGCAGGGCACGCGCCGAGCAGGCTCAGCGCGGCTGCGAAACCGGCTCGGATCTGTAGTCGCACCTCTGTATTCCTGACGATGTCCGTTGCCCCCATAGCGATCGTCCTCGGACGAATCGAGAGGCAATGACACCGCAGGCGGTCTTGTGCGCTCAGGAAGATCGGAACCCGCGTTGGCCGGTTACCGATCCAGCCCTGCCACCGATCCGGGGTTGCGTGAACCAAGCCGACGTGACACCTTGACGCCGTCCGATACGACGATGCGGGAGAGCCCAGACGAGCGTTCGTTCGTCATGGCGCCGACGGAGCAACCACCCCCGGAAACTCTCAGGCACAATCACCGCAATCGTTGGACAATCTGGAGAGAGGCGCCTGACGGCGTCCACCGAAGGAGAAATCTCAAGTCGCTCCGGCGCTTGATAGAAGCTCTCAGGTAACCGCGACAGATGGGGGCAACCGGGACGCTCGTTCGAGCTTCCGGGGCCATTCTGTCGCGAGGTGACCTGATGCAGCCAGTGCCTGCTCCAGACACGACTTCCCCGATCGAAACACCCCTTCACGCTCTCCATCAGCGCCTCGGCGCCAGGATGGTGCCGTTCGCGGGCTACGCGATGCCGCTGCAATACCCGGCCGGCCTTCTCGCGGAGCACTTGCACACGCGGGCATCGGCCGGGCTGTTCGACGTCTCGCATATGGGCCAGATCGCGGTCACGCCGCGCTCGGGCGACATGGCCGACGCGGCGCTCGCGCTCGAGACCTTGATCCCGATCGACGTGCTCGGGCTGGCACCGGGCCGCCAACGCTACGGCGTCTTCACCGATGATTCCGGAGGCATCCTCGACGACCTCATGGTGGCTCATCTCGGCGACCACCTGGTCCTCGTCGTCAACGCCGCCTGCAAGGAGGCGGATGCGGCCCATCTCGAACGGCATCTTGCGCAGACCTGCCACGTCGCGATGCTGGCACGGGCGCTGCTCGCTCTTCAGGGACCGAAAGCGGGGGGCGCGCTCGCCGCCCTCGCCCCGGACGTCGCGACCATGCGCTTCATGGATGTCCGCCGCGTCTCAATTCTCGGGGCCGAGGCCATCGTCACCCGCTCCGGCTATACCGGCGAGGACGGCTTCGAGATCTCACTCCCCGAAGATCAGGCCATGGCTGCGGCCGAGGCGCTTCTGGCCCAGGACGGCGTGATGGCGATCGGGCTCGGCGCCCGCGACTCCCTGCGTCTCGAGGCGGGCCTGTGCCTCTACGGCGCCGATATCGGCCCGGACACCGATCCGATCGAGGCCGGGCTCGTCTGGGCGATCCAGCCGGTTCGCAGGCGGGGCGGCGCCCGCGCCGGAGGTTTTCCGGGTGCCGACCGGATTCTGCAGGCGATCGAGACCGGTCCGAGTCGTCGGCGGGTCGGACTGCGACCTGAAGGCCGCCTTCCCGTCAGGGCCGGAGCCCCGCTCTTCGCGGGACGCGACGATGCGGAGGCGATCGGAACCGTCACCTCCGGCGGCTTCGGGCCGAGCCTCGGGTCTCCCGTCGCCATGGGCTACGTGCCGGCGCCACTCGCCAAGCCAGGCATACGCCTGTTCGCCGAGGTCCGCAGCCAGCGCCTGGCGCTCGACGTCACAGCCCTTCCTTTCGTTCCCGCCGGCTTCAAACGGCGCTGATCCCTCGACCTCCCGGAGAGAACCATGATGAGATTCACTGACGAGCACGAATGGCTGAAGCGCGAGGGCGACGTCGCTACCGTAGGCATCACCGGACACGCAGCCGACCAGCTCGGCGACCTCGTCTTCATCGAACTACCGAACGTCGGCGCCAAGCTGAAGAAGGGGCAGGCGGCGGCGGTGGTCGAATCCGTGAAAGCGGCCTCCGACGTCTATGCGCCCCTCGACGGCACGGTCACCGAGGTCAACACGGCGGCCGTCGAGGACCCGAGCACCGTCGGCAGCGACCCGCAGGGCGCGGGCTGGCTCTACCGCATGCGCCTGGACGATCCGGCCGCCTTCGAGGCCCTGATGGACGAGGCCGCCTACGCGGCTTTTCCGAAATAGGCGCGAGCTCTCCTCCCAATGGGGAGGGAAGCACGCCCAGCCTTCTGTCACCTGTTCTGAATTGTTGAGGCAGTTCCATGAGCGACGATCGCTACGATCCCTACGATTTCGCCAATCGCCGCCATATCGGGCCGACCACGGCCGAGATCGGCCAGATGCTGGACGTGGTCGGGGCGCCGACCCTCCATGTTCTCATCGACGAGACCCTACCTGCCGGCATCCGCCAAGCCGAGCGCATCGATTTCGGGGCGTCGCTCACCGAGCGCCGTGCGATCGAGCGGATGCGCGAGATCGCGGACAAGAACCGGCTCCTGGTCTCGCTGATCGGCCAGGGCTACCACGGCACCACGATGCCGCCGGTGATCCAGCGCAATATCTTCGAGAACCCGGCCTGGTACACGGCCTATTCGCCCTACCAGCCCGAGATCAGCCAGGGGCGCCTGGAAGCCCTGCTCAATTTCCAGACCCTCGTCTGCGACCTGACCGGTCTCGACGTCGCCAACGCCTCCCTCCTCGACGAGGCCACCGCGGCCGCCGAGGCGATGGGCATGTCCAAACGCATCGCCACCAGCGAGGCCGACACTTTCTTCGTCGACCGTGAATGCCTTCCGCAGACCATCGCGGTTCTGAGGACGCGGGCCGCTCCGCTGGGCTGGCGCATCGTCGTCGGCGATCCGGAGAAGGATCTCGATCCCGACACGGTGTTCGGCGCGATCTTCCAATATCCGGGCGTCTGCGGCGCGATCCAAGACTTCTCCGGAGCGATCGCACGTCTCCATGAGGCCGGCGCGGTGGCGGTGATGGCCGCCGACCCGCTGGCGCTCACGCTGCTCAAGCCGCCGGGCGAGATGGGCGCCGACATAGCGGTCGGTTCGATGCAGCGCTACGGCGTGCCGATGGGCTATGGCGGGCCGCACGCCGCCTACATGGCGACGCGGGACGCGCATAAGCGCACCCTGCCGGGCCGGCTCGTCGGCGTCTCGGTCGATGCCCGCGGCAACCGCGCGTATCGCCTCGCCCTGCAGACCCGCGAACAGCATATCCGGCGCGAGAAGGCGACCTCCAACATCTGCACGGCGCAGGTGCTCCTCGCCGTCGTCGCCTCGATGTACGCGGTGTTCCACGGGCCGCGGGGTCTGCGCGCCATCGCCGACCGGGTCCACCGCGATGCGGTGCGCCTTGCCGACGGGCTGACGAGTCTGGGCTTCACGGTCGAACCGAAAAGCTTCTTCGACACGATCACCGTGAAGGTGGGGGCCTTCCAGGAACTGATCCTGAGAAACGCGGTCGCCAACGGCGTCAACCTGCGAAAAGTCGGCACCGACCGCATCGGCATCACGGTCGACGAGCGCACCCGTCCCGACATCATCCAAGCGGTGTGGAGGGCCTTTGGCGGCGACCACCTCGCCTGTAACGAGACCTGGCCGGCGCAGCGCTTGCCGGCCGACCTCATGCGGACCTCTCCCTATCTCACGCACCCGATCTTTCACATGAACCGGGCCGAGAGCGAGATGACGCGCTACATGCGCCGCCTCGCCGACCGCGACCTGGCGCTCGACCGCGCGATGATCCCACTCGGCTCCTGCACGATGAAGCTCAACGCCACCGCCGAGATGCTGCCGATCTCCTGGCCGGAATTCTCGGAGATCCACCCTTTCGTTCCCGACGACCAGGCGGCGGGCTATCACGAGATGATCGGCGACCTCTCGGCGAAACTCTGCGAGATCACCGGCTACGACGCGATCTCGATGCAGCCGAATTCCGGCGCCCAGGGCGAATACGCCGGGCTCCTCGCCATCCGGGCCTATCATCACGCGCGGGGAGAGGCGCATCGCGACGTCTGCCTGATCCCGTCCTCGGCCCACGGCACCAACCCGGCCTCGGCGCAGATGTGCGGGATGAGCGTCGTCGTCGTGGGAGCGGACGCGCAGGGCAATGTCGATCTCGACGATTTCCGCAGCAAAGCCGACCAATACGCAGACCGGCTGTCGGCCTGCATGATCACCTATCCATCCACGCACGGGGTGTTCGAGACGCGGGTGCAAGAGATCTGCGACATCGTCCACGAGCGCGGCGGACAGGTCTATCTCGACGGGGCGAACCTCAACGCGCTGGTGGGCCTCGCGCGGCCCGGGGATATCGGCGCCGATGTCAGCCACCTCAACCTGCACAAGACCTTCTGCATCCCCCATGGCGGCGGCGGGCCCGGCATGGGGCCGATCGGCGTCAAGGCGCACCTGATCCCGTTCCTTCCGGGGCACCCGGAGACGGGCGGGGAAGGGGCGGTCTCGGCGGCGCCCTACGGCTCGGCCTCGATCCTGCCGATCTCGTGGAGCTACTGCCTGATGATGGGCGGGCGGGGGCTCACCCAGGCGACCCGCATCGCCATCCTCAACGCCAACTACATCGCCAAGCGCCTGGAGGGCGCCTTCCCGGTCCTCTACGCGGGCGAGAACGGGCGCGTGGCCCATGAGTGCATCCTCGATGTCCGGCCGTTCCAGAAGAGCGCCGGCATCTCGGTCGAAGACATCGCCAAACGGTTGATCGATTGTGGCTTTCACCCGCCGACGATGAGCTGGCCGGTGGCCGGGACCCTGATGGTCGAGCCGACCGAATCCGAGACCAAGGGCGAGATCGACCGCTTCTGCGACGCGATGCTGGCGATCCGCGAGGAGATCCGGGCGATCGAAACCGGTCGCATGGACAAGCAGAACAACCCGCTCAAGAACGCGCCGCACACGGTGCAGGATCTCGTCGGCTCGTGGGAGCGCCCGTATTCGCGCGAGGCCGCCTGTTTCCCGGCGGGCTCGCGCGGCATCGACAAGTACTGGCCGCCGATCAACCGCGTCGACAACGCCTATGGCGACCGCAACCTGATGTGCTCCTGCCCGCCGCCGGAGACATACGTGAAGGCGGCGGAGTAGTCCTCATCGCCCCTTGCGCAGGGGACGACCATAGAAGGTCCCGGCCTGTTCGAACCCTGTCGCGGCGCAGAAGGCGTCGAGGGCGGGCAGGCCTGGACCAACGAGAAGTTGCAGGCTGCCGCACCCAGCCATGCGAGCGGCCTGAGAAGCGGACTTCACGAGGAGCCGCCCGATCCCGCGACGGCGTTCGTCCGACCCGACGAGAAGCGTGGTGATCTGGGCGACCGGCGCGTCGGCGTCGAGACCGCGATACCAGTGCAGTACGACGAGCCCGCTCGGCGGCCCCCACTCGATGGCGACGAGGGCTGCGCTCGGTCCGTGGCGCAGGGCCTCTATCCGCTCGGCGAGGGCCGCGCCCGCCACGACGTAACCGGCGGCTCCGAGGAGTTCGGCGAGCCCAGGGGCGTCGCCGGCTTGAGCAGCGCGGATCTCCAGGCCGTAACGACTACCCAAAAGATTCCCCGCTCAAGCGCGAAAGGCCATGATCACGTCGTCGATTGCGCTCCGCGTTCCGCTTCCGTCGTCCCTGGTACGGGACCCTTGGCAGTGACGTGCCGGACGAAGGCGTCGACCCAGGCATCGAAGCAGGCCATGGCCTCGCTGTCATCCGCCATGTCGTCGGCCTGGTCGTCCGCATAGGGCTGATAGAGGCCGACAGAGGCGTGCCGCCAAAGTTCGTCCGGCACTTCGATACCGCTGTACCGGCATTGCCAGACGAGTCCCTGATAGGAACGTCGCTCGTCGCCCTGGTAGGGCTCGTGGTCGGGGTCGAACCAAGCCTTGTGCTCGAGAATGCGAGGTCGATGATCGTTGTCGAGCTCGTTGCCGCCCTCGTTGCCGTAGCAGAAGAAAGCGGCCGAGCGTCCTTCGAGATGGTTCTTCGTCAGCTCGCGCCAGAGCGGCGACCTCTCCAGGGCTTGTGCCTTCAGAGTGCTCTTCTTGTCGATGAGGTCGGGCCGCGGGTTGCCGCCGCTCATGCAGACGAGGCGGTCGAACATCGCCTTGAGGTTGGTCGTGGGTCCGTACCACCAAACCGGGCCGATGATCGCCCAGGCATCGGCCCTGGCGAGCCGCTGGTAGATCTTCTCGTTCCACATCAGGTCGGGCTGGTGATCGCTGCCGGGCCCGTAGCAGTTGCAGGGCCACACGCAGAGCGCCATCGACGAGCCGACGCAGCCGTTACAGCCCTGGATCTTGGGTTTGCCGTGCTCGTTGCCGATATCGACGGCGTCGGCCTGCCATCGTGGCGGCAGGCGGCCGAGCATCCTGTGCATGAGAAAGCGGGCCTTGCCGTCTAGGCCCGGGCAACCATCGAGCCGGCGCGCAGAGCCGGCGATCACGAGCACCTGCAGCGGCCGCTCTTCCAGCGGCAACACGTCGATCTCGGCTTTCACAGCGGTCAAGTCGGCGTCTTCTTGTCTCGCGATGATGCTCGATCCGAACCGGGCTCCGCAGGCAATTGTTCCTGCGGCCCCTATGCCTCATCATATCGTGTTCGACGAGCCTCAGGCCTCGATCCGACCGGCAAGGACGACGCCGCGGACGCGGGCACCGTCCGGTCCGAAGCCGTCGACCGCGTCCTGCAGCTCGGTCAGGGCGGTCCGGCCACCCTCAACCACGAGGACGATGTCGTCGGCGATGGCGGCGAAGGCGCGCAGGGTCGGGCCGACGGAGCCTGCATCGATGACGACGACGCCCGCCTGGCGCAGAAAATGGCCGAGCGCCTCGCGAAGGTTCGGCGCGGTGGCGAGAACTGCCCCGTCATTGTGTGTGCCGGCGGTGATGACGCGCAGCCCATCGAAGAAGCGAGGTGCGTCCGAGAACCCCTGCGGCGCTCCGGCGAGGAGGTCGGTGAGGCCGGGATAGCGCTCGGCACCGAGCATGCGGGTCAGGCCGCGCACCTGCATGTCGCCGTCGATCAGGAGCGTGCGCTCGCCGCCGCCATGGATCAGCTTGGCGAAGTGCTGGGCAAGGGCGGTGCGGGCATTGGCGGCCCCGAGGCCGGCGAGGACGACGACCCGCGCCCGTTCGGACTGAATCGCCGGCGTCAGCATGTCCCTGAGGCGCCAGACCGCGTTCTCGCCCGGTTTCGTACCGGGCATCACGGCGAGCACCGGCAGCCGCGTCTCTGCCGTCACCTGGCGGCCAGAGCGGATGGTTCCGTCGAACTGCTCGCGGACGAGCGCCAGGCCGACGCCGAGAATGCCGCCCAGCATGACTGCGCCGAGGACCAGAACGATCCGCGATGGCCCGGACCGGCCGAGCGGCGGCATCGCGGCGGAGATGATCCGGCCCGCGCCAGTCTCGACGCCCTGACGCTCCTGAAGGTCCTTCGCGCGGTTGAGGAAGCTCTCGTAGAGCGTACGGTCGGAACTCGCCTGCCGTTCGAGCTCGCGCAGTCGCACCTGCGCCTGGTTGGCGCTGCCGGATTCCTTCTTCAGGCCCTCGATCTTGCGGGCGATGGCCGCCTCGCTGCCGCGGGCGCGCTCGTAATCGCTCTCCGCGGTGCGGGCGAGGCGCCCGAGTTCCTCCGACAGGCGCCGCCGGACCACCTGAACCTGCTCGGCGGCGGCGGCCATGGCCGGATGGCGCGGCCCATAGGCGAGTCTCGCCTCGCCCTCTGCGCGGGTCGCGTCGGCATATTGCGTTCGCAAGGCGGCGATGGTCGGCGAGGTCGACACCTCGGCCAGGGCCTCGGCCGGTTTGCCGGAACGGACGAGCTGGCGGACCTCGCTCACTCGCGCTTCCTGCTCGGCTGTTCGCGTCCGCGCCAGGGTCAGCTGATTGTTGAGGTCGGCGAGTTGCTGCTCGCCGACGAGACGACCGTTGGCGCCGATCAGGTTGTTGCCGTTTCGGTAGGTCTCCACCGCGGCTTCGCTCCGCTGGACGCGCTGGCGCAATTCCTCCAGGCGTCCGCTCAAGGCCTCGCCGGACTTTCGGGCTGCCTCGGAACGGACGGCGTTGGTCTCGGCGAGGAAGGCATCGCCGATCGCGGTGGCGATCCGCGCCGATTTATCGGGGTCGGCGGTCGTCACGGTAATGTCGAGGATGAACGTCTTCTCAGACCGGACGACTGCGACGGCGTTCTGGAGGGTGCGCAACACGGTCCGCATCCGATCCTCCGGCGCGGGCACTGGCGGTGGCGAAACCAGCGATGTGATTGCCTCAGCGATGCGTGCCTGCAGGCTCGGCTTCGGTGCGGCGAATTCCGGATCGGATGCGAGGTCGAGGCCGCGAACGACCTTGCCGAGCACGCTCGTCGAGGCGATGACCTGGATCTGGCTCTCGACCTCGGCTCCGGTCTCGTCGCCGGTGGTGTTGTTCGGACGGATATCGTTCTGGAAGACCTGGATGCCGCGCGGGTCGAGCAGCACCTTGGCGCTTGCCCGATACCGTGGATCCATCGACAGCACGACGATCAGGGCAAGGCCCCCGAGCATCAGGGCCGGCACGATGATCCAGAGCCGGCGCCGCCACAGGGCGCGCCCGATGCCACGCAGGTCGACCACTGCGGCCGGTGGGGTCTCGGCGTCGATCTGGACCATGGAGAAGCGGCGATCGATGGCGGTCATCGGCGGCTCGCGAACCCAGAGAAGCGGACGCGTCGTGCGGTCATGGGACGTATCCGCTCCAAATCGAAACATCAGACATGGTCGGACCTCGCCGGATTACGCAGGGACGGGTCGTCGAGCAGATCGCGGGCCAGCGTGTCGGCACCCGGAATGGGACCTCGCGCAAGAACGCTGATCCGCGTGGTCGCCTCGGCGTCGCGCATACGGCCGGAAAAGACGATTCTCTGGGCGTCGACAAGTTCCCCGAAGCGGCGGGCGCGGACCGCACCCTGGCCGGCACCTCGCCGAACCTCGACGGCGAACCCGTCAGGGGCCCGAAACCGGCAGAGCCGATCCGCGCCCTGCATCACGAAGACGGTGTCGGCTTCGACGTCGAGATCGAGGCCGGCGCCGATGAGAAAGCCAATCTCGACGTCATGCTCCCTCCTTGACCCGACCAGCCGATCCGTGACCGTAAGCGTGTCGCCGTGCCGACCGAGCCGGCGGCGCTGGTGAACGCCATAACGCCGACGATAGCCGTCGTGCAGGGCCGATACCCACCAGCCATCCGCATCCGAACGCCACTCCTCGAGGGTCGCCTCGGCGCGGTTCGTCCAGGTGAAGGCCGAGGACGACCGGCTCTGCGAGGCCCCGGCGAGGCACAGGGTGTTGTGGCTCGGGCTCTCGCGCAGGGCGAGACGCATCGCGCCGCCGGCATTGTAGAGGAAGGTGCCCGGATCGATCAGCACGGGGATCCCGTCGAGGCTCATCCAGAGGGACAGGGCGTCGGCATGGCCGTGAGCCGCCAGGCTCAGATAGCCGAGCGGCCCGTGGTCGAAGACGAGGTGCAGGCGGCGTCCCGCGACGGTGTCTCGCGCGACGGTGTAGCCGCCGTCACGGAACAGCAGGACTTCGTCAGCGACGGGACGGTCTCCTGCCGGCGTCGAGAAGATCGCGTCCCGCAGATGCGGGTCGCGGGCGGGAGGCAGGAGGTCGGGCCGGCCGGTCAGCCCCGCGACCGCCGCCACCACCGAGGCGACGTAGCGCGGCTCGTCATCGGGCGGCTGGGCGATCACACGGCTCTCGTCGTCGTCGCCAATGGCGGGGACACGCCCTGTCTCATCCATCAGCGCTCGCAGGAAGACGGCGGAGGCCGCGAGACGATCGAGTACCGGGGCCGCGAACGGCCTTCCCTGGCAACCTGCCACGAGGGCCGCGAAGGCGATCATCTCGCAGGAGAACGCCTGATAGCTTGGCGACTGCTCCGCTCCGGCGCCATCCGGCAGGATCTGCAGGAGGGCTTCCGTCTCCAGGATCCGCCTTCCCTCCCGCTCCCAGCTGGCATCGATGTCGGGAACGAGGGTGCCGGCGAGGAACAGGCCCAGCCCCTCTGCGATCCTATGGTTGTTGGCGGAGGAGTGAAGAGAGGGAAAGGCGGCGATCTGGCTGGCATGCGCCGCGACGAAGGCGCGGATCAGCCCTGCATCGGCGGATGAGAGCTCGTGTCGCTCCAAGCCCGACCGGAGGAGAGTCACGGCGACGAGGCGCAGAGCCAGTTCGATCCCGGAGCACCAATGTACGCCCCGATGCGGCGGGTTCGCCCGCATGAAGTCGCTGAGCACCGCGAGGGCGAGTCGTGCGGATTCCTCGTCGCCGGCCGCAGCCGCGGCTGCGAGCGGATGCAGCACCTGCAGACGCGCTGGCTCCCAGATGAATTTCACGTCGCCGCGGTTGGGGCCATTGGGATCGTGCCCGGTCGCCCGTAGGTCGACGTCGAGGAATCCGGCTTCTCCTGTCGGCCATGATCGCCCTGTGACGACATCACGGCTCCACAAGGCGCCGGCTCCCGATTCCCATGACACGGGAGGCCAACCCCGGCCGAAGAATCGCAGCTGGCCTGCCAGCGCACCTGCGGCACTCGCCGCGACGGTCGGCAGCCGAGCTGCATTCACAAGGCGATCACGGAGTCTCGCGATTTCGTGAATGTCTCGTTCTGATACGTAGTCGGACCATTCTACGCAGCGGTTTCGCCAAGCCCAGCGAACCCGAGCTTCCTGTACCCGATGAAAGGCTTCAGCCACCGTCATCGCCTTGAATCGAGTGGCATACCAAAAAAGCTTCGACAATTGCAGCGCCATGGGTCATCCCAATAAGGAAACGAGTAGCTTAAGATCCGTAATCAAATTGGAAATCATAGTATGTTTCATTCTTAGACACTGAAGTTACCTGTATGTGCTAAAATAGGACAAGTGGTTTTTAATGCAACCGTTTGATCGCTCTTACGTTGTTTGACACTCAACGCAGCGACTACCTATTAAATGCTGACGGTGAGGCGAGAAAATCTCGGCAGCGTTTCAAAAAGATCAATCGCACCATGAAAGTTCTCAGCGTTTTCGGCACGCGGCCGGAAGCCATCAAGATGGCTCCGCTCGTGAATGCCCTTGCTCGGACCCAGGCTGTCGAGAGCCGTGTCTGCGTGACCGGTCAGCATCGGTCCATGCTCGACGATGTGCTGTCCGCCCTCGAGATCCGGGCGGATTACGATCTCGACGTGATGCGGCCGAACCAGGGCCTGTCAGAGGTCTTCGCCCGCATCCTTGCCGGTCTCGATCCCATCCTGGCCGCCTGGAATCCAGACTTCGTCCTCGTTCAGGGTGATACTGCGACGAGCACCGCAGCAGCGATGGCGGCTTTCTACCGCCACACACGGGTCGGTCATGTCGAGGCGGGCCTGCGCACGGGCGACATGACGAGCCCGTGGCCGGAGGAAGGGAACCGGCGTCTCACCGCCGTCGTCGCCTCCCGCCACTACGCGCCAACGCCGCGGGCGAGGGCCGCATTGCTGGCGGAGGGCTACCCTGGTTCGAACATCCAGGTCACCGGCAACACCGTGATCGATGCCCTCCTTCAGACCGTCGCCGTCCTGGACCGTGAGGGACCGCTGAAGCGCTCGATCGAGGCCGAATTCAGCTGGATCGACCCGAACAAGCGTCTCGTCCTGGTGACGGGTCACAGGCGCGAAAGCTTCGGAACCGGCTTCCAGAACATCTGCAGGGCTCTGCGCATCCTCGGGAGCCGACGCGACATCCAGATCGTGTTTCCGGTCCATCTCAATCCGAACGTTCGCGACGCAGTCTTTCCTCTGCTCGGAGATGTCGCAGGCATCCGGCTGATCGAGCCGCTGGACTACCCACGCTTCGTCGCCCTGATGGCGCGAGCGCACCTGATCCTGACGGATTCGGGCGGCATCCAGGAGGAAGCGCCGGCCCTTCGCAAACCGGTGCTCGTAATGCGCGACACCAGCGAGCGGCCCGAGGCGATCGAAGCCGGTGTGGCGCGCCTGGTGGGAACGGACTCGGCCGACATCGTCGCGGGCGTTTCGGCGCTCCTCGATGATCCAGCCCTGTACGCGGCGATGGCCAATGGCGCGAGCCCGTTCGGCGACGGTCACGCCAGCGAGCGGATCGTCGCCGACCTTCTCGACCAGATTCAGGGCGTCACGGCCGAGCCGTTCGCCGCACCTCCTCTTCCCGCCTTCCCCACCCCGCTCTCGATCTCATCCAACGGCAACGTCCGGAAGGGGCATTTCCAATGACGACCTTCGAGACCATCTCCGTCGTCGGGCTCGGCTATGTCGGGTTGCCGACGGCCGCGACCTTCGCCTCACGCGGGCTCAAGGTGATCGGCGTCGACGTCCGCGAAGAGACGGTCGGGCGGATCAATGCCGGACGAGCTCATTTCATCGAGCCTGACCTCGATATCGTTCTGCGAGCCGTCGTCACCGGCGGCACGTTGAGGGCGGTCGCGACGCCCGAGCCCGCCGAAGCCTTCCTCATCGCCGTGCCGACTCCGATCCGGGACGACCACAGTCCCGACCTGTCGTTCGTAGAGGCGGCCCTCACGTCGATCGCGCCGGTGCTCAAGCGCGGCGATCTCATCATCATCGAGTCGACCTGCCCGGTCGGGACCACGGCATGGGCGGCCCGGCTTCTGCGCGAGGCGAGGCCAGACTTGAGCTTCCCCGACCAAGCACCTGAGAGCGCCGACATCCTCATGGCCTATTGCCCGGAGCGGATCCTGCCCGGCCATACCTTGCGCGAACTCGTCGACAACGCCCGCACCTTCGGCGGCCTCGACCGGCGCAGCGCGGTGGCAGCCCGTGACCTCTACTCGGTCTTCGCGCGGGGCCCGCAACGCATCACGACGGCACCGGCCGCCGAGTTGTCCAAGCTCGTCGAGAACGCATTCCGCGACGTCAACATCGCCTTCGCGAACGAGTTGTCCGTGGTCTGCGATGCCTTCGGTCTCGACGTCTGGTCGGTGATCGAGCTGGCCAACCTGCATCCGCGCGTGAACGTGCTGAGCCCCGGTCCCGGCGTCGGAGGACATTGCATCCCCGTCGATCCCTGGTTCATCCACGACGCGTTGCCCGACCACACGCCGCTGATCCGCGCGGCCCGCGAGGTCAACGACGCCAAGCCGGCCTTCCTGGCGGAGAGGGTCGCGAAGGTGGCCGCGAGATTTCGAGAGCCCACGGTGGCCCTGCTCGGGCTATCATACAAGCCGAACGTCGACGACCTGCGCGACAGCCCGGCGCTCAAGATCGCCCGCGACCTCGCCGAGCGACGGGTCGGCCGCCTCCTCGTGGTCGAGCCGCATGTGGAAGGTCTACCGGAGGCGCTCGCCGGACATCCGGACGTTGCCGTCGCCTCTCTGGACGAGGCGGTGGCCGAGGCCGACGTCGTCGTGATCCTCGTCGCGCATAACCGCTTCAAGGGGCTCAACCGCGGCGTTCTCGCACAAAAGGTCGTGATCGATTCGGTCGGTCTCCTCGCTGCGACTGACTTCGCCTGACGCGGCGGCAAGAAGACACCAAGGGGACACCATGATGCGCACGCATCTGCTCGGACTGCCGGTCGACATCCTCACGTCTGACGAGACCATCGAGGTCGCAACGCAGGCGATGCGCGACCGGCTACCCTGTCAGCATGTGGCGCTCAACGTCGCCAAGCTGGTCAACGCCCGCCGCGACCCGGACCTCGACCGCGACATCCGCTCAGCCGACATCGTCGGCATCGATGGGATGGGAATTGCCTGGGCAATCGGGATGTTCACCCGCCACACGCCCGCACGGGTCGCCGGCATCGACCTGTTCGAGGGTTTGATGGCGGTGAGCGCGCGCGAAGGCTTCCGGCCCTATCTCCTAGGCGCGACCTCCGAGGTACTGGAGGCCGCCACCCTCAATCTCCAGCGACGCTATCCGGGACTTGAGCTCGCCGGCCATCATCACGGCTATTTCGGCGCGGAGGACGAGGAAGGCCTTTGCCGGATGATCGCCGAGAGCGGCGCGGACGGCTTGTTCGTGGCGATGCCGACGCCGCGCAAGGAGCGCTTCATGCTGCGCAATCGCGAGCGGCTGGGCATCCCGTTCGTGATGGGGATCGGCGGAACCCTCGACGTCATCGCCGGCGAGGTCCGCCGCGCCCCGCGTCTCGTCCAGCGCGCCGGCCTCGAATGGTTCTACCGCCTCGCGCAGGAGCCGCGGCGCCTGGCTGGACGGTACGTGAAGACCAACGCCGTCTTCGCGGGCCTGATCCTGCGAGAGGTCGGCATGCGAATGAGGGCGCGGCTGGGCATCGTGCGGCCGGCAGGGGGCAGCCGGCCATGATCGCGTCACGCTTTGCTGCGCGATGCGAGGATCGTGGCGATCATCGGCCTCATGACCAGGCCTGCCAAGAGAAGGTAGATCGCGGCACCGGCCGCCACCTGAACCGCCAGGCCCCAATTCTCGGCCGGATAGACGTCGAGCCGGACGAGGAGTCCCATTGCGACGGAGGCCGCGGTGAGCGCCGCGATATCGCGCAGCGGCAGCCTCAAGCCGTAACGCAGCGAGGCGATGGCGAACCCCGCCACCGCACAGAACGTGGTGCCGGCAAGCACTCCGAGGCAGGCGCCCGGCAGTCCTCCCGCGAGGAGGCCGATTACGCAGAGCAGCATCGTCAGCACGGCCTCGGCAGCGTTGAGGGCCAGGAGCGAGCGCGGGTGTTCGGCGATCAGGAAGACCTGGTCGGCAAGATGCATGCGCAGGTTTCGGATCGTAGCCGCAGCCGCGGCGAGCGGCAGGATCAACCGCGTCGCGTCCTGGAACTCGGCACCGACCACGGCGCGGATCAGCGGGTCGGTGATGGCCGCGATACCGATGGCCGAGGGCACCAGCAGGCCGAACAGCAGGATCGCGGTGCGGCCGATCTGGTCGATGCCAGCCTGGGTTCCCCCTTGCGCGGCCTGACGCACGGCGAGGGGGAAGGCCGCCGCGGTGACGAGGGTGGCGACGACGGCGATCAGGCGCTGGCCCAGATTCCAGCCGACCGAGAGAAGGCCGAGCGCGACGAGCCCCTCGCCATGCTCGACCACGAGGCGAATTCCGTTCACCGACAGCCAGCCGAGGCCCCCGGCGATGAGGAGCGGTCCGCCATAGCCGAAGGCGGCGCGCAGGATCGCGCCATCGACAGGCAGCAGGATCCGGTTGAGGAGCCTCAGGCGTCCGGCGAGGAGCGGCAGGATCGCGACCTGGACGACGGCGAAGCCCGCGACCACCGCGGTGGTGCCGGGCGCGACCGCCATGAGCGCGAGGCCGAGGCCGAAACCCAGGATCGGGCCGGTAAGCTGGACGATGGTGTAGGTCACGACGTCGCCAAGGGATCGGGCCCGCTCGCCGAGATGGCTGTTGAGGCTGCGGCTCACCGCGAAGGCGAGAGTCGCGGCGACGAGGGCCGGCTCGTCCAGATGCCCGGTGAGCCCGAGCGCCAACCCCATGACGGGGATCTGGCACAGGCCGCACAGCGCCATGACGGCTCCCTCGGCCCTGCGATACGGCTCGGGGTCGGCGAGCGCCGGCAAGTAGCGGACGGTGTAGTGCGTCCACCACGACATGCCGACGAGGAAGGCGAGTTCCTGCACCGCCAGGATCAGCGAGATCAGCCCGTAATCGGCGGGAGCGAGCCAATGCGTCCATGCCAGCACGGCGACGAACTGGGCCAGCGGGCCGACGAGCTGAGCCGGCAGGTAGGCGAAGGTCTGGCGAAGGAGCATCGAGCCTGAACCGAGCGCGACCAGCCGTGATCCGGCGACCGCTGCATTCTGAACGACGAGGAGTCAGGAAACTCCGCGCCATCCCGTGATCAGCCTGTGCCGTTGCGGCACGGCCACCAGGAGACCGACCCGATGCACACCGAACCCGTCTTCACAAACTGGACCGAACAGCACAGCCATCTCTGGGGGAACCAGCCGGTGCGCGTCGGGCACAGCCTGAACCGCTCACCGATGTTCAGCATGGAGGGTCTCGCAGACCTCATCGACCGCTATCCGCGCGAGCATTACAGCCTCGTGCAGATGGGCGCGCCCGGTCAGCGCAAGCTCTGGCGCGAGGGCGAGATCGGCAACCTCTCCGGCGCAGAGGTGATCCAGGCCATTGCCAAGGGGCGGATGTGGCTGAACCTGCGCCGCGTCGCCCATGTCGACAGCCGCTACCGCGATCTCGTCAACGCGATCTTCGGCGAGCTCGGGGAGCGGGTGCCCGGTTTCGAGTCGCAGGATGAAAGCATCGGCATCCTGATCTCGTCGCCGAACGCCCAGGTCTATTACCACGCCGACCTGCCGGGCCAGTCGCTCTGGCAGATCCACGGCGCCAAGCGGGTCTACATCTACCCGGCGGTCAAGCCGTTCCTCGCCCCCGAACACCTCGAGGACATCGCTCTCCTCGGTGTCGAGGTGAACATGCCCTACCAGGAGTGGTACGACGAGCATGCGCAGGTCTTCGAATTCAAGGCCGGCGAGATGCTGAACTGGCCGCTGAACGCGCCGCACCGGATCGAGAATCTCAACTGCCTCAACGTCTCGATGACGATGGAGTACTGGACCGAGGAGTTCAAACGGGCCCAGGTGGTCACCCTTGCCAACGCCATCATGCGCCATCGCTTTGGCCGCACGGCCAAGAGCCGGTCGACGGAGGGCCTAAGCTTCTGGGGCAAGCGCGTCGCCCAGCGCCTGTTGCGCGACAGCGCCGGCCTGAAGCGCGAGCGGAAGGCCCTTCGGCCCATCAGCTTCCGGCTGGACCGCGAGCAGCTCGGTGAGATCGTCGATCTCAAGGCGGCCTGAGTGATCCCCTTGGTCAATGCCATGGCGACGGCTCCGATATCGGTGCCGGCGCGCAGGAGCCGCGGGTTCGAGGTCGCGATCGCCACCGATTGGGCGGCGGCCCGGATCGGCTGGGCGGCCGCCCTAGCGGATGGACGGGCGACCCCGTTCCAGCGCCTCGTCGTGATGGAGGCGTGGTTCGAGGCCATGGCCGCCCAGCCGGGCATCGAGCCGCTGATCGTCACGATCCGCGACGCCGCGACCGGGGCTGCGGCAGCGAGCCTCGCCCTGGTCCGCACGACGTCTGGACAGGTGCGGACGATCGGTTTCGCCGACCTCGGTCTCATCGACTACAATGCCCCGATCCTGGGTCCGGCCGCCCCGCAGGATCGGACCGGTGCAGCGTCGCTGTGGCAAGCCCTGCGCCGGGCACTGCCGTCCGCCGACGTCATTGAACTCCGGAAGATGCCCGCCACCATCGGCGGGCAGCCAAATCCGTTCGCACTGCTCGACGCTCTGCCCTGCGCCTTGAGCGGAAACGTGGTGCATACCGGCGACGATTGGGAGAGCTATCATCGGACCCTGCGCAAGACCGTGCGCAAGGAGCTCGAGCGATCCTGGCGGGTCTTCACCCGGCACCCGGAGGCCACATTCAAGCCCGTGAGCGACCCTGCGGAGCGCCGCCGCGTCCTCGCCGCCATCGAGGAGCAGCAGCCCTTGCGGATGCAGGCGACGGGCAAGTCCTACGTGCTCGATGCGCCGTCCGCGGCAAATTTCTACCGCAACCTCGTCGACGCGCCGGAAGACGACCAGACCGTGACCCTGACTGCGCTCATGGCAGGGGATGAGGTCGTGGCGGCGCTCCTCGGACTGCGGGATGCGCAGGACTACATCATGGTCCGGATCAGCAATGCCGAGGGCGAATGGTCGAATGCTTCGCCCGGCAAGCTCATCATCGATCGCTCGATGGCCTATCTCCACGAGCGAGGGTATCGCGCCTTCGACTTCAGCATCGGCGACTATGACTACAAGCGCCGATTCGGCGTCGAGCCGACGCCGCTTGTCGATCTCGTCCAACCGCTCGGCTGGCGCGGCGTGACGACGAGCGTCGAGAGTCGCGCCCGCAACTTCGTGCGCCGTCGGCCCGCCCTGCGCCGCTTCGCCAACACGCTGCTGCGCCGCTGATCAGCGGCGCCTCTCGAAGAGGTCGAGATAGGCATCGACCACATGGCTCGTAGCGTACACGGACGCCCGCGCGACGCGTGGGGCCGGATCGCCAGGGGTGATCAGGGCTTCTTCGAGTGCATTGGCGAGCGCCTGGACGTCGCCCACAGGGTAGAGGCTTCCGAAGCGCCCGTCTTCGAGGATCTCGCGCGGGCCGCCGCAATCGGTTGAGACGACAGGCAGGCCAGAGGCCAGGGCCTCGACCACGACATTTCCGAAGGATTCGCTGGTCGAGGTAAGGGCGAAGACCCGCGCCGCCTCGTAGGCCGCCCATGGCTCGCGGTGTCCGGGCAGGCTGACGCGCTCTTGGAGGTCGGCGGCCATGGCAACGAGGGTGTCGCGCGCCGGACCATCGCCGAGCATGACGAGGCGGGTCTCAGGCGGCAGCAGGCGGAGGGCCGCGATGAGATCCGCGTGGCGCTTCTCCGGAACCATCCGCCCGACCGCGATGATCGTCGCCGGGCGCGCGGCGAGGGCTGCAGCGTCGGCGGGAGGGCGGGCATGCTGCACCGGGATCGGGTTCGGTATCACGGTCACCGTACCGGCTTTCGCGCCCCAATCCTCGACGAGATGCCGCGCGAGACCTTCGGAGACGCAGACGGTCCCATTCGACAGGCGCGTGAGCAGCGGAGCGAGCCAGTAGGCGAGCCGTCCGATGCGGCCTCGCACGATGTCGCCATAGCCGTGATAGGACAGGTAGATGCGGGTCTGCGCGCGGGACAGCACCCGTGCGAGGACGAGCTTGAGGCTCGCCGTGGCATCGATCGCAACGGCAGCCTCGGGCTGCTCCTGCACCAGCCAGCGGGCAAGGCGCATGATGCTTCGGCCGTGACCGCCTAGCGGCAGGACCCGTTCGACTCCTTGATCGAGAAAGCCGTCCTGGGCCTCGGCGTCGTGATCGACCAGAAGGGCGGTCGGGATGCCGGCGGCCCGGAACCCGGATGCGAGCACGGCTGCCGTGCGCTCGGCGCCACCCGCCTGGAGACTCGGAACGTAGACGGCGATGCTGCGCGGGCGAGAGGCCGTCACGCCGCCTCCGAGACGCCCGCCCCGAGATCCGGTTTGAAGCGGCGCAGGAAGAGCTCGAGGTTGCACAGCGACCACAGAACCTTCTCGTGATTGCTACGCCCCTCGACATGCTCGCCGACGAGGCGGTCGAGCTCGTGGGCACTCAGGAGGCGCCGCGTCTCGGATTCGCCGGATGCGAGGAGGTCGCCGAGCCGCTCTCGGAAGGGCCCGCGGAACCACTCGTTGATCGGCACCCGGAACCCGACCTTCTTCCGGTTCAGGATCGAGGTCGGCAGAACCTTGGCTGTGGCGGCGCGCAGCACAGCCTTGCCTTTCGGGTGCCCGACGAGGAAACGGTCTGGAAAGCGTGCCACGAGGCGGGCGAGTTCGACATCCATGAACGGCATGCGTCCCTCCACGGAAGCCGCCATCATCATGCGGTCGCCGCGCTCCAGCAGGTTGTCGGGCAGCCACGAGGTCTGGTCGAAAAACAGCGTCTTCCTGAGGGCCGACCCGCGGGTCGACGAGAACGGGAAGTCGTCGACGGCTTCAAGCGCCGGCCGTCCGATCAGAACGGCGCGCTCGGCCTGAGATACGCCGCCAAACCAGCGCCGCATCCGCGCCTGCGGGTCGCGCTCGGAGAGGGCGTTGGCCAGGATCTTCAGCCGGCGCATGCGATAGGGCAGGGCGCCGACGGCCGGCTTGATCAGTCGTTCATGAACTCCGCCTGGCACGAGGCGGTGATAGAGGCCGAGGAAATGTTCGGCCCTGTGCTTCGGATAGCCGGCGAGCAACTCGTCCGAGCCTTCGCCGGTGAGGACCATCTTGACGCTTTCCCGAGCCCGCCGGGCCAGCAGCAGGATCGGGATATCGGCGGTCTCCGAGACCGGGGCGCCGCGGTGGGCGAGTGCGTCCGGCCAGGCGTCGAGGAAATCCTGTGGCGTGATCACGCACTCGGTGTGGTCCGTGCCGAACAGCTCCGCGACCGTTCTGGCGTGGTCGAGCTCGGAATAAGCAGCCTCGGGAAAACCAACTGCGAAAGTGCGCAGCCGCGTCGTCGCGTGCCGGGCCATGGCCGCGACGACGGCCGAGGAATCGAGACCGCCAGAGAGGAACGCACCGAACGGCGCGTCGCTGCGCATCCTGAGGCGTACGGCCTCGTCGAAACCCACCTCGAACAGGCGTACCGCCTCGCCGAAATCGGTGACATCCGGCTCTGTAGTGGCGAAGGGCGGGGTGAAGTAGCGCCGCATCGTGAGAGCACCACCATGCCAGGTGGCGAGGCAGCCCGGGGGCAGTTTGCGGATGCCGCGGAAGAACGTTGCAGGTCCGGGCACGTAGCGGTCGACGAGGAAGGCGTCGAGCGCCCCCCAATCGAGACCGACGTCGAAACCGGGGAGGGCGGTCAGCGCCGAGATCTCAGAGGCGAAGGCGATGCGGCCACGGGTCTGGCTCAGGAAGAGCGGCTTCTTGCCGAAGGGGTCGCGGGCCATGAGCACGGATTGGTTCGCCGCATCGAACAGCGCGAAAGCGAACATGCCGCGCAGCCGCGAGACGCATTTCTCGCCCCAGGCACGGTAGGCCTCGATCAGGACCTCGGTGTCGGAACCGGTCCGGAAGTCGTGGCCGAGGCGGCGCAGCTCCTCGCGCAACTCGACGTAATTGTAGATTTCGCCGTTGAAGGTCAGCGTGATCGCGCCGTCGGCGCTCGCCATCGGCTGATGGCCGCCAGCCGCGTCGATGATCGAGAGGCGGCGATGGGCGAACGCGACCTCGAAGCCGCCGTCGGCCGTCAGGGTCGTCCAGGTGCCGCCGCCATCCGGTCCGCGGTGATGCAGGATCTCGGCAAGGCGCCGGAGCACTGTCTCGCCGGGGGACGATCCCGCAGAGGCCATCCAGCCAACGATGCCGCACATAGGTTCAGGTGTCCCGTTTCAGGCCGAAGAGCCGGGAAGAGCTGGCGCGGAAGGGCCAGGCCCACGTCCGGTGGCAGACTCCGTGCCGGGGAGCGCCGTAAATTCCGCATAGATCGCGGCGAGATTCGACGCGAAGGCATCGAGTGTCAGCCGTTCGCGGTAATGCATCCGCGAGGCGAGCTGCATCCGTCCGAGAAGCCCCCGATCCTCGATCAGGACCGTCAGCGCTTCAGCCAAGGCGATCGGATCGCGGGTGACGAGCCGGCCGTTGACGCCGTTTCGAAGGATCTCCGGTACGTTGCCGACCGGGGTCGCAACGAGCGCGGCACCGGCACAGGCACCCTCGGCGAGGCTCAGAGGGAGAGCCTCGGCGACAGAAGGCAGAACGACGATGTCTGCCTGCCGCATGAGGCTATGCACACCGTCGGCCTCGATCCAGCCGGTGAAATAGACGTGCTCCGACAGGCCGAGCAGAACCGCGCGCTCGGCATAATCCTCGACCTCGCCGTCGCCGGCGATGACGCAGCGCCAGCCGCCAAGGCCACGTCGATGGAGAAGTGACAGAGCGTCGATGAGGATTCCGACGCCCTTATGCGTGCCGACGCGGCCGGCGAGCAGGATGACGACATCGTCCCCCACCGGCTTCGGCAGCGCGATGTCGGCGGCGAAATCCGGGATGCCGTTGAGCACGACCCGCACCTTCTCGGTCGCGACGCCGTGCATGACGAGCGCGCGGGCCGACGCTTCGCCGAGTGCGACGACCCTGTCGGCGCCGCGGCAAATCGCCAGGAAGAGGCGCCCGGCGAGGGCCTGGCTCTTTAGGGCATCGACCGGAAGGCTGTCGTGGAGATGGACGACGATACGGGCGCCAAAGGCACGCGCCAGTCTGAGCACGGCGTATTTACGCCAGGCGCTGCCCCGATTGGCGAAGTTGATATGGACGACCTGCGGCCGGAAGCTTTGAAGCACCCTCGCAACGCGCAACAGGCGCAGCGGAAAGGCGAGCGGCCACAGCGCTCCTGCCTCACCGCGGGCAGCGGCATAGCGCAAGTCGATTCCCGCGAGGCCGTCCGGGGCTGCTTCGCGCAAGTAGTGGTAGAGGCGGTCGATCCCGCCGCGCCCCTCGGGCCCTGACGGCGTCACGCACAGGACCCTCAGCGGGTCGGTCATGGCAGCATCTCGTCCAAGCGTCCTGATTCCCCCGGTTCGACCGGCGCAGCTTAAGCGCCCGCGCGCCCTCCGCGTTCCCCCCGAGTCGATAGAACCTTGGGTTCGGTTAAGCACCGCTTCCAAAACTCTTCCACACCCCGGTTCCCGTTTGCTCGGCGATAGCGTTCAGTGCGGACCGAGCGAGACGCACGAGATCTTCCTCCATGCCTTCGGCCATCATGGATTCCCCTTCCGCAGTGACGGTGCCCGCGGCAAGCCGGGCCTCGCCGCTTCTTTCGGCGATGTTCCTGCTGTTCGCGGGCCTCGTCCTCATGCGGATCGGCCTCACGCCGCTGCTTCTCGACCTCGCAATCAACTACACTGCCGACCAGGGCTCGATCGCCGAGAAGCTGCATCCGGCCCTCTACGGTTTCGTGCTCGTGGGGTTTCTCGGCCTGATTTGCTTCCGCCTCGCTCTCGATGCCTGGGAGGTGCGGGTGGTGCGGGCGATACTGGCCTTCGTCGGTGGGCTGATCGTCCTCATCCTCGCCGCGACGCTTGCGGGCCGCGGCGGCAATGCCGGCTTCCTGATCGACACCTATGCCGGCGCATGCTTCTGCGTCCTCCTATTCCTGTTCCCGCCGGCCTGGCGCAACGTGGTCGGGCAGGTGGTCGTCGGCTGGCTGGTAATCAGCGCAATCGTCGCCCTCGTAGAGTTCGGCCTCAAAATCCGGTTCCAGCCTTTCACCGAGACCGAGTACAGCTTCCGGCCGATCGGCTTCGCTGGGCATCCCCTCGACCTCGGATTATGGACGGCGGTGGCCCTCTGCTTCTGCGCCGCAACGGACTGGTCGAGGCGTACGAAACTGGCCGTCGGCGCCATCCTCCTCGTCGCCCTCGGCGCGTCGGGCGCCAGGCTCGCTCTGATGGTCGGGCTCACCAGCGCCCTGATCATCGCCATCGCGGCGACCGGGTCCGGCCTTTCGGCGCGCAAGCGGCTGGAATGGCGGATCATCGCGCTGACCGGAGCCATCCTCGTGGTGCCGTTCATCATCGGCGCGCTCTACGCGGCAGGCGCCCTCGATCGCTTTCAAGGAGGAATCGCCGATTCGAACGCCCGCGCCCGCGTCGATATCTATCGGGTCTTCGACTACCTGAGCTGGCAGGACATCCTGTTCGGGACCGACATCGCCTGGGTGCGCAAGATCGCTCGCGACCGACTCCAGCTCGAATTCATCGAGAGCTCGATCGTCATCTTCGTCAGCCAGTTCGGCGTGATCGGCACGTTGTTCTTCGTGAGCCTCTTCGCTTGGCTGCTGCGGGTGCTCCTGACTGGCGCGAAACCCGCCGTGCTGCTCGGCACGCTCGTGTTCTTCATCGTGATCCTGAGCAGCAACGGGCTGTCCTCGAAGGGCTCGTCGGTCTTCACGCTACTCACGCTGATCGTCGCCTTCAGGCCCGACTCCAAGCGCGGGCAGGTCCGGCGATGATCCGCGTTCTCCTCATCCTCGGGGCGCTCGTGGCCTTCGGCGGATCGCTCGCCGAAGCGGGTCCCGCGCCGTTTCGAAGAGGGGTCGGTGTCCACTCTCTGTTGAACTGGGGTGCGCTCGAACCCGGGCGACCCGACCGGTATAAGCCGCGCCCCTTCGACGGCTCCGATTACGAGGTGCCCGATACGCTGCTCCGTGCGGTGGCGCTGGCGGGGTTCGACTTCGTGCGCCTCACCATCGATCCAGGCCCATTCTTGCAGCTTTCGGGAAAGGATCGCGACGCCCTCGATACTCTCCTCCTCGCGACGGTGCGCCGCCTGCAGGAGTTCGGGCTCGGCGTGGTGGTCGACCTCCACGGCAATACCCAGGTGCCCGAATACGATCCGCAGCGAGTCATCGCCTCGGCGGATTCGGCGCTCTTCCGCTCCTATGTCGGCCTCGTCCGCCGCACGTCACGCATTCTGTCGGGCATGAAGGGAGGCCGTCTCGCCTTCGAACTGATGAACGAGCCGCCCTATGGCTACGACCCCGTCAGCCGACGACGCTGGCAGGGGATGATGGAGACCCTGCACGCGGCCGCGCGCGCAGAGGCGCCCGACCTTCTTCT
This sequence comes from Methylobacterium sp., assembly GCF_019745455.1. Taxonomy (GTDB): domain Bacteria; phylum Pseudomonadota; class Alphaproteobacteria; order Rhizobiales; family Beijerinckiaceae; genus Methylobacterium. The sequence goes on from NZ_JAIETD010000017.1 coordinate 34,307, forward strand.
CGTTCTCACCGGCAGCCATGGCGGTGACCGGCAGGGCCTGTTCGACCTCGACCCGACGCCCTTCAGGGGCAGCGCCGTGCTGTATTCGTTCCACCATTACGAGCCGCACGATTTCACCCATCAGGGCGTTCCGGAGGAAGGCCTCGCGGGGCGTTACCGGCAATACCTGTCGGGGCTCCCCTACCCGGTGGGCAGCCTGCCGGCCGCGCTGGCGCAGGATACAGTGAGGGGAAATGTTGGAGCCGACGCTGCCCTGGATCCAATGACGCGCAGGCAGGTGGAGAAGGAGGCGGCGGCCAAGGTCTCGGCCTATCTCGCCAGCGGCCTCGACCGCGCATCGATCGCCAAGGCCTTCGACGAGGTCGGCGACTGGGCGAGACGCAACGGCGTCGCGTCGGACAGGATCTTCCTCGGCGAGTTCGGCGCCACGCGCTCCTACGACAATCATCGTGCAGGAGACACGCTTTCGTACGAGGCCTGGATCCGCGATGTCCGGAGCGAGGCCGAAGCGCGCGGCTTCGGGTGGGCGATCTGGGCGCTGACGGGTACCGGCGGCATGGCGATCGTCGCCACGGATGGCGGCACCAGCCTCGATCCCGGCACCCTGCGGGCGCTGGGCCTCAAGGACCCATCGGCGCCCTGAAGGGTGCTTCAATCCTTTCGCATGATGATCCAGATGGCGTGAACCATTCCCGGCACGATGCCGAGGATCGTCAAGACGATGTTGAGGAAGAACTGGACCCCGATCCCCGTTGTGATCAGCACGGCGACCGGCGGCAGAAAGATGGCGAGCAGAATGCGAATGAAGGTAGACACGGTAGCTCCCGGTATCGGAGCGATCCGCCGCCCCGGCGCAGAAAGGCGGTAAGGCCGGTTTTGTTCCCGACCAAGGAGTTTCTTAGGAATCTTGTTCCATCCTCGGCGCTGCGGTGTGGAAAGTGCCGGACGCGACGAGACCGTGCCGGAGTTGTGGCCGGCCGACATCGCGTAGGCCGACGCCATTCGGAGGATATCGGTGTGTCTCGGCTCAACCCGTAAAATGGTGACGATACCGGCTACGCCTTCGGCTGATGAGGATGTGGCGACCGGGAAGACATCATGCTGCTGGACTGGCTCAGCTATCTGACGACGCCCGCTCCGTGGGATGCTCGCCGCCTCGGCTTCGTGCGCGACAGCATCTGGCTACAATCGCGCTCTCGCCGATGCAGGAAAGCGTGGAAGCCGCACCTCGATCGCTCGCGCGCCCTTATCGCCGGCGCCGTCGCAGAAATCGGGAGGGGCCGGACCGCCGTGGTGCTGGGTTCCGGGCTTCTCGACGACATCCCCCTCGACCGTCTCGCCGATAGCTTCAATTCCGTTGTCCTCGTCGACATGGTCCATCCCTGGCCGGCGCGCCTGGCTGCCCGGCGCCACCCCCATGTCGGCCTCTTGACGTTCGATCTCAGCGGCTGCGCCGATTGGATGCTCGGTCGCAGGACCGAGCCCGGGCTAACCCTGCCGGCGGTCTGCCTCGGTGGCGACGTCGACTTGGTGGTGTCGGCCAACGTGCTCTCGCAACTACCGATCCTGCCGCTCGATCACTTCTGCGAGGGAGAGGACATCATGCCCGATCTTGGCTCGCGGATCGTCAGCGCTCATCTCGACGCCCTTGCGCAGATCGGATGTCGGATCTGCCTCGTCACCGACACGGTGCAACGGGAGGAGGACCGTAGCGGCCAGGTTCTCGATCGCAGCGATCTCCTGCACGGCGTCGACGCAGGGTCGCCGGATCAGGAATGGGACTGGGTCCTCGCCCCGTTCGGCGAGGCGGCCCGCGGCTCCCGCCTCGTCCATCGCGTTCATGGCTTCAGCGACTGGCGGCCATCCCGCTGACATGAAACGGCCGCCCCGAATGGGACGGCCGTTGCCGAAATTCTATTCGCTGTCCGAACTGCCGTCGCCCTGAGGACCGCCCTCACCAGCCTCGACCCCTTCGAAGCGGGGTCGACGCCGACGTCGCGGCTTTGCCGGGGCGACAGGAACATCGTCGTCCGAACGATCGGAGACCGACGGGGGGGCAGCGACCGGCTCGGGGGCTGGGACCGGACGGGGCGGCGTCATCAGGAAAGCGGGAAGCCCCGCGGGCTCCTCCAGTGGAAGACGGCTCGCCGGCTCCTCGCGACGGCGGCGGCTGCGCGTGGGCGCTTCGGACCGCGCGGACTCCGGACGCACCGGCTCCGGCCGGACATCGTTGCGAGCCTCCTGCAGGCTCTCTTCGTTTCGCCCACCATCCTGCCGCGGCCCCGAATCGCCGCGCTGGAAATCGCCTCTCGCCGGACCGTTCCGGTTGAAGTCGGCTCGCGGCTGCTCCTGCTGGCCGTAATCTTGGCGCGGCTGATCTTGGCGCGGCTGATCTTGGCGAGGAAAATCCTGACGGTTCTGATCCTGGCGGCCCTGGTCGTTCCGTTGGCGGTCTTGCCGGACGAAGTCCTGGCGGTTGCCGTCGCGGGGCTGGTCGTTGCGCGGTCGATCCTGGCGGCCGTAATCCCCACGCGGCTGGTCCTGGCGGCCATAATCCTGGCGTTGGCCGTCGCGGGCATTGTTATCGAAGCGCGGGTTGTCGAAGCGCTGCGGCCGGTCGTTACGGTTCTGGAACCGGTCGTTGCGGTTCTGCCGATCGTTGCGGTTCTGGCGGTTGTCGGGGGAAATGTCAGGGCGCATCTCCTGCCGGGTCTCTTGGCGCGCGTCCTGGCGGCTATCCTGCCGTCCGTCAAAAGGCTGTGGCTGCTCCGCGTACTCGTCGGCGTAGCCATTGGCGGCGTAGCCCTGCGGGCTGGCGCCCTGGCCGTCGTCGTCACCCTCGTCGCCGTCGTCGTCGAACGCACCGCGGGCATAGCCGCCGGCCTGCTGCCGGTTCTGCTCCTGAGCTCCCGAGATGATGCGGAAATAGTGCTCGCCGTGCTGGAAGTAATTCTCAGCTGCGACCGGATCGCCGCTCGCCTGGGCATCGCGGGCAAGCTGGGCGTACTTGTCGGCGATATGCTGGGCGGTTCCCCGGATCTTGACGTCGGGTCCGTTGGATTCGTAGGACCGGGTGAGGGGATTGGGACCCTTGGGGCGGTTGCGGCCGCGCATCCGTCTGTTCTGGTTTGGTCTCATCGGTCTCGATTGACCCTCGTTCGTATAGAAGCGTCTGAAGGTAGTGCAGGCTCCGAGGCAGCCGCCCCATCGGGACACGTCGCCGTCGCCGGATCACGTGAGAGCTATGCGCGATCGATCTGTCGCCGTGCTTGCGGTCCGTCCGTCAACCGGGGATTGCGCTCGTGCTCAGGAGCCTTTGCAGGAACCCATCGCATATCAGGTTCGAAGGGATCAGGCCCCGGCAGCATCCCTGATGCGCGTCTGCCTGATCGTGGGGAGATCGTCTAAAAACGTCGCGGACAGTGCCACATCCGTTCTTACTTCAAGCCGACTTAACAGTCCGCTTACGACCTGCAAACTCACGTTAGCGGTTCACGGCCTCCGCAACAAGCCCTTTCTCCATCAGTCAACTTCCGGGACCCGACCACTCTGCATTCGAGCCATCGCCAAGCTGACGACCCGGTCATTGCCGGCAAGGTCCACACGGACGGTGATCTCCTGAAAGCCACAGGCTCCTGCGAGCTCGGATACCGCACCTGCCTGATCGTAGCCGATCTCGAGATGAAGCGAGCCACCCGGCGCCAGGATGCCCTGGCGCGTCATCGCCGTCAGGATCCCGCGATAGGCGTCGAGTCCGTCCTCGCCGCCATCGAGCGCCAGCAACGGGTCGTGACAGCGGACTTCGATCGAGAGGCCAGCGATCACGCCGGTCGCGATGTAGGGGGGATTCGCCACCACGAGATCGAAGGAGCCGGCGAGGGCATCGCACCAGGAGGCGGCGGCGAAGGCGCACCGCTCCGCGACAGCATTGGCGCAGGCATTGGCGCTCGCCGTGACGAGAGCCCGATGCGATCGATCGATCCCGACGCCGAAGGCGGCGGGACACTCGGTGAGCAGCGCGATTAGGATGCAGCCCGATCCGGTGCCGAGATCGAGGATGCGCAGCGGCCGCGTTCGTTCCGGACAGCGCGCCAGGGCGGCCTCGACCAATGTTTCGGTATCGGGCCGGGGCACCAGCGTGTCGGGCGACAGCGCGAAGGGCAGGCCCCAAAACTCCCAGACACCGATGATCCGCGCCACGGGTTCACCAGCGAGGCGCCGCTCGATCATGCCCGAGAGGCGCGACGCTCCCGCATCTCCGATGGGGCGACCGCCGTCGAGGAGAAGCTGAGTCTGGCTCAAGCCGAGGGCATGAAGCAGCAGGAACCGCGCATCGCCCGGCCCGGCATCGACGGGAGCCTCGGCGAGACGCCGGCCGGCCAAGGCCAGGGCCGCCTTTCGCGTCAGATCCGGGCCGAAATCCGTCACGCCATTCCGTCGGCGGCCAGGAGCTCGGCCTGGTGCTCGCTCATCAGGGCGTCAACGAATTCGTCGAGGGCCTCTCCGGCCAGCACCTCCTCGAGCTTGTAGAGGGTCAGGTTGATGCGGTGATCGGTGACGCGGGCCTGAGGGAAATTGTAGGTGCGGATGCGCTCGGAGCGGTCGCCCGACCCGACCTGGGACTTGCGGTCGGCGGCGCGCGCCGAATCCTTGGCGGTACGCTCGGCATCGTAGAGCTTGGCCCTCAGCAGCGACATCGCCCGGGCGCGATTCTTGTGCTGCGAGCGCTCCTCCTGGACGAAGATCACGATTCCGCTCGGCAAGTGAGTGATCCGGATCGCCGATTCGGTCTTGTTGACGTGCTGGCCGCCGGCTCCCTGCGAGCGCATGGTGTCGATCTTCAGGTCGGCATCGTTGACGACGATGTCGACCTCCTCGGCCTCCGGCAGGACCGCAACCGTGGCCGCCGAGGTGTGGATGCGGCCCTGCGTCTCGGTATCGGGCACGCGCTGGACCCTGTGGGCACCGCTCTCGAACTTGAGCTTGGCGAAGACGCCGCGGCCCTTCACCTCTGCGATCACCTCGCGATAGCCGCCGACGGTGCCTTCGCTCTCCGAGATCACCTCGACCTTCCAGCCCTTGGCCTCCGCGTACTTCGCGTACATGCGGAAGAGGTCTCCCGCAAAGAGCGCAGCCTCGTCGCCGCCGGTTCCGGCGCGGATCTCGAGAATCGCACTCTTTTCGTCGGCGGCGTCCTTCGGCAGCAGCATGAGCTGGAGCGCGCGATGAGCCTGCTCGACCGCCTCTTCCGCCTCCGGCTTCTCGGCGGCGGCGAGCGCCCGCATCTCGGCATCGCTGCCGGGCTCGTCGATCATGGCCTCGATCCCGGCGAGGTTCTCGGCCGCGGCACGATAGGCGTGGATCGCCGAGACAACGCCCTCCAGTTCCGACAACTCGCGCGAGAGCTGGACGAAGGTCTCGGAATCGGCCGAGCCGGCGCTGAGCGTCGCCGTGACGATGTCGTGGCGGGTCAGGATCGCGTCGAGGCGTTCGGGGGGAATAGGGGTCATCGCCCGCTTGGTACTCTTGCTCTGTGGAAACTGGTCTCGGCCCTCAAGCCAATTCGCCGGGCCTTCGGCCCGCTAGATAGGCACGCCGTGCGCCTTGGCGAAGGCGGCCAGCGCCGGCCGCAGCGTAGCGCCATCGGGCGCGTTCGCCATCTCGGTATCGATCACCGCCGTGACCGCGGCCGCGTCGGTCGCGAGCACCATGGCCTTCACGGGCCCGATCGCAGCAGGCGACATCGACAGGTGCCGGAAGCCGAGACCGATCAGCGCCATTGCCTCCAGAGGCCTGCCTCCAACCTCGCCGCAGACTGTCGCCGGACAGCCGGCGGCATCCGCACGCTCGGCGATGAGCCGCAGGGCACGCAAGGCCGGAACGCTCAAGGTATCGAAGCGATCGGCGACGCGGCGATTCTCGCGGTCGACGGCGAAGAGGAACTGGATGAGGTCGTTCGACCCCACCGAGAGGAAGTCGGCGACCTTCGCGATCTCGTCGATCTGGAACAGCAGCGAGGGCACCTCGACCATGACGCCGAGGCGGCAATCGCTCGGCAGCTTATGGCCGTGTCGGCGAAGGTGCGCCTTTTCGCGTTCGACGATGGCCTTTGCGCGGATGAACTCGTCCACCGTCGCCACCATGGGGAACATGATCTTCAGAGCCCGCCCCCCGGCTGCCTTCAGGAGCGCGCGCAGTTGCACCCGCAGAAGGGCCGGCCGATCGAGTCCGATGCGGATCGCGCGCCAGCCGAGAGCCGGATTCTCCTCCTCGAGGGCGGGCATGTAGGGAAGGATCTTGTCGCCGCCGATATCGAGGGTCCGGATCGTCACCGGCAGATCGCCGGTGGCGGCGAAGACGGCCTCGTAAAGGGCCTGCTGCTCGGCGGCCGATGGCATGCGCTGGGCGACCATGAACTGCAGCTCGGTACGGAACAGGCCGATGCCGTCCGCGCCTGTCTCCTGCAGGTGCGAGAGGTCGATGAGCAGGCCGGCATTGAGCTGCAGGCCGATGGCGACGCCATCCTTGGTCACCGCCGGAACGTCGCGGAGCGCCCGGTACTGCTCCTGCCGGCGAGCGCGCAGGCGCACCATCTCGGCATAGGCCGCCTCGATCTCGGGGCCGGGCCGGACCTGGATCTCACCCGAGACCCCGTCGACGATGATGGCGTCGCCGGAATCGCAGAGCGCGGTCGCGTTGGCGATCTCACCGACGGCCGGGATGCCGAGGGCGCGGGCGACGATGGCGATGTGGCTCGTCGGGCCACCTTCCTCCAGAACCACGCCACGCAAGGCGGTGCGGTCGTATTCGAGGAGGGCGGCCGGACCCATCGAGCGGGCCACCAGGATCGCGTTTTCGGGCAAAACGCGCAGGGCCCCGGAAGCCTCGTTGCCGATGAGGGTCCTGAGCAGGCGGTTGGCGAGATCGTCGAGGTCGTGCAGCCGATCGCGGAGATAAGGATCGCTCTGGCGCATCATCCGGGCGCGGTTGTCCGACTGGACCCGCTCGACGGCGGCCTCGGCGGTGAGGCCGGAATGGACCGCCTCGCGCATCCGGCGCAACCAGCCCTTGTCGTGCGCGAACATGCGCACGGTCTCGAGCACCTCGCGCGATTCGGCGGTGCCGATTCCGTCACCCCGCTCGACGAGGTCGTCGATGGCCGAGCGGACCTCGCCGATCGCCTCCTCCAATCGCTCGACCTCGCGCTCGACATTCTCGGCGATGAGGGTCTTCACGACGATGCGGGGTTCGTGCAGCACCACATGGCCAAGGCCGATGCCGTCGGCGAGCGCGACGCCGCGCTGGCTCACGGGGCGCCGGACCGACGAGCCGGCGCCGGGCGCGAGAGACTGAAGCTCGCCCGAGGCGATCATCTCCGAAAGCACCATGGCGGTGGTCTGAAGCGCCTCGATCTCCTCCTCCGAATAGACCCGGTAGGTGCGGTTCTGCACCACGAGGACGCCCAGCGTGTTGCCAGCACGCAGGAGCGGCACGCCGAGGAAGGCGTGATAGGCCTCCTCCCCGGTCTCCGGGCGATACGAAAAGGCCGGGTGGGACTGGGCGTCGGACAGCGAGAGCGGCTCGGCCGTCTTGGCGATGAGCCCGACGAGACCCTCGTCCGCCCGCATCCGGGTCATGTGGACGGCGCTTCGGTTAAGACCTTCGGTGGCGAACAACTCAAGCGTGCTGTCGTCGCTGAGGACGTAGACCGAGCATACCTCCGCGATGACGTTCGCGGCGATCAGTGTGACGATGCGGTCGAGGCGTGCCTGTGGGCTGACCGGCTCCGCCATCGCTTCGCGGAGGCGGCGCAGCAGCAGGCGCGGGCCTCCGGGCGCAGCGGGCATGGTGTCGTCAATCCAGCTTCGGCGCCTTACGCAGATCCTGCGCTGTGCGCGATGCAATTCCTGCGCAACGCTCGACGCGGATGTCAGGCCTCGTCGAGGCCGTATAGCGAGTGCAGCGTGCGAACGGCAAGCTCCGTATAGGCGGCATCGATCAACACGGAGAACTTGATCTCCGACGTCGTGATGGCGCGGATGTTGATCCCCTTCTGGGCGAGAGCCCGGAACGCCTTGGCGGCGACGCCCGCGTGGCTGCGCATGCCGACCCCGATCGCCGAGACCTTCACCACGTCGGTGGCGCCCTCGATCTGGCCGAAAGCGATGGTGCCGCTCTGAGCGTCGAGGATCGTGCGGGCTCGGTCGTAATCGGCGGCCGGTACCGTGAAGGTCATGTCGGTCGTCGCCTGGTCGCCCGAAACGGTCTGGATGATCATGTCGACGTTGATGTTGGCGTCGGCCAGCGGCCCGAAGATCGCGGCGGCGATGCCGGGACTGTCCTTCAGGTTGCGCAGGGTGATCTGCGCCTCGTCCTTCGAGAAGGCGATGCCGGTGATGATCTGCTGTTCCACGATTTCGTCCTCGTCGCAGATGAGGGTGCCTGGGCGGGCATTGTCGGGCGGATCGAAGCTGGAGCGGACGGTGGTCGGCACGCCGTGGACCATGGCGAGCTCGACCGAGCGGACCTGGAGCACCTTGGCCCCGAGGGAGGCCATCTCCAGCATCTCCTCGAAGGTGACGCGCTCCATGCGCTTCGCCTTCGGCACGACGCGCGGATCCGTGGTGTAGACGCCGTCGACGTCGGTGTAGATGTCGCAGCGCTCGGCGCCGATGGCGGCGGCGATCGCCACCGCGCTGGTATCGGAGCCGCCGCGGCCGAGGGTGGTGATCCGGCCGGTATCGGAATGCATCCCCTGGAAGCCGGCGATGACGGCGATCTCACCCCGCGCGAAGCCCGCCATGAGGCGAACACCGTCGATCTCCTCGATACGTGCCGAACCATGCGCCTCGGAGGTCAGGATCGGAATCTGCCAGCCCTGCCAGGACCGGGCCTTGAAGCCGTCCTTCTGCAGCGCGATGGCGAGGAGGCCCGAGGTCACCTGCTCGCCCGAAGCGACGACGGCGTCGTACTCGGCCTCGTCGTACAGCGTGTTGGCATCCTTGACCCAGCCGACGAGCTCGTTGGTCTTGCCCGACATGGCCGAGACCACCACCGCGACATCGTAACCGGCCCGAACCTCGCGGGCGACGTGTTGAGCGACGTTGCGGATCCGGTCGAGGTTCGCGACGGAGGTGCCGCCGAATTTCATCACCAAACGGGGCATGTCGCGTCCGTGTCTGCTCTCTCGTGCGATCTGTTCTGGCTGAACCGCGCGCCAGGCTGCCGCGGCCATAACGGCCGAAGGGTCGGTCCACAGGGCTTCACCGGGCGGGCGTCCGGCGGGTACAAGGGCCATCCGAAGGTGTCAACAATCCGACGCCTTCAGACCAGCGCCGCGCCGCGGCGAGCACGGACCCGGCAGGCATCATGAGCGGACCAATCCCGTCTTCGATCGACCGCGGCGAGGTCGCCCGGTTCGAGGCCATCGCGGCGACCTGGTGGGACGAGACCGGCCCCATGCGGGTCCTGCACCGTTTCAACCCGGTCCGCCTCGGCTACATCCGGGACGCCGCCTGCCGCCATTTCGATCGCGACCCCCTCAAACCCTTCCCCCTGGAAGGTCTGACCCTGGTCGACGTCGGCTGCGGGGGCGGAGTGCTCTCGGAGCCTCTGGCGCGCCTCGGCGCACGCGTTGTCGGGCTCGACCCGGCCCCGACCAACGTCGCAGTGGCCCGCGCCCATGCGGAAGCCGAGGGCGTGCCGGTGGATTACCGCGAGGAGACGATCGAGGCAGTCGTCGCCGGCGGCGAGCGCTTCGACATCGTGCTTGCCATGGAGGTCGTCGAACACGTCTCCGACCGCAGCGCCTTTCTCGCCACCGCCTGCCGCGCCGTGAAGCCGGGCGGCCTCTTCTTCGCGGCCACCATCAACCGAACCCTGCGCTCCTACGCACTCGCCATCGTCGGTGCAGAATACGTCCTCGGCTGGCTGCCGAAAGGCACGCATGACTGGGACAAGTTCGTCACGCCCGAGGAACTCACCGCAGATATCGAGGCCGGCGGACTTGCGGTCACCGACGTCACCGGTGTTGTCTACAATCCCTTAAGCGACCGCTGGAGCCCGTCGCGCGACAAAGGCGTCAACTACATGCTCAGCGCTGCGCGCAGGGCCTGACGGGCCTCCAGGAGAACGACAGGATGAAGGCGCTCGTCTGCTCCCGCCTCGGCGGCCCGGAAGATCTCGCCATCGAGACGCTTCCCGATCCCGTGCCGGGACCGGGCGAGGCATTGGTGCGTGTGACGCTGGCCGCTCTCAACTTCTTCGACACGCTGATCATCGCCGGGCGCTACCAGGTAAAGCCGGAGCTGCCATTCTCGCCGGGCGGAGAAGCCTGCGGGATCGTCGAGTCACTGGGAGAAGGCGCCGAGGGCGTCTCGGTGGGCGATCGGGTGATCGTCCATGCCAAGTACGGCACCTGCGCCGAGCGCATCGTGCTGCCTGCGAAGAGCCTCGTTCTCGTGCCGAGGGTGTCGGCGACGAGCAGGCTGCCGGCCTCACCATCACGTACGGCACCACGCTTCACGCCCTGCGAGACCGGGCGCGGCTGCAGCCGGGCGAGACGCTCGCCGTCCTCGGCGCGTCCGGCGGCGTCGGATTGGCGGCGGTCGAGCTCGGCGCGCTCATGGGCGCGCGGGTCATCGCCTGCGCCTCGGCGCCCGAGAAGCTGGCGGTGGCCGAGGCCCACGGCGCCCATGCGCTGATCGACTACGCCAAGGACAATTTTCGCGAGGAACTGCGTCGCCTTGCCCCCGACGGAGTCGACGTTGTTTACGACCCACTCGGCGGCGACTACGCCGAGCCTGCGTTGCGGTCACTGGCCTGGAAGGGCCGCCATCTGGTCATCGGCTTCGCTGCGGGCGAGATCCCGCGCATCCCGCTCAACCTCGCCCTCGTGAAGGGCATCGACATTCTCGGCGTCCATTGGGGCGTCTTCGTCGAGCGCGAGCCCGAGGCGCATCGCGGCAACCAGGCGCAGCTCCTCGACTGGGTCGGGCAGGGCCGCCTGACCGCGAAGGTCGACAGCATCCATCGGATCGAGGATTTCGTCGCGGCATTGGGCATCCTCCAGCGCCGCGAGGCAGTGGGCAAAGTGCTGCTCCGGCTCTGATCCGCCACGGCAAGTCGAACCCATCGAGGGCGTGATCTGGCTGGGTTCGGACCATCCTCCGCTGAGGGACCGGGTTCCGACGGTACTCGATCCGACCTGAAGAAGGCGTGCGCAACGCCGCAGCGGGACCGATTTCCAACGTGACGGGTTGGCGGCAAGGACCAGCTTAAGCCGGATCGCCCCCGATGGACGCCCAAACACCGATCCAACGCACGGTCGAGCTGACGCTGCGGGGGCTCGTCATCGGCGCTGCCATCACGGTCGTGTTCATGGCCGCCAACGTCTATATGGGCCTGAAGACAGGGATGACGTTCTCATCGTCGATCCCCGCGGCTCTCATCTCGATGGGAGCGCTTCGCCTCATGGGCGGCGCCGGCATCCTCGAGAACAACATCGTGCAGACTCAGGCTTCCGCGGCCGGCACGCTGTGCAACGTCATCCTGGTCCTGCCCGGGCTCGTCCTGATCGGACATTGGCACGGGTTTCCATTCTGGCAGACGAGCCTCGTCTGCCTCCTCGGCGGCCTGCTCGGCGTCGCCTTCTCGATTCCACTGCGACGCGCATTGATCGCCGGCTCGGATCTTCCCTATCCGGAAGGCGTCGCCGCCGCCGAGGTCCTGCGCACGGGCCATGAGGAGGGTGGGGAGAAGGGGCTTCGCGACCTCCTTGGCGCCGCGGGCGCCGCCGGGACGATCGGCTTGGGGACCGTCGGCCTGAAGCTGTTGGCCGACGGCATGCACGGAGCGGTCAGCCTTGGCGGGGCAGTGTTCCGGCTCGGTACGGGCTTCTCGCTGGCTCTCGTCGGCGTCGGCTACCTCGTCGGAATCGGCGCCTGCCTCGCGCTCCTCACCGGCGTGGTGATCGCTTGGGGGATCGCGGTGCCGATCCTCACTGCGCTCTCGTCCGATCCAGCCGCGAGCGCCGAAGCGGCGGCCGAGGCGGTCTGGTCGGAACAGGTTCGACTGATCGGAGCGGGGATCATCGCGGTCGGGGGACTCTGGACGGTCGGTTCGCTCGCCCGCCCCATCCTTGTCAGCATTCGGGCAGCACTGGCCTCCACCGGAGGAGGGAGCCTCGGCGCCGACCATCCGCGGGAGGAGCGCGACCTGCCGATCACCTGGGTCGGCGGGGCGGCCTTGGCGCTCTGTCCGATCGTTGCCGGTCTGTTCGCGGTCTTCGCAGCGGGGGCGAACCTCGGCAACCTCATGCCGGTTCTCGTGATCGCCAGCACCTCGTTCGTGGTGCTGTTCGGATTCCTGATGGCGGCGGCTTGCGGCTACCTCGCCGGCCTCCTCGGCTCCTCGTCGAGCCCGATTTCGGGGATCGGCGTCCTCACCACCATGGCGACGGCCCTGCTGCTGCCGCTGGTGATCGGCTCCGCGGCCGGTCCGGAAGGCCATCGCTTCGTCACCGGCATGGCGCTGCTCATCGCAGCCGTCATCGTCACCACCTCGTCGATCGCCAACGACAACCTGCAGGATCTCAAGACCGGGCAGCTCGTCGGCGCCACTCCGTGGTGCCAGCAGGTCGCGCTCGTCATCGGCGTCACCGTCGGCTCGGCGGTCATCGCGCCGCTTCTGGCGCTTCTCTACCATGCCTATGGCTTCGTCGGAGCGTTGCCGCGCGAGGGGATGGACGCGGCAAACGCCATGCCGGCGCCTCAGGCCGCGCTGATGACGCAGATCGCGGACGGCATCGTGCAGGGGAGGTTGCCCTGGGCGATGGTCCTGATCGGCGCGGGCCTCGGCACCGTGCTGGTGGTCGTCGAGACCAAGCTGCGTCGGCGCGGCCTGACATTTCCCGCATTGACGGTCGGCATCGGCATGTATCTGCCGCTCGCGGTCGAGGTGACGATCGCCATCGGGGGCGTGCTCGGCTGGCTCGCCCAGAGAAGTCTCAAGCGTTCGGTGCGCCCCGACGGTTCCGAAGACGAGATCGTGGACGGCGCTCGCCGCCGCGGCGTCCTGCTCGCATCGGGCTTCCTCGTCGGTGAGAGCTTCGTCGGCGTGCTCCTCGCGGCCGCCGACCTGACCCTCGGCCGCTCCTCGTCGCTGGCACTCGCCGGAGAAGGAGCAGCGTTCACGACCTGGCTGGGCCTCGCGGTCTTCGCGGGCGGACTTGGCGTGTTCTTTCGCCTGGTGTCCGCACGGCCGGCGTAACAGGCAAGACGCTCCGCATCGGCAATCGCACGGGAGGTCGCTTCATCCCCGGACCCATGTCGCGACCGGCGGGCATTGCCGTTCGCGCCGATGGTCAGGAACAACGCCTGCAAAAGCCAGGTTTGCCGATCACCGCAAGCAGCGTGCCGCGTGTCCTCAACGGATGGCCATCGCTCCACGATCTCTCTTCAGTCACAGGCGATTCCGGAAAGACATCGCCCATCGATGACCGAACAGGTGCTCATGTTCCGACCTTCGCAGATCTTCTCGCATCACCCCGCCTCGCATCGGAGGGCTGACATCAGAACTCGACCGTGTGTCTGGCACCGGAATGCGAGGGGAGCCCGGTAATGGTTCAAGGCGAGGATGCGGGCGCCCTGGTCGCGTTGATCGAGGCTCTCAAGCGGCTGGGTTACACCTTCACGACGGTGACTCCGTCCACCCATGAACGAGTGAATCGCCGCCCCTGTGCGGAGCAGGCGCGTAACCTCAGGGACGTGTTCGGCTGGAGCCGGCCATTCGACGAAGCGCTGCTGCCGGCAGAGATCGTCGAGACCATGCGCCGCGCAGGGGTACTCGTGCGAGACGGGGAGCGCTGGCGTTCGGCGATCCGCGTGTCGAGCCTCGACGGCGAGTTGTTCGTCCATTCGGCATTTCCGCCGAGCGCAGTCGATGCCGTCTTCTTCGGTCCGGACACCTTCCGGTTCGTCACGGCCGTCGTCGCGCATCTCGATGGCCGTGCCTCGCCGGTGCGCAGGGCGGTCGACATCGGCTGCGGTTCGGGTGCCGCCGGCATCGCGATCGCCAAACGTTCACCGGATGCTGAGGTCGTCCTCGTCGACATCAACGATGCGGCGCTCAGGACAGCGGCGATCAATGCGTGCTCGGCCGGCATCGAGGTGAAGCCTCGCAAGAGCGACCTGCTCGCTGCCGTCGACGGTTCTTTCGATCTCATCGTCTCCAACCCGCCCTTCATGGTCGACCGAAGCGGGCGCACCTATCGGCATGGCGGTGGCAGGTTCGGCGAGGGGTTGTCCCTCGCCGTGGTGGAGGCGGCGACCGAGCGCCTCGTGCCGGGCGGGAGCCTCGTGCTCTTCACGGGTTCGGTGATCGTGGACGGCGAGGATCCGTTCAGGGCGGCCGCGACGGCCGCCTGCGAGAGGGCAGGGCTGGATGTGACCTACCTGGAGTTCGACCCTGACGAGTACGGCGAGGAACTCGACGACCCCGCCTATGCGGAGGCCGACCGGATCGCCCTGGTGGTGCTGACGGCAACGCGCGGAAACGCACGATGACGGACATCGTCGCGAACGACGCGGACCGGCAGGAATCCGAGCGGCGGGAGTTCCTCAGCGAAGCAATCGCCGGACTCGCGGACCACCCCAGACGGGTCCCCGGTAAGTTCCTGTGGGACGAGACAGGCTCGATCCTGTTCGATCGCATCTGCGACGACCCCGACTACTATCCGACGGCGCACGAACGGGCGCTCATGCCCGGGGCGCTTCGGGATATCGCGGGTCTTGTCGGACCGGGCGCGACGATCGTCGAGTTCGGCAGCGGCGCAAGCCGTAAGATCCGCGCCCTGCTCGACAGCCTGGCGCGGCCGGCGCGCTACATCGCGGTCGACATCTCGCGGGATTACCTCCATGCCTCGGTGGCACGGCTCGCGCCTGATTACCCTCACATCGCGATGACGGCTGTCTGTGCCGATTACTCGCGGCCGTTCCGCCTCCCGGAGGCACCCGGCGACGGACCTGTCCTCGGCTTCTTTCCGGGAACGACGATCGGGAATTTCGCTCCGGCGGAGGCCGAGGCGTTCCTGAAGCGCATCCGCGATGCCCTCGGACCGAGCTGGCTCATGATCGGCGCGGATCCCAACCGGGACGAAGCCCGGCTGTTACAGGCTTATGGCGGTTGCGGCGGCCTTATGGGCGCCTTCCACCTCAACCTGCTGACACGCATGAGCCGCGAACTCGGCGCCGTTTTCGATCGGGAGGCCTTCCGTCATCAAGCCCGCGTGCTTGATGATCCGTTCCGGGTCGAGGCTCACCTCGTTGCCCATCGCGCGACGAAGGCTCAGCTTGGCGATCAGGTCATCGCCTTCACGGCCGGCGAGGGCTTCAGAACGGACGTGTCGCACAAATACTCGGTGGAGGCGTTTCGAAGCCTTGCGGTCCAAGCCGGATGGGAGTCGGCCGCGCAATGGATTGATCGAAATGGGTTGTTCAGTATGCATCTCCTTCGATCCGATGCCGGCATGAGATGACTCCATGAGATGATGCGGCGGCCCGTCGGCCCCAGGTCGATCATGCCCGCAGACCCGTTCCAGCGCGGTCCTTGCCGGCGACGGCATACGGGCTGTCCGCCGGCAGAGGCCGGCGGACCCTTCAGGAACAACGCGACCCGAAGCATCTCATCAATGCGAGCGATGGCTCGCTTTTCCGGCCGGGTCGTGAGTGTGATGGCTGTCACGCTCGCCGCCGCCGCCGGAAACATGCGATTTCGAATCACTCGTCGGCGACCCGGGGGTCGGCCCCTTATGGTCAGGCGGGTTCGGCTTGGAGGCATCCTGATGGCTGCTGCCTGGACCGCCGTGGTGCCGGTCGGCGGCCGGTGTCTTCGTCGATGTGCTCATCACCGATCCTGCTGATAGCCTTGGTTGGTCGTGTTCACCTTCGAATTGCCGGCCTGGCCGATCTTGTCCGGATCCTTGGTCTGGGACGAGCCCTTCGGACCCGTGGAGACCGGGACGTCCGGCGCGCTGCCCGGGCCCTTGTCGGAGCGGTTTGCGGGGGGAACAGGAGGTGGCTTGGTCGTCATGACGTCTCCTTCTCTGTCGGTAGCCAACCTCGCCTGGAAGCGCCTGTTCCCGACAAGTTCCGCTGCGAGGGACCTGTCAGAGCTGGCGAATCCTCTCCTCGATCCGCTTCGCCTCCGTCTCGTCGATGTCGACGGGCCTGCCGCTGTCGTCGGGAATGCCGGACTCGGTCTGGCCGATCGAATCGTCGCGGGGTCGTGAGTTCGGCCCCGTCGAGTCCGGCTTCTCGGTCGCGTCGTCCTTTTCGCGGTCCATGGTCACCTCCTCGTGGAAGTCATTGCCTTGGCAGCACGCCGCGCATGACGAAGCCGCTACGCGGGCGCGCAGGGATGTAGGCGAGGTCGAGGGTCAGGTCCTGATCCGGGACCGTGTAGGACATCGTGGCGAGCTCGCCGGCGAGCGTCTCCACCACGAACTGGGTGATCCCCTCGCCGGGGCAGCGATGGCCGCTCGCGGCCGACCCGCCGCCATGCGAAATCAGGTTGAAGGCGTCGATCCGGTCGCGCTCGAACCGGCACGGATCGAACCGCTCCGGCTCATGCCACAGCCGAGGGTCGTGGTTGGTGCCGTAGAGGTCCATCAGCACCCAATCTCCCTCCTCGAAAGCGTGGCCGCGCCACTCGAAGGGTGCGCGCACTCGCCCTCCGATGAAGGGGATGAAGGGGTAGAAGCGGCGGACTTCCCATGTGAAACGCTGTCGCGCCTCGTCCCCGCTCCTCAGATCCTCGCGATACTGCGGTTGGTCGCGAAGGGCCATGGCCGCGAACACGACGTAGCGGGCATTCGCCACCGTCGGGCGAAGCACGTTGATGAGCTCGACGGCAGCCGTCTTCACGTCGAGCAGCTTGCCCTCGGCGTCGCGATGCCCGGCGATCGTGCGGGCGGCGCCGTCCGGCACCTCACGGCGGCCGGACCGCATCTCCTCGATCATCCGGCGCGCCCAGCGCTCGGTGCGAGCGCGGTAGAGATGGCCACGCCAGTTGCGCGGACCGATCGCACCGGTACCGTCGACCATCGCGGCGAACTCGGTTGCCCGATCGCACGCCTCCGATGGCGTCAAAGGGAGGCCGACCCATTCGCAGATGGCAGCGGTCAGAACGAAGTGCGCCTCGTCGAGTAGACCGACCTCGTCCATCCGCGACCAGCGCGATGCCGCCTCGCGCCAGTGCTTCACGACGACATCGGCGAGGCGTTGCAGTGCCTCGGCGCCGACGAGGGAAAGGAACATCGTCTTGCGCCGCCGATGAGCGTCGCCGTCCATCACCATCACGCTGCCGTGGTCCTGGATCAGCGCGAAGGAGGTGGGCGGGAGCGCGTGACGACGGGTAAAGCGGTGGTCGTCGTAGAAGTGGCTCGCCGCTTCGGAGCCGGACATGCAGATCGCCCGGCTCAGCATCAGCCGCGTAGCGAACAGGTCCGAACCATGGCGTCGGCAACGGTTCGAAATGAACGCGTAGCCCTCGCGAAGCAGGGCGAGGGTGCTGTCTGGCGCGCTGTCACGAGGGAGCGCAGCGCTCCGGCGACGAGCAACGGCTGCAGGGTTCGACGACATCCGACCATCCGGCTTGCGCCGAGTCGACGCCCGGCGCCACGGAAACCTCCGGAGCTGACCCAGTGTTCAGAAAAGCAGCCTGTCGCAAGAGATATTCGCGAGCGTCGGACGCTCAGTCCTTTGGCGGCCTTGATCCGGCTGATAACACCGAGACCGCTTAGTTCGGCGCAGGGGTCTGGCGAATCCTGGCGCGGAGCGGTGAGGGAACGCGCTCGCGGCGCTGGAGCAAGTATTCGAGGCGCTCCTGCAAGGGCCGGCGCTGTTCCGCGGGGAGAGCATCAAGGCCACGCTTCGTGGACAGGAGATCGAGGATCATGAGAACGATCCAAGGCCCGCCGATCCCTAGGAAGAATGCCATCTTGCCCGTCTCCTCGCCGCCGACCCCGACCGGGTCGGGATCGAATATGGCACGCGATCGAAAAGTGTAAAGGTGCGTTGACGGTTTGATACGTTGCTTTGCCGTTAGCGTCGTTGAGGACACGGTCGAGGGCTTCGCTGTTCAGCGCATACGGCTCCAGAGACCCGCCCTTTCCGAGCGGGCCTGCTCCTCGGCGGCGAGGAGGTCGGAAGGAGCGTTCTCCGCCGCGCGGGCGCCGCCGGCAGCCAGGATGAGCGACGCGAGATCGTCGCCATCGATCCGGCAGCGCAGGCCCTCGGGCTCGCCGGCCGCTGCGTCGGCGGGAGCGGCGCAGACGACCTCACGGCGGCGAAGGTAGCGGGCGAGCTGGCGTGCCAGTGCTCCCCGTTCGCCCTCGACGCCCGCGAGACGGACGACCCGGCCGCGGAAGGCGAGGGTGCCGGTATCTATGACTTCGGGCACGCCGCGCAGATCCGTGGCGGGCGCGGCTGCGACCGGAGCCGCCGGTGCCGGCTCCGCCTTCGCGGCGGATGGCCGCTTGCGCGCCTTGGCCATCTGCACTGAGGCACGGGCGATGAAATCGCGAAAGATCGCCGCCGGAATGTCTCCGCCGCTGACCTTGTTCATCGAGCTGTTGTCGTCGTTCCCGACCCAGACCCCGACGACGAGATCCGGCGTCATCCCGACGAACCAGGCGTCGCGATAGTCCTGGGTCGTTCCGGTTTTGCCACCGACGGGAATGGTGGCGACCCGCGCCGCCTTTCCGGTACCGCCATCCACCACCGCTTGCAGCGAATCGAGCATCATCGTCCTGCTCTCGCCGGCGAGAGCGGCTGCGGGCTTCGGATCGGGCCGGAGATAGAGGGGCTGGGGCGCCGCGCCTCGGATCGTATGGACGCTGAAACTCTCCACCGCCCCGCCGACGAGCACGCTGGCATAGGCGCGGGTCATCTCGAGCAGCGTGACTTCGGCGGAGCCGAGGGCGAGGCTCGGCACGTTCGGCAAGTCCGATTGCACCCCGAGGCGACGCGCGGTCTCGATGACCGCCGGGATGCCGACCTCGTCGGCGATCTGGGCGGCGATGATATTGATCGACTGTGCGAAGGCGCTGCGCAGGGGCACGGCGCCGCGGAAGCGGTTGTTGGAGTTCTGCGGCTCCCAATCGCCGATCTGGATCGGGCGGTCGACGAGAACGGTCTCGGGCGTGTAGCCCTTCTCGTAGCCGGCCAGATAGACGAAGAGCTTGAACAGCGAGCCGGCCTGGCGCTTGGCCTGGATGGCGCGGTTGAACTGGCTCTGCTCGTAATCGCGGCCTCCGACCATCGCCAGGATGGCGCCCTCTTTCGACAGCACCACCATCGCCGCCTGGCCCGCCTTCTTCTTCTCGCCCTCGGCATCCATGCGGCGTGCGACGACGCCTTCGGCGAGGCTCTGAAGGTCGAGATTGAGGGTGGTGCGGGCGGTGACGTCGCCGCTCGTATCGGCGAGGCGCTTGGCGTCGGCCGCGACCATGTCGAGGAAGAAGTTGGTGCCGGGCGGCGTCTCGGGCGGGATGCGCAGGGTGACGGTCGTCGCACGGGCCTTGTCGGCCTCGGCCGTGGTGATGGCGCCGGTCTCCACCATGGTCTGCAGAACGACGTCGGCGCGCTCCTTGGCGCCGCCGAAGTTGCGGGTGGGAGAGAGCTGCGAGGGCGCCCGCAGCAGGCCGGCGAGCATCGCGGATTCCGGCAAGGTGAGCGAGGGCGCCGACTTGCCGAAATAGCGCTGCGCCGCCGCATCGATCCCGAAGGCGCCAGCTCCGAAATAGGCGGTGTTGAGGTAGCCGAGCAGGATCTCCCGCTTCGTCATCTGGCTCTCGGCCTTCAGGGCGAGAAAGGCCTCCTGTAGCTTGCGCCGAAGGGTCTTCTCCTGGCTCAGCGAGGTCAGGCGGACATATTGCTGCGTGATCGTCGAAGCGCCCTCGCGCACGCCGCCGCTGGCGAGATTACGCCAGATTGCGCGAGCCAATCCACGCGGGTCGACACCCCAATGCGAGTAGAAGCGCCGATCCTCGATGGCGATGATCGCCTGCTCGAGATGCGGCGGCATGTCGGCCTCGGCGAGCTTGCGCCCCCGGAACACGCCGCGCGTGGCGAAGACCCGGCCGTCATCGGCCTCCACGGTGATCGCCCGGCGTTCGTTCTCGGTGACGATGCCCCCGAGCGGCGGCAGGGTGGCGAGAACCCAGATGACGAACCCGCCGAGCAGGATGGCAGCCACTCCGCAGACCGCAAGGACGCCGGTGACGAGAGGCCGCCTCCGACCCCTCGCAGAGGCTTCGCGCGGGGCTGCATCGACGTCGGGCGCTCCCTGAACCGTCTTTGCCATACCGGCGGCCGCCCGGGCCGACGACGCCTTCCTGGCCAGGGCCGCGAGTTGGGCGCCGGCGTCGCGACCGCCTCTGCCCGCCGCCCTGGCGACGCCGAAGGCAAGGATGCCGAGCTGCTTTCCGAGTGTTCGGGCGGCAGCCACGGCCTCGCGGGCAGCGACCTTGGTATCGGGTGCGCCGGTCGCCGAGGATGACGGCGCATCGGCTGCGCCGTCCCGTCCTTCCGTCTCGTCGGGCTTGGATGGCTGCATCCGATACGATGTCCTGAACGGCAAGCACGCTCGCCGGTGGGCTGATGGCGTCGGAGCGACACTCTTAGCCGCGTTCGGCCCGGCGAAGCTAGGCTGAAGGGTAGGGCATGCTCGCCGAGATCTCAGCGGATTGTCTTGACCGCATCTTGCCGAGTCCGCTTCTCGGTGCTTGAAAACTATCACTCTCGGAGAAGCCAGCCATGAACGCCACGGATACCCTGCCGAAGACGCTGCGCGACGTCTCGGGCCTCAGCCCGGCTCCCGCGACCCTCGCCGGATCGGCGCTCGTGATGATCGACCTGCAGAACACCTATCGCGAAGGCGTGATGCGCCTCGACGGCGTCGAGCCCGCGCTCCGCGAGGCGAAAGAACTGCTGCACCGTGCCCGTGACGCCGGCATCCCGATCTTTCACATCCAGCACGATACCGGACCCGGCTCGCCCTACGACATCACCGCGCCGATCGGGCGAATCAGCGACGAAGTGGCACCTCAGGGTGACGAGCCGGTGATCGTGAAGAACTACCCGAATTCGTTCGTCGGCACCGATCTCCAGGCCCGCCTCGAACAGGCTGGGGTCAAGTCGCTGATCCTGGCCGGCTTCATGACGCATATGTGCATCAACTCGACGGCGCGCGGCGCCTTCAACCTCGGCTTCAGCCCGACCGTGGTGGCCTCGGCCACCGCAACCCGCAACCTGCCCGGACCCGACGGCGCGATCGTCCCGGCCTCGGCGCTCCAGGCCGCGAGCCTCGCGACCCTGGGCGATCTCTTCGCGGTGATCGCGCCACGGGTCGACACGATCGGAGCCTGACGGAACGGGACACCGTTCCGTTCGGTTCGGCTCCCGAGAGCTGGAGCCGAGCCATGACCATCGACACCGTCGCCGACCTCGTCGTCGAGACCCTGCAGCAGATGGGCGTCCGGCGAATCTACGGGGTGGTCGGCGACAGCCTCAACGCGCTCACCGAGTCGATCCGAGCCCGCGGGATCATCGACTGGGTGCCGGTCCGCCACGAGGAAGTCGGCGCCTTCGCGGCCGGGGCCGACAGCCAGGTCACGGGTCGGCTCGCGGTCTGCGCCGGCTCCTGCGGGCCGGGACACGTCCACCTGATCAACGGGTTGTTCGATTGCCACCGCACCCGCACGCCGGTCCTGGCGATCGCCGCGCATATTCCCTCGTCCGAGATCGGTTCGGGTTACTTCCAGGAGACCGACCCGAAGGCGTTGTTCGCGCAGTGCAGCCATTATTGCGAGCTCGTCACCGACGCCGCGCAACTGCCCTTCGTGCTTGAGAACGCCGTTCGCGCCGCGATCGGGCAGGGTGGTGTGTCCGTCGTCATCATTCCCGGCGATGTCGCCCAGCAGGACGCACCCGCCCGCGCCGTCTCGCCCAATGCCGGGCTCCTGCCGCCGCGCCCGCTGGTGCGGCCCGCCGATGCCGAGCTGAATGCGCTGGCCGAACTCCTCAACGGCTCGTCGCGGATCACCCTGCTGTGCGGTCGCGGCTGTGCCGGAGCCCGCGCCGATCTCATGGCCCTGGCCGAGGCGCTGAAAAGCCCCATCGTCCATGCGCTCGGCGGCAAGGACATCCTGGAATACGACAACCCCTACGATGTCGGGATGACGGGCCTGATCGGCTTCTCGTCGGGCTACGCCGCAATGATGGGCTGCGAGACCCTGCTGATGCTGGGCACTGATTTTCCCTACAAGCAGTTCTACCCGAAGAAGGCCAAGGTCGCGCAGGTGGATCTCAGGCCGCATCAGCTCGGTCGGCGTACCCGCCTCGATCTCGGCCTCGTCGGCGATGTCGGCGACACGATCAGGGCGCTTCTCCCAAAGCTCGCTGTCAAATCCGACCGGGCCTGGCTCGATGCGAGCCTCGAGCACTACGCCAAAGCCCGCGAGGGCCTCGACGATCTCGCCACCGGGGTGCCGGAGAAGGGCTGGTTCGGACGGAAGGCAGGCGAGACCCCAATCCATCCGCAATACCTCACCAAGGTCCTGAGCGAAGCGGCAACGGAAGACGCGATCTTCACGGCGGATGTCGGCACCCCGACGATCTGGGCCGCGCGCTATCTCACAATGAATGGTCGGCGACGGCTGATCGGATCCTGGGTGCATGGCTCGATGGCCAATGCGATGGCACAGGGGCTCGGCGCGCAAGCGGCCCAGCCGGGGCGACAGGTGGTGTCGCTCTCCGGCGATGGCGGCTTCACCATGCTGATGGGCGATCTCCTCACCCTCCGGCAGAAAAACCTGCCGCTCAAGGTGGTGGTGTTCAACAACGGCACCCTCGGCTTCGTCGAGATGGAGATGAAGGCAGCAGGCTTTCTCGAGACCGGAGTCGCCCTCGACAATCCTGACTTCGCCGCGATGGCGCGGGCGGCGGGCATCCATGCCATCCGCGTCGAGGACCCGGGCGAACTGGAGAGCGCCGCACGCGACGTCCTCGCGCATGAGGGGCCGGCCCTCCTCGACGTCGTGGTGGCTAGGCAGGAGCTCTCGATCCCGCCGAAAGTCGATGGCCAGCAGGTGAAGGGCTTCAGCCTCTACGTGCTTCGCGCGGTGATGAGCGGACGGGGCGATTCCGTGCTCGATCTGGCGAAGACGAACCTCATTCGATGACACCTTCCAGCGCGGCGGGCGCTACGTCGTCGGCCGTTGACGATCGTACCATATGCGGTACAAATCGATCGATGCTCAGGAGTCAGCGTGTTTTCCGTCAGGTTCTTTCGCACCACCAGCGGCAACGAGCCGGTGCGGGATTGGTTGAAAGGACTCGCACCGGAAGAGCGCCGTGTGATCGGCTTCGATTTGCGTACGGTCGAACGCGGCTTTCCCATCGGCATGCCGCTCTGCCGTCCTATGGGAAACGGTATCTATGAAGTCAGGTCGAGCCTGCCATCGAAGAACGAAGCCCGGGTTCTATTCTTTCAGGACGGCAGCGAGTTGATCGTCGTGGCCGGCTTTATCAAGAAGTCGCAGAAGACGCCCGCCAGCGAGCTGTCTCTCGCATTGTCACGCAAGCGTTCGTTCCAAATCGGACGATAATTCAACAAAGGACGTGTCATGGCTTATGAAGCGGGCAATCCACATCGCGGCTCGTCCCTTGAATCATTTCTCATCGAGGATGGCATTCTTGAGGAGGCCGACAATACCTCCATCAAGCGGGTCATCGCTTGGCAGATCAGGGAGGAGATGGCGAAACGCAAGATGACGAAGACGTCGATGGCTCGTCTGATGGATACGAGCCGCGCCCAACTCGATCGGCTCCTGAACCCTGACGATGGCAACGTCACGATCAACACCATCGAGCGGGCGGCGACGGTCATTGGCCGCAAGCTGAAGCTCGAACTCTCATAGCTCACCCGGCACTGGCAGGTGTAGGGTCCACAAAACACCATGCGACAACGAGAAACGCCATGCGCATCGGACTGTTCGTTCCGTGCTACGTCGATGCCTTCGAGCCGGAGGTCGGGATCGCCACGCTCGAATTGCTGGAACGCTTCGGCCTCGACGTCGAGTATCCCTTCGACCAGACCTGCTGCGGCCAGCCGATGACCAATACCGGCTGCCACGCCGAAGCGGCCGCCACCGAAGCCCTGTTCGTCAGGAACTTCACCGGCTTCGACTATGTCGTGACGCCGTCGGGCTCCTGCGCCCATCAGGTTCGCGAGCACCTCACCGCGATCCCGCAGACCGAGGAGGTCAAGGCGGTGCGCGAGCGGACCTTCGAGCTCGTCGAGTTCCTGCACGACATCCTCAAGGTCGAGGCCTTCCCCTGGGCGAAGTTCCCGCACAAGGTCGCCTACCATTCGAACTGCAACGCGCTGCGTGGCATCCATCACGCCAAACCGTCGGAGCTGAACAAGCCGGCTTATTCGAAGCCTCTCGATCTCCTTGCCAAGGTGCCGGGCGTCGAGGTGGTCAAGCTCGCCCGGCCTGACGAGTGCTGCGGCTTCGGCGGCACCTTCAGCGTGTTCGAGCCCGCCGTCTCGGCCAAGATGGGCTACGACAAGGTTGCCGATCAAGCCCAGGCCGGTGCCGATTACGTCGTCTCGGCCGATTCCTCCTGCCTCATGCACCAGAAGGGCTGCGCCGACCGCGTCGGCGTTCCCCTCAAGTTCATCCACATCGCCCGCATCCTCAACGGAGCCGCCGCATGAGCGCTCAGGACGACCTTCGGGTCCAGGACGGCGCCTCGGACCGCGACGGGCTCATCCATCCCGAGATCGCCAAACCCGCCGACGAGAGTGCACGTAGCCAGGACGGGCGCCGCCTCGACCATGCCGAAGCGACGACGAAGCCACTGAGCGCGGAACCGCAGGCGGCGAGGGCGCGCGAGCCGCAGCCGCGCGGCGCCAAGATCCGCGGCGACCGTCCGATCGATCAGGCAGAGGCTGCCGAGCGCTTCCTCGCCGCTCCGCTGCATCAGAAGGCCCACGACGAGCGCCTGTGGGACCTGCGCAAGAAGCGCGACACCGCCGCCTTCGGCATCCCCGAATGGGAGGAGCTGCGCGAGCTCGCCTCGCAGATCAAGGCGCATACCCTCTCGCGCCTCGACGAGTACCTCGAACAATTCGAGGCGCAGGCCAAGGCCAACGGCGTCCATGTCCACTGGGCGGCCGACGGGGCTGCGCATAACCGCATCGTCCACGGCATCCTCAAGGATCACGGCGCCAGGAGCCTGATCAAGTCGAAGTCCATGCTCACCGAGGAATGCGGTTTTCGCCATTACATGGCGACGACGGGAATCGAGGTGATCGAGACCGATCTCGGCGAGCGCATCCAGCAGCTCGACAACGAGGAGCCGAGCCACGTCGTGGTGCCGGCGGTCCACAAGACCCGCTTCGATGTCGCCGCGGTCTTCGCCAAGACCATGGGCACCGATCCCGAGAACGACGACGCCCGCTATCTCGCAGAGAGCCAGCGCATGCACACGCGCCCGCTCATCCTCGAGGCCGATGCGGGGCTGACCGGCTGCAACTTCGCCATCGCCGAGACCGGCACGGTGGTGACCTGCACCAACGAGGGCAATGCCGACCTCTCCGGCAATGTACCGAAGCTCCTGATCCACTCGATCGGCATCGAGAAGCTGATCCCCCGCATCGAGCATCTCGGCGTGTTCCTGCGCCTTCTCGCGCGCTCGGCGCTCGGATCGCCGATCACGCAATACACCTCGCATTTCCGGAAGCCCCGGCCGGGGACCGAGATGCACATGGTGCTGGTCGATAACGGCCGCTCGGAACGCCTCGGGATGGAGGAGTTCTGGACCTCGCTCAAATGCATCCGCTGCGGCGCCTGCATGAACACTTGTCCGGTCTACCGGCGCAGCGGGGGCCTCTCCTACGGAGCGACCTATTCCGGCCCGATCGGGCTGATCATCGATCCGACCTTCAACAAGCGGAAATACTCGACCCTGCCGTTCTCTTCGACGATGAACGGCTCCTGCACCAATGTCTGCCCGGTCAAGATCAACATCCACGAGCAGATCTTCGCCTGGCGAAAGGTGCTCGCCGAGGAGCATCAGATCCCGCTCCTGAAGCAGGGAATGATGAAGGCGGCGGGTCAGGTCCTGAGCCGCCCGGCGGCCTACCGCGCCGCGATCGGAGCGGCGGATTCCGCCTTACGGGCGCTGCCGCGCTTTGCCGTCTACAACCCGCTCAACACCTGGGGGAAGGGCCGCGAGATGCCCGACGTGCCACGCCAGAGCTTTCACGCCTGGTACAAGCAGAACCGGATGGGCAAGAAGAACGACATGGGCAAGAAGGACGCCCTTCGTTGAGCGCCCGCGAGACCACCCTTGCCACGATCCGGAAGAATCGCCCGGCAGGCGACCATCCGCTGCCGGAGATTCCGCTTTTCGCTCCTCTCGTCGGCGACGACCTCGTGGCCGAGTTCGGCGAGCGCCTCAAGCGGATGGGCGGGCGGGTCGCCGATGTCGTCCCCGGCGAGGACCCGTTCGCCTCGGTCCGCGAGCGGTTGGAGACGGCCAAGGTGATCGCCTCGACCGTGCCGGAGATCACCGGCAACCGCGACCTGGCGCGGGTGGCCCTGCCTAGGGACCTCGCCGATGTCGATGTCGCCGTCGTGCGGGCCGTGTTCGGTGTCGCCGAGACAGGGTCGGTGCTGTTCACTCAAGAGCAGTTGCAGGTGAACTCGGTCGCCTATCTCGCCCAGCACCTCGTGGTGTTGCTCGATCCGGCCGACATCCTCGACACAATCCAGACCGCCTACCGCCGCCCGGATTTTGCCCAGGCCAGCTATGCCGTGCTCCATACGGGCCCTTCGGCCACGGCGGACATCGAGGGCGTGCTGATCCACGGCGCTCAAGGCGTGCGATCGCTCACCGTCATCCTGCTGCCGCGGAACTCAGCCGAGCAATGACGCCTTTGCACGGCTGAGGCTCGGTCCTTGCTTCGTTCGGCAGGACTAGGCGCGCGGGATCATCGAAGGGGACGGGGTGGATGGTGCGATATAGGCTGGGCTGTTCTCTTTCCTACAACGTACTCGCCGACACGACCTTCATCTTCAATCTTGAGGTGGCCCGGCTGAGGAGTCTCGAGATTTTGAGCGAGACGCTGACGCTGAAGCCCGACCTGAAGCGGGAGGTCTACACGACACCCGACCTCCTGAACCGCTATCTCGGCGTGAACGTGCCGACCGGGCCGTTCTCGCTGGAATACGAGGCCGAGGTCGAGCTCACGGTCCATCGCGCCGACCCGGCGACGATCGACGAGACGCCGATCGGGAAGCTCCCCCTCGACATCCTGCCATTCCTGCTCCCGAGCCGCTTCGTCTCGTCGGATCGGCTCACGCCCTTCGCGCAGGCCGAGTTCGGCGCGCTGCCGAAGGGGCATCAGCGCGTCAGCGCGATCTGCAACTGGATTCACGACCACATCACCTACCAGCCAGGAACGAGCGACGGCGAGACCACCGCCGACGAGAGCCTGCTGAAGCGTGCCGGGGTCTGCCGGGACTTCGCCCATATCGGCACCGCCTTCTGCCGGGCGCTCGGTATCCCAGCCCGGTTCGTGAGCTGCTACGCCCACGGCCTCGTCCCGAGCGATTTCCACGCCGTGTTCGAGGCCTATCTCGACGGGCGCTGGTGGCTGTTCGACGCCACGCGTCAGGCCGATCTCGACGGCCTCGTGCGCATCGGCGTCGGGCGGGACGCGGCCGAGATCGCGTTCTCGACGCCCTACGGCAACATGCAGCCGGTCAACCAGCAGATCCGGATCGTCCGCTCCGATGGCCAGGGCAGCCCGCCTCAGCGTACGGTCGACGCGATCTCGACCGAGGTGCCTGCGCCGAATGCCGGGGCGGCTTAGGGCACACCTCGCCGAGAGGCCAACGCAAGGAGACCGTGAGCGCATGCCCTACCGTCACGTCGTCGGCCCCAAGACCCACGTCTTCGCCGACCTCGCCACGTTGATGGCCAAAGCGACACCGGTTCGCTCGGGCGATCGGCTGGCCGGCATCGCGGCCGAGACCGCCGAGGAAGGCATGGCGGCGCGCTGGGCGCTCGCCGACGTCACCCTATCCGAGATCCTGGCCAAGCCCCTCATTCCCTATGAGGACGACGACGTCACCCGCCTCATCCTCGACACGCACGATGCCGAGGCCTTCGCCGAGATCGCGCATCTCACGGTCGGCGATTTTCGCGAGTTCCTGATCAAGGCATCGCCCGAGACCCTGACCCGGATCGCCCCCGGCATCACGCCCGAGATCGCCGCGGCTGTCTCGAAGATCATGCGCAACCAGGACCTGATCCTCGTCGCCCGGAAGTGCCGCGTCGTCACGAAGTTCCGCAACACGATCGGGCTGCCCGGTCGCCTCTCGGTGCGGTTGCAGCCGAACCACCCGACCGACGATGCGGCCGGCATCACGGCCGCCATCGTCGACGGCCTGTCCTATGGCTGCGGCGACGCCGTGATCGGCCTCAACCCGGCCTCGGATTCCATCTCGACCTTGAGCGGCTTGCTTCACCTCTTCGACGACCTGATCCAGCGCCTCGCGATCCCGACGCAGGGCTGCATCCTGACCCATGTGACGACGACGATCGACGCGATGAATCGCGGCCTGCCGGTCGATCTCGTGTTCCAGTCGATCGCCGGCACGCAAGCCGCCAATGCGAGCTTCGGCGTCACTCTGCCGATCCTCAAGGAGGCGCATGAGGCGGCCCTCGCCCTCAAGCGCGGGACGGTCGGCGACAACTGCATGTACTTCGAGACCGGCCAGGGCTCGGCGCTCTCGGCCAACGCCCATCACGGCATCGACCAGCAGACGCTTGAGGCTCGTGCCTATGCGGTGGCCCGGCCGTTCCGGCCGCTTCTGGTCAACACCGTCGTCGGCTTCATCGGGCCCGAATACCTCTACGACGGCAAGGAGATCATCCGGGCAGGCCTGGAGGACCACTTCTGCGGCAAGCTCATGGGCCTGCCGCTCGGCTGCGACGTTTGCTACACCAACCATGCCGAAGCCGACCAGAACGACATGGATACGCTCCTGACGCTGCTCGGGGCGGCAGGCTGCACCTTCGTCATGGGCATTCCCGGCGCCGACGACGTGATGCTGAACTACCAATCCACCTCGTTCCACGACTCGCTCTACATCCGCGAAGTGCTGGGCCTGAAGCGCGCCCCGGAATTCGAGGCCTGGCTCGAACAGATCGGGCTCACCGATGCCGAGGGCACGCTCCTGCCGGAAGGCCCGAGCGCCCGCCTCATCGCCGCGGCACCGGGCCTGGCCGCATGACCGGCGAGGATCCCTGGGCGCGCCTCGCGCGCCTGACACCCGCCCGCATCGGCCTCGGGCGCGCCGGTGCCGGCCTGCCGACCCGCGAGGTGTTGGCCTTCGGCCTCGCCCATGCCCAGGCCCGCGACGCAGTCCATACGCCGATGGATGCGGAGGAGGTGGCGAAGGGCATAGCGGCACTCGGCTTCGACACCTCGGTCCTCGCCTCCGCGGCGCCCGACCGGGCCACCTATCTGCGCCGGCCGGATCTCGGCCGCACTCTGGGCGAGGAGAGCCGCGACGCCCTGGCGGCGGTGCCGTCCGAACCTGTCGACCTCGCCATCGTGGTCGGCGACGGGTTGTCGGCCCGTGCGGTCCACGAAGGCGCCGCCGGTTTCCTCACCGCCTTCAAGCCCCATATCGAAAAGGCCGGCTGGAGCCTTGCCCCGGTCGTGGTCGCGACCCAAGCCCGCGTCGCCCTGGGCGACGGCGTCGGCGCGGCGTTGAAGGCGCGGGCGGTCATCATGCTCATCGGCGAGCGGCCTGGCCTGTCCTCGCCCGACAGCCTCGGGATCTATCTCACCCTCGACCCGCGCATCGGCCGCACCGATGCCGATCGCAACTGCATCTCGAACGTGCGACCCGCCGGGCTCTCGCACGATCTTGCCGCGTTCAAGCTCGACTGGCTCCTGCGCGAGGCCTTCGTAAGGGGCATCTCGGGAGTGAACCTCAAGGACGGCAGCGGTCCGGCGCTGGCGGCTCAGCCCGGGCAGGCGGCCCTCATCGATGCTGCGACCGCCGATACGGCGCAAGCTTGACACCGTCATTTCGATCCGACGCTCCCCCGATCTGATCAGGCCGCAACCGTGGCTGTGGCGGCCTCGCAACACCGCGAAAGCATCCCAAGTTTGCCTTGTCAGCCGCCCTGATCCGCCGCGATCCCGCCATAAACCGGGACCACCTCAGACCCCGCGGTAAACGGCAGTTCCCCCAACGCTTTACCGCAGGGTTCCGTGCCACTTTCCCCACGCGATCGAAGGGGCCGATCATCGCTCGACCAAAGCGGTGACGCTCCTTCGTGCGGCCGGATGGACCGAGATCCTGGCGTCACAGACCGGGGTCGCGGGACAGACGATGGACGTGCGTACAACAGACAAGTCGAAGCTGCCGAGCCGTCATGTCACGGAGGGGCCCGAGCGGGCGCCGCACCGTTCGTACCTCTATGCGATGGGCCTCACCAAGGAGCAGATCCACCAGCCGCTGGTGGGCGTCGCCTCCTGCTGGAACGAGGCCGCGCCCTGCAACATCTCGCTGATGCGCCAGGCGCAGGCGGTGAAGAAGGGCGTCGCGGCCGCCAACGGCACTCCGCGCGAATTCTGCACGATCACGGTCACCGACGGCATCGCCATGGGCCATGCCGGCATGCGCGCCTCCCTGCCATCGCGCGAGGTCATCGCCGATTCCGTCGAGCTGACCATGCGGGGCCATGCCTACGACGCTCTCGTCGGCCTTGCCGGCTGCGACAAGTCCCTGCCCGGCATGATGATGGCGATGGTGCGCCTCAACGTGCCGTCGATCTTCATCTATGGCGGCTCGATCCTGCCCGGCAATTTCCGCGGCAAGCCCGTGACGGTGCAGGACCTGTTCGAGGCGGTCGGCAAGCACGCCGTCGGCGACATGAGCCTCGACGACCTCGACGAGCTCGAACAGGTCGCCTGTCCCTCCGCCGGCGCCTGCGGCGCGCAGTTTACCGCCAACACGATGGCGACCGTCTCCGAGGCGATCGGCCTCGCGTTGCCCTATTCGGCCGGCGCGCCGGCGCCCTACGAGATCCGCGACAGATTCTGCATGACCGCAGGCGAGAAGGTGATGGAGCTCATCGCCAAGAACATCCGCCCGCGCGACATCGTCACCCGCAAGAGCCTCGAGAACGCGGCCGCCGCCGTCGCGGCTTCGGGCGGCTCCACCAACGCGGCCCTGCACCTGCCGGCGATCGCGCATGAATGCGGCATCGCCTTCGACCTGTTCGACGTCGCCGAGATCTTCAAGCGCACGCCCTACATCGCCGACCTGAAGCCGGGTGGGCGCTACGTCGCCAAGGACATGTTCGAGGTGGGCGGCATACCGCTCCTGATGAAGACGCTCCTCGACCACGGCTACATGCACGGCGACTGCATGACGGTCACCGGCCGCACCATGGCGGAGAACATGGAGCACGTGGCCTGGAACCCGGACCAGGACGTGGTCCGTCCGGCCAACGCGCCGATCACCGTCACGGGCGGCGTCGTCGGCCTGAAGGGCAACCTCGCGCCGGAGGGCGCCATCGTGAAGGTCGCCGGCATGGCGGCCGAGAAGCAGGTCTTCACCGGCCCGGCCCGCGTCTTCGACGGCGAGGAGGCCTGTTTCGAGGCCGTGCAGGCCCGCACCTACAAGGAAGGCGAGGTTCTGGTCATCCGCTACGAGGGGCCGAAGGGCGGCCCCGGGATGCGCGAGATGCTCTCGACCACCGCGGCGCTCTACGGCCAGGGCATGGGCGACAAGGTCGCGCTCATAACGGACGGCCGCTTCTCGGGCGCCACCCGCGGCTTCTGCGTCGGCCATGTCGGCCCCGAAGCGGCGATCGGCGGTCCGATCGGCCTGATCCGCGACGGCGACATGATCACCCTCGACGCGATCAAGGGCACCCTCGACGTCGCCTTGTCGGACGAGGAACTGGCGCAGCGCCGGGCGGAATGGACCCCGCGGACCAACACCGCGACCTCGGGATACCTCTGGAAATACATGCAGACCGTCGGGCCTGCGGTGAACGGCGCGGTGACCCATCCGGGCGGCGCCGAGGAGATTCAGACCTATGCGGATGTCTAGGACTGACCTCAGCCGGCCGATGCGGCCGGCGGGGGCCGATCCCGGTCGGCCAGAAGGACGTCGCCTGGCGTCGATCGCGCTCGCCGCCTTCGTCCTAGCGGGCGGGATGATGCTGCCTGTGGTCCAGCAGAGCCACGCCCTCGATGCGGCCGCGCGCACTCCTGTACCGAGCCAGAGCTACCGCTCTGCGCGCGAGGCCCTGCGCTCGGGCGTGCGCGACTACAATGCCGGCGACAAGGAAGGCGCCGCCCGCGCCCTCGAATACGCCGCCGGCCAGGGCCACGCCCTGGCGCTGTGGAAGCTCGGCCGGATGTATGCCGAAGGTGACGGCGTGCCTCACGACGACCTCAAGGCCTTCGAGTTCTTCTCTCGCATCGCCGACGACACCACCGACGATGGCCCGGACGCGCAGAATTCCGGCGTCGTCGCCAGCGCCTTCACGGCGCTCGGCGCCTATTTCCTCGACGGGATCAAGGGCACTTATGTGCGCCCGAACCCCGAGCGCGCCTACGACATGTTCAACTACGCGGCGTCGTATTTCGGCGACCCGAACGCGCAGTACAACCTCGCCCGGCTCTATCTCGACGGCACCGGCGTCGAGGCCGACCCGCGCCAGGCCGCGCGCTGGTTCAACCTCGCCGCCGAGAAGGGCCACGCCCCGGCGCAGGCTCTGCTCGGTCAGTTGCTCATCAACGGACAGGGTATCCCGGCGCAGCGTTCACGCGGCCTGATGTGGCTGTCGCTGGCGCGCGAGGCGGCGCAGGGCCGAAAGGACGACTGGATCGTTGCCCTCTACGACAAGGCCTGGAACCAGGCCAACGAGAATGATCGCGCCGAGGCCCAGATGCAGGCGCAGAGCCAGGTCACTGGGTCGGCGAAGCGCCGGCGCTGAAGCAGAAACTTCAGCGCCGGACCCTGACCTGTCAGTTCGCGGGCGCCGCAACGGCTTTCGCGAAGCTCGGCCTCTCCAGCGTCGCTTCGACATAAGCCGCGAGCTTCGGCCAGCGCCCCGCATCGACCGCCTCGCCTGCGAGCCGAAGGTTGTGGAAACCGGTGACGATGGAGATGTCGGCGATCGAGAAGGCGTCGCCGACGAGGTACGGCCCGACGACCTCGCCTTCGAGATAATCGTAGAGCTTCGGCAGATCTTCTGTCAGCGCCTTCCGGACCGCCGCCTCGTCACCTGGCTTGCCCATCATCTTGGGCATGACCACGCGGTTGAAGAACGGCTTGATGATCACCGGAAACAGCTCGGTATCGCCGAACTTGTCGAACCAGGTCGCCCGTGCGCGAGCCTTGGCCTCTGCCGGCAGCAGGGCGGGAGAGGGATGATTGGCTTCGAGATACACGATGATGGCGGTTGAATCCGCCAGCTTGAACCCCTCGTCGTCGATAGCCGGGATCTTGCCGACCGGGCTCGCCGCCTGGAACGCGGCATCGGGCGAATGGAAGAAGCAGGGCACGTGCTCGAAGGCGACACCCTTCTCGGCGAGGACGACGAGGACCTTGCGGACATACGGTGAGAGGCTGGTGCCGTAGAGGATCATGC
The DNA here is from genome assembly GCF_019745455.1 of Methylobacterium sp. GTDB lineage: Bacteria > Pseudomonadota > Alphaproteobacteria > Rhizobiales > Beijerinckiaceae > Methylobacterium. The sequence continues at coordinate 68,074 of NZ_JAIETD010000017.1, forward strand.
GGAAACTACCTGTGGGATAAGGGACGACGCCGGTGAATGTCGCAATGCGATCGGTCCGGCGGCCGGCCCCATATGGGGCGTCACGTCCGGTCGGCGAGTTCCACCGTGACGGGCACGTGGTCGGAAGGCTTCTCCAGGCCGCGCAGGTGCTTCTGGACCGAGGCCGAGACCAGGCGGTCGGCGGCCTGCGGCGAGAGCAGCAGGTGGTCGATGCGGATGCCGGCGTTTCGGAACCAGGCGCCGGCTTGATAGTCCCAGAACGTGTAGAGGCCGGGCTTCGGGTCGCAGGCGCGCAGCGCCTCGGTGAAGCCCTTGGCCAGGAGTGCCCGGAACGCCATTCGCGTCTGCGGCAGGAACAGCGCGTCCCCCATCCAAGCCTCAGGCTCCGAGGCATCCTCGGCGGCAGGGATGACATTGTAATCGCCCGCAAGCACCACAGCCTCCTCGGCGGCCAGGAGCGTGCGGGCATGGGCCGTCAGCCGCTCGAAAAAGGCGAGCTTGTATTCGTATTTCGGACCCGGCGCCGGGTTGCCGTTCGGCAGGTAGATCGAGGCCACGCGGACGGGGGCGGAGTCCTCGCCGGTCACAAGCGCCTCGATGTAGCGGGCCTGCTCGTCGGCCTCGTCGCCGGGCAGGCCACGGCGGATCTCGCTCATCGCCAGGGGAGCACGTACGAGGAGCGCGACGCCGTTATAGGCCTTCTGCCCCAGGGTCTCGACCGCGTAGCCCGCCGCCTCGATCTCCTCGCGCGGGAAGGCGGCATCCTGGCATTTCAGCTCCTGCAGGCAGACCACGTCGGGCTTGGCCTCGGCGAGGAATGCCGTGAGATGCCCGACCCGCTGCTTGATCGAATTGACGTTCCAGGTGGCGATCCGCATGGGCTCAGACGTCGTGAGAGGGGAGGCGGCCCGTCATCGGGCCTTCGCGTGCCGCTGGCAAGGCAGACCGAGCTCGAGCAGGAGAAGCGGCATGAACGAGATGTGGTTCGCGCCGATCCGCACCTATTGCGAGCGCGGCGACGCCTCGTTCTGGGCCGAACCGCTGAACGCCGTCTCGAACGGCGCCTTCCTCATCGCGGCGGCGGCGCTTGTCTGGCGCGAACGAGTGAGCAGAGGTGGAGATCTGGCAGTCTTAAGCCTCGCGATCCTGATCGCCTTGGTGGGAATCGGCTCGTTCCTGTTCCACACCCTCGCGGTGCGCTGGTCGCTCCTGGCCGACGTCATCCCGATCGCGCTGTTCATCTACGCCTATTTCCTCCTGGCGATGCGGCGCTTCCTCGGGCTTGGGTTTATCTCGGCGGTCGGGGCGACACTTCTTTTCGCGGCTTTCAACATGGGACTCGAGCCTGCCCTCGATGCGCTGACCGGGCATTCGATGGAAGCGGCGACGAACGGATCGCTCGCCTATCTGCCGGCGGTGCTGGCCCTCGCCGGCGTCGCTATCGGCCTCGTCCTCAAACCCGCTGCGGACGGCCCTGAAAGGCGCGCCGCCCGCGCGCTGGTCCTGATTGCCGGCCTCTTCGCTGTCTCCCTGACCCTTCGTACCCTGGATGTCGCGCTCTGCACGGTCTGGCCGATCGGCACGCATTTCCTCTGGCATCTCCTCAACGCCGCAGTGCTTTTCGGACTTGGAGCAACCGCCCTCCGGTTTCGACAGACCGCCTGAGAAGCCGGGTTTCTTGCGAACACCCGGGTTTCGTTGCAGAACGATCGCGCCCCGCAGGGGCGCTTCAACGCCATGACGCCCGCTCATGCGCCGCCCGGTCTGGCCGCCAGACGGCGCGCTGGCGGCATCGACCTCAGCCGGGAAACGAACCCATGTCACAGAGCCTCCGCCTCGGCGTCGCCGGTCTCGGCACCGTGGGTGCCGCCGTCGTCCGCATGGTCGCGCGCCAAGCCGAGTCGCTCGGCGCCTCGACCGGTCGGACGATCCGCGTCACAGCCATATCGTCTCGCGACCGGTCGCGCGACCGCGGCTTCGATATGACGGGCATCACTTGGTTCGACGATCCCGTCGCGCTGGCCTCCTCTGCCGACATCGATTGCGTCGTCGAACTCATCGGCGGCGCCGAAGGGCCTGCGCGCGAGACCGTCGAGGCGGCGATCACGGCCGGTCACCACGTCGTCACCGCCAACAAGGCGCTGCTCGCCCGCCACGGCGCAGCCCTCGCCAAGGCAGCGGAAGCGAAGGGGGTGGCCCTCGCCTACGAGGCGTCCGTGGCCGGCGGCATCCCGGTGATCAAGTCCCTGCGCGAAGGTCTTGCCGGAAACCGGGTCTCGCGCCTCTACGGGATCATGAACGGTACCTGCAATTACATCCTGACCCGAATGGAGCGCGAAGGCCTGACCTTCGATGCCTGCCTCAAGGATGCGCAGGCTTTGGGCTATGCCGAGGCCGACCCGACCTTCGACGTCGAGGGCTTCGACACCGCCCACAAGCTCGCGATCCTCACGAGCCTCGCCTTCGGCGTCGAGATCGATTCCGAAGCGGTCTCCGTCGAGGGAATTTCGGCGATCCAGCCCCTCGACCTGAGGATGGCGGAGGAACTGGGCTACCGCATCAAGCTTCTGGGCGTCGCACAGGTCGCGGCCGGCGGCATCGAGCAGCGCGTCCACCCGACCATGGTGCCGAAATCCTCGTCGATCGCCCAGGTAATGGGCGTCACCAACGCCGTCACCATCGACGCAGACGCGGTCGGCGAGCTGACCCTGATCGGCCCGGGTGCGGGCGGAGAGGCAACGGCCTCGGCGGTGGTCGCCGACATCGCCGACATCGCGGCCGGAGCCAAGCGCCCGACCTTCGGAAAGCCGGCACAGACGCTCCCGTCCTCGCCCCGGGTCGCGATGCAGCGGCACGAGGGCGGCTATTACATCCGCCTCACCGTCCATGACCGGCCGGGCGTCGCGGCGGGCGTGGCGACCCGGATGGCCGAGCGCGACATCTCGATCGAGAGTATCCTCCAGCGACGCTCCGAGAGCGCGGCCATGACCGACCCGCATGGGCGCTCGGGACAGCCCGTTCCCCTCGTGCTGATCACCTACGCGGCTACCGAGGGGACGATCCGCGCCGCCCTCGACGCCATCGCGGCCGACGGGCTGCTGGCCGAGGCGCCGCAACTGATCCGGATCGAGCGGGAATAACTCCCAAAATTCATCCGACGGGATGGCGTTCGGCAAGATAGCGCAGCTATAGGGCTCCCTCGGGGACGTGAAACGCGACGACGCGGCACCTCGGGTTGCGAGAGTACGAGACCATGACGGATGCGACCAATGCGGCTGCGGGCATCCCCGTGGCGCGGACCCTGACCCTCGAACTCGCGCGAGTGACCGAGCGGGCGGCCATCGCCGCGGCGCGTCTCCGCGGACAGGGAAAGGAGAAGGAGGCCGATCAGGCCGCCGTCGACGCCATGCGCTCGGAGCTCAACAGCCTCCCCATCGACGGCAGGGTCGTGATCGGCGAGGGCGAGCGCGACGAGGCGCCGATGCTCTACATCGGCGAGCGCCTCGGCACCGGCGATGGGCCGAGGGTCGACATCGCTGTCGACCCTCTCGAGGGCACGACCCTGTGCGCGAAGGACATGCCGGGCGCGATCGCCGTGATGGCCATGGCCGAGGCCGGCTCCCTCCTGGCCGCGCCCGACGTCTATATGCAGAAGATCGCCATCGGGCCGGGCTACCCCGCCGGTCTCGTCGACCTCGACGCGTCGCCGGCCGACAACATCGCGGCCCTCGCCCGAGCCAAGGGCGTCAGCCCCTCGCAGATCACGGCGATCATCCTCGACCGTCCGCGGCACGCGGCCCTCGTCGCCGCCGTACGCGAGACCGGCGCAGGCATCCGTCTCATCTCGGACGGCGACATTGCCGGGATCATCTTCACGACGAGCCCGGACGAAACCGGCGTCGATATCTATCTCGGCATTGGCGCGGCACCCGAGGGCGTGATCGCTGCCGGAGTTCTGCGCTGCATCGGCGGCCAGATGCAGGGCCGGCTAATCCTCGACAGCCACGACAAGCGCGAGCGGGCGGCGGCGATGGGAATCACTGAACCGAACCGCAAATACGATTTGACCGACATGGCCCGCGGCGACGTCATCGTGGCCGCCACCGGTGTCACGGACGGGGCACTCCTCAAGGGGGTGCGCTTCAAGCCCGGCCGGATCGAGACCGAGACCGTGGTCTACCGCTCCGCCACCGGGACCGTCCGCCGTATCCTCGGCGAGCACAGTCGCCGCACCGATCCCTCAGGCGACTGACGGGAGCCCGGATGGCTGCTTCCTCCCTCGTCATCCGTCCGGTTCGCACGGACGAGCGCGAGCCGTGGGAAGGGCTATGGTCGGACTACCTCGACTTTTATCGCGCCTCGATCGGCCCTGAAGTCCGCGATGCCACCTGGGCGCGGCTTCACGATCCGCTCGTACCGCTCCACGCCCTCGTGGCGGAGGTCGAGGGCCGGCTCGTCGGACTGACGCATTACGTCTACCACGCCTCGGCCTGGACCGTCGGCCCGTATTGCTACTTGCAGGACCTCTTCACCGCAGCCGAGGCCCGTGGCCGGGGTGTCGGCCGCGCTCTGATCGAGGCGGTGGCCGAAGCGGCGCGCTCGGCGGGCGCGAACCGGATCCATTGGCTGACGATGGAAGACAATGCCGCCGCCCGCACCCTCTACGACACGCTCGCGAGCCGCTCCGGCTTCATTCAGTATCGGAGGATCTTCTAAAGCTACCGTCGCCGCGCCGGTCAGTTGAACAGCGTGCCGACCCCGCCCTGAACCCGTCCCAGGCCCTGGCTCGCAACCGCATTGCCGGGCTCGAGCGAGGTCGCGCGGGTGTAGTTCTCCATTGCCTCCTTGCGGCGCCCAGACTTCTCGTAGGCGAGACCGCGATAGGCCCAGGAGGTCGCATCCTTGTTGTTGACGTTGAGAGCCGCGTTGTAGTCCTCGATCGCCTTGTCGAACTGGTTCGTGGCGATGAGGCTCTGGCCGCGAGCAGCGTAAGGCGCGCTAACGAAGGGGTTGCGGTCGATCGCGGCGTCGAAATCGCCGATCGCCTGGGTATTCTGGCCCTGCTTCTGCCGCACGAGGCCGCGGGCGTGGTATGCTTCCGCCGATTCCGGCGCGAGGCGGATCGCCTGGTTGAGGTCAGACGAGGCACCGTCGAGGTCGCCCTGGGCGCGCAGCACGTTGGCGCGGCCGATATAGGCGGGGGCGTAGTTCGGATCGGCGGAGATCGCCTTCGAGAAATCGGCGATCGCGGCGTCGTTGCGGCCGGTCTGGCGGTAGGCAAGCGCCCGGTTGTTGTAGGCCGAGCCAGAATTCGGATCGATCTGGATCGCCTTCGAGAAGTCGGCGATGGCGTCGTTGAACTGCCCGGCGCGTGCGTAAGCCGCGCCGCGGGTCGTATAGGCGCCGGCATCGTTCGGGTTGCGCTGGATCACCTCGCTGAGCGAAGAGATATTGGCGGTGGTGGCCCCGGTCTTGTCGGCTTCGAGCACCGCGAATTGGCGCGGCGCCGAGGCGTTGCCATAGGTCTCGCAGCCGCCGAGTGCGGCAGCAGCCAGAGCCGCAGCTCCGAGCAGACCCGCCTTCGATGCCCGCAGCATCACAACCGTCATCGCCCCGCTCCCTTCGGCAGGCCATGCCTCGGCATGGTGGCTGCCTCGTCCTCATCGCCTGGATCGCTAAGCCGGCCACCCGCAGGCGCCCGTCTTCGCCGAACCGTCCCCGATGGTGGTGAACACCCGCTTAAAACCGGATCACGTACCCGCTCAATCGTCAGCGTGTGGCGAAGATATGGCCCGTCCGGCGAAGCGGGACGAGAACGCCCCAAGTCCTCCGATACGCCGCTTGGTGTGTCATCCCAGACGCAGTCCCGCCAGACGCAGTCCCGCTGTCTATCGGTCCGCTACGGCGGCAGCAGGAGGCGCGTCACGTGCCCCATCTTGCGGCCGGGCCGCGCTTCGCCCTTGCCGTAGAGGTGAAGGTGCGCGCCCGGCTCGGCCAGCAGCGCAGCCCATTCATCGACATCGTCGCCGATGAGGTTGCGCATCTCGACCGCGACGCCGCCGGGGCGTCTCGGATCACCGAGCGGCCAGCCGCAGACTGCCCTTACATGCTGCGCGAACTGCGACGTGAGGGCGCCCTCGATCGTCCAGTGCCCGGAATTATGGACCCGCGGGGCGATCTCGTTGACCACCACCCGCTCCGATCCGTCGGCTTCCGCTACCAGGAACATCTCGACGGCGAGCACCCCGACGTAATCGAAAGCATCCGCGATCCGCTGCGCGATCTCCATGGCCGAGTCCGCCGTGGACGAAGCGATGCCGGGGGCCGGGACCTGCGTGAGGGCGAGGATATGATCGCGATGGGTGTTGGCGCAGGGATCGAAAGCCGCGAAGGTACCATCGGCGCCGCGGGCGGCCACCACCGAGACTTCCCGCTCAAAGGCGACGAACCCCTCGAGGATGCAGGGCACACCGCCGAACTCGGCAAGGATCGCCGCCGGGTCGATTGCCTCACCCGGCCTCAGCATGCGCTGGCCCTTGCCGTCATAGCCGAAGCGTCGGGTCTTGAGCACGGCGGGCAGGCCGATCTCAACGATGGCCTGCGCCAGGTCCCCTGCCGTGCCGACGCTGCGGAACGGCGCGGTCGGGATGCCGAGACCGTTGATGAAGGCCTTCTCGCTCAAGCGATCCTGCGTCGTCGCCAGTGCGGCGGCGTTCGGATGGAGCGGCGCGATCGCCGACAAGAGGTCGGCGGTCTCGGCCGGGATATTCTCGAACTCGTAGGTCACGACGTCGACGGACCGGGCGAAGCGGGCGAGCGCGTCGGCATCGTCGTAGGCGGCGAGGGTGCTCTCGGCGGCGACGTCGAAGGCGGGGCTGTCGGCATCGGGGGCGAAGACGTGAACCTTCAGACCGTAATTCGCGGCGGCGAGGGCGATCATTCGGCCGAGCTGGCCGCCGCCGACGATCCCGAGTGTTGCGCCGGGGGAGAGGGCGGTCATGACTCGTCCAGTCATGGAGTCTCGTCTCGTGGATGCTCGGCCACCGCCGCGCTCTGCGCCGTGCGCCAGTCGTCGAGCCGCTCTGCCAAGTCCTCGTCAGACAGGGCCAGAATGGCGGCAGCGAGAAGTGCCGCGTTGATCGCTCCGGCCCGGCCGATTGCCAGTGTCCCGACCGGAATCCCGGCCGGCATCTGCACGATGGAGAGAAGGCTGTCCTGGCCCGACAATGCCTTCGATTCCACGGGCACGCCGAGGACCGGCAGCGGCGTCATCGCGGCGCACATCCCGGGAAGGTGGGCGGCGCCGCCGGCACCCGCAATGATGACCTGGAACCCGGCGGCCTTCGCGCCCTTGGCGAAGGAGACGAGTCGGTCAGGGGTGCGGTGAGCCGAGACGATGCGGTCTTCATGGGCTAAACCGAGAGCGTCCAGCGTCTCGGCTGCATGCCGCATGGTCGCCCAGTCGGACTGGCTCCCCATGATGATCGCGATCCGGGGCTGGCCGGCCATCGTCTCGAATCCGTTGCTGGGCGCAAGGCGCCATTCCGTCGCTTGCCTCGCCGCATACGCGCGCCGCAGTTGCGCGGCAAGGCGAAGGGCATGGTCAGGCGATGATGTCGGGGGTGATCTGGTCCTCGAGATACGTGATCCGGTCGCGCAAGCCGAGCTTACGCTTCTTCAGCCGCTGTATCTGAAGCTGGTCACCCGCGACCACGAGTTCGAGGGCGTCGATGGCGCCGTCGAGGTCGCGATGCTCCTGCTTCAGTCGCAGGAGCTCAGCCTCGTACTCGGCTTTCGCATCGTCACTCAATGCGTCCGGCATACTGTCCGACGTCCCCGAAACCCACGCCGTCGACCATGCGGCACGCCCCGGCTCGGGGCAAGATCCGCCACCCGGATCAGGCTTGGCAATTCCGCGCCGGCGGTCGCGGCCTGTTGATAAGGAGCCGTCAAGCACGTCCAATTTTTGGGCTTCCAAAGCCGGCGAAAGGTGTGTCACTCTGTCCAGGTCGAAACGATGACAGGAGTTCGATCCATGTCGCTGCAGACACATTTGACCCAGCTCGCCCGCAAGCACGAAGCCTTGGAGCGCGAGATCCACGAAGCCATCCAGAGCCCATCGGCGAACGATCTGCGCATCGCAGAGCTCAAGAGACGCAAACTCCAACTCAAGGATTCGATGAACCGGATAAAGACCGACTCGATCCATTAGGTCACCCCGGTACCATCCCTCAGTCTCCTGCGTTCGCCGCCGTTGCTGGTCTCCAGCGCGGCGGTTTTTATTTGGCTTAGCCATTTAGCCATCTCCCAGGCCATCGCACGCCGCTGTATCGTTTCGGACAAGGCACAGGCGGAAAAGACTGGCCGATAGGGACACAGGGCACGTCATGGCCACGGACAACAACGCCACGTCGGCGATGAGCCGCTACGCATCGGTCCACGCCGCCTCCTTCGCCGACGCCGAGCGCTTCTGGCTCGTCGCCGCGGAGGCGATCGATTGGGAGGTTGCTCCGAGCCGCGCCTTCGACCGTGACGCCGGCACCTATGGCCGCTGGTTCCCAGATGGCCGGCTCAACATCTGCCACAATGCCGTCGACCGGCACGTCGCCGCCGGGCGCGGCGAGCAGGTGGCGATCCTCTACGATTCGCCCGTGGCCGGCGAGAAGCGGCGGATCAGCTACGCCGCGATGCGCGATGCGGTGGCGACGCTGGCCGGCGTGCTCGCCGATCTCGGGGTCGAACGCGGCGATCGCGTCGTCATCTACATGCCGATGGTGCCCGAGGCCCTGTTCGCGATGCTCGCCTGCGCCCGCCTCGGCGCCGTGCATTCGGTCGTGTTCGGCGGATTCGCCGCCAACGAGCTCGCGGTGCGGTTCAGCGATGCGACGCCGAAGGTCGTGCTCGCTGCGTCCTGCGGCATCGAGCCGAGCCGCATTGTCCCCTACAAGCCGCTCCTCGACGCGGCGATCGCCGCCTCGGCGCACAAGCCCGATGCCTGCCTGATCCTGCAGCGGCCCCAGCGCGAGGCTGAGCTCGTTCCGGGCCGCGACCATGATTGGGCCGAGACGGTGTCGGCGGCGCGGGCAGCGGGGCGGAAGGCCGATTGCGTCGCGGTCTCGGCGACCGACCCGCTCTACATCCTCTACACCTCCGGCACGACGGGAAAGCCCAAGGGCGTGGTGCGCGATACCGGCGGCTATGGCGTCGCCCTCGCCTGGTCGATGGGCAACCTCTACGACGTGAAACCTGGCGAGGTGTATTTCTGCGCCTCGGATATCGGCTGGGTCGTCGGCCATTCCTACATCGTCTACGCGCCGCTCCTCCATGGCTGCACGACGGTGCTCTACGAGGGCAAGCCGGTGGGCACGCCCGATGCCGGCGCCTTCTGGCGCCTGATCCAGGAATATCGCGTCGCCTGCCTGTTCACGGCGCCGACGGCTTTGCGCGCGGTGAAGAAGGAAGACCCGCGGGCCGAACTCGTCGGATCATACGATCTGACGGGCTTTCGCAGCCTGTTCCTCGCCGGCGAGCGAGCCGACCCGGATTCGGTGGCCTGGGCGGAACGCGCCCTGAACCGGCCCGTCATCGACCATTGGTGGCAGACCGAGACAGGCTGGGCCATCGCCGGCAATCCGGTCGGGATCGGCCAGTTGCCGGTCAAGCACGGCAGCGCCTGTGTGCCGATGCCGGGTTACGACCTCCACGTCCTCGACGAGGCTGGTAAGCCGCTCCCTGCCGACACGATGGGTACCATTGCGTTGAAGCTCCCGCTGCCGCCCGGCTGCCTGCCGACGCTTTGGGGTTCCGACGAGCGCTTCCGCCAGAGCTATCTCACGACCTTCCCCGGCTATTACGACACCTCCGATGCCGGCATCGTCGATGCCGACGGGTACGTCACGGTGCTCGGCCGCACCGACGACATCATCAACGTCGCCGGCCACCGCCTTTCCACCGGCGGAATGGAGGCGGTGCTGGCGAGCCATCCCGATGTGGCCGAATGCGCCGTCATCGGCATTCGCGACGCGCTCAAGGGCGAGCAGCCCTGCGGCTTCGTCGTTCTGAAATCGGGCGTGACCCGCGAGCCCTCGGAGATCGAGCGCGAACTCGTCGCCTCGATCAGAGATCGCATTGGCCCGGTCGCCGCCTTCAAGCTCGCCCTGACCGTGGCGCGCCTGCCGAAGACGCGTTCGGGCAAGATCCTGCGCGGCACCATGAAGAAGATCGCCGACGGCGAGACCTGGACCACGCCCCCGACCATCGACGACGCGGCCGTCCTCGAGGAGATCGGCGAGAGCCTCAAGGGGAGGGGGATCGGAGGGTGAAGGCCGATGCGGACCCGCGTCAGCGGCAATGGTTCGGCTGGAAGCGTCTGATCCTGCTGCGAAGGCGCTCCTGAAAGGCTTCTTGTGTTCCCGAATATCTCTCGGGCGCGGTGAAGCTCTCGACGGACTTGCCGAGGCGCGCCAGCATCAGCTGCCACTCGCCGGACACGCGAAACGGGACGGTGCCGGTCTCTATCAGCGCCTCGAGATCCGGAAGCACGTGCGCTGCTTCGGGTCCGAGCAGGCAGAGAGCCTGCGCCGCCGCATTCGCATCGTCCAGGCGGTCGGGGTCTGAGGTCTTCGGAACGGGTCGCGCATAGGCCCGGGCGATGATCTGGACGAGTTCCGACGCAGCGGTCCCGCCGCGATCTGCCTGACGCAGAACGAGGCCCACCGCCCAGCGGCGCCGGTCCAGATCGGCCAGCAGCAGCGCCTCGTCGGCCGTACGCTCAGCAAACACCCCGGGCGGCAGCGCCGACAGAGCCCTCCCGAGCGTGCGGGCCGGCTCGCGGTCCTCCGGCATGCGGGCGGCGAGGATTCGGGCCACCATCGGACCTCGCAGGGTCGCCGCATCGGGCCCGAGGGCCTTGATCGGATAGTAGATGCCGAAGAAGTCGCGAAGGCGGGTATCGGCGATCAGTCGAGCGACCAGGGCGGCATCACCGGGGCGGATATCGGGCCGCTTGCCGAAGGAGTCCATCGTGTCGAAGAGGGGCCGGACGAGGCTGAAGGCTGCGGCGCCCGCCGGGACGGCGGGATCGTCGAGGGCGGCAACGAGCGTCGCACGCATGTCGAGAGCGCTCGACTGGATGGTCGCTGGGGCAGGCGTCAGGCCGAGATTCGTCGTCCGCCGAAGAACATCGAGCGTCCCGTAGGCACCCTCGGTGTTGTGGCGCCGCGCCCATTCGAAATGGAAATTCTCCAAGCCGCCATTGGGTTCGATCCAGAGCGGAACCTGAAGCCGGCGCGCGGTCACCGCCGTCCGGCGCACGACCTCCCCTCCTCGGTCGGCAAGCATGACGCGGGTGGAGGAGGCCGTGGGACGAAAGCTCCAGTCCCCCGAGCCGCTGAGGAGTGGTCCCTTGGTCAGCCGCAGGGTCCAATCCGGCATCGGCGGTGCCGCGTCATGGGGATCCCGTATGAGGCAGGTTCCGGCGGCGAGGGCGAGCTTCCAGGCGATGCGAAGGGACGGCGCCTCTGGCCAGGCATCGACCCCGCCATTCCCCTCGGTCGGGAGGATCGGATCAGGGCAGGTCGACGACGCCAGCTGCGGGGTCAGCCGATAGGTGGCCGTGACATCGTCCTTGGCACGACGTGCCGGGGCCCCGTCCGCGTCGAAGGCTGCAGCCAGGACGACGGCCGTCACGCCGGGCGTGAAGAGGGCAGCGGCGCAGAGATCGTCGCAGGCATAGGCCCGCCTTCTCCCATTACCGATTCCGACGGTACTGCCCGTGCCCCTCTCCCTCTCAATGCGCAGGGTCCCGGCGATCACGGCCGGCGTCTGGGGTTCCCGGTCGCCGTCGCGGGCCTGCGCGACGACGCCGTCGATGCGAGCGTTCCCGAGGAGCGGCAACGCCGCGGCCATGCCGGCCGCGAATGCCAGCCCGGTGAGCGAGGCGATCCAGGAGCCGAGACGGCGACGGCTCGGATACCAGAGGAGTGCGAACAGGGCGCCGTAGAGGAAGGCGGTCGGCATCAATCCGAGGATCAGGCCTGGCAGGATAAGCGCGATCGCCCCGATGATGACGAGGCTCGGAACCGCCACGGCGAGCAGACCGAGCACGCCGGTGACGATGAGATAGTACCGAAGAGCCTTGGCCATGGGGCGGGCCTCGCGCGTCGAGGCCGATGCCTCACCCGTGAGGTGCAGTGTCCTGCGTAGGCATTGCGTTTCTTTGAACGGCGAGTGCTGCCGATCGCCGACCGCGATGGCCGGGTGCTGCCGACGAGAGCCAAGGGACAGTCTCGCTGTCGTCGATCCTTTTCGGAAATGTAGTGTCGATCATCGCGACGGCCTTCGTCTCGTAGAACGCCTTAACTTCCGGGAGAGGCGGACCTCTCACGACCGGCTATTTTGTCCTACAACGCTCATACGCACATCATGGAACCCCGCATGACGCCACGCCTGTTCGAACCTCTGCGCCTCGACGACCTCGTCCTCGAGAACCGCATCATCGTCGCGCCGATGTGCCAGTACTCGGCCCATGCCGGTCAGGCGGGCGACTGGCACCTGATGCATCTCGGGCAGCTCGCCCAGTCGGGGGCCGGGCTCCTCACTCTCGAGGCGAGCGCGGTCTCGCCGGAGGGGCGGATCTCGCCGGCCGATCTCGGGCTTTACTCAGACGAGACCGAGCGGGCGCTCGGCCGCACGCTCGACGCGGTGCGAGGCTATGCGCCGATCCCGATCGCGATCCAGATCAATCATGCCGGCCGGAAGGCATCGAGCAGGGCGCCCTGGGATGGCGGCGCACAGATCGCCCCGGACGCACCGGATGGCTGGCGCACGGAGGCGCCGTCCGCCATCCCACACGCCGAAGGCGAGGTTCCGCCCCGCGCCCTCGACGCGGATGGCCTGAAGCGCATCCGCGATGGCTTCGTCGCCACCGCGACACGTGCGCTCGCGATCGGCATCGACGGATTCGAGCTTCACGGAGCGCACGGCTACCTGCTGCACCAATTCCTGTCGCCGCTCTCCAACCAGCGGACCGATGCCTATGGCGGCAGCCTCGCGAACCGGATGCGGTTCCCGCTCGAATGCTTCGAGGCCGTGCGCGAGGTCGTGCCCGCCGGCAAGCCGGTCTGGATGCGGGTCTCGGCGACCGATTGGGTCGAGGATGGCTGGAGCCTCGACGAGACCGTCGAACTCGCCCGCGAGCTGAAACGCCGCGGCTCGGCCGCGATCCACGTTTCTACCGGAGGGCTGTCGACGGCACAGACAATTCCACTCTCGGCCGGCTACCAGGTACCCTTCGCGGAGCGGATCAAGGCGGAGACCGGCATGACCACCATCGCGGTCGGCCTCATCACCGAGGCAGCCCAGGCCGAGGCGATCCTCGCCGAGGGCAAGGCCGACGCGATCGCGCTCGCCCGCGCCATCCTGTACGATCCGCGCTGGCCCTGGCATGCGGCGGCCGAACTCGGCGCGCAGGTGCGGGCACCCAAGCAATATTTCCGGAGCCAGCCGAGGGAGTTCAAGGCTCTGTTCCGCGACGCCAGCCACGGGCAGCGCTGAGCATGGACGACATCACCGCCTTCACCGTAGGCCGGGTCCGCTACGACGAGGAGAACGGCATCTGCCTGATCTCCGGCGCTGACGACGAGGAGGAGCCGGCCGGCTACTTCATCATACAGATCGAGAAGGGCGACCCGGACGGGCCGCTCATCGAGGTGTTCGGCGAGGACCTGACGCAATCGGACGGCGTCGCCGCGCTCGAGATCGGCCTGCGCCACCTGCTCTTCACCTTCGAGCCCCTGAGCACGATCGGAGCCGAGATGCCGATGGTGCGGATCGAATCCGAGACCGAGATCCCCGAACGGGCCCGCAACCGCCTGAGCCTCGCCTTCGGCCGGAGGGTGTCGCGGGTGTGACGCTTCCTCAGCGCGGGACCGCGCCCACCATCGGCCCGAGGGGACGGCTGAGGTCGGAGCGGCCGAGGCTCGGGGCGTAGAGGCTCGAGACGCTGCCGTCGAGGAACAGGGCGTTGCGGCAGCCGAGCTCGTCCTTGAACAGCCGGGCGAAGGCCCCGAAGGTCACGGGGCGCTCGGAGATCGCGAAGATCGCGGTGCGGCCCTCGTCGCGGACGCCGACGCCGTTGCGGATCTTCTGCGACGGGCCGTCCGTCGAGATCTTCGGGTGGATCTTGCCGTCGACCACCAGCATCGGGCCGGACTGGGTCGCGAAATCCGGCTTCGGGTTGGCCTTTAGGTAGCGCCCGGTCTCCAGCACCCCGGCGCGGTCGCCCTTCACGTAGAAGATGCCGTTCGGCTTGAGGTGGAAATTGCCCGGGCCGTTGGCGGTCGAGACGCCCTTCATCTCGCGCCCCTCCTCCACATAGAGCCCGACCGGTGCCTGGCCCTTGTCGTACATGCCGGCATTCATCGCGAAGCCGAGCTGAGCGCCCTGCCTGGCCGCAAGGCTCGACAAGGAGGAATAGGGCAGCCCGTCCGAACCAAGCCAGTAGAGGCGAACCCGCTCGCGGCGAAGGTCCACGGTACAGACCGTGAACGTCTCGCCCTCGGATTGAACCGGACGGCACGGCGTCGCAGCCGACCCCTCGCGCGGCGCGAGTCCGAGGAACAGGACGACGGCAGCCAGGCCGAGGCGGCGCCAGGACCTTGTCACGTTCCCACTCAAACGAGGAGCCTTCTCGAACGGGCTGTTTCGGTGTGAGATCAAGACTGGCTCCTGCCGTCTGGCTGCGGACGGCAACGCGACGCGGCACGGCCGAACGAAGCCTCGCCGAAGATGGGGGTTGGGATAGCAAGACCGCCGCATCCGCTCAATCACGGCTGCACCGGCGAGCATGGATGGATATGGGGCGAGGCGGAATGGTGAATGAACCGTTCACAACACCCGAGCGTTTGACGGCCGTGGGGGAGAGAACGTCGTTCGGAGATGATGTGATGAAACGAGTGCTTCTCGCTTCCGCGGCGATGGTCGGCGCCTTGGCGATGATCCCGGCAACTGCCGATGCCCGCGGTTTCCGCGGCGGCGGTTTCCACGGCGGTGGCTTTGGCGGCGGTGGTTTTGGCGGCGGCTTCCGCAACGCCGGGTTCGGCGGCTATCGGGGCGGTTTCGGGGGATATCGCGGCGGGTTCCGCCCGGCCGGCTTCGGTGGCTATCGCGGCGGGTTTTACGGCGGCCGCGGCTTCTATGGCGGACGCGGCTTTGGATATGGCCGTGGCATCGGGATTGGCGCAGTGGGTCTCGGCCTCGGACTTGGCCTTGCCGCCGGCGGCCTTTATGGGGGCGGCTACTACCCGAGCTACGGCTACGGCTACGCCCCAGCCTCTTACGGTTACGGTCATGGCTACGCACCCGTTTCCTACGGCGGCTACGGCGAGTGCTACACCGTTCCGCGGACCCGCTGGACGCCCTACGGCTATCGCCGTGTGCTCGTCGAGCGCTGCTACTGATCCGGGTCGGATCGAAGAAACGAGGGGGTCGCCGGTGGCGGCCCCTTCTCGTTTGTGGGGCTGAACGTCAGCGACGCATTTCGCCTCGTCTCATCGGCATTGCGTCAATGGTCGAGAACAGAGTCGATGCCGGGAGCGGCTCGCCCGAGATGAGCTTGGCCTCGCCGTCCTTGCCGACCAGCACCGCCCTGAACGATCCGGCCGGCAATCCGAGCCGGCGCCTGATCGCGACGGCTTTGGCGTCGTCGCCATAGGCCTCGACCGTGACGACGTCCCGACCGGTCACCTCGGACCTGGCCGAGGCCAGGATGGCCCGCTGCGACCGGGCCGCGGCATCGCCCGCGTCCGGAGCCGAGATGACGACGAGGCGCGACTCCCACTGATAGACGGCGAGCGGATCGCGTTCGGCGGGTGTGGCGCTGGAGGCCGTCGACATGGCTCCGGCCGTCGCGATCGCCAATATCCGAAGATGCATCGTCACCCTTATTCTAAGCCTCAGCCGGGCCCTTCCCGTGGAAGCGCCGATGCAAGGATCCGGGGGCGCCCTGCGCCCGTTCTCTGAGCGAGGGAACGTGTACCGCCACCGAAAGTGCCCATGACCGACATCAACCGTCGCATCGTCCTGGCCTCGCGTCCGCACGGGGAGCCGAGCCCGGCCCATTTCCGGATGGAAGAGACGCGGGCCCCGACTCCGAAGGCGGGCGATGTGCTGCTGCGCAACCGCTTCCTCTCCCTCGATCCCTACATGCGGGGGCGGATGAGCGCAGCGAAATCCTACGCCAAGCCCGTCGAGATCGGCGAGACCATGGTCGGCGGCACGGTGAGCGAGGTCGTCGCCTCGCAGAACCCGGATTTTCCTGAGGGCACGTTGGTCGCCGGGTTCGGCGGCTGGCAGGACCTGTGGGTGTCGAACGGGGCGGGCTTGCGCCGGCTCGATCCGGAGGCGGCGCCGCTCTCGACGGCGCTCGGTATCCTCGGCATGCCGGGCATGACCGCCTATACCGGCCTCCTCAATATCGGCCGGCCGAAGCCGGGCGAGACCGTGGTGGTGGCCGCCGCCGCCGGACCGGTCGGCTCGCTCGTCGGCCAGATCGCCAAGCTCAAGGGCGCGCGTGCCGTCGGCATCGCCGGGGGCCCGGATAAATGTGCCTACCTCGTCGACGAGCTCGGCTTCGACGAGGCGGTCGACCACCGCGGCGCTGATCTCCCAGGAGCCCTCGCAGAAGCATGTCCCAACGGTATCGACGTCTATTTCGAGAATGTCGGCGGCGCGGTGTTCGAGGCGGTGCTGCCGCTCCTCAACGATTTCGCCCGCATCCCGGTATGCGGCCTCGTCTCGGGCTACAACCTCACCGACCTTCCGCCCGGCCCGGACCGGTCGCCACTCCTCATGCGCGCCGTGCTGACGAAGCGCCTGCACATCCAGGGCTTCATCGTGTGGGATTTCGCCGAGCAGGAGGCCGCCTTCCTCGGCGAGGTCGGGACGTGGCTGAGGGACGGGCGGGTCAAGCACCGCGAGGACATCGTGGAAGGTCTCGACAAGGCGCCCGGGGCCTTCATCGGGCTCCTCAAGGGCCGCAATTTCGGAAAGATGCTGGTCCGGATCTCTTGAACGAAGGGCAGTTCGGAGCAGAAGCGATCTTGCTCGACAATGAGAACAAGAGTAGAACAAACGCGCGTTTAAGCGCCGTCGGCAGCGAGCCTGCGAGTCCCGTGGACAAGCTGCATCTCGCGATTGCGGCGACCGGCGCCAGGGACCATGAAAGGCACGTCGCGACGGCACGGCGTGGCCGCGGGTGAGATCGATCGACAGGAGAGAAGCATGGCCGGCAGCGTCAACAAGGTGATCCTGGTAGGCAATCTCGGGCGCGATCCCGAGACGCGCCGACTCGGTTCGGGCGATCCCGTCGTCAACCTGCGCATTGCGACGTCCGAGTCCTGGAAAGACAAGATGTCGGGCGAGCGCAAGGAGAAGACCGAGTGGCACTCGGTCGTGATCTACAACGAGAACCTCGCCAAGGTTGCCGAACAGTATCTACGCAAGGGCTCGAAGGTCTATATCGAGGGTCAGCTTCAGACCCGCAAATGGGCCGACCAGTCGGGCGTCGAGAAATATACGACCGAAGTCGTGCTTCAGCGTTTTCGCGGCGAACTCACGCTGCTCGACGGCCGCGGTGGCGGCGGCGAGTTCGCGGGTGAGGAAGAGAGCGGCGGCCAGATCAGCAGAGGCGGCGACTACGGCGGTGGCGGACGTGGCGGCTCGGATCGCGGTGGCGATTACGGCGGCGGCGGACGCTCCTCGGGTAGCGAGCGTCGTCCGGCACCGACATCCGGCGGCGGATCAAAGCCGAACTACGACCTCGACGACGACATTCCGTTCTAGGATCGTCGCGAGCCGGGCTACGTCGCGGGAGGCTGGCCCGGCCTGGAATTTGCTCTCCCCTCGGCAAACGAGGGAGTGAGCAGGCGCCATGGCATCCTTCATCCGCGTCACCGAAGTCTGGGTTCCATCGCGAGATGGGTCGAGGCTGGAGTTCGGCACCGGCAGCTACGGGGACCTCCACGGGTTTCACGCCGAGAGCCACCAGACCGTTTTCGGCTATGGCGAAGGTCTGCCGGGTCAGGCCTGGGCGACGCGCCGGCCGATCGTCCTTAAGAATTTGCAGAATTCCTACTTCAAGCGCGGCGCGGCGGCTGCCGACGCCGGCCTGACCTGTGGCTTGGCGCTGCCGATCTTCGCCGGCGACTCCCTGCGCGCGGTGGTGACCTTCTTCTGCGCCGACGATGCCGAGAAGGTCGGCGCCATTGAGGTCTGGGCCAACGATCCGGCCCAATCGAGCGCGATGGAGGTCCAGGACGGCTATTACGGCAATGCAGAATTCTTCGAGCGCAACTCGAAGGCAATCCAGTTCGGCAAAGGCGAGGGCCTGCCGGGAGAGGTCTGGGAGCGCGACCGACCGATCGTCGTCAAGGAGCACTACGGCTCGCATCGTTTCCTGCGCAAGGCGGAGGCGCTCAAAATCGGACGCACCACCGCATTCGGCATGCCCTGTCACGGCGACCGGACCCGCGACTGGGTAATGACCTTCCTCTCGGCGCTCGGCACGCCGATCGCGAGACGGTTCGAGGTCTGGAAGGCGGAGCACGATGGCGAACACCTCATCTACGAGGCGGGACTCTGCGAGGTCGAGGGCGACTTGCTGGAAACCTACGGCTCCCTCAGCCTCGCCAGGGAGGACGGAACGATCGGCAAGATTCTGCTTACCGGGCTCCCGGTGATCACCACCGACTTCTCGCATGAGCCGTCTCTGATCTCGCGCAGCCTCGCCGAGGCTGGTCTGACTACCCTCGTCGCCATTCCCGTGTTCAGCCGCGAGGCACGCCTCACGGCCGTGGCCGCCTGGTATTTCTGAACGTCCCTTGCGGGAAGCGGGACGAGCACATCGCCTAAGTTTCTGAACCGGAGCGGCTTTTTCCTCGCGGTTAAGGCCCTGGCTGCGGTGGCGCCGCCCATGGCGATAGCCTATATTGAAGGGGAATAAAGGCCTGCCATCGCAACCTGGCGGCGGCTTCCAAAAACGCTCGCCTCGCCTCACGGCGAGATCCTGATCGCCACCTCGGCGGCGGGATGCCGAGCCCGCACACGATAGAGATCGAAGACCTTGGCTGAGAACGACGAGAACGGCGCCGGCGCGACGCCGCCCGCCAGCGATATCCGCCCCGTTTCCATCACCGACGAGATGAAGCGCTCCTACCTCGATTACGCCATGAGCGTGATCGTGAGCCGGGCGCTTCCCGATGCGCGTGACGGCTTGAAGCCGGTCCACCGCCGCATCCTCTACTCGGCCTTCGAGAGCGGGTTCCTGCCCGAGCGCAAATACGTCAAGTCGGCCCGCATCGTCGGCGACGTGATCGGTCTCTACCACCCGCACGGCGACCAATCGATCTACGACGCCTTGGTCCGCATGGCGCAGGACTTCTCGATGCGCCTCATGCTCATCGACGGCCAGGGAAATTTCGGATCGGTGGACGGCGATCCGCCCGCGGCCATGCGCTATACCGAGTCTCGGCTCGCCAAGCCGGCGAACGCGCTGCTCGCCGACATCGACAAGAACACCGTCGACTTCCAGCCGAACTACGACGAGTCCCGCGAGGAGCCGAAGGTCCTTCCGGCGCGCTTCCCGAATCTCCTCGTCAACGGCGCCGGCGGCATCGCGGTCGGCATGGCCACCAACATCCCGCCGCACAATCTCGGCGAGCTGATCGACGCCTGCATCGCCCTCATCGACGATCCGAGCCTCGACGTCGAGGCGCTGACCGAGATCGTGCCCGGTCCTGATTTCCCAACCGGCGGCTCGATCCTAGGGCGCGCCGGCACCCGACAGGCCTATGCCACCGGCCGCGGCTCGATCGTCATGCGGGCGAAGTCCCACGTCGAGGAGCTGCGCAAGGAGCGCGAGGCGCTGATCTTCACCGAGATTCCGTATCAGGTGAACAAAGCGACTCTCATGGAGAAGATCGCCGAGTTGGTGAAGGAGAAGCGCGTCGAGGGGATCTCCGACCTTCGCGACGAATCCGACCGCGACGGCATGCGCATCGTCGTCGAGATCAAGCGCGACGCCATGGCCGACGTCGTGCTGAACCAGCTCTACCGCTACACGCCGCTGCAATCGTCGTTTGGCTGCAACATGGTTGCGCTCAACGGCGGCCGCCCCGAACTGATGAACCTGAAGGACCTGCTGCAGGCCTTCGTCGACTTCCGCGAGGAGGTCGTATCCCGCCGTACCAAGTTCATGCTCGGCAAGGCGCGCGAACGCGCCCACGTGCTGTGTGGTCTTGCCATCGCGGTCGCCAATATCGACGAGGTCATCCGCCTGATCCGGACTTCGCCCGACCCGAACACCGCCCGCGAGGCGCTGATGGGCCGCGATTGGCCGGCACAGGACATCGCTCCGCTGATCGCCCTGGTCGACGATCCGCGCCATCGCGTCGCCGATGACGGCACGTACCGCCTCTCCGAGGTCCAGGCCCGCGCCATCCTCGACCTGAGACTGCAGCGCCTCACCGCCCTGGGCCGCGACGAGATCGGCGACGAGTTGAAGAAGCTCGCCGACGAAATCGCAGACTATCTCGACATCCTGCGTTCGCGCCTTCGCATCATGACCATCGTCAAGGATGAGCTCGCGGAGGTCAGCGAGGCCTACGCGACGCCGCGCAAGACCGTGATCCTCGACTGGGATTCCAACGTCGAGGACGAGGACCTGATCCAGCGCGAGGACATGGTCGTCACCGTGTCCCATGCCGGCTACGTCAAGCGCGTGCCGCTCTCGACCTACCGGGCCCAGCGCCGCGGCGGCAAGGGCCGCTCCGGAATGGCGACGCGCGACGAGGATTTCGTCACCCGGCTTTTCGTCGCCAACACCCACACGCCGATCCTGTTCTTCTCCAACGAGGGCCAAGTCTACAAGGAGAAGGTGTGGCGCCTACCGATGGCGGCCCCGAACGCCCGCGGCAAGGCCTTGGTCAACATCCTGTCGATGGAGGCCGGGACCGAGCGCATCACCACGATCATGCCGCTGCCGGAGGACGAGTCGTCGTGGGAGACGCTCGACGTGATGTTCGCCACCGCCTCGGGATCGGTCAGGCGCAACAAGCTGTCCGACTTCGTTCAGGTGAACCGCGCCGGCAAGATCGCCATGAAGCTCGATGAGGGCGATCACATCGTCCATGTCGAGATCTGCCGCGCCGACCAGAACGTGCTGCTCACGACGGCGGCGGGCCAGTGCATTCGCTTCCCCGTCGAGGATGTCCGCGTCTTCAAGGGTCGCGATTCGACCGGCGTGCGCGGCATCAGCCTGGCCAAGGACGACCGCGTCATCTCGATGACCATCCTCAACGCCTTCGAGGCTTCGCCGGAGGAGAGGGCCGGCTACCTCAAGATGCGGCGCGCCGTCATCGGCGAAGCCGACGGCGAAGACACCAACGGCGCCGAGGCGGAAGAGGTGAGTGCCGAGGCCACGGCGATCTCCCTCGATCGCTACAACGAGATGGGCGCCGCCGAGCAGTTCGTGCTGACCCTGTCGGAGCGCGGCTACGGCAAGCGGACCTCGTCGTTCGAGTACCGGACCTCCGGGCGCGGCGGCAAAGGCATCACCGCCATGCGGGTGAACCCGCGCAACGGCAATCTTGTCGCCTCCTTCCCGGTCCAACCCTCGGACCAGATCATGCTGGTGACCGATGGCGGTCAGCTCATCCGAGTGCCCGTGGACGATATCCGCATCGTCGGACGTGCCTCGCAGGGGGTCACGGTGTTCAACACCGAGAAAACGGAACGCGTGGTCTCGGTCGAGCACATCGAGGGCGAGGACGAGACCGGCGACGACATCGCCTGATCAGCGCGAGCGCCGCTCCGATCTGGGCGGCGCTCACGCGGATTTTACCAATCATCGCGGATGACGATCGCCATCCGATCGTGTGCAAAACTGAATCGTGCGAAATCGTTCTTCCAATCTCAGTGTTGCCGCAAAGTCATAGGTGCCACGGCGGGAAACGGCTAAGTCTGGGGTCAGTGAAACACCTCCTCACGAAGGACGGCCCCGTGTTCAAGAAGATCCTCCTCGCCGGCTCTGCCCTCGCCATGATGGCCGGCACCGCGGCTGCTGCCGACCTTCCGCGCCGCGCCGCGCCGCCGGTCTTCGTTCCGGTCCCCGTCTTCACCTGGACCGGCGCCTATTTCGGCATCAACGCCGGCTACGTCTTCAGCGAGAGCGACACCGCTCGCACCACCGGCATCGGCGCCCTCCAGAACAACGTGAATCTCGGCCTGCGCGAGCCGGGCGTCCGTGTCTCGACCGAAGGCTTCACCGCCGGCGGCCAGGTCGGCTACAACTATCAGTTCACCCCGGGCAACGGCCTGGTGGTCGGTGTCGAGGCTGACGCCCAGTACACGGATCTCGACAGCAGCGTCACCCGCTCGATTTTCATCCCGGCCGCCAACCCGAACCGCCTGACCAACATCTATCGTACCGAGATGTCGTTCCTCGGCACCGTCCGCGGCCGCGTCGGCTACGCCTTCGACCGGTTCCTCGTCTTCGGCACCGGCGGCTTCGCCTACGGCGACGTCACGCACAGTGTCCAGTTCCAGACCGGCGTGCCGATCACCTACTCGGGTCAGCGCAACCAGATGGAGACCGGCTACGTTTACGGCGGCGGCGTCGAATACGCGCTCCCCACCGACTCGTTCCTGAATTTCTTCAAGACCAGCGCCGTGACGATCAAGGCGGAGTACCTCCGTTACGACCTCGGCAGCAGCAACCTTCTGGTTGCCAGCGTCGGCGGCCCCGGCATCGGCTACAACACCCGGTTCCAGAACGAGGGCAGCATCGCCCGCGCCGGCATCAACTACAAGTTCGGCTCCTACTAGGACCTTCGGCCGGTGCAATAAACCGGCCAGGGATCGAACGATCAGGGCGGGTGCTCCTTCAACGGGGCGCCCGCTCTTTTTCGTTTAGATCCGGAGGTTGAGCGATGATGGGCGGGCGGTGGTTCCGTTCCCGTCCAAAATGCTCTACGCCGCCCCTCGATGATCCGCACCGCGCTCTATGCCGGCTCTTTCGACCCGGTGACGAACGGCCACCTCGACGTGATCCGGCAAGCCTGCCGCCTCGTGCAGGGTCTGGTCATCGCCGTGGGCGTCCATCCCGGCAAGACGCCGCTGTTCTCTCCGGAGGAGCGGCTGGAGCTTCTGCGAGCCACCTGCGAGCCGCTGGCGGCAGCGGAGGGCACCCAGCTTTCGGTCACCACCTTCGACGACCTCGCTGTGACTGCCGCCCGCCGACACGGCGCGACGTTGTTCATTCGTGGGCTCCGCGACGGCACCGATCTCGATTACGAGATGCAGCTCGCCGGCATGAACGGCACGATGGCGCCCGAGGTGCAAACGGTGTTTCTGCCCGCCTCCATGGGAGTCCGGCCGATCACCGCAACGCTTGTACGCCAGATCGCCGCGATGGGCGGAGACGTCTCGCCCTTCGTGCCTGGAGCGGTCGCCGAACGCCTGGCTGCGCGCTTCCGCAAATCCTGACCACCCAATAGAAGACCGGAGAACGACACATGACGACCAGCAGCCCGTTCACGCGCCGAATCGTCACCGCCGCTATGGCGATGGGCCTCGGCCTTTCTGCCCTGCCGGCTTTCTCTGCCGGTGAGAACACCGTCTATCTCGAGACCAAGGACGGGCGCGTGACCATCGAGTTGCGGCCCGACATCGCCCCCAAGCATGCGGCGCAGTTGAAGGCCTTGATCCGCCAGGGCTTCTATGACGGCCTCAAGTTCCACCGCGTCATGGACGGCTTCATGGCCCAGACCGGCGATCCCAAGGGCAACGGCACCGGCGGCTCCACCCTGCCCAACATCCCTGCCGAGTTCTCCCAGGCGCCGTTCAAGCGCGGCACCGTCGGCATGGCCCGCTCGTCCTCGCCGGATTCGGCGAACTCGCAGTTCTTCATCTGTCTCGGCGACGCATCGTTCCTCGACGGCAAGTACACGGTGGTGGGCGTCGTGACGTCGGGAATGGAAGTCGTCGACAAGATCAAGAAGGCCGCCCCCGGTGCACCGGGCGGTGCCGTGGACAACCCGGACAAGATCCTGACGATGAAGCTCGCTCAGGGAGCGCGATAGCCGGGAAGTGGCATGGCAGCCGCAGGGATCCTCGGCCGGCACGCCGTCAGGGCCATCCTGGCGGCCGCGCTGACAGGGCTCGGTGCCGAAGATGTCGCGGCGTGGACCTACGGGCGCGGCCCGACCCTCTCACTCCCGACGACGTTGCGCGGCACCGTCCAGGTCCCGGCGGAACGGCAGGGTGACAGCCGGGCGGCGGATACGTTGAAGGAGCTCTACGCGAGGCTCGCCTCCTGCTGGAAGTCGCCCGCGGGGCTTGCCCGCCTGGAGCGCGCCGAAGTCACGGCGCGCTTCGCCCTGAGACGCGACGGCTCGGTGATCGGGGAGCCGCGCATCACCTTCGCAACGCAGCCCAGCGACAGCCGAGCCTTCCGGCTGCTCAGCGAAGCCGCTCGCGACGCCATCCGCCGCTCTACGCCGGCCAGAATCACGCCAGCGCTCGGCGGCGCCATCGCGGGGCGCCCCATCGCGCTTCGTTTCGTCTATCAAGGACCCGCAGGACAGGGAGTTTGACCATGGCTGACAACGAGACCATCACCCTCGAGACCACCAAGGGCCGCGTCGTGATCGGCCTTCGGCCCGACCTCGCCCCCAACCATGTCGAGCGGCTGAAGACGCTGGCCGCGCAGGGGTTCTACGACGGCGTGCCGTTCCACCGTGTCATTGACGGCTTCATGGCCCAGACCGGCGATCCGACCGGAACGGGCTCGGGCGGCTCCGAGCTTCCCGATCTCAACGCCGAGTTCAATGCCGAGCCTCACGTGCGCGGCACCTGCTCGATGGCCCGCACCAACTTTCCGCATTCGGCCAACTCGCAATTCTTCATCTGCTTCAACGACGCGCGCTTCCTCGACAAGCAGTACACGGTCTGGGGCAAGGTCGTCGAAGGGATGGACGTCGTCGACACCCTCAACAAGGGCGAGCCGCCGCGCTCGCCGGACAAGATCGTCAAGGCGACGGTCGGCGCTGCGGCCTGAACGAGGCCGATCTGATTCTTCGGGAGCGCCCTTGCCGGCGCTCCCC
The DNA here is from genome assembly GCF_019745455.1 of Methylobacterium sp. Lineage (GTDB taxonomy): Bacteria > Pseudomonadota > Alphaproteobacteria > Rhizobiales > Beijerinckiaceae > Methylobacterium. The sequence goes on from NZ_JAIETD010000017.1 coordinate 93,234, forward strand.
TTCGTTCGGGACGAGCGCCCGGCAAGGCCCAGGCGATCCGTGAAAGCGTCCCGATGAGCGCCGCGTCACTTCCGCTTCGCGACGTCCTCCTCGCCGTGGCGGTGGTGACGGTCTGGGGTACCAACTTCGTGGTCATGCGGGTCGGCCTCGACCATCTGCCGCCGCTGCTTTTCGCGGCCCTGCGGTTCCTCTTCGCGGCCCTTCCGGGCGTCTTGCTTCTGCCGCGTCCGCAGGTCTCCTGGGCGAACCTCGCGGCCTACGGATTGCTGATCGGGACCGGGCAGTTCGGCCTGCTGTTCGTCGCGCTGAGCGGCCATATCTCGCCGGGCCTCGCCTCCCTGGTGATCCAGCTTCAGGTCTTCTTCACGATCGGACTCTCCATCGCACTTACCGGCGAACGGGTGCGTGGCTACCAATGGGCCGCCCTGGCTCTGGCGGCGTCCGGGATCGGCGTCATCGCTGCCCATACCGACGCTACGACGACGCCGCTGGGCCTTGCCCTCGTGGCCTTGGCGGCGATGAGTTGGGCCAGCGGCAACACCGTGGCTAAGGCGGGGGGCGTCCGCAACATGCTCCCCTACGTGATATGGGGGAGCCTGTTCTCGGCGCCGCCGCTCTTCGTCCTCTCCTTTGCCGTCGAAGGCTGGGACGCGATCCGCGACGGCCTTGCACGGGCAGACGTCATCACCTGGGGGACTGTGTTGTGGCAGGCGGTCGGCAACGTGATGTTCGGCTACGCTGTCTGGGGCTGGCTCCTGGCGAGGCACCCCGCCGCCCTGATCACGCCGATGGCGCTCCTGGTGCCGGTCTTCGGCATGGGGGCGTCCGCTTTCTGGCTCGGGGAGTCGCTGCCCGCCTGGAAGATCGGAGCGGCCCTCCTCGTGATGGGCGGCCTCGCGATCGGCGTCCTCTATCCGCGCTGGCGTGATCGGGCCGCTGCCACCCGCTTGCCACCGGCCGTTTGAGACCTGCCGTTTCGTCGCTTCGATCAGGCGCGCGCGTCTCTCATACCTCTTGCAGGGACGGGAGCGCGTTTAGCTTGAACGAATCGATGCGATTATCCGGATGCAGTAGACAGCGGCATAAGCTCCTCCGCTAGCACCAGATCCTCCGGCGTGTTGACGTTGAGGAACGGGTCAACCGGCTTAGCTGACCATTCCACCGCGGTGGCGCCATGGCGGGCGAGATAGGAGCCGACTCGGCGCTCCTCTCGCTCGACGAGGGCGGTCCGCAGGTCGTCGGTCAAGCAGACCGACCACAAGGCCGTGGTGAAATGCTGACGACCGCCGGAAGCCGCCATGGCGATGGGGGCTTGGCCGAGCCCGGCTTTCAGCCGAGCCACGAGATCGAGGGGCAGGAACGGCGCGTCACCGGTGACGCTCGCCACATGGGTGACGTCCGGGTGGTGAGCGGCGGCATGGTCCAGGGCAGCCAGGATGCCGGCCAGCGGCCCCGGATGGCCGGGTACTCCGTCCGGCACGATGGCTCCTGGAAAACCTGTGAACCGCCCCGGATCGCCGTTGGCGTTGAGGATCACGCCGGCTCCACATTGCGGCGCGAAGCGCTCGCGGACCCAATCGAGCAGAGTGCGATCGGCGAGTTGCATCAGCGGCTTGTCGCCCCCACCCATCCGGCGCGAGAGGCCACCAGCCAGGATGACACCCAGGACCTCCGCCATGAAGTTACTCGATGACGATGCGGGGCGCGGCACGTGTCGCGGGGCCACCCGAGAGGTTCGACCAGAGCTGCGCCGCGATCGTCCGGTAAATCTGCGCCTGAGGTCCGTCGGGATCGACCGCCACCACCGGCCGGCCGGCATCGGAGGTCTCGCGGATGGTCATGTTGAGAGGGATCTCGCCGAGGAACGGCACGTCGAGCCGTGCCGCCTCGGCGCGGGCGCCGCCATGGCCGAAGATGTGGGAGCTGTGGCCGCAATTCGGGCACACGAAGGTCGCCATGTTCTCGATGACGCCGAGGATCGGCACCGCGACCTTGCGGAACATGGTGACGCCGCGGCGGGCGTCGATGAGCGCGAGGTCCTGTGGCGTCGAGACGATGACGGCGCCCGAAAGGGGCGTTGCCTGGGCCATGGTGAGCTGGGCGTCGCCTGTACCGGGCGGCATGTCCACGACGAGGATGTCGAGTTCGCCCCAGGCGACCTCGCGTAGCATCTGGGTGATCGCCGACTGCACCATCGGCCCTCGCCAGATCATCGCCGTCTCGGGCTCGATCAGGAAACCGATCGACATCACCTTGATGCCGTAGCCGTCCATGGGCGCGAGCAGGCGCTCCTCGATCACTTTGGGCTTGCCAGAGAGGCCGAACAGCTTCGGCACCGAGGGGCCGTAGATGTCGGCATCCAGAAGCCCGACCTTCAGGCCCTGAGCAGAGAGGGCGAGAGCGAGGTTGCACGCGGTGGTCGACTTGCCGACGCCGCCCTTGCCCGACGCCACCGCGACGATGTGGCGGACGCCGGGAAGGGCAGGGCCGGTGCGCGGCCCGGCGGCCTGACCTGGGGATGGGGGACGAGCCGGCGCGGGAGCCGGCTGGTTCGGCCCGCGCTCGGAGGTGAGGCTCGCGAAGACGCCGGAGACCCCCGCCATGGCGAGCACCGCCCCTTCCGCCTTGCGCCGGATCGGCTCGAACCGCGTCGCCTCGCTCGGATCGATCAGGATCGAGAACATGACTCGGTTGGTCGGGTCGACCACGACCTGCGAGAGCCGACCGGAGGCCGGCAGCGTCGTCCCGCTCTCATCGATGGTGACGGCGGAGAGCGCCTTGATCACATCGTCACGGGTCATCGCCACGGGCACACGTCCTTCTGTAGAGGAAGCGGTTCGCTGCCTCAGGGCCCGCGATCCGCCTGTCCCGACCATGTAACCGCCCGGCAGCGAAACACCAGTGCACCGGACGGACTGAACATGAGGAAGGTCGATCGCCGGCGAAGGCAAGAACATTAGCCCGGCAGGTGAGGTTGGCGCAGGCGACGGCGACGAACGCATCCGATGCGGCCTCAAAGGCGAAGCGATGGCTCCTATCGAGCTCACAGCGGACCGATTACGGGAGCTGCCGCTGCCCTTGCCAGAGGCCGGGAGCAAGGAAGAGCGCGGCACTCTCCTGGTCGTCGGGGGCTCGATCGAGCTTCCCGGCGCGGCGCTCCTCGCGGGCACCGCGGCCCTTCGGGCGGGCGCCGGTCGGTTGAGGATCGCCACCGCGGCGAGCGTAGCGGTGGCGATGGCCGTGGCGATGCCCGAGGCGAGGGTCGTCGGACTCCCCGAGGACGAGGGTGGCGAGATCGATGCCGGCCGCGCCGAGGTCCAGGTCTCAGGCCTGGCGAAGAAATGCGATGCGATCCTGATCGGCACTGGCATGGGGTCCAGCGGGGGGACGAGAGCGCTGACGCTGGACCTTTTGGCGCGCCATGCCTCTTCCCTCGTGCTCGATGCGGGGGCGCTCGGAGGCCTGCGCGAGAATGCCGACGCCATGCGCTCCCGTTCAGGCCACTGCATCCTCACGCCGCATGCCGGAGAGATGGCCGGGCTCCTCGACATCGACCGGGACGCGGTCGAGACCGATCCGGCCGGCGCGGCCCTGGAAGCCGCCGGCCTGCTCCAGGCAGTCGTCGTGATGAAGGGGGCCGAGACCTGGATCGTGAACCCCGAGGGCGAGCGCTGGCACTATGCCGGGGGCGGCGTCGGCCTCGCGACCTCGGGCTCGGGGGACGTTCTCGCCGGGCTGATCGCAGGCCTTCTCGCTCGCGGCGCCGGCCCGGTGAGGGCGGCGATCTGGAGCGTCTTCCTTCATGGCGAGGCTGGTGCCCGGCTGGCGCGCTCGGTCGGTCCTCTCGGCTTCCTCGCTAGAGAGATCGCCGCGGAGGTGCCCCGGCTCCTCGCGGAGATCGGTGGGTGAGGGACCGCGCGTCGAAACCATCCGTGAGCCCGCCCGTTGTCGAGGCGACATCCGAGGCTGGCCCAGCCGCCTGATCCGGCGCTCAGCCCATCCTAATCCTCGGACACAGACCGATCGACGGAGCATCGACCATGCAGGACCACAACCACCGCGACCACGAGGGCGCGGCGAAACTGTTCGACCTCATCAAGGACATCAAGGTCGCGATGATGACCACGGCCGATGCCGACGGAAAGCTCTACAGCCGGCCGATGTGGAGCCAGGACACCGATGGGGCAGGGGACCTGTGGTTCTTCACGAAGCTCCACAGCCCGAAGACCGCCGAGATCAGCCGGGACAATCAAGTGAATCTCGCCTACTCGGATCCGTCGAGCCAGACCTACGTCTCGGTGGCGGGCAAGGCCGAGATCGTCACCGACCAATCGATCATCAACGACAAGTGGTCCGAGGCCCTCAAGACCTGGTTCCCCAACGGCAAAGACGATCCGGAGGTGGCGCTGATCCGCGTCCATCCCGAGAAGGGCGAGTACTGGGACAGCCCGAACGCCACGATGCTGCACCTCTACGGCTACGTGAAAGCCGCGGTGACGGGCGAGTCGCCAAAGACCGAGACCAAGAAGGTCAACCTCGCCTGAGGCATCGATCCGGGGCGGTGCGCGTCGCTCGCATCGCCCCGTTGACTCGGCCGCCGGACCCATGCGCCTCTGCCGCCGGCGGGCGCTCGAGGTTCCGCGGGGATGATGTCGAACGCCATGGTCGATCTCGCGACACGGGTCCATGACCACAACTTCTCGATCGATCCGATCGTCCGCTCGCTGCTCGACACCGATTTCTACAAGCTCCTGATGGCGCAGACGATTTTTCGCCGCCATCGCGGCACCGCCGTCACCTTCGGCATCCAGAACCGCAGCCGCCAGATCCGCCTCGCCGAGTTCGTCGATCTCGGCGAGTTGCGCGAGCAGCTCGACCATGCCCGCTCGCTGCGCTTGAGCCGTGGCGAGTCGACCTGGTTGCGCGGCAACACCTTCTACGGCCGCCGCCAGATGTTCTCGGCCGATTTCATGGAATGGTTCGAGGGCTTCCGGCTGCCCGAATACGAGCTCGAGGCGCGCGACGGGCAGTACGTGCTCACCTTCCACGGATCCTGGATCGAGACCACGATGTGGGAGGTGCCGGCGCTGGCGATCCTGAACGAGCTGCGCTCGCGTGGCGTGCTGCGCCACCTCGGCAAGTTCGACCTGCAGATCCTCTATGCCCGCGCCATGACCCGGGTCTGGGAGAAGATCGAGCGGCTGAAGCGCCTGCCCGGCCTCTCCATCGCGGATTTCGGCACGCGGCGGCGGCACGGCTTCCTGTGGCAGGATTGGTGCGTCGAGGCGATGCGCGAAGGGCTGGGCGAGGCCTTCCTCGGCACCTCGAACTGCCTGATCGCCCTGCGGCGCGAGGTCGAGGCTGTAGGCACCAATGCGCACGAATTGCCGATGGTCTACGCCGCGCTCGCCGAGGACGACGCCGCGCTCGCCGAAGCGCCCTATGCCGTCCTCAAGGATTGGCAGCAGGATTATGCCGGCAACCTCCTGGTCATGCTGCCCGACACCTACGGCACCACCGGCTTTCTGAGCCATGCCCCGGACTGGATCGATGCCTGGACCGGCATCCGCATCGATTCGAAGGAGCCGATCGAGGGCGGCGAGGAAGTGATCCGCTGGTGGACGTCACGCGGCTCCGATCCGCGCGAGAAGCTGGCGATCTTCTCGGACGGTCTTGACATCGACACCATCGAGGCGATCCACGCGCGCTTCCACGGCCGCATGCGCATCGGCTACGGCTGGGGCACTCTGCTCACCAACGATTTCCGCGGACTCGTGCCGGAGGGAAGGCTCGATCCGATCTCCATCGTCTGCAAGGTGATCTCGGCCAATGGCCGGCCGACGGTGAAGATCTCGGACAACCCCTCTAAGGCGATCGGGCCGGAATCGGAAGTCGCCCGCTACAAGCGGGTGTTCGGCATCGGCGACCTCGAAGCGATGCCGGTCGTGGTGTGACGACGAGCCAGACTCTTCGTTGCGCCCGTCGAGGCTGGCATTTGCCGAGCCGATTTTGGGTACAAGACGGGAGGAGGAGCCAATCCGCAGGCAGCGCGCGGCCTCTCATCCCCTCTTCCCAATTCCAACGTGCGCTCCTCAAAGGGGAGCACGCGTAGGATCGGCGCTGCGTGTCAGCGAATGCCCCCGCTGGCGGTGATGTCCTCGCCGGTCAGCCAGCGGGCATCGTCGGAGGCTAGGAACGCAACGACTCCCGCGATGTCCTCGGGTTGGCCGGCACGTCCAAGTGGGGTCTGTGCGATGATGCCCGCCTCCATCTCGGACCCGACGACGCCGGCCGTATGCGTGCCCTCGGTGATCACCAAGCCGGGACTGACCACGTTGACCCGGATTTTGCGCGGAGCAAGCTCGTTGGCGAGCACACCCGAGATGGCATTCAATGCACCCTTGGTCCCGGCATAGACTGCCGCGGTCGGCGTATGCACATGGGTGATGGCCGAAGAGATGTTGACGATGCTGCCGCCTTCCCCGAGATGCCTCGCTGCCGCCTGCGTCGCCAGCAGGACGCCCAGGACGTTGACGTCGAAGAGCCGGCGGTAATGCTCCTCGGTAACCTCTTCGATCGATGCAAATTCGTAGATGCCGGAATTGTTGACCAGCACGTCGAGGCGGCCGAACTGTTCAACCGCCGCAGCCATCAATCCTTGCGCCTCCGCTGCCTTGGTGACGTCCGCCTGGACGGCGATGGCCCTTCCTCCCGATGAGGTAATCGCTTCGACGACGGCGTCTGCGCCGGCCTTGCTCGATGAATAGTTGACCACGACCGCGGCGCCGTACTTCGCCAGGGCCTTGGCGATGCCCGCCCCGATGCCCTTGGATGCGCCGGTCACGACGGCGACCTTGCCCTGAAGCTTCGACATGTGTGCTAGTCTCCGATGTGGGCCGGTGCCGAGATGATCGCCCGTTCCCATAGTTCGGAACTTCGGAACTATGGGAACTCAGTTCAAGTCCCCATATGAAGAAATCATGAGGCCTCTGTTTCACCCCGCCATCGAGGACGTCCAGCCCGAAGCGATCTTGCATGCGCTCTCGGATCCGAACCGCGCGGCGATCTTCGCGAACATCATGCGCGCCGGCTGCGTCCAGGCCTGCTCGGCGGTCTCCGCATTGGGCGATCGGGTCATCCCGAAATCATCGTTATCCAATCACTTCAAGGTGCTCCGCGAGGCTGGCTTGATCCGCAGCGAGCGTCACGGCGTCGAGATGCGGAACCATTCGCGGTGGTCTGAGGTGGAGGCACGCTTTCCAGGACTGCTTGCGGCGATCATCAACGCCTACGCGGCGGAGGGGGGAGAAGGCTCCTGCGCGCCGGGCGCACAATGGTAGGAGCAACGAGCCAGCGTTCATCCGATCCTCGAGGCAGACTAGATATCCATCCACGGCAGAGGATCGTGCCGCCGATGCGACCGAACCTCATGCTGCGCCTTGGATCGGCTCCAGGCTGACCTTGCACGATACGGAACATGGGTTGGTGGACCGAGGAGGTCGCCCGTAGGGCGTCTCAGCCGGCTGGCTTCTGCACGATGACGCCGTACCAGCCCAGCCCCGCATAGGTCTCGTAGCCGGGGGTGCGGTGGAAGGCGGTAACGATGCCGGTCCTCGGGTCGCGTTGGGCCCCGCTCGCCTGTCCGGCGGATGGAAGGTTCACCGTTTCCGCTAGCACCCCCTGGCCGTCGGAGGCGGCAAGTACACGGCCCTGCGCATCGGCGAGAAGTACGCGGGTCCGCGGCCGATCTTCGGTCGAGACCCTCACTCCCTCCACGATGGCGCGCGCCTGCGATTCCCAATCGAAATGGATTGCGAGGACCCCAAGGGGGTGGCCGCTCGCGCTGCCGCCGGCGCGGATGCTAGCGCAGTAGGTCGCGACCTGGGCGCCACCGAGGAGGTCCTGACGCGCCACGTCGGCGGCGACGTAGCCGTCTCCGTTGTGCAGAGCGGCGGCCTCCTGGAACCACGCTTCGGTGGAAACGTTGCGGCCGATAACGCCAGGATAGCGGTCGGGCCGCCCATGGGCGAGAACACGACCGTCGAGATCGCAAAGCCAAAGGTCGAGATAGACCGTGTAGGCTCCGAGGATCACCTTCAGGCGTTCGCCGGCATAGGCGGCATTCTCACGGGTTGGCCCGGCCGCGCAATCCACGATCGCCGTGTCGGTGGCCCACCAGCGCACGTCGCAGGTCCGCTCATAGAGGTTACGATCTATCAGTTCGACAGCATTGAGAGCGAGGTCCATGAGGCGGTCGTTCTCGGTCGCCTCAGACATGGTCCGGAAACGGTCCTGCAGGCTTGCTATCCGGCCCGATAGCTCGGCGTCGAGGGCTTTCGCGATCGCCTCCACCTCCGACCCGATCGACCGCACCTCCTGCGCCACCACAGAGAAGCCGCGACCCATCTCACCGGCACGCGCCGCCTCGATCAACGCGTTGAGCGCCAGGATCTTGACCTGGCCGGTGATGCCCTGAATCCGGCGGCTCTTGTCGGAGGAAATGCGGCGGATCTCGGCAATCTCTTCGGCAAGGCCCAATCCGTTCGCCTTCCCTGGGGGAGATGTGGTCATCGAAGGACCTGACGCCCCGGCGGCGTTGATCAATCTCGTCACGGCAACCCCATTTCCAGCTTGTGCGACCGCTGACTTATCTCAATAAACGGATTAACGATTTACCAATCTCGCGTGGTTTTTAACCTCCTACGGTTGCAAGGTATGCTTAAATTGAGAGCATTTGCCGAAGATTAGTAATGCAGGTTAAGTACGGTCTGTAAGGGATCTAGTTCGGACGTTTTTATTGGGCCTAAGCCGATCGGCGTAATTGCAATATCTCGGGACGCTTCGTGGCGGCGCAAAATTTATTGAAGTGATTTCGCCCCCGCGCCCCATCGGCAAGCATCGTTTGGCGCGCCCCGACACCGCATCGGCTTCTCATCGCATTCGGGTTGGGCGACAAGTGATGGCAGCGATGGGTAACCGGATGGAGCCGCCGAGCTTCGGAAGCCCGACCCGTCCTTTCGACTTTTTACCCAAAGCGCAGAGACGAACTCGGCATGAATGTCATCGATCTCAACGCCGACCTCGGCGAGGGTTTCGGCCCCTACGCGATCGGCGACGACGCAGTCCTCCTCGACATGGTGACATCGGCGAACGTCGCCTGCGGCTTCCATGCCGGCGACCCCGGGATCATGGTCGCGACCGCCGCGGCGGCGAAGGCACGGGGCGTCGCCATCGGCGCACATCCGGGTTTCGAGGATCGTCGCGGCTTCGGCCGCAGGCCGATGCGTATGAGCACCGCGCAGATCGAGGCGGACATCGCCTACCAGATCGGCGCGTTCCAGGCCTGCGCCGCCATGGCCGGCCACCGGGTCGGCCATGTCAAGGTACATGGCGCCCTCGCGAACCTGTCGAACCGCGAAGACGACGTGGCGGCGGCCATCGCGCGGGCGGTGCGCGCCGTCGACCGGACCCTCGCGGTCGTGGCGATGCCTGGCCTATGCGCCGAGCGGGCAGCGTCGCGCGAAGGCCTCCGGGTCGTGCGTGAGATCTACGCCGATCGCGCCTATGCGGAGGATGGTCATCTGGCAGGCCGGGATGCACCGGGATCCGTCATCCACGATGCCGAAATGGTGGCAAGCCGTGTCCTGAGGATGGTGCAGGTGGGCGCCATAGAAACCGTCGGCAGCTGCCTGATCCCAGTGCAGATCGACACGATCTGCATCCACGGCGACAATCCGGGCGCCGTCGCGACGGCCCGAACGGTGCGCGCCGCACTCGAAAATGCCGGCTACAGGTTGGCCCCATTTACCGATCCCTGACGAGTCCGGCGAGGCCAATCACGTTTCCGTCAGAAATCGTGCGCTCGTTTTGGATCATTTCAGGCTGATCTCCGTTCCTCAACCCGGGCGGTCCGCCCGCGAGGTCGACGAAGCCGGCATGGTCACCAGAACGAACGCGAAGCCGCCCCTCGCACCCCTGAGGGGTACCCGCGTCACGGCAGCGGAGACGCCGCCGGCCATGTTCGTCTCGCCGATCATCGTCACGGCGATCCTGGTCACCGGGCTTTACCTCGGGCGGGAGGTCCTGATCCCGATCGCGATCGCGATCCTGCTGTCCTTCGTGCTCGGCCCCCTGGTCAACCTATTGCGAAAGCTCCGGCTCGGACGCTTTTTCGCCGTGGCGTCCTCGGTCCTGCTCACCCTCGGCATCGCCGCGGCCTTGGCGACGCTGATCGGAGTCCAACTTGCCGACCTCGCCGGCGACGTGCCCCGCTACCGCAACACGATCGAGCGCAAGATCGAAGGCCTGCGCGACAGTCCGGCCGGGAGAATGACCGACTACGTCGCGAATATCGGCCGCTCGATGCGGGAGGGCGACAAGTCGAAGGAGGAAGCGCCAGCGACGGCGCCGACGACGCAGAATGCCCCCGAGAAGCCTGCAGAGAAGCCGGTTCTCGTCGAGGTGCGTGAACATTCGCCGACCCCGATCGAGCTTGCCAACACGCTGCTCTCGCCGATCCTCCACCCGCTGGCGACGATCGGCATCATCTTCATCGTGCTGCTGTTCCTGTTGATGCAGCGAGAAGATCTTCGCGACCGCATGATCCGCCTGGCGGGGTCGAGCGACCTCCACCGGACCACCCTGGCGATGGACGATGCGGCAAGACGCCTGAGCCGGTACTTTCTCGTCCAGCTCGGGCTCAACGTCTCGTTCGGTGTGGTCGTCGGGGTGGGTCTCTACTTCATCGGGGTGCCGAACCCGGTCCTGTGGGGGATCTTCTCGGCGCTGATGCGGTTCGTGCCTTATATCGGCGCCGTCGTCTCGGCCCTGTTCCCGGTCGCCCTCGCAGCGGCGGTGGATCCTGGCTGGTCCATGGTCATCGCCACCCTGATCCTGTTCCTCGTCCTCGAACCGCTGGTCGGCCATTTCATCGAGCCGATGCTGTATGGGCAGTCGACGGGCATGTCGCCCTTCGCGGTGCTCGTCTCGGCCCTGTTCTGGACCTGGCTCTGGGGACCGGTGGGTCTCATCCTGTCCACGCCGCTCACGGTCTGCCTCGTCGTCCTCGGGCGGCATGTCGACAAGCTCGAATTCCTCGAAGTGCTGTTCGGCGACAGGCCGGCGCTGACGCCAGTCGAGAACTTCTATCAGCGCATCCTCGCCGACGACCCTGAGGAAGCACAGGAGCATGCCGAGTTGCTCCTGCAGAAATGCTCCCTCCTCAGCTACTACGACGACGTCGTCCTCAAGGGTCTCGAGCTCGCCGCGCGAGACGCCACCAGGGGGGTTCTCGCCGCCGAGCAGAAGACGGATATCCGGGCGTCGATCGCCGGCCTTGTGGAGGAGATGGCCGACCGGGAGGTCGTCGCCGACGCGAGCGCCGATCCGGCGCCGGTGCCACCGGCCTGGCGTCAGCCCGGCGCCGTCCTGTGTGTTGCCGGCCGCAGCTTCGTCGACGAAGCGGCCTGCGCCATCCTCTCCCAACTCCTGGCGAAACGCGGCTTCGGAACGCGGATCGTGCCGTTCTCCGAGGTGTCTCGCGCGAAGATCGACGAATTCGATCCGGGCCCGGCGAGGATGATCTGCGTCGTGTCGCTGGCCATCAACGGCGAGCCGACGCATCTGCGGCGGCTGGTCACGCGACTCAAGCGTAAGATTCCGGATGCGCGTGTCGGGGTAGGCCTCTGGCAAGCCGAGGATACGCCCCTTGAGGACGAGGCGACACGCAGATCCGTCGGGGCCGACGACGACCTCGTCTCGTTCCGTTCCTCCCTCGACGCGGTAGCTGCCGCAGCTACGGCTTCCCCAGGTCCCGACATCCTTACGCGGGAAGAACCCGCGCCGGGGATCTCGCCGGTGGACCTCCTCGTCGGCCGCACCATCGAGGAGCCAGCTGCCGCGACTGTGTGAGGCTCCCGCGAATAATCCTTGACGGTCGCTCCCGGTCGCGGCTTGCCTTGCAGCAGGATGGGTCAAGGGCGATGCGATGGCTGTGGTGGATCTCGCGCGGTTCATGGAGGATCTGGCCGCACAATCGGGCCAGGCCATCCTCCCCTTCTTCCGCGCAGCCTTCGGCATGGACGACAAGACTCGCGGCACGGCGCCGTTCGATCCGGTCACGGAGGCCGATCGGGCGGCGGAACTTGCCCTTCGCAACCTGATCCGCAGAACTTTCCCGACCCACGGCATTCTGGGCGAGGAATTCGGAGACGAGCGTCTCGACGCCGAATATGTCTGGGTGCTCGACCCGATCGACGGCACGCGCGCCTTCGTCGCCGGTCTTCCGACCTGGGGGACGCTGATCGGCCTCACCCGTGCGGGAACCCCGGTACGCGGCCTCATGCACCAGCCCTATATCGGCGAGTGTTTCTCGGGCGATGGTCGCAATGCCCGGCTGAAGGGGCCTCGCGGCGAGCGCGCCCTGTGCACGCGGCGCCTCGGCACCCTGTCGGAGGCGGTTCTCGCTACCACCGACCCCCGCCTCTTCGCGGAAGGACGCGAGCGCGACGGCTTTACGGCCCTCGAGGCCCGCGTCCGACTCTCGCGCTACGGAACCGATTGCTACGCCTATTGCATGCTGGCGTCCGGCCAGATCGACCTCGTGGTCGAGTCAGGGCTCAAGCCCTACGACATCGTCGCGCTCATCCCGATCATCGAGGGGGCGGGAGGCGTCGTCACGGACTGGGACGGCGGCCCGGCAAACCAGGGCGGCCGCATCGTCGCGGCGGGCGATGCCCGCCTGCACAAGATCGCCTTGGAGATCCTGAGGGGCTGAAGCCCGCTCAGATCACCTTGAGCAGCGCCTCGGCGCCCGAGATCTCTGTCTTCACCGGGACCTCTTCGAGGTTGAGGATGCGGACGACGCCGTCATCGACCAGCATCGAGTAGCGCTTGGAGCGCGGGCCGAGACCGAAGCCGGCGCCATCCATGTCGAGGCCAGTGGCGCGAGCGAATTCAGCATTGCCGTCGGCCAGGAACTCGATGCCCTCGGCACCGCTCGCCTTCTGCCAGGCGTCGAGAACGAACACGTCGTTCACGGATGTGACGGCGATCGCGTCGATACCGCGCGACTTGATCTCGTCGAGCTTGGCGACGAAGCCCGGCAGGTGGTTGCGGTGGCAGCTCGGCGTGAAAGCGCCGGGCACGCCGACAAGGACGACGCGGCGGCCCTTGAACAGGTCGTCGGTGGTCTTGGCTTCGGGACCGTCCGGCCCGTTCACCCGGAACGTCGCCTGCGGCAGGTGTTGGCCAACCTCGATGGTCATCGCTGGTCTCCTGAAGTGCTGGCCGGACTTAGGCCCCGCCCGATGCGCGGCCGGTCTAGCGTGACCGTCGTGGGGTGTCGAGGTCGGGGACCTCGTCTCAGATCACGCTTGGAGCAGCCACGGCCTTCTGGCCGAGCTCGGCAGGCACCGTACCCGGCACGAAGGCGTCGAAGGCTGCCCAGAAATCTTGCCGGATCGCCTCGCTCTCCGACAGTATCTCGTGACGGGCTCCCGGAAGGACGATGATGTCGCCGACCCGCATCCTGGCGGCGAAGCGCTCGGTCGCGGCCGTGTCGCAGACGGGATCGGCCCCCGCTCCGATGATGAGAGTCGGGATCTTGATCGCCCCGGCAAGACGCAGGTCGCGCAGACGCGCCATTGCCCGGAACGCCTCCGCAGCCCAGGCGATGCTGGGATCGCCGACAGCGCCGGCCTCGACTGCCCGTGCCGCCTGCGCGTTCCGGGCGTAGCGGATTGGGTCGCCGCTGAGGCGGTTACCTTCGAACGGCTTCGTCGCGATCGAAACGGAGGTGCCCCCGATGATGTAGCGGCGGCCCAGACCCAGCCGATGGAGTGCACGCGCGAGGAGGCTCGATGCGCGCGGCCAGCGCACCATCTTGATGCCCAGCATCGGCGCCACCATCACCATGCGTTCGAAGGGCAGCCAGCCGTCGATCGCGCCAGTCAGCGCCACCGCCCCGCCCATCGAATGGGCGAGGCCGATATGCGGGCGCGGCGTCAGCGGTCGCAGGATCGTCTCTTCGATGGCCTTGAGGTCGAGACGGAACTCGTCGAAGCGGCCGACATGGCCGCAATGGGCGTCTGGTACGTCACGGGCGGATTCCCCCTGGCCGCGCCAATCGAAGGTAACTACGGCGAAGCCTCGCCCCCGCAGATCCGCGATCGTCTCGTAGTATTTCTCTATGAACTCGGCCCGGCCCTGGATCAGGCAGACCGTACCCCTGACGGTCCGGGTCGTCGGCCGCCAATGTGCCGCCCGCAGGGCAACCCCGTCTTCGGTCGTCACAGGAACCAAGACACCCCCAGGGGGCACCGGGTTTCCGGGAGTATCGGTCAGGGTCAACATCGAGACGTCCGGAATATGAGTAAACCGATCGAAAAAATTCGCAGGCAAGGATGCATCGCCCCCTTGCAAGCTCTGAAGCAAATGCCGACTTATCGGTGGTACCGGCCAATACGGCGGTGCGCAGGTCCGGCCCTCGGGCGGACATCACTATGCATGTTGCTTCTCTTGGAGGATGTGTAATGCGCCAGTTTGATCTTGCACCCCTGTACCGTTCCACTGTCGGCTTCGACCGCCTGTTCTCCGCCCTCGACCAGTTCGTGGCGAGCGACGCGGTGCCAAGCTATCCCCCCTACAATATCGAACGGACGGGCGAGAACGCCTACCGGATCACCGTGGCGGTGGCCGGGTTCACCGAGGCCGATCTTTCGATCGAGGTCAAGGAGAATGCGCTGACCCTGAAGGGCGAGCGCAAAGCCGACAACGCCCCGAAATCCGAGATGCTTCACCAGGGTATCGCCGCCCGGAGCTTCGAGCGACGCTTCCAGCTCGCCGACTACGTTCAGGTGACGGGTGCTGCGCTGGAACACGGTCTCCTGCACATCGATCTCGTCCGCGAGATTCCCGAGGCCAAGAAGCCGCGCACCATCCAGATCGCCGCTGGCGCGACTGCGTCCAAGCCGGTGATTGAGGGTCATGTCCAGCAAGCCGCGTGAGCGATGAGCGGGCTTCGCCGAACGTAGCGAAGGCGTGATCGTTCGGGCGTCCCGGCCAAGAACCGGGGCGCCTTTTTTACTATCGAGTAGACCCTCAACATCGCAGGTCACAGAGTAGCTGAGCCAAATGCCACCGAGATTGGCATAAATCGCCTATGTTATTGCCGATCTGGCCAAGTCTATTAGCTTCGCCCTGTCGCGATACTCGTTTCGGCTTTCGCGCTTGAGAGACGTGTGTGCTCCCGCCTTTTTCTGCGTGGAGCAAGTCATGCCTCGCTACTTCTTCGATGTTCATGACGGTCACATCGAGCGCGACCAAGAAGGCACCGTGTGCGACGATACGCGAGCCGCAGCCCATATGGCGAAGCGCCTGCTTCCCGAGATCGTGCTTAACGAAGTTCCGAAGGATAGCGAGCGCCAGAGCTTCACGGTGCTGGTGACGGATGAGCAGGGCCATCCCGTCTATTCCGCCGTTCTGTGTTTCGTTGGAACTTGGCTGAGCCGCTAGAGCTCTCCCCGCCGTCAACGTCGATCCGTCAGAACCCGCTGCCGAAGCGATCCTCGCGGCCCGGCTCCTTGCAACGATAGCCGATGAAACATTGCGGAGTGTCGCGGGTCGGAGCGAAGGCGCGCGTCGTGATCTCGGTCACCTCGCAGAAGCCACGGTCGCGGACGAAGCGATCATAGGTTGCGCCACCTGTCCCGAGCACGATGCCGCCGGCGCGGGCGACGGTGCCTTGCGCCTGCCGGCATGTCATGTCGACGGTGGAGGCGCGCTGCGCTTCGGCCGGCGTTGGGGCAGCGGCCCCGATGGCACAGAAAGCCGCGGCCGCGAACCTCTTATCCATGATCAGCCCTTTCCCTTGATATTATTTGGGAAACCTGTGGGCCGGCGCCTCGGGTCCATGCAAAAACGCGCGAAACCTCCCGACGCGCACGAGATCGTCTCGCGCACATCGGACGTTCGCATTGATCGATCCCTGCAACGCCTAAAGATCGCCGAAGATCAACTGCCCTTGAGGACTCGCAGGCTTGGGCCGGGGCGCGGCCCGGTCCGACTTTGCCGCATCGGCGGCCGGCGGTTTCCTCGCCGCACTCGACCGCACCGGGGGCCGGGGCTTGGCATCGCCGCGCATCTTCGCCTTGGCACGATCGCGGGCCACCGCCTCCTCGGAATGCGGGTCGTCGTTCAGCCACTTTCCGCGCTTGATCACCTCGTTGACCCGGCCCTGGTTGACGCCGACTTTGAAGGCGATCTCCTGCTGGGTCATCCCGGTCGTGGCGTGAAGGTCGAGGATCGCGCGGGCGAGCTCAGGTGTCATCTTCTGGCCGGTGAGGCGGCGGGCCGGCTTGATCGTCCGCGTCGCGCGGTCGCGCTCGCGAAGGCGCTCGAGCAGCGCGAGCGCCATCAGCATGCCGTGCTCGCGCAGGGCCTCCTCGAATTCCTTCAACGTCGCCATCGGCGTGATCCCCGTCGGCTCGGCAAGCGGTTAAAGCATAACGCTACCCATGATAGCGCGGTTGCCGAGGACCGTGGTCTCCTTCGCCACTGGTGACAACCGTCGGCAAGCGTCATCCACCGCAAAGAGCCTCTCCCTGTCGCCGAGCGGCGCGCGCCCATGGCCTCGAGGCGCTTGGCCTTCGGCCATCGCATCGGCTACACCGCCGCGGCCCTGTCGCCGCCCGGAGTGTCATACCGATGATCAGCCCCATCGTGTCCGTTCCGCAAGGCGGCGTCCCGGCCCAGACTTCGAGCCTCGTCGAGGCCCTCGAAGGCGGTGCCGTGCTGGTCTTCCCGGATCTCGATTTCCCCTTGAGCCCGTTCGAGCAGCGCTTCGTCGAGCGTCCCTTCGCCGACGGCAAGGCCAAGAACGTGAACATCCGCGGCGAGGCCGCGATCCTGAAGGGCGCAGCCGGAACCGAGGAGGAGCGGGCGGCCCTGCGCGCGCTCCTCATCCGATATCGCGGCTTCGCGGAAGACCTCATCCGCACCCATCTGCCGGCCTATGCCGGCAAGGTGACGCTGGCGGGCACCTCGTATCGCCCGTTCGAGGTCGACCAGCGAAAGCTGAGCTGGCGGCGCGACGACACCCGCCTTCATGTCGACGCCTTCCCATCGAACCCGATCGGCGAGAAGCGGATCCTCAGGATCTTCCGCAACATCAACCCGGAAGGTCAGCCGCGGCTCTGGCGGGTCGGCGAGGATTTCGGATCGATGGCGGAGCGGTTCCTGCCGCGGCTGCCGGGCTACTCGCCGCTCTCCGCGCGCCTCCTCGCGGCCCTGCGCATCACGAAGGCGCGGCGCTCAGAATACGACCACCTGATGCTGCACCTGCACGACGCCCTCAAGCAGGACGAGGCGTACCAGACGAGCGCACCCCAGGCGGACGTGACCTTCGCCCCCGGCCAGACCTGGGTGACCTTCTCCGATCTCGTGATGCATGGGGCCATGGGCGGGCGCTACATGCTTGAGCAGACGGGATACCTGCGTGTCGCCGACCAGGCCGATCCCGAGCGCAGTCCGCAACGCATCCTTGCAAGGAAGCTCGGGCGCGCACTTCGGTAAGCCAGAGCCGTCTTCAACGCCGGCCAACGAGTGAGCAGGAACAGACGAATGATCCTCGAAATCGCGCAGATCGACCTGAAGCCCGGCACCGAGGCGGATTTCGAAGGCGCCATCGCCAAGGCCGCCATCTATTTCCAGAACGCCAAGGGATGCCGCAGCTTCATGGTCAGGCGCTCGGTGGAGAAGCCGCTCCGCTATCGGCTGCTGATCGAGTGGGATACCCTGGAAGACCACACGACCGGGTTCGTGAACACGCAGCCCTGGAAGGATTACCGGGCGCTGGTCTCTCCGTACTTCGAGAGCCCGCCGCAGGTGGAGCATACCGAGTTGTCACTGAAGGCGTTCTGAGACCGGCTCACTGGCCCGAGCCGCGCACAAGCATCTTGAGTCGGTTGTCGAGGATCTCCCAGCGCTCGGAGATGCCTTTCCTTGCGCATTTCTCGAAGGAGTTCTCGGCGAAGAACCCGATGTCCTGGTGAACACGCCTGCAATCGAGAACCGGCGGGACCGAAACGACGAGCGGCACGATCAGCAACAGCAGCAGGATGTCGAAGACGGCCCAGAGCGGCCATGACTTCGAGGATTGTGCCCTGGCTCCCCCATCGGCGCCCGGCCTCCTCGATGCCCGACGATTGTCCTGGTAGCCGGCCTTGAGCCGTTCCCTGGCTTCGCTGCGAAGGGCGACCTCTTCGGCGGACGCAGCGCCGTGAATCTCTGAACTCGACGATACGTTCGCCAGGCGCCGCTGCAGCGGATCGGGTAGTTCGGATGCGTTTCGCCTGATGATGTTGAAGTGCATATCCGCCTCGATCCGGAAGCCGATGGCCGTCCAGCGCCAGAAGATGATGGATAGATCCTAAGATAACCTTGGTTGCAGTGAGCCGGCCTTTCCCACCTTCGACGCCGAGAAGTCAGTCGGAGGGCCGCTTCAGCGGATCGCCCGCGAAAGGGTGCGCATGGTGTCTTCTAAGGTAGAGAGACGCCCGGTCAGATCTTCGCGTGTGCAGGCGCTGATCCTGAAGACGTCCGGCATGAAGCTGCTTCCCGAGCGGTTGCGGCAATCGACCAGGAACGATCCGATGAGCAACACGCTCAGGGGCAAGATGAACACGAGGAACCGGACGAGGCGATACATCCGCACGAATAGCCCAGGCGACGAGCGCGGACGCTCCCGTCGAGCGGGTGAACGCCTCTCGTCGTCCTCGTCGCGGTAATGCGAGCGGGTGGTGTCGAATTCGTCGTCATCCCGCACCGCGCCGCGCCGCATGCCATTGCCCCTTTTGCCGCTCCCGGACAACGTTAGGTCGAAATCGCTGACGTTCGGCTAACGTGATCGAGGCAATGTCGTCGAACTTCGTCATGACCTGGCCGGCGACTTTCCACGGGCAGGCGGTGACAGGCGCGCGCCGGTTGCGTACCAAGGCCGAGGTCCAGCCGTCGCGGCAGCGTCGTGTTGAGAACAAATCTCGGAGAATGCGCCGCCCATGATCCAGCGTCCCCTGCGCATCGGCACCCGCGGCAGCCCGATGGCCTTGGCCCAGACCGGGATGGTGCGCGACAAGATCGTGGCCGCCAATCCGGGGCTCGAGACCGAGATCGTTGTCGTCAACACCGTCGCCGACCGCATCCTCGATAGGCCGCTCTCCGAGATCGGTGGCAAGGGTCTGTTTACCAAGGAATTGGAACAGGCACTCTATGCCGACGTCGTCGACGTCGCCGTTCATTCCATGAAGGATGTCGAGACCTGGCTGCCTGAAGGCCTCATCATCGCCTGCATCCTCGAGCGGGACGATCCTCGCGATGCCTTCCTGGCGCGGGACGTCGACCGCCTCTCGGACCTGCCCCCTGGATCGCGCGTCGGCACCTCGTCCCTTCGCCGGGCCGCTCAGGTGCTCATGCGCCGGCCGGACCTCGGCATCGTTCCCCTGCGAGGGAATGCGAACACCCGCATGCGCAAGCTGGAGGAGGGGACCTGCGACGCGACCCTGCTCGCTCTGTGCGGGCTGGAGCGCCTCGGAATGGTCGATGTGGCGCGCAGCGTCCTCGCCGTCGACGAGATGCTGCCGGCGGTGGCGCAGGGCGCCCTCGGCATCGAAACGCGCGAGGACGACGCCGACATCCGCGCGCTGCTGGCTCCGCTGGTCTCGGAAAGAGCCACCGCAGAACTCGCGGCCGAGCGTGGGCTTCTGGCCGAGCTCGACGGCTCGTGCCGCACGCCCATCGCCGCCCTCGCGCGCATCGAGGGAGACCAGCTCTCCCTCGACGGCCTGCTGTTCCTGCCCGACGGCAGCGCCCATTGGGCGGTGCAGCGCTCCGGATCGGTCGCCGACGCGGCCAGGATCGGTCGGGAGGCCGGCGCCGAACTGAAGCGCAAGGCCGGAGACACCTACGCCCGGCACCTGCAATAGGGCGGCGCCCTACGAGACGTCAGGCGACGCTGCGCTCGATCTCCTCCTCGTCGCAGATGACGCCCACCGTGCGGGCGAACTCGCCGCCGATCCCGTTGACCGCCTGTGCCGGGGCGGCTCGGTCCTGCGCGAAGGTGGCGAGGAACGAGCGCATCACGTGACGCACCCCGGCGTCGTTGATGGTGCGCAGATCCTCGTTGTAGTAGCGCGCCGCATTCACATTGCTGGTGACGAGGTCATAGGCCGGGAAGTACACCGTCCTCGGATCGTCCGTATCGCAGACCTCGCCGGCGGCGACCCGGAGCACCGACTTCGAGTAGCTGTTCGAGACCATGACGTGCCGATCCATGTAGGTGGCGATCATCGGCACCGGGGAGACCGTGAAGATCACGCGGGCGGCGGGATTGACGCTCCAGAGCCGGTCGAGGAAGCCCTGAAGGTCGCTGCGGACCTCGGCGGCACCGGCATTGACGCATTCGTACAATGCGGGATCAAAGGTTCCGCCGGCGATCCCAGGGGCGAGCGGCAAGGCCGACCCGTCGGCGCGGTAGCGCCAGCCTTCGGTGAGGCCGAGGGTGAGGACGAAGACGTCGAGCGTCCGGAAAAGCTCGCGGACCTGCTCGAAATGCTCCTCCCGGGCAGCCAGGAGGTCGGCTTCGGTGGCGAAACCGGCCGGCTCGACAGTGGGCCTGAACGGATCGACGTAGCGGCCATCCTCGCGCAGCCACGAGGAGAGGGCAGGGGTGAAGCTGCCAAAGGCGCGGTCGAAAAGCTGGGTGAACTGGCGGGTATAGTAAAGGTTGCCGTAGCGCGCCGAGAAGGTGCCGAACTGCCGGGCCTGCGCCTCATCGGTGGCCATGCCGGCGGGAGCCCGCTCGGTGATGTAGTAGTTGAAGCCGGCCTCCCGCAGGGCCTCGGCCACCCGCTGAGCGAAGCAGGAACCGCCCGTCGCCACCCTGTCGTTCCGGCCGATGGCAAAGGTGCCGAAGGGGCGCGGGTCCACCGCGAAGGGCGGTACGTTGGTCACGACCTTGCGCCAAAAACGCTCGGCCGGTAGATTGCTGTAAGGGTTTAGCGCCATCGACGAACCTTTCTTGCATCGACCTTTAGCCGCGACCAAGCTCGTGGCGACGATCTCGTCCCAATCGAAACGCGGCACGTTCCTTGGCTCTGTATACTCTGCCTCGGCGCACCTTCGAGGCGTTCAGCTTGTCGGCGCCATCCTGGGCGACACCATGGCGCCGGGCCGGTGCGTCCGAGCCGCGCCGCTCGGGTCCGAAGATCGCGCTCATCGGCAATTGCCAGGCCCGCGAGGTCGGGCACGCGATCCGTCTGATGAAGCCGGGAAGTCCGGTCACCTATATCCCGATGGTGACGCTGCGGCGC
Organism: Methylobacterium sp.; assembly: GCF_019745455.1. Classification (GTDB taxonomy): domain Bacteria; phylum Pseudomonadota; class Alphaproteobacteria; order Rhizobiales; family Beijerinckiaceae; genus Methylobacterium. Next base: position 114,599 of record NZ_JAIETD010000017.1, read on the forward strand.
GAGTACGGCGACCTTCTGGGCCTCGCCAAGGCGCTGTCCGCCTACGACTACGTCTTCTCGCAGTTCTTTCCATCGGATTTGATCGCGGGCGGATATCCCGGCCTCGCCGACATCGAAAAACGCCTCAGGCCGTTCCCCACCATCGTGTTTCCGGCCTACCACCCGGACATGGTCTATGCAGGGGCGGTGGCACGGCTCTCAGCCCTGAAGCTCGCGCGCTCACCGCTCGGGCAGTATCATTCGGCCATCGCTCTTTGCGCCTATCGGCTTGGGCTGACCGTCGCGCAGACGACGACGCTCTACCGCGAGGAGGTGTTCGCCCGCCTCGGATATCTCGCCTCATGGGACATGGCGGTACAGGACCTCCTCGCCAACGCCCGGAGCATCGGCTTTCCGCTCGATGGCGAGATCGTCCGGTGGGCCCGGCGCAGCAGCTTCATGCACGGGATCAACCATCCCAAATCCTTCGTGATCGGGGATATTGCCCGCCGCCTCCTCGACGAGAGCGGCCTGTCTCCCGAACCCGTTGCCGTCGAGGACTACCTCGGTGACGAACTCGCTCGCGACGTGGTCTGGCCGATCTATCCGGCCATCGCCGAGGCCTACGGCCTGTCGGGTTCGTACCTGTTCAAAGCGCGCCCGCGCGGCAAGGCCTTCCCGGCTCTCTACGACCTGACCGGCTTCATCGCCGCGAGCTTCGAACTCTACGCGCAGACCGATGAGGCGGGGCGCGCCTGCGACAGGGTCGACGCGTGGATCGCAACGCCCGGGATCCTCGACCTGTTCATGGCGGCCAAAGCAGCCTGAGCCCGTATCGCAGCGTCTTCAGCTCGCGGCTCGCAGAGGGACCGCATGTTCGGCTCGGGCCATCATCCGGGCGAGTTCAACGATCTCGGCGACGTGGAAGGGTTTGCGGAAGAACACGCCGCCCGTCGCCGAAACCCGGGCCGGGCGAGGCGAGACCGAGGCATAGATCACGGGCCGGCGGGGATTGAAGGCTCGATAAGCCTCTGCCACGGTCCAGCCGTCGATGAGGCCGGGCAGGTTGATATCGGTGAAGAGCCAGTCGATCCGGCCGCCGCTTCGGCGAAGGAGCGTCAGCGCGTCCTCGCCGCTCGACGCGGCGAAAACCTTGAGGCCCGCCCGCTCGCACAGGTTGGTCAGCATCTCGAGGAGCACGTAGTTGTCCTCGACGAGCAGTACGACTGTTTTGCGGTCCATGGGCGGCCGTTCATGTGAAGACCGCGGCAAGATAGGAAAATAATGGTTAATCGGTCCTCAACGGATCAGGGTACCGTCAAGCTTTTCGAGAGGACGACGCCGCCCGCGCCGCGGGCGCGCCGCATTCCTGCGCTCTGGATCAGGACAAGGCGTCGTCGTGCGGGTGCGCACGTCGCGAGGCGCCCTAACGCAACGTCAAGGTTGACGGAACCTTCGCTTAACCGGAACGGCTTAGACCCATCTCACCGAGCCTGCGGCGACGCGGCGAGAGGCGGCCGTTCGATGGTGGCGGCAGAAATATCGGACGGATTGGCTCTCGGGCCGCGTCCCTGGAGACGACGATGATGGTGACGATCGCTCGCTTGCGCGTGTTCCCGATGATGGCGGCCCTGTGCGCGGCCCTCAGTGTGGCTGCCTGCACCAACGACAAGGATCTGGCCGACGCCTCCGGCTTCGGTGGCGGTGCGGGCACTCCGGGCAGCGCGCAGGATTTCGTGGTCAATGTCGGCGATCGTGTCTTCTTCGAGTCCGACTCCACCGACCTGACACCGACCGCGACCTCGACGCTCGACAAGCAGGCGCAGTGGCTTCAGCGCTACCCGCGCTACACTTTCCTGATCGAAGGCCATGCCGACGAGCGCGGCACCCGCGAGTACAACTTTTCTCTCGGCGCCCGGCGCGCCCAGGCGGTGAACGACTATCTCGCCTCGCGCGGCATCGCCGCCGGCCGCATCCGGACCGTGTCCTATGGCAAGGAGCGCCCGGTCGCCGTCTGCAACGACATCTCATGCTGGTCGCAGAACCGCCGTGCGGTGACTGTGCTCGACCGCGGCGCAGGCTCGTAGCGACGCGACGCCGTAATTTTGCCGCGGCGCCCCGCATCTGATATCGGCCGGGCTGCTGGATCGAGATGCGATCCGGCCGATCCGACACGACCACCGGTGCTGAAAGCCATGTTTCGTCGATTCCTGCTAACCGCCTGTCTTGGCGTCGCAATCACCGCCCCGGCGGCAGCGCAGGACGGCGCCGAATTCGTCGTCCGCCTCAACCGGATCGAGAACCAGTCCCGCCAGATGGCAGGGCAGATCGAGACGCTCCAGTACGAGAACCGGCAGCTCAAGGAGCAGCTCCGCAAGTTCCAGGAGGACGTCGAGTTCCGCCTGAACGAGCAGAAGGGCGGCGCCAAGCCCTCCGCTCCCTCGGGGACGAATCCGGGCCAGGCCAAACCGCAGAAGCGCAGCGATGCCTTCGATCCAGAGCAGAACCCCGGCCGGCCGGGGGCACCGATACCGCTCGGGTCCATCACACCGTCCGCCGAGACCTCCGGTGCCATCGCGACGCTCCAGGCCGCGGCGCCGCCGCAGCGCGGCCGCACCCTGCCGCCGACCGTAGTCGAGTCAGACGAAGAGGACGGTAATCTTCCGCCGCCTGGCCTCGGCGGCCCCGTCGACCTGACTCCGCCGGCCCGCCTTCCGTCCACCGCTGCCGTGGCAAGGCCGGGCGGCAGCGTGGCTGCCACCGGAACTGGAGATGCGGAGGCCGATTTTGAATCCGCCTACGCCCTCGTCCAGCAGCGGCAATACGAGCAGGCCGAAATGAGCCTGCGCCAGTTCATCCAGTCGCATCCCCGCGATCGCCAAGTCGGGGCCGCTACCTACTGGCTCGGCGAGACCTACCTGCAGCGCAACCGCAACCGGGAGGCGGCGGAGCAGTTCCTGAAGGTCTCGACCGATTACGCGCGCTCGCCGCAGGCGCCAGAGGCAATGCTGAAGCTCGGCGCCTCGCTCAACGCCCTCGGAGCACGTGAACAGGCTTGCGCGACCCTGGCCGAACTCGAACGCAAGTTTCCTTCGGCCGGCGCCAGCGTCCGCCAGAACGTCGCCCGCGAGCAGAAGCGCGCGCGCTGCGCTGCCTGAGCGTGGCGCACGATGTCGACCAGCCGTCCGATGACGCGCTAGGACGGTGGCTGTGGCCGTTCTTCGAAGGATCTTCCAGCCGGATAGTCCTCGCCGTCTCCGGTGGCCCGGATTCGACGGCACTGATGCATGCAGCGGCACAGGCCGGCGGAACATCCCGCCTCATCGTCGCCACCGTCCATCACGGCCTGCGACCGGAATCGGCTGAAGAAGCCGCAAAGGTCGCGGCGAGCGCTGCCGCCCTGGGTTTGTCGCACGAGACCCTGACCTGGGCTGATACAAAGCCCGCGACCGGCATCGCCGCGGCGGCGAGGACGGCCCGCTACCGACTGCTGGGCAACCATGCGCGGTCGATCGGCGCCGATCTCGTTCTCACCGGTCACACCCGCGATGATCAGGCCGAGACCGTTCTGATGCGACTTCTCGCCGGTAGCGGCCCGACCGGGCTTGCCGGGATGCGGCGCGAGCGCGAGCTGGAGCCGGGCATCCGCCTCGGCCGGCCCTTCCTCTCGGTGCCGAAGGCGGAGCTCGTCGCCTATTGCGAGCGTCACGGCCTTGACTACCTGCGCGACCCTTCGAACCACGACGATCGCTACGGCCGTGCCCGGCTCCGCCGCGTCATGCCCCTCCTCGCCGCCGACGGATTGAGCGCCGAGCGGCTATGCAGGTTGGCGGAGCGCAGCGCCCGCGACGACGATGCCCTCGCCGCGGCTGCTCAGGAGACGCTGCAGGAGACTGTCAGATCAGGCATTCGCGGCTTGACCCTGGACGGCCAGGCGCTCGCGGCCCTGCCTCGCGCCCTCCTGATAAGAGTCGTCGCAGCCGCCCTCGAGCGGGCGGGGGCTGGGGGCGCGATCCGGCTGGAGCGCCTCGAACGTCTCGTCCTCGGCGAGCTGCTGCCGGCCCTCCAGGCCCGAACCCCGCTTCGGCGGACATTGGCGGGAATCCTGATCGTCGTGGGGCGTTCCGGCGAGGTCACCCTGGCCGCGGCGCCGGCCCGTCGATCGGCGGTCGAACGCCCGGCTCCTCCACAGGCCGGCACCCTTGCCGCAGGCGCGCCTGATTTACTTGGCAAGGGTGATGGGGCTGCCTACATTGGACCTGCGTGCCAGGATTGATCTGCGAGTACGCAGCGCGCCGCACGCCCCCAGGGATTGATCGATGAACCCCAATTTCCGCAATTTCGCCCTGTGGGTCGTCATCTTCCTTCTCGTCCTCGCGCTCGTGACCCTGTTCCAGAACCCGGGTCACCGCGGCGGCGGAAGCGAGATCGCCTACAGCCAGCTCCTTAACGACGCGGACGCCGGCAAGATCCAGACGGTGGTGATCTCAGGCCAGGACGTCAGCGGCACCTATGTCGGCGGCGGCAACTTCACCTCCTACGCCCCGAACGACCCGATGCTGGTGACGAAGCTCCAGAGCAAGGGCGTCCAGATCACGGCACGTCCGCCTTCGGACAACACCCCCTGGTTCATCCAGCTGCTGGTCAGCTGGCTGCCGATTCTCGTCTTCATCGGTGCATGGATCTTCCTGTCGCGCCAGATGCAATCGGGCGCCGGCCGCGCCATGGGCTTCGGCAAATCGAAGGCCAAGCTCCTCACCGAGGCCTCGGGCCGCGTCAGCTTCGACGACGTGGCCGGCGTCGAGGAGGCCAAGGAGGATCTTCAGGAAATCGTCGAGTTCCTGCGCGATCCGCAGAAGTTCCAGCGGCTCGGCGGGCGCATCCCGCGCGGCGTGCTCCTCGTCGGCCCCCCCGGCACGGGTAAGACCCTGATCGCTCGGGCGGTCGCGGGTGAAGCCAACGTGCCGTTCTTCACGATCTCGGGCTCCGACTTCGTCGAGATGTTCGTCGGCGTTGGTGCGAGCCGCGTACGCGACATGTTCGAGCAGGCCAAGAAGAACGCTCCCTGCATCATCTTCATCGACGAGATCGACGCGGTGGGTCGCCACCGCGGCGCGGGTCTCGGCGGCGGCAACGACGAGCGCGAGCAGACCCTCAACCAGCTCCTCGTGGAGATGGACGGGTTCGAGGCGAACGAGGGCGTGATCATCATCGCGGCCACCAACCGTCCCGACGTGCTCGACCCCGCGTTGCTGCGTCCGGGTCGGTTCGATCGCCAGATCATGGTGCCGAACCCCGACGTCGTCGGCCGTGAGCGCATCCTGCGCGTTCACGTCCGCAAGGTGCCGCTGGCTCCGGACGTCGACCTCAAGGTAATCGCGCGCGGCACGCCGGGTTTCTCGGGCGCCGACCTGATGAACCTCGTCAACGAATCCGCGCTCCTCGCCGCCCGTCGCGGCAAGCGCATCGTGACGATGCACGAGTTCGAGGATGCCAAGGACAAGGTCATGATGGGCGCCGAGCGGCGTACCCTGGTCATGACCGAGGACGAGAAGCGGCTCACCGCCTATCACGAGGGCGGCCACGCCATCGTCGCCTTCAACGTGCCGGCCACCGATCCCGTCCATAAGGCGACGATCATCCCGCGTGGCCGAGCGCTCGGCATGGTCATGCAGCTTCCCGAGCGTGACAAGCTCTCGATGTCGTTCGAGCAGATGACCTCGCGTCTCGCCATCATGATGGGCGGCCGCATCGCCGAGGAAATGACCTTCGGTGCCGACAAGGTGACGTCCGGCGCCCAGTCCGACATCGAGCAGGCCACGCGCCTCGCCCGCATGATGGTGACCCGTTGGGGCTTCTCGCCCGAGCTCGGCACCGTGGCCTACGGCGAGAACAACGACGAGGTCTTCCTCGGCATGTCGATGGGCCGCCAGCAGACCGTCTCGGAGGCCACCGCGCAGAAGATCGATGCGGAAGTCCGTCGTCTCGTCGAAAGCGGTCTGGAGGAAGCCCGCCGCATCCTCGCCGAGCACAAGGACGACCTCGAGACCCTGGCGCAGGGCCTTCTTGAATACGAGACCCTGTCGGGCGACGAGATCAAGGGTCTTCTGGCCGGCAAGCCACCGATCCGCGACGCCGGCGACGGTCCGACCTCGATCCGAGGTTCGTCTGTACCATCAGCCGGCCGTGGTAGGCCGCGCGAGAGCGACGGCGGGCTGGAGCCTCAGCCTCAGGCGTGATCTCACGACGCAGAACATCGAGGGCGGCGGGAGCGATCCCGCCGCCCTTTCGCGTGGCGCAGCGGATCGAAGACTGAATGCGATCCCCTTCACCTGGCGGGGAGGAGAGGAGCATCAGCGTCTGACCTGCGGCGGCACCCGAGCGCTTCGCCGAGTTCACCATCGATTCGCCACGCTTGGATACCAGCCGTCTACGGAGATGCATTAGAAGAGGCCGGCAAACCGGGGACGAACCACGTGCGCAAGTATTTCGGGACCGACGGAATCCGTGGCCTCGCCAACGGCGTGATCACGCCGGAACTCGCCCTCAAGGTCGGTCAGGCGGCCGGCTTGGTGTTTCAGCGCGGCGACCATCGCCATCGCGTCGTGATCGGCAAGGACACGCGGCTGTCGGGCTACATGATCGAGACCGCGCTCATCGCCGGCTTCACCTCGGTGGGGATGGACGTGCTCCAACTCGGCCCGATGCCGACACCGGCGGTGGCGATGCTGACGCGCTCGATGCGGGCCGATATCGGCGTGATGATCTCGGCCTCGCACAACGCCTACGAGGACAACGGCATCAAGCTGTTCGGTCCCGACGGCTTCAAGCTCTCCGATGAGGTCGAGCGCGAGATCGAGACGTTGCTCGACGGTCAACTGCACAAGCGCCTCGCCGGCTCCCTCGATATCGGACGCGCCAAGCGCATCGAGAGCGTCCATGCCCGCTATATCGAGTTCGCCAAGCGCACGCTGCCGCGCCAGGTCACCCTCGACGGATTGCGGGTGGTAGTCGATTGCGCCAACGGCGCCGGCTACCGCGTCGCGCCCGAGACCCTGTGGGAGCTCGGCGCGGAGGTCATCGCCATCGGCGTCGAGCCCGACGGCTTCAACATCAACCGCGGCGTCGGCTCGACGGCGCCTGCCGCGCTCACCGCGAAGGTCCGCGAGTTGCGCGCCGATATCGGCATCGCCCTCGACGGCGACGCCGACCGGGTGCTCATCGTCGACGAAAAGGGCCACACCGTCGACGGCGACCAGCTGATGGCGGTGGTGGCGCGTTCGTGGAAGGAGGACGAGCGGCTCACGAAACCGGGTCTCGTGGCGACGATCATGTCCAACCTCGGGCTGGAGCGCTACCTCGGCGGCATCGGGCTCACGCTCGCGCGCACCGCGGTCGGCGACCGCTACGTCCTCGAACACATGCGCGAGCACGGCTACAACCTCGGCGGAGAGCAATCCGGCCACATCATCATGTCGGACTATGCCACCACCGGCGACGGCCTCGTGGCGGCACTCCAGGTGCTGAGCGTCGTTCAGCGGCAGGGCCGCCCCGTGAGCGAGGTCTGCCATTGCTTCGATCCGCTGCCGCAGATCCTGCGCAATGTCTGTTATTCCTCGGGCGAGCCCCTGGAGCACGAGTCGGTGGTCAGCGCCATCGCCGAAGCCAGGGCGCGCCTCGGCAATTCGGGCCGTCTCGTCATCCGTCCCTCGGGCACCGAGCCGGTGATCCGCGTGATGGCAGAGGGCGACGACCGCAGCCTCGTCTCGACGGTGGTCGACGAGGTCGTCGACGCTGTCGCGAGGGTCTCGGCGAAAGCGGCCGCCTGAGCCGAGGCCGGCCTCAATTCGACTCGTCGAGGAGTGAGGGCGCGAGCCTTCGCCAAGCGGCCAGAAGGATCCCGCGCATGGCCTCTTCGTCGATGTCGAAGAGATCGACACTCGTCCATCCGCGTCGCCCCCATGCGCCGGGGACAGGCTCGAGCATGCCAGGGGCGACGTCGTCGAGGGCGGTGCGATCGGCATCCGAGAGCCGCACGACGATACGCTCCTCCTCGACCCACAAGGTCGCGAAGATCCGGCCGCCGAGGCGGAAATCGGGACGGCCCTGGTGAGCGCCTTCGCTCACCTCCGGCAGGCTCAGCGCCAGGGCGCGGACCTCCTGTACATGCATTGATGATCGGCCTTCTGGATCGGCGGGTAGAGTGGAGAGCGTCGAGCGAAGTGCTGGCGCCGGGGTCTCAACGTGTTTCGGTGCTCCCGCTACGATTGCGAAATCGATCGATTGCTTTTCGTTACGACGCGCCGCGTAGGCGCAAGATTGCAACGATCCGGCAAGGATAAGTTTTAACGTTAAGTGTCATTTAACCTCTCGCGGACATCCTCCAAATCGTCATCCAGGCCGGCATCCGAGCTTCCGGCACGCAATCGAGTTGAAGGACATCCCATGCGCCGCCTCAAGCTGCCAGCTTTGGCGCGCTCGATCACGCTCCTTGTGAGCGTGGGAGCGCCCTGCCTCGCCCATGCCGCCGACCTCCTGCCTCCACTGCCGCCCGAGCCGCTTCCGCCGCCTGTCGAGATCGGCGGTGGCTGGTACCTGCGTGGCGATGTCGGGGTCGGCGCTGTCGATATCGGCAAAGCCAAGACCAAACTCCTGCGCGGCAACTTGCCGGACGGCTACGCCTACGACCAGCTCGGCGCGGGTGACCAGTTCTTCGCCGGCGGCGGCGTCGGCTACGGCTTCGGCTTCTTCAGAGGCGATGTCACGGCCGAGTATCGCGGGGGCACCAAGCTCTATGCGGTGGACCGTTTCAACGGCTTCTTCCCCGATGGCACGCGTGGCATCGGCGTCAACAAGTACGACGGAAAACTCTCCAGCGTTCTCGTGATGGCCAACGGCTACATCGATCTCGGCACCTGGCATGGCGTTACGCCCTTCGTCGGTGGCGGCGTCGGCTACGCCTACCATACGATCTCGAACTTCAGCGATGTCGGCGCCGGTACTGCGCTCGGCGGCTTCGGCACCGCACCGGACAAGCATTCGGGCAGCTTCGCATGGGCGGCGCATGCCGGCCTCGCCTACAGCGTGACCCCGAACGTCCAGCTCGAGTTGGCCTACCGCTACCTGAACATGGGCCAGGCGAAGACCGGAAACGTGGCCTGCATCAACGACCCGGGCTGCTCGCTCGCGAGCTACAGCTTCAAGGACATCACCTCGCAGGACGTGAAGATCGGCATGCGCTGGCTTCTCGGCGGCGTCGGCGTGGCCGCCCTGCCGCCGCTGGCTCCGAGCTACGAGCCGGCCCCGCTGGTGCGCAAGTACTGAGATCCCGGCCCGAACAAGGCCGGCAACCAAAAAAGGCGGTGCGGACATCATGTCCACGCCGCCTTTTTGTTGTTCAGCATCGGGCTCGCCGCAACTGCTGCACGAGACCGTAAAAGCAGCTTTCGCAACACACTGTTAAGGTTACTCAACTACAACGGTTCTACAGGCTCAGCAGACCTCCGTTGAGGCGACGCCTTGAGGACGAAACCATGCGTACCCTGACTGTTTCCCTTCTGGCAGGTTTGAGTTCCCTCGGCGTCCCGGCAGCCCAGGCGGCCGATCTCGATTACGGCGTGCTTCGCGGCCCTGAATACGAGACAGTGGAACCAGCGATCGACTGGAGCGGCGTGTATGTCGGCGGGCATGTTGGAATTACATCAACATCACAAAAATATCCAAACACCTTTGGGCAAGTAGCAGCTGACTATTTCTCGAAGACGCCAGAGGATTTCTTTTTCAGATCAGCCGCTCAAAGCGCTGTAAATAGCCTAAATGTTTTCGAAAAGAGAACCTCAGATACCGGGTACGGAGTGTATCTTGGCTACAATTTCCAGTTCGATGAAACCGTTCTCGGCTTCGAATTTGACTACACGAAACTTGATGCTCTAGGTAAATCACAAGACACCATTAATACAAGTTTTCTAGAAAATGGGTTGAATAGAAGAATAAGTCTGAATGTGAACGGGACTGCGTCAACAGAGCTGCTCGACTATGGTACAGCGCGTGTCCGCGCCGGCTATGCGATCGGCAGCTTTCTGCCGTTCGTCACGGGCGGCCTCGCGATCGGACGAGCCAGGGTCGGCCAGCAAGTTGCTATCAACGCATCTGATCCAGCTTACAATAGATTAATATCTGATCGAAACGTAAACGGATCTACGTCGACTTTTTTGGTTAATGCAGGGCTCGGTAGTTACTATAAAACTAAAGTCGTCGCAGGATTAGCTCTCGGTGCTGGACTTGAATATGCCCTAACACAAAACATTGTCCTTCGTGGCGAATATCAATACATCCTTTTTGACGCATTTGACGGCACTGCAAATAGCAATGCGTCGGTACGTGGCGTCAACGTCAACACCGTTCGCGGCGGCGCCGCCGTTAAATTTTAATGTAGAGCGACGGCGGTTAATACGAGCAAGTGTCAGATGTCGCGTTTGAAGCGTCGCGTCACACTCAGCAAGGACTTTCTTATGATCCGCACCTTCTTCCTTGCTGTTGCCGTGACCCTCGCTCTCGGCGCAACAGCTCAGGCCGATGGCTTCGAGCAAGGCCGCGAGCAGGGTTACGGCGCCCCGAGGCTTCACCGCGCGGTCCATGCCCACCGCCAGCACCACGTCCGCCGCTACCTGCCGCGTCGGGCCTACCGCCCCGCCTTCGTCGGCGGGGTCGAGCCCGGCCGGCTCACGGACAATCCCAACGTTCCGATCTACAACATCCCGCCCAAGCGCTTTCCCTGACTGAGGATCAGCTCTCGAGCTCGCTGTCCCAGTAGAGATAGTCGAGCCAGGTGTGATGGTATTCGCGGTGGTCGAATTCCGGCTGGCGGTGGTGGAGCTCGTACCGGGTCGGCCGGCGCGGCTCGTTGAGGAGCGGCATGTCGGCTTCCGCCGGGGTCCGGTTCGCCTTGCGCAGGTTGCAGGGCGAACAGGCGGCGACGACGTTCTCCCAGCTCGACAACCCGCCGCGCGAGCGCGGGATCACATGGTCGAAGGTCAGCCCGCCCGAGGGCAGGCGCAGGCCGCAATACTGGCACGAGAAGGTGTCGCGCAGGTAGATGTTGTAGCGGGTGAAGGCCGGGCTGCGCGCCAGCGTGACGTAGTTCTTGAGCGCCACCACGCTCGGCACCTTGAGCGACCGGCTCGGCGAGCGCGCCTCGGTATCGTAGCTCGCCACCAGGGTGACACGGTCGAGGAACAGCGCGGTGAAAGCGTCCTTCCAGGACCAGAGCGAGAGCGGATTGTAGGAGAGCGGCCGGTAATCCGCGTTCAGCACGAGCGTTTGGAGATCGAGCATCGGCGCTACTCTCTGTACGGTTCGTGGAAGGGGCGACGCGGCGCACCCATGGCGCTGGCAGCCCCCACGGCATCGAAGAGCGTCATCCGC
>NZ_JAIETD010000115.1 GCF_019745455.1 Methylobacterium sp.
CAATCGGTGCAACACATTCCACACCAAGGGCTGGCTTGATGGCTTCGCCGACTCCACGCGATAATCCGGATAACCGATTTATGCTCACGGACACGGCGAGCCAGATTGTTGGTGACGCCGATATACAATGTTCCATGCCGGCCGCTCGCGAGCATATAGACAAAGCAAGTCATACAGGTCATTGGGCCCGGATCCCATCACGATTCTGGGCGCCCTGCACAGTTTAGCGCCTTCCGTGACCTTGTCCTGTGTTTCTGGATTCCGGGCTCGCCTGCGGCGCCCTGGAATGACGGTGCCCGACGAAACGGTTGCGCTTGGGTGCCCGATCGGTTGTGAGTCCGCGCAACGAATCGCCAACACGGGGGCATCATGTCGGGACACGGTTCTGTCGAGGGGTCGAACAAGAAGGTCGCGCTGCTGATCTCGGTGCTGGCCTTGTTCCTGGCGCTTGCCGAGACGCTGGCGAAGGGCGCGCAGACCGAGGCGCTCAGCGCCAACGTCGAATCCGCCAACCAGTGGGCGTACTTCCAGGCCCGCACCATCCGCGGCACGATCCTGCGCACCGCCGACGAGACCCTGGCGCTGACCCCGCCGGCGGGGGCCGACCCCGAGGCGATCAAGGCCAAGCGCGCCGAATGGGCGAAGAACCTTGCGCGCTGGGAATCCGACCCGGCCAGCGGCGAAGGCCGCAAGGAGCTGCAGGCGAAGGCGATCGCTTCGGAGGGCCGTCGCGACCTCGCGCTCCACCGCTATCACCAGTACGAGTTCGGCTCGGCCGCCTTCCAGATCGGGATCGTGCTGGCCTCGGCGCAGGTCATCACCGGGATCGCGGCCCTGGCCTTCCTCGGCGGCGGGCTCGGCGTGATCGGGATCGCGCTCCTCGGCTTCGGCTTCTACGCGCCACACGCCCTGCCGTTCTTTCACTGACGATCAGGGCGCCTCAGGCTTCGAGCCCGAGCGCCCACGCCCGAAATCGGGCTCGGCGGTCTCCTGGCCCATGGCGACGATGCCGCGGCGGATGGCGCGGGTGCGAGTGAACAGGGCATGGAGCGCGTCGCCGTCGCCCCACCGGATGGCCCGGGCCAGGGCCGACAGATCCTCGTTGAAGCGCCCGAGCATCTCCAGGACCGCATCCTTGTTGGCGAGGAAGACGTCGCGCCACATGGTCGGGTCGGAGGCGGCGATGCGGGTGAAATCGCGAAACCCGCCGGCCGAGAACTTGATCACTTCCGACTGCGTCACCTCCTCCAGATCGGCGGCGGTGCCGACGATGTTGTAGGCGATGAGATGCGGCACGTGGCTGGTGATGGCCAGGACGAGGTCGTGGTGCTCGGGCGTCATCGTCTCGACGATGGCGCCGATGCCTTCCCAGAAACGCTGGACCCGCTCCACCGGCTCGGGATCGCTCTCGGGCAGCGGCGTCAGGATGCACCAGCGCCCGGAGAACAGGGTCGAGAAGCCTGCATCTGGGCCGGAATACTCGGTGCCCGCCACCGGATGGGCCGGCACGAAATGGATGCCGGGCGCCAGATGCGGACTCAGCGCCTGGACCACCGCGACCTTCACGGAGCCGACATCGGAGACGATCGCGCCGGGCGTGAGATGCGCGGCCATGGCTTCGGCCACCGCCCCGACGGCCCCCACCGGCACGCACAGGATGACGAGATCGGACTCGGCCACGCCCGCGAGATCGCCGGTGACCTCGTCGGCGAGGCCGAGCGCCCTCACCCGGTCGAGCACGGCCGGATCGCGGTCGATGGCGACGATGGACTCCGCCATCCCGTAATGCCGGGCGGCGCGGGCCAGGGAGGAGCCGATCAGCCCGAGCCCGACGATGGCCAGGCGGCGCAACGGGGCAGGGTCAGCCACGTGCACCCTCCACGAACGCCGTCAGGGCATCGAGGAAGGCCTCGTTGGCCTCCTCGGCCCCCACGGTCACCCGCAGGGCGTTGGGCAACCCGTAAGCCGCCACACGCCGGACGATGATCCCGCGCGCCGTGAGGAAGGCGTCGGCATCGGCGGCATTGCGGCCGGGCTCGTTCGGAAAGTGGACGAGTAGGAAGTTCGCGACGCTCGGCGTCACTCTCAGTCCGAGGTCCGAGACGCGCTCGCTCATCCGCCGGAGCCAGTCCTCGTTATGGGCGATGGCAGCGGCCACATGCGCTTCGTCGGCGATGGCGGCGGCCCCGGCGGCGATGCCGATCCCCGACACGTTGAACGGCCCCCGGATGCGGTTGACCGCGTCGGCCACCTCCGGCGGAGCCACCATCCAGCCGATGCGCAGGGTCGCCAGACCGTGGATCTTCGAGAAGGTCCGGGTCATCACGACGTTGTCCGAGTCGAGGACGAGTTCGAGCCCGGCGCTGTAATCGTTGGCGCGAACATATTCGGCATAGGCACCGTCGAGGACGAGGAGCACGTTGCCCGGCAGGCCCGCATGCAGGCGCCGCACCTCTTCGAACGACAGGTAGGTGCCGGTCGGGTTGTTGGGGTTGGCGATGTAGACGATCCGCGTGCGCGGAGTCACGGCGGCGAGGATCGCGTCGACATCCGCCGTCAGATCGCGCTCGGGCACGACGACGGGCATGCCACCGGCCGCCAAGATCGCGATCCGGTACACGAGGAAGCCGTGCTCGGTGAAGATGCCCTCGTCGCCCGGCGCGAGGTAGGCGTAGGCGAGATTCGACAGAAGTTCGTCCGAACCGGCGCCGCAGACGATCCGGGCCGGGTCGAGCCCGTAGCGCGCGGCGATGGCCGAGCGCAGCTCTGTGGCATTGCCGTCGGGATAGAGCGCGAGCTTGCCCGCCGCCGCCTGCAACGCCGCCAGAGCCTTCGGGCTCGGCCCGAGCGGCGTCTCGTTCGAGGAGAGCTTGTGGACCTTGTGCGCGCCCGGCGCCCCGCTCTTGCCGGGCACGTAGGCCTCAATGGCGAGGACACCCGGACGAGGCATGGGTCGGGCCGGGCTTGCGTCTGTCTGAGCGGTCATCACGGGATACGGCGCCGGAAAGTGGGCGAAGCGGCCCCTCTAGCGCATTTCGCACCGCCCTGGACACCGGCGAATGCGCAAAACAATCGCCGCACCCGTCAGGATCACACCCTGAACCGGGCGGCGTGGCTGCCGATCTCGTCGAGGGCGGCCGGTCCGGCGCCGGCGCGGTCCAGGGTTTCGTGGAGCTGCCGGGCGCCGACGCCGCCAGGCACCGCCAGGAGGAGGCTGTCGCCATCGCGGGCGACGAGCTCGCCGTAGAGGTCCTGCACCGCCCGGATCGCCTGCGGCGTCGTCTCGGTGACCTTGGTCGCGTAGAGTACCCAGTCGCGCTGGGCTGCGGCCGGATCGTCGAGGGGGTTGGCGACGACGAAGACCGGGGTGCCGGCCGGATGGGTCGGCCGCTCGATGAAGGGCAGGCGCGCGATCACCTTGGGCCGCCCCTCTCCGACCAGGCCCTCCCACCAGGGAGCCGCTGCAGAGGTCGGCTCGGAATCGAGCCGGAAGATGCCGAGATCCCCGCGCGAGGCCGCTACCGCCTCGATCACGGCGAGGCAGGTCGGGTGCGGCCGGTAGGGCACCGTGAAGCCGAAATGGAACCTCACGGAATCGCGCATCGCCGCGTCCCCACCCGAGATGTCCGCATGCACGGCGAACGGCGCCTGGACCCACGTGAACGTGGCGATGATGACGCGCCAGATCCCCTCGACGGTGTCGAGGGGCAGGAGCCCGCGGTGGCGCTCGGCGACACGCCGCATCATCGAGGCCTCTCGTCCGGGCCGGAAGGCCGAGCCGGAGGCCGATGTCTTCTTCACGGCGATGAGGCGGTCGATGATCGAACCGCGCTGGATCAGCAGCGAATGCATCTCGGCATCGATCCGGTCGATCTCCGCCCGCAAGGCGGCAAGGTCCTCCAGGGGTGGGGCGGAACGCGGGGTGAAGCGCATGAGGGGTCCGGAACAGCTGGCTCGAGCAGTGTCTCTCGAGCGAAATCTGGGACTTGGTCTAAGGTCTTGTGCGGACGAGGGCCACCCGGCCTTTCGTTGACGCTCACGAGGGCGCACATTACCTCCGCTCGAACATCAGCGTCATGGCCCCAATGTCATGATGCCGTCTTTGCCGTCTTTCCAACAGTTTCACGACGGACGCGGCCGTCCGGACCCGCCATGGACACCTCCCTCGACCTCGCTCCAGCACCGGGCGCCTCCCATGAGGAGGCACGTCTGCGAGCATTCGCACCCGAGGTCTCGCAGGCCGCCGATCCGACGAGCCCCGTCGCGTCGTTCGGGCCGGACGAGCCGCTGGCGATGGATGCCGGCGTCGCGCTCAGCCCGTTCCAGATCGCCTACCAGACGGCCGGCACGCTCAATGCGGAGCGCTCAAATGCGGTCCTGATCTGCCATGCCCTCACAGGCGACCAGCATTTCGCCCACACCCATCCGGTGACGGGAAAGCCCGGCTGGTGGGAAACCCTGGTGGGGCCGGGCAAGCCGATCGACACGGATCGCTACTTCGTGATCTGCTCCAACGTCATCGGGAGCTGCATGGGCTCGACCGGGCCGGCTTCGATAGACGCCGCAACAGGGCGACCCTACGGCCTCGATTTCCCCCTCGTGACCATCCGCGACATGGTCCGGGCGCAGGCGATGCTGCTCGATCGATTGGAGATCCCCGACCTCTTCCTGTGCATCGGCGGCTCCATGGGTGGAATGCAGGTGCTGCAATGGGCGGCGAGCTATCCGGAGCGGGTCTTCGCCGCAATGCCGATCGCCACGGGCGCCCGCCACTCGGCCCAGAACATCGCCTTCCACGAGGTCGGCCGACAGGCGATCATGGCCGACCCTGCCTGGGCCGAGGGGCGCTACCTCGAAGAGGGCACCCGCCCGGCCAAGGGTCTCGGGGTCGCCCGGATGGGCGCGCACATCACCTATCTCTCGGAGCCGGCTTTGCACCGCAAGTTCGGGCGACGCTTCCAGGGC
Organism: Methylobacterium sp.; assembly: GCF_019745455.1. GTDB lineage: Bacteria > Pseudomonadota > Alphaproteobacteria > Rhizobiales > Beijerinckiaceae > Methylobacterium. The sequence goes on from NZ_JAIETD010000115.1 coordinate 4,966, forward strand.
GGCTCGGCCCCGACCTTCTCGTTCAACGCCGATTTCCAGATCGAGAGCTACCTGCGCCACCAGGGTCTGAGCTTCGTCGAGCGCTTCGATGCCAACGCCTATCTCTACCTGACCCGGGCGATGGATTATTTCGACCTCGCGGCCGATCAAGGCGGCGTGCTCGCCAATGCCTTCCGGGGCACCAAGACCCGCTTCTGCGTGATGTCCTTCACCTCGGACTGGCTGTTCCCCACAGCTGATTCACGGGCGATCGTGCACGCCCTCAACGCGGCCTCGGCGCCCGTCGCCTTCGTCGAGGTCGAGAGCGACAAGGGCCACGACGCCTTCCTTCTCGACGAGCCGGTGATGTTTGCCGCCGCCAAGGGCTTCATCGAGGCCGCCGCCAGGGCGCGTGGGCTGTGACGACCCTTCGCGAGACGGCGCCCTGGCAGAGCGTCGACACCCTGCCGCGCAGCGACGGCGCCCGCGTCGACCACCTCGCGGTGCTCGGCCTCGTGCCGCCGGGCGCGCGCGTCCTCGATATCGGCTGCGGCGACGGCTCGCTCCTGGCGTTGCTGCGCGACCGGCGCGGCGTCGACGGGCGCGGCATCGAGCTCTCCCGCGAGGGCGTCAATGCCTGCCTCGCCCGCGGCCTGCCGGTGATCCAGGGCGATGCCGACACCGATCTCGAGAATTACCCCGACGATGCCTTCGACGTGGTGGTCCTCTCCCAGACCATCCAGGCGACGCGGAACCCGCGCATCGTGCTCGAACACCTGCTGCGCATCGGCCGGCAGGTGGTGATCTCGTTTCCGAATTTCGGGCATTGGCGGGTGCGGGCCGAGCTCGCCTTCCGCGGGCGGATGCCGGTGACGGCTCTGATGCCCGAGGCCTGGTACGAGACCCAGAACATCCACCATTGCACCATCCGCGACTTCGTCGGCCTCTGCCGCATGGTCGGCGCCCAGATCGAGACCGCCAGCGCCCTCAATGCCAGCGGCCGGCCGATGCGCTTCGCGATGCCCTGGTGGGTCTGGAACCTGATGGGCGCCCAAGGGGTGTTCCTGCTTCGCCGTGGCGAGCGGAGTTGAGAGGGCGCATTCGCTGTTTCACGTGAAACCTCAGAGGCGCCGAATCAGGCAGGTGGCGACCTCATAGGTCACCGCTGCACCGGCGCGATCGAATCGGCGCAATACCTTCCTCAGGGCGCCGGGCGAGGCCGCGTTTGCACCGTCGGGCGTGCCGGCGCCGATCGCCTTGAGAGAGCGGAGGAAGGCGCGCCCATCCGCATGGGTCTCGGTCAGCGGCTCCACGGAGACCGAGACCGAGCATCCGCCGATCTGCAGCGCGCGAAGGGCTTCCATCGTCGGATAGGTCGGCGTCGACGGCCGCGAGCCGGTTCCCTCATGAGCCTCGGCCCATTCGCGGAACGTGCCGGCCGCAAGAGTCGTCAAGGCGATGAGGCCGCCCGGCGCCAGCAGCCCGGCGAGGCCCATGAACGCACGGGGCAAATCCTCGAACCATTGGGCTGCGAGGCTCGATGCGACGAGATCGAAACCCGGAAGCAGGCAGGGGCGCTCGGCGTCCATCGCGAGGAAGCATGTCCCCTCGGCGAACCCGCCGCCGGCGCGGCAGCGCTCCACCATGGCTGGAGCGAGGTCCGACACGACCATCGCGGCACCTGGCAAGGCAGTGCTCAACCTGCGGGTCAGCAACCCGGTGCCGCAGCCGACTTCGAGGATCCGTGGCACCGGAGGCAGGCTTTGGGAACCGACGACGCCTGCAAGTCGAGTGGCGGCCAAGACCTGGATCGCCGCGAAGGATTCGTAATCCTCGGCGCGATCGAAGGCTCTGGCGACGGCGTGTTTCCAGGATGGCATCGGATTCGGGCGACCGGAACCGTGGCGTGGAGCGGGTGCGGCTCGACGAAGCTCCACACCGGGACAGACGGCGATCCTCTATGGCATCGACCCGGAAATTGGGACTCGGTTCGTGACCGATGGTTCTATCGGGCCGTCGCATAGGCGAACCAGACGGCGATGCCGGCCAGGACGAGGGACAGAGTTCGGCGCAACACCCTGCTTCGGCTTGGGTCTTCGAGGAAGGGCCGGGCCGCCCCGGCCAGGACGACGATGCCGGAATGGATCGCGGTGGCGATGGCAACGTAGATCGCCGACAGCAGAACCGTCTGCTGGAGCACCGCGATGCCGGCTGTGACGAAGCTCAGCAAGACGGCGACATAGAAGACCGCCGCTTTGGGGTTGAGCAGGTTCGTGACGAGACCGCGGGCGAAATAGCCCGCATCGCCCGCGGGAGCATCGGCCTTTGCGGCCGAGGTTTCGGCGTCGCGCCAACCATCCCACGACAACCATAGCAGATAGACGACCCCACCCCAGCGCAGAGCCTCGTAGGCCAGCGGCGACGTGGAAATCAGCGACGCGAGACCGAAGGCGGAGGCGAGCCCGACGGCGAGGAGGCCGAGCGCTATACCGACGGTGGCAGCGAGCCCGGCGCGTCGTCCGCTTACCGCGCTCAGAACCGCGAGATAGGCCATGTTCGGCCCCGGCGTGATCTCGATGAGAAGGCAGGTGACTGCGAATGCGACGAGGTTCTGCGTCGACATTTCCGCCTCCGTTCGAGAGGCGCGGGTGCCTCAGGCCGCAAGTGCCAGCTCGATGAACCGCGCCGCCGCCAGAGCGCGGCCGTCGTCGCCGAAGGGAGCGATGATCTGGACGCCGAGGGGCAGGCCCTCGCCGGGGACCGGCACGGTCACGCAAGGCACGCCCATCAAGGTCCATAGCCGGTTGAAACAGGATGAGCCGGTGCTGCCGAGGCCCATTGGTGCCCGGCCGGGCGCCGAGAAGGTAAGAATGACGTCGACCTCCCCGAATACGTCCTTGAGGGCACGCCGGGCGCGGTGGGCGCTGCGACGGGCGCTGTCGTAATCGTCGGCCGTGATCGCCTGCGCGGCGTCGAGCTGCGGTCCAAGCATCGGGCCGAAGGCGGCGCGATGGGCCGCGTACTCCCAGGCCAGCGCCTGGCGCGCCTCGAAATCCTGAATGGTGCCCTGGGCGTGAAAGGCGTCCGCCAGGATGTCAGGCAAGGAGATCGTCGCCACGTCTGCACCTGCCGCCTCGGCAGCGCGGACGGCGAGCGCCAGGGCCTCGATCGCCTCGGGCTCCGCTTTGCCGGCAAAATCCTGGGTCACGAGCCCGATCCGGGGAACGCCCGGTGCCTCGCCCAGGTCGATGGCCGGACGATCGGCGATCACCGCGAGGGCGTGGGCAATGTCGCGCACGCCTGCGCCGAACAGCCCGAGGGTGTCGAGGGCCCAGGAAAAGGTCTTGATCCCAACCATCGGCAGGAGCCGGAACGAGGGCTTGATCCCGGCGATGCCGCAATAGGCCGCCGGCCGGATCACCGATCCTCCTGTCTGGGTGCCGAGGGCGAGCGGCAGCATGCCCGCTGCCACCGCCGCCGCCGAGCCGGCCGAGGAGCCGCCGGGCGTATGGTCGAGGTCGCGCGGATTGCGGGTGAGCGTCGGGTCCAGGCTGGCGAAGGGGCAGGTCGTCGTCTTGGCCAGCGGCACCGCGCCAAGCCCCCGGAGCCGCGCCACGATCGCCGCATCGGCCTTCGGCTGCCAGCCGGAATAGATGGGCGAACCCATCTCGGTCGGCATGTCGGCGGTATCGATGATGTCCTTGATGCCCACCGCAATGCCGGCGAGGAGACCGGAGCGAGGGATGACCGGGTCGGCCTGATGCCGCACCAGGGCGCCGATCGCCGGCTCCTGTCGTGCGATCGCCTCCTGCGACAGGGCGATGGCTGCCTCCGGGGTCAGGCTGCCTGAAGCGATGCGAGTGCGGAGATCGAAGAGGGAAAGCATGGGCGTATCCCTTCGTCGCGGCACGGCCGCTGTCAACAGGCGTCCACAGGCACCGTGGGAAGGCGCGATCAGCGTTGACGCCCCGTTTACGCAATCCCTCGCATTCTCCCTGGCATGTGGCGTAGCGTTCTCGCGTTCTCCGCCCTTGCGCTCGTCGGCGCGGGGCTCACCGGCTGTGCGCTCAACAGGTTCGAGCAGCGCGAGCCTTGGCGCGACCAGGCCGAGCAGGCCTGCCTGTCGAAGCGCCTCGTCGAGACCACCGAGTTCATCACGCCGGCAAAGGCGATCGAGGGTCCCGGCACCTGCGGCATGCAGCAGCCGTTCCGGGTCACGCGGCTCGGCGGCGGCTCGGTCGTCATGAAGCAGCGCATGACCCTGGCCTGCCCGGCCCTCGCCGAGGCGGAAGCCTGGCTCGCCGACACGATCCAGCCGGCCGCCAACCTGTATTTCGGGCAGCCGGTGGCGGAGATCAATGCCGGCTCCTATGCCTGCCGCGGTCGCAACAATCAGGTGGGCGCCAAGCTGTCGGAGCATTCCTTCGGCAATGCCGTCGACATCATGTCGTTCAAGCTCGCCGACGGCTACGTCATCACCGTCAAGGGCGGCTGGCGCGGCACCGAGGCCGAGCAAGGCTTCCTGCGCGAGGTCTTCTACGGGGCCTGCCAACGCTTCTCGACCGTGCTGGCACCAGGCTCGGACATGTTCCACTACGACCATTTCCACGTGGATCTCGCCCGCCACGACCCGCGCGGATTGCGCCGGGTCTGCAAGCCGATCCTCAAGTTCGAGTCGCAGCTCGGCGCCGGCGGAATCGCCCGCCCGGCCACGCGCCGCCCTGCCCCGGCCTATCAGCCGGCCCCGCCGCAGGCGCCCGTCGACATCGAGGAGGACGATCCCTACGGCGTCTCGCCGATGTCCTCGCGGAACGCACCCCGTGCGCCGTCGCAGGTCGCCCGCGCGCCGGCGCCGCCCGCGCCCTCCGCCTATGCGACAGTGCCACCGGTCCGCGCCTATGCCCCTCGGCCCCCGGCCCAGCGCACGGCCCAGTTCGACGAGCCGGCGCCCGGATTCGAGGAGCCCCTGTCGCTGGCCGCGCCTGGTGCGATGCCGGGGCCGATCTACTAGGGATCACGGCTGAAGCAGGCTGCCGCCCAGGAGCGATCAGGCATGGAGGCGATCGAGCAGGCCTCAGGGCATCCATCATAGGATCCGGCCCGAACTGAGGAGGACGGCATGACCGACCTTGCGCAAAACAAGGCGAATGTGATCGCCTTCTACGAGCTGATGTTCAACGGGTGCCGGCCGCGCGAGGCCATCGAGTGCTTCGCCGGCGACGAGTACATTCAGCACAACCCGCATGTGGCGAGCGGCAAGGACGGCTTCATCGCCTATTTCGAACGCATGGCGCGGGAATGGCCCGGCAAGCGGGTCGAGGTGAGGCGGGCGATCGCGGAGGGCGATCTCGTCGTGCTTCACTGCCTCCAGCACTGGCCGGGCGACCACGATTACGCGGCCATGGACATCTTCCGGCTCGACGGCGGCGGGAAGATCGTCGAGCACTGGGACGTGCTGCAAATCCTGCCCGAAAACTCCGCCAACTCGAACGGGGTGTTCTAGGCAGACTGTCGCTCGCCGTCGATGAACGGGGTGCTCAACGAGAGCTCGCCTGCCTCATGGCGTCTTCGCCGCATCCAAAGCGCTGCGAACGGCTGCGCCGAGCGCAGCGTATCCCGGCGGCGCGAGATGCACCATGTCCGGCGTGAAACTCGCGCACTGGTCCTCCTCGCAGCGAAGGGCGGCTTCGGCAGCATCGACCATCACGGCATGGCCTCGCTCCCTCAGAAGCCCCCTCACCTCGCCGTTGAGGCTCACGCGCTCGGCGTCGCGAAACGAGGACTTCCTGCCTCTCGGCAGGATGCCCACGACGACGAGGAAGGGCTTGTGCCATAGGGTGTCGATCCGTTCGACGATCCGTCGGATGCCTTCCCGGATCGCGCAGGTTTTGTCGCCCGAACCGAGACCGTTCGTCCCGATCATCAAGAACACGGTCCTGGGTGAGAGCCGCGCATAGCGCTCGTCCTGCAGGCGCCAGAGTACGTTCTGGGTACGGTCGCCTCCGACCCCGAGATTGAGGACGTTGGGCCCGAACACCTCTTGGACCGAGGAGTCGGGCCACAGCTGTGTGAGACTGTCTCCCAGCAGGGCGGCGTCCGCATCCCGTGTCCGGCCCGCCATATCTCCGATCTGCTGAGCACGCCGGTAGGCCGTCGCGCTCTGCGGCGGCACCGGAAACGTCGCGACGGCCAGATCCGCGACATCGCATGGGGCCTCCGTGGCGCGCGCCCGAGCGGGATACAGGAGACCGAGCGCCAGCACGGCGGCGACGTAGGTTCCTCGCGTCATGGCTGACCCGATCGTGCGTTGCTCGCTTCGCAGCATCATGTCCCTTCACCATCGGTCCCGCGACGAGCGACGCCGATCGATGCCTCATGGCAGAGGCGGGTGGAAGCGGTATCCCTTCCATAGCGGAGTCGAGGCGGCGACGCGCCTCCCGATATCCTGACCTTCGCACTGTGCCCGCCAAACCCCAGCCCCTCACCAAAGCACCGTGCCACCAACCCGCGAGCTTGACAGACGGGCGGCAGGGACCATCGTCGATGACACATTTCGAACCGCTATTGGATGACGCCGGCATGCGCTCGAATCCGCTCTTCACCGCCCTCGCCCTCGGTCTGATCCTCGCAGGCGCGCTTCAGCCCGCCCTCGCCCGCTCTGCGCGCGAGGAGATCACCCCCGCCGAGGAGCGCGAGTTCCCCTTTGACGGCGACATCCCCGGTTGCCAGGATGCGAGCGTGCTCGAGCGGGTCGCGACCCAGTTCGCCGAGAAGGAGGCGAAGTTCTGGAACTCGTCGCTCACCATCGTCGCCTACGACAAGATCGAGCGAACCGCCTGGCGGCCATGGGGCCTCGACTACTACCCCCGCCGGTTCTGCTCGGCGGTGGCCACCACCTCGGACGGCGTGCGCCGCAAGGTCGATTACTCGGTGCGCGAGGGGCTCGGCCTCATCGGCGCGGGCTGGGGCGTGGAGTTCTGCGTCCACGGCCTCGACCGCAACCTCGCCTTCGCCTACGCCACGGCCTGCCGCGAAGCCCGGCCTTGAGGCGCCTTCCCGCGCTCGCCGCGGCGGCGCTGTTGGCGATCGGCGGTCAGGCGCTCGCGCAGGGCTTCGGTGGCGATCGCGGCGGCACGCCGGGCGAGTTCGACTTCTACGTCCTCGCCCTGTCGTGGTCGCCGGCCTATTGCGAGGGCACCGGCGGGCGCCGCGATGGCGACGGCCAATGCCGGCCGGGGCGTGGCCTCGGCTTCGTCGTCCATGGGCTTTGGCCGCAATATGCCCGCGGCTACCCCTCCGAATGTTCGAGCGTGGTGCGCTCTCCGACCCGCCAGGCGATCGAGGTCGCGGGCGAGGTCTACCCGTCTGAAGGGCTCGCCCGCTACGAGTGGCGCAAGCACGGCACCTGCTCGGGCCTCGACCCGACCCGTTATTTCCAGGCGACGAAGCAGGCGCGCCTCGCCGTGACGATCCCGGACGCCTTCAGGTCCGCGAACGAGGAACGGCGCGCGGCACCGATCGAGATCGCCCGCCAGTTCGTCATGGCGAACAAGGGCCTGCGCCCCGACATGATGTCGGTGACCTGCAAGAGCGGGCGTCTGCAGGAGGTGCGCATCTGCTTCTCGAAGGACCTTCGCGACTTCACTCCCTGCCCCGAACTCGCCCGCCAGAATTGCCGGGCCGGCGAGGTCACGATCGAAGCGGCGCGCTAGTCTCGTGAATTACCGCCACGCCTTCCATGCTGGCAATTTCGCCGACGTCCTCAAGCACTTCGTGCTGACGCGGGTGCTGGTCCATCTCCAGCAGAAGCCCACCGCCTTCCGGGCGATCGACACCCATGCGGGCCTCGGGTTCTACGACCTTATGGGCGACGAGGCCGGGCGCACCGGCGAGTGGCACGAAGGCTGGGGCCGCCTGGAAGACGCGTTCGCGGACGAGATCGAGGCTCTGCTCGACCCCTATCGCGCGGCCGTCGCATCCGTCAGGGCGCGCCATGGCGAGACGATCTATCCGGGTTCGCCCGCCATCATCCGCGAGTTCCTGCGGCCGGGCGACCAGGGCGTCTTCGTCGAACTCCATCCGGACGACGCCGAGACGCTGCGGGCGCGCTACAACCAGGATGCCCGCACCAAGGTGATGCATCTCGACGGCTGGACCGCCCTCAACGCGCTGATCCCGCCCCCGGAGCGCCGCGGCCTGGTGCTGATCGACCCGCCCTACGAGGAGGCCGGCGAGATCGACCGGCTCGGAGCCTCACTCGCAAAGGCGGTCGCGAAATGGCCGACGGGCATCTATCTCGCCTGGTACCCGATCAAGGATGTGGCCGCCATCGACCGCATGGTGGCCGAGTTGCACCGGGCGCTGGACCGGCCGGCCCTGCGCCTCGACCTGATGGTCTCCGAGCCCGATCCGACCCGGCTCAACGGCAACGGCCTCATCGTCGTGAACCCGCCCTGGAAGCTCGCCGAGGAGGCGGGCCTGTTCCTCCCGGCACTCGCCGAGCGGCTGGCGCGGCGCGATTACGGTGCGTTCCGGTGCGTGCCCTTCGGGGCCGAAGGGTGAGCTGAGCCCTTGATCTCGGGCGCGGGCATCGATCGGCGAAGGCTGCGCTCGTGCCAGCGCACGGCGAGATAGGCCGTGCCGAGGGCCAGCACGGGAATGCCGAACAGGACGTAGGCTTCGAGGAAGGTCATGGCTTCAGTCCCCGCAAAACGCGGCGTGCCAACAGATGTAGTGCCGTTCCGACGAACAGCCAAATGACGGAGAAGGCGACGGTCCAGATGCTGATCGGCGGCGAGTTCGGGACCTGGAAGCTCAGGGCGACGACCGGCGTCACGAAGCCCGCGATGACGAACCCGCTGCTGGCGCGGTCGAGGTTGGCGGCCAGGAGCTTGGTCTGCTCGTTCTCGATCTGGCTCATCCGAGCATCGCTCCAACCAAAGCCCCCCCGATCACCACCGACCAAGGCGGCAGTTGCCACACCGCCAGGGCGAGGTAGGCCGACGCCGCGAGCCCGGCATCGGCGGGGCCCCGGATGCCGCTGGTCCAGACCGGGTCGTAGAGGGCGGCGAGCAGGAGCCCGACCACGGCGGCATTGACGCCGGAGAGCATGCGCCGCGCCCGGACGCCGCGGCGCAGAACCTCCCAGAACGGCAGTGCCCCGAACACGAGGAGGATCGCCGGCAGGAAGATGAAGCCGAGGCAGAGGAGGGCTCCCCGCCATCCGTTCGGCTCCGGCCCCATCGCGGCCCCGAGATAGGCCGCGAAGGTGAAGAGCGGCCCCGGCACGGCCTGGGCGGCGCCGTAGCCGGCGAGGAAGGTATCCGCGCTCATCCAGCCCTTCGGCACGATCGCGGCCTGGAGCAGCGGCAGCACCACGTGGCCGCCGCCGAAGACGAGGGCGCCGGCCCGGTAGAACGCGTCGGCGAGCTGCAGCGATTGCGTCGGAAAGGCCGTCGCCAGCAGCGGCAGGGCGACGAGGAGGACGCCGTAGAGGGCGAGAGCCGCGGCCCCGAGGCGGCGGCTGAGCCTCGTCCTCCGCCCGCCGGTCTGAGCAGGAGCCGTGTCGCCCGGCAGGAACAGCCCGATCACCGCTCCCAGGAGGATCGTGCTGACCTGGCCGATCGATCCAGGGAACGCCAGGGCGACGAGGGCGGCGGCCACGAGCAGCGTCGCCCGCGCCCCGTCCGGTGCGAGATTCCGGGCCATGCCGAACACCGCCTGCGCCACGACCGCCACGGTCACGGCCTTCAGCCCATGGAGCCAGCCGCCACCGAGGCCACCCGCCATCGTCAGCCCGTACGCGAAGGCCATGAGGATGAGCACCGAGGGCAGCGTGAAGGCGGTGAAGGCCGCGAGCGCGCCGAGCGGTCCTGCCCGCATCAGGCCGAGGCCGAGGCCGACCTGGCTCGAGGCCGGGCCCGGCAGGAACTGGCACAGGGCGACGAGGTCGGCATAGGCGGCCTCGTCGAGCCAGCGCCGCCGCGCCACGAACTCGGTGCGGAAATAGCCGATATGCGCCACCGGGCCGCCGAAGGCGGTGAGCCCGAGCTTGAGGAAGGCGGAAAAGACCTCGCCGACGCTTCCCGCGGGTGCCTCGGTCTGCGGCAGGTCGGATGGCGCTGGGGCCATTGGGTGCGGGCGGGAAGCGGGAGCGACCATGTGTGAAGTTTCCGGCAGATGCCGGCCCCTACCACGCCGACGGATGTGCGTCGCGGTCAGGGACACACGCCTCTCGTCCCCCTCGCGGGGAGGAGCAGGGAGGTGGGGGTGGCTGGGTGACCCTGGGCTCGTTCAGGCGGAACCAGCCCACCCCTAACCCCTCCCCACAAGGGGGAGGGGAGTGCAGATCTCGTTTACCCTGCCGGGAAACGCGCCCTTCACCTGGAACGGATATCGATCATGACACTTGACCGTTCGAAGTGCTCGTCCTTCCCAAGGTTCGCACTTTGACGCGGCCGTCGGATCCGTCTCAACAGCGTTCGATCCTGCCGGCCGGTACTGGCCCCGCGACCCGATCGTTTCGGTCCCGTCGCGGGGCTTTTTTGTTCAGCGGCGCCTCGCCGCTTCCCCGGCGATCCTCAGCAGCGCGGACGAGGCCTGCGCATGCGCCAATTCCGGGTCGGAGCGGCGGCAGGCGAGGATCGCCTCCTGCAGGAGGCTAAGGGCATGGCGCAGGGCGGCCGGCGACCAGCGGGTGAGCTGCGTCTCGACGACGGCCTTGCGCCGGAAATGCAGGCCGCGCCAGTTCGCCACCATGGCGCTCGCGCTCTGGCCCTCGCCGGCGAGCCGCGTCGCCAGAAGGGTGAGGGCATGGCGCAGGGCGCTCCCCAGCATCACCGATGGGTCCATGCCCTCGTGGCGGAAGCGGCGGTAATCGCGCTCGACCTCGTCGCTGCGCCCGGCGAAGGCCGCGTCGATCAGCGTGTTGAGGACGCTGCCAGCGACATCGCTGACCACCGCCTCGACGTCGTCGAGGCTCACCTCGCTCCGGCCGTTGGCGTAGAGGGCGAGCTTCTCGAGTTCCGACAGGCTGGCGCGGCGGTCGCCGCCGAGGCTCGAGGCCAGGACGTCGCGGGCCTCGCGGGCGATGCGCAGGCCGCTCTCCTGCAGGGTGCGGTCGATGAGTTCGGCGAGCGCCCGGTCGTCGTCCGGGTAGCAGGGCAGCGCCAAAGCCTTGGGCGAGCGCTCGCACAGTGTCCGCAGCGGCGCGGATTTCCCGAGATCCCCGGCCTCCACCACGATCCGGGTGTCGACAAGGGTCGCAGCCAGCACCGCCTCGACAGCGGGAGCGTAATTGCGGTTGCCCGGGCGCACCCATATCGTCCGCGAACCACCGAACAGCCCGACAGTCCCCGCCTCGTCGACGAGCCGCCCGGCATCCTGGGCGAGGGCGTCGCCGTCGATCTTCACCAGGGCGAAGGGGTCGTTCGGGTCGGGCACGAAGGCTTCGGCCAGGCGCTTGGCCCGGTCGAAGACGAGGCCGGTATCGGGACCGTAGAGCAGGATGACGCCGATCCGCGGGTCCGGCCCGCGCCGGATCAGCCCTTCGACCTCGTGAGCCTTGACGAGCGTCATCGTCTTGCCCCGGCCGAGCGGCTCAGGGCTTCGTCACCAGAACGGAGGCGAGGCGGGTCTTGATCTGCTCGGCGAGCACCTTGGCGAGGCGGATCTCGGCGTCGCGGGCGGCGCGAAGCGAGGCGAAGCGCTGGATCGAACGGTCGTAGGTCGCCGTGGAGGTGGCGACGCCCTCGGTGATGATCTTGGTGCCGTCGAGGTTCTCCAGGGAGTACTTCACCGTGCCGATGATCGTGCCGGCCTCGGCGCGGCCCGTGGTCGAGGAGACGATCGGCGTCTGCACCGCCTCGCTGCCCTGCATCTTCAGGCGGTAGCGCTTGGGGGATGGCGCGCCCGAGCCGTCGAGGTCGAAGATCAGCTCGCTGCGCAGGTAATGGCCGATGCGCTCCTGCCCCTGCGCCATGCTGACATCGTCGACCTGGATCGAGGCGAGCAGCGCGACCATCGATTCGCCGGAGGCCGTCGGCCCGTAGAGCGGGCGGAAACAAGCCGAGAGGTTGAGGGAGAGGGCGCCGACAAGGGCGAGCCGCACCGCCATCCGCTTCGTCACACGCATCATGCCCGTCATCGTCCCGGCTCAGACCCCGCGGCGCCGTCTTACGGCGATCACCGGTCCTTCGTCACCCGTATAAGGCTCAAGCTTTACGATTCCAGTACGGCGGGATGGGGGCGGGCCCTGAACTCGGTTCACGGAGGAGAAGACCATGGTGCAATCGGCCGGGGCTGACGACACCAATCCCGTCATTCCGGGGCTGCCCCCGGATCTAGCCTTCGGCCAGTCCAAGGATGAACTCCGCAGAGCCCGGAATCCATAACCGCCGCGTATGCTTAAGTCGGCTCCGTCGGCGGCTATGGATTCCGGGTGCGCCTGCGGCGCCCAGGAATGACGTCGGAATGCCGACGGGCGAATCGAGTTGCATGTGTCCCGATCAGGATCCCCAGGAGCCTCACGCCACCAGGTTCACGATCCGCCCCGGCACAACGATGACCTTGCGCGGCGTCCGGCCCTCTAGAGCCTTCTGCACCGCCTCGGAGGCGAGGGTCAGGGCTTCGACCTCCTTCGGGTCGGCGCCAGCCGGGACCGTGACGTCAGCCCGCTTCTTGCCGTTGATCTGGACCGGCAGGGTGATCTCATCCTCGACCAGCAGCGAGCTTTCCACCACCGGCCAGGGCGCATGGGCGGCAAGGCCGCCACGACGAAGCGCCGACCAGCATTCCTCGGCGAGATGCGGCATCATCGGGGCGATGAGCTGCACCAGGATGCCGGCGGCCTCGTCGGCGACGGCGCGGGAGAGTCCGCCCTTGAGCGCCTCTTCGAGGGCGTTGGCGAGGGTGTAGATATGGGCGACACAGCGATTGAAGCGCAGGCGCTCGACATCCTCCTCCACCGCCGCCAGCGCCTTGTGGGCGGCCTTGCGCAGGGCCGCGTCGGCGGCACCGGCTGGCCCGTCGATGGCGGCGGCTTTTTCATCGATGGCGGCGGCCTGGGAGACGAGGCGCCAGACCCGCTGGACGAAGCGGCCGGCACCCTGGACGCCGTCCTCGGTCCAGATCACGTCGCGCTCAGGCGGCGAGTCGGAGAGCATGAACCAGCGGGCGGTGTCGGCGCCGTAGCTCGCGATGATGTCGTCGGGGTCGACCACGTTCTTCTTCGACTTCGACATCTTCTCGATGGCGCCGATGGCGATCGGCGCGTTTGTTTTCACGTGAACCGCCCGGCGCTCGCCCTCCGCCGTCTCGAACCGGATCTCGTTCGGCGGCACCCATGCGCCGGCCTCGTCCCGGTAGGTCTCGTGGACGACCATGCCTTGCGTGAACAATCCGTCGAAGGGCTCCGACACGTCGGACCAGCCGGTCGCCTTCATCGCCCGCATGAAGAAGCGGGCGTAGAGCAGGTGCAGGATCGCGTGCTCGATGCCGCCGATATACTGGTCCACCGGCAGCCAGCGTTTCACCGTGTCCGGGTCGGTCGGCGCGTCGGTGAGCCACGGCGCGGTGAAGCGGGCGTAGTACCAGGACGAATCGACGAAGGTGTCCATGGTGTCGGTCTCGCGCCGAGCCGCCGCGCCGCAGGACGGACAGGGGACGTTGCGCCAAGTGTGGTCGCGCTCGAGCGGGTTGCCGGGCGTGTCGAACGAGACCTCTTCGGGCAGGGTCACCGGCAGGTCGGCGACCGGCACCGGCACGGGGCCGCAGGTCTCGCAGTGGATGATCGGGATCGGGCAGCCCCAGTAGCGCTGGCGCGAGACGCCCCAGTCGCGAAGCCGGAACTGGACTTTTCGCGATCCCACCGGGGCATTGCCGAGCGTCTCGGCTTCGAGGCGGTCGGCCACGGCTTTGAACGCGTCGTCGGTGCTCATGCCGTCGAGGAAGCGCGAATTGATCATCCGGCCCTCGCCGTCATAGGCGGTGTCGGTGATGACGAAGCTGTCCGGGTCCTGCCCTTCCGGGCAGACCACGGGCGTGTTGCCCAGGCCGTACTTGTTCGAGAAGTCGAGATCGCGCTGGTCGTGGGCCGGGCAGCCGAAGACGGCGCCGGTGCCGTATTCCATCAGCACGAAATTCGCGACGTAGACCGGCAGCAGCCAGGACGGGTCGAGGGGGTGGCGGACCTTCAGCCCCGTGTCGAAGCCGAGCTTTTCCGCCGTATCGATCGCGGCTTGCGCGGTGCCGGTGCGGCGGCACTCGACGATGAAATCCTGCAAGGCGGGATTGGCGGCTGCCGCGTCCGCCGCGATCGGGTGATCGGCGGCGACGGCCAGGAACTTGGCGCCGAACAGCGTGTCGGGCCGCGTCGTGTAGACCTTGATCTCGCCGTCACGGCCGTCGAGCGCGAACCGGACCTCCAACCCTTCCGAGCGGCCGATCCAGTTCTTCTGCATGACGCGGACCTTCTCGGGCCAGCGCTCCAGCCCGTCGAGGGCGTCGTAGAGGTCCTGGGCGAAGTCGGTGATCTTGAAGAACCACTGGGTCAGCTCGCGCTGCTCGACGAGCGCGCCCGAGCGCCAGCCGCGCCCGTCGATGACCTGCTCGTTGGCCAGCACGGTGTTGTCGACCGGGTCCCAGTTCACCTTGGCGGTGCGGCGGGTGACGAGGCCCTTGTCCAGGAAGTCCAGGAACATTCGCTGCTGGTGCTTGTAGTAGTCGGGGTCGCAGGTCGCGATCTCCCGGCTCCAGTCGAGCGACAGGCCCATGGCCTGGAGCTGGGCGCGCATCGAGGCGATGTTGGCGTAGGTCCAGTCGCGCGGGTTGACATTGCGCTCCATGGCGGCGTTCTCGGCCGGCAGGCCGAAGGCGTCCCAGCCCATCGGATGCAGCACGTTGAAGCCGCGGGCGCGCTTGTAGCGGGCCACCACGTCGCCCATCGCGTAGTTGCGCACGTGCCCCATATGGATGCGCCCCGACGGGTAGGGGAACATCTCGAGCACGTAATAGGTCGGGCGCGGGTCGTCGTTCCCGGTGCGGTCGATTCCGGCCTGAGCCCAGGCCGCCTGCCAGCGCGGCTCGGCCTCCTTGGCATTGTAGCGCTCGATCGGGGCGGAGCGGTGGGAGGAGGTCGGGTGAGCGGTCATCGAGACTCGGGCGCCAAGGCGTTGGAAGGGCTTGATCGAAACAGCGGGATGTCGCGCCGGACTAGCACGGGGGGCCGACGGGTCAACACGCCCGCGACGGCGGGCATGCTTGCAGGCTTCGCGCCGGGTGCTACTGCCGCACCACGCTGCCACCACCCTCCGCGAGAGCACCATGGCCGAGACCGAATTCCATGCCGTCGCCCAAGGCCTTGTCACGGTGCGCGCCGGCATCCGCCGCGCCGCCGAGGATTTCGGGCGCGACCCGGCTTCGATCCACCTCGTCGCCGTCTCGAAGACCGTTGCGGCCGAGGGCATCCTGCCGGCCCTGGAGGCCGGGCAGCGGGTCTTCGGCGAGAACTACGTCCAGGAATCCAAGGCCAAGTGGCCGGGCCTGCGCGAGCGCTTCCCTGACGTGGAGCTCCACCTCGTCGGGCCGCTGCAATCGAACAAGGCGCGCGAGGCGGTGGAACTGTTCGATGTCATCCATGGGCTCGACCGGCCTTCCCTCGCCGCAGCCCTCGCCAAGGAGATCGGCCGCGTCGGGCGAGCCCCGAAGCTCCTCGTCCAGGTGAATACCGGCGACGAGCCGCAGAAGGCCGGCGTCTCGCCCGCGGACATCGACGCCTTTCTGGAGACCTGCCGCGACGGCCATGGCCTGACGATCTCGGGGCTCATGTGCATCCCGCCGGCCGAGGACCCGCCCTCGGCCCATTTCGGCCTCCTCGCCTCGATCGCCGAGCGCCACGGGCTGCCGACCCTCTCAATGGGCATGAGCGCCGACTACGAAGCGGCAATTCAGATGGGCGCGACGCATGTACGGGTCGGGACAGCAATCTTCGGATCCCGTAGCCGTCAGACCTAAGACGAAAGGTCGTATTGACAGTAAAACACCATAATTGATTTCGTAGGTATGATGACTTTGATCTTTGAATAAATCTGCGATCGCGTTCAATTTTCGTCAGGGCAAAACAGGATCGCTTAACAGATCCCCGGCAGTATCCGCGAGGAGAGCAGGCGCCACTGCGACCCGCGAGATACGTAAAAGAAGCTGGACGTGGCCTACGAGACCACCATTCGACGCCCTGAAACGGCCGCTGCCGTTGACCGACACCGTTACAGAACCGACGGAGCGGCGACGCGATCGCGCTCGTTGCGCTCCGCGACGGCATCGCGAGGCCGATCCCGGATCAAGACCGCTCGGCTGCTGTAGGGACCCCTGCGCAATCTCGGTCGGTCCCGAGCTTCTTCATCGCCATGGACGTGCGGCTTTCCGATGCTGCGCAGTGCCGGAAGGGCCAGCGAGCCCGATGGACACCTCAGAGATCATCATGACATCGCTGCTTCTCCTGACCGACATGCCGGTCCGCGGTGAACGTCTCGCCAAGAGTCTGAACCTGATCCGACACACTGTCGTGGCCGACGTACTCGACCCCGACACCTGCGAACGGACGCGGGATCTCGACGGCATCGGCGTCATCATCAGCGACGTCTCCTTCTCGCAATCATCGACCGTCGCCGCCCTGCGGTCATACATCGACCGCGTCCGCCGAACTCGGGCCAACGCCGAAAAGGTCCCCTATCTCTGTCTGCTGCACGATGACACGTCGCGCGGAAACGCGACGGCGCAGGCGTTGGGTGCCATGTGCGTTCTGCGCGCGGACCAAGCCGGCTACAGCCTCGTCAATGCCCTTGGCTCCATGCTCAAATCGGATCCGGCGGGGTCCGCTTCGATCGCCGCCGATGTCGCCTCGGCGGATGCCGCACTGACCCGGATCTTCGAGATCGGCCGCAGCGGTGGCGTCATCGCTCCAGAGCTGATCGAATCGGGCGCCGAGTTCATCAAGACGGCGCTGAGCAAGGCCGACGTGCAGACCTGGCTCGAAGTCGTCTGGCGGTTCGATGACATCACGCACCAGCACTGCCTCCTCGTGGCAGGTCTGGCGGCTGGTTTCGCCAAGGAGCTGGGCTTCAACGGTGCCGACTGCAAACGCCTGACGAAGGCTGCGCTGCTGCACGACATCGGCAAATCCAGGATTCCCGTCGCCGTCCTCAACAAGGTGGGACGCCTTGATGAGGACGAACAACGGATCATCAGGACCCATCCTGCCGTGGGCTACGACATGCTGGTGGAACACGGCTATTCGGCCGAGCTGCTCGCGGTGGTGCGCTCCCATCACGAATATCTTGACGGCACCGGATATCCTGATCGCCTGAGCGGGCGCGACATTCCCGACCTCGTGCGGTTGGCGACCATCTGCGACATCTATGCCGCCCTCATCGAACGACGCCCCTACAAGGAGCCGATGGGCGCCGGGCAAGCCTACACCATCCTGACGAACATGCAGGGCAAGCTCGATCCCGTCCTGCTCGAGGCCTTTCGGACGATCGCCGTGAGCATCCGTTGACCTGAAAGACGGCCGCCTGATCGGGATTGGCGCCTCACCCGAATGCGCCCACCTCATGCTGGATCATGCCCGTCACTTCGCGCACCCGGGAGAAGTACCGGCCGATCGGTGCGAACAAGGTCGTGTGCTCGGCCTCGTAGGTGCCCACATCGCGCGGGCCGGCCGGCTCGCCGAAATTGAGGCCCAGCGTCGGGTCCGGTGTCACGGGGAAGATGTCTTCGAGGAGGGCGAGGCAGCCGTCGACGTCGAGGCGCAGGAAGCGTTCGATCAGGGCCTCGCGGGTGATGCCCGATTGCGGCCGGAAGCCGGGGACGTGGACGGCGAGGAACCAGATCCGGTGTATCAGCGCGAGGCGGATCGCGTGGAGCAGCGTCAGCCGTGCCGACATCTTGCCGAGATCGGGTGCGGCGCCGTGCAGGCTCAGCCAATCGCAGGTGAGGCGGCCGAACAGGCGCCGGAGGTTCGGCGCGAGGTCGAGGCGCTCGAGTGCCGTGGCGATGACGACGAGTTCGTCGCGTCTCGCGTCTCGGGTGGTCCGGCGCGCCCGCTCCAGCCACATCGCCGGGTCGAGGGTGTCGATATAGGCGCGCAGCACGTCGAGGTCACTGACGCTCGCCGCATGCTGGACCATCCGGAAGGCGCGCGAGAACCGCACCGAGTCGCGGCGCATGTCGCGGAAGAGGTCCGGCGCCCGGCCAGCGGCGCGGCCCATGCCGTGGAGCGAGTTCGCGAGGTAGCCGAGCTGCTGCAGGATCGCGTTGTTGGGTATCGCCCGCATCTGGCGCGGATGGGTGATCATGACCGGGCCGCCGCCGTCGGTCTGGCGCGCCACCGGGCGCGAGCCGGTCCGGTCGAGGAGGCTGGGGCCGAAGGTGCCAAGCAGGGCCGCGTAGCCGGTATCGTCGACGAGGGCCTCCATGTCCTGGCGCACCACCGTGAAGAACTCGGTGGCGAAATCGGACTCGGCGTAGATCGGGTCGTCGGTCTCGTCGGCGCCCTCGCTGGCATCGGTGAGGACGTAATCCGCGAAGGCGTCCTCGTCCGCGATGTCGAGGGCGAAGACGTGCTCGGCGATGCGCTCCACCGTGGCCTTGGCCAGCGGCAGGGTGCCGAACATGAGGTAGCCGTCCGAGCCCTGGAAGCTCGATTCGAGCCGCACCCTGATGCCCGACGCCCGGTTGCGGCGGCGCGCATCCTCGGGCGCCAGATAGGCGAGGCGGTCGCGCAAACTCGTCGGATGCGCGCCGCGGCCGATCGATTCACCGTGGGTGTCGAAGATGGCGAGCTCGATCCCGGCGAGATCGTTCTGCACCATCAGGTCGGTGATGCGAAGGCGCAGCCGCTCGATCCAGAAGCTCGCCGCGAGTTGGCCGACATAACGGCCGGAATCCGAGTAGCCGAACTGCACGGTGAGCCGGCCGATTCGCTTGAGGTATGCACGCCAATGCGGGTTGCGCAGGGCGTCGTCGAGGACGCGGATGCCCTGTTCGAGGGCGCTCGCGGTCTCGAAGAGCGGCGTGATCTCGACCTTGTCGGCGATGCCGTAATGCCGGGCGAGCCAGAGGGCGGCGAGCAGGGTGTAGCCGGTCTCGGTCTCGGCGATGAGGAAGCGCACCGGATGGGTGCCGTCGACGTGCTTGAGAATCTGCGTGATCGTCATCATCAGCCGCGCGGCCGAGGCCCGCTCGGCGGCGAGCGCGCCGAAATCCACCGCCACCGGCTGCACGTCGTTGAGGAGGGCGTGGATGGTGGCGAGGTGCGAGCGGCGCTGCGCCGCGTCGGTGGGCTCGCCTTCCAGGTCGATGACCCGGCGCACGGCGTTGTGGATCTGGCTGGCGTTGAGCCGGAAATGCGGCAGGGCGTTCGAGAGGCCGTGCGCGGCGATGCCCGAGCGCAGGACCGCGATGGTCCGGCGGTCCTCGTCGCTCTCGGCCGCCGTGATCGCGCCGGCCAGCCCTGCGAGGATCGGCCCGGAATCGGTCTGCGCCCGTTCGCGCTCGATGATGAGGGCGAGGGCGAAGCGATGCACGGCCTCCAGCGACGGCTTGGTGCCGAGGCGCGGCGCCACCGCCAGCTGGCGGTTGACCGCCGCGAGGGCCCCTTGCGTCAGCTCGCGCACCACTTTGGTGGCGGGCACGTCGGGCAGGTGGCGCATGACACGGTCGAGCTGCATCCGCTTCGATTCGATGCGGTAGCGCAAGGTGTCCCACCAGCCGATATCGGTGCGCCCGTCGGTGTCGCAGCCGACCCAGCTGGCGATGGCGAAGGGTTTCGGCACGAGCTCGGTCCAACGGTCGGGCCAGCGGGCGCGGGCGGCATCGAGCAGGGCGCGGTTGAAGGCGTCGAGGGCCTCGCGGCCGTGATTGGCCGCGATACAGGCTTGGTCGAATTCGTCGTCGAGGCTGATCTTCGGGTCGGGCCTGGTCGAGAGCGCGGCGGCCTCTTCGATCAGCGGCGCCCGCTGCACCACGTCTGGCTCGGAGGCGGCCCTGGCGATCAGGGCCGCCACGGCTTTCGGCATGCCGAAGGTCGGGTGGGCCGTGAACACCACGGCAAAGCCGGTGCGGCCGACAAGATCGCGGAACGCCTCGAAATCGGCAGGCCCCCTCGGGATCGCTGCGACGAGGCGCGCCGGCATCGCGGCATCGGGCTGAGGTGCGGCGAGGCCGACATAGCCGCGAAGGCGCACGGCGCGCTCGGCCAAAGCCTCGCCCCGGAGACGCGCGAACAGGGCGTCGAGATCGGCCTCCTCGATCTCTCCACGGTCGAGCCGGCGGGTGATCGCCAGGGTGACGGCCAGGACCGGATTGCGGAACGGATCGTCGCTCGATTGCTCCCGCGAAGTCTCGATGAGCCCGATCAGCTCGCGCTGCAGGGTCTCGGCATCGGCGGCGGGGGCGACGGGGCTGCGGTCGAGCATGCGCATCCTGAACCTTGGCGAACTTTGCGACGGAATCGTCGGAGGCGGGCCGTCGCGGGATGATGGACCAGCCGAGGCGACACCCGTATGGCGCCCGGCTGCTCCCCACCCGCATCGCGCCGGGCCGTGCCCCCCGCGACGCAAGGACCGTTCCGCCGAAGAAGGACCCGCCCGGTCCAACCGACCATGGGGCGAGGCGCCGGGAGGCGCAACATCGTAAGGCAGATGCAAGCCGGGCAAAGCCGCTTGAGGCTCCGCCTGAGCGTGATGGTGTCGGGAAACCGGATTCCACTTTCCCGCATCATGCTCTAACGCTGTCGCCTGCATGGAAACGGTTCTGATCCTGGCCGCGCTCGCGGCCCTCGCCGTCTCCGGCGTGGTGGTCTCGGTGATCGCGGCGCGATCCGGCCGTCCGCCCCTGCGCCTGCCGCACGAGCACGATCTCGCCGACGAGGACGAGATCGACGATTTCGAGCCGCGGCCCGCGAGCCCGATCGACCGCAGCGGGGCGGTGCTCGACCTCGATCCAATCGAGCCGCGAGGCCGGCTGGAGGCACCGCATTCCGGAGAGCGCCGATGATCCGCCGCACCATCATGGCCGTGGCGGCTCTGTGGCTCGCGGGGGGGCCAGTGCATGCCCAGGCACCGCTCGAAGAGCCGGCCGCCGCCGAGACGCCCGCGAAAGGGCCGGCGCCCAAGCGCAATGAGCCCAGAGCCGCGAAGGCTCCTCCAAAGGGCGGCACCAAGCCCAGGCCCTCGACGCCGATGGCGATCCAGCCCGACGTGCCCCCGCCGAACCTCACCGTGTTGTGCGAAGGCAAACCGGCCCGCTACGCAGCAGGGTCCGGCGCCGCAATCTGGGTGCTGCGCTCGGGCGCCGCTACGGTGGAGAACCCGCTGAGGCCCCTGACACCGGATGTGACTCGTGTTCTCGAAGTCATCGTCGGCGACCGCCGGGCCACCGCCTTCGGGCCGGATTTGTCGGGCTTGCGTCGCGGCGGCGTTCCCGCTGCCCTTGGGGCGACGCTCGGCGCTCAGATCCGTTGGGACGAAGCCTTGACCCTCCTGCCCGATACCCTGGTCATCGTGTCGGAGGCGGGGGAGACCCTGGCCCGAATCCCGTTCCGCGAGTGCAGCGAGGCGCCCGCAGTGAAGCCTGACCCAGTTAAGCCGGCGCCCAAGGCCGGGGCCAGGCCCGAGGCCAAGGCCGCACCAAAGCCACGCCGACCGGCGGCCTCGGCCGAACCGACGGCCCCCAAGGGCCTGAACATTCCGCAAGGGGCCATCTCCGCCCCGCCGGAGGGGCGTCCATGACCGGTTCCGAAACGCCGACCGCCGCTTCCATCATCGCCAGGCTCGGCCTCGCGCCGCATCCCGAGGGTGGGCATTATCGTGAGACCTTTCGCGATCCCCGCGAGGTCGAGGGGCGCTCCGTCGGCAGCGCCATCTACTACCTCCTCGATGTCGGCGAGACGTCGGCCTGGCACCGGGTCGACGCCGCCGAGATCTGGTTCTGGCATGCCGGCGCGCCGATAGTGATCACCCAGAGCGCCAACGGCCATGATGCCGAGGCCCGCCATCTCGGCCCGGACATCGCCCGCGGCCAGCATCCGCAGATCGTGGTCCCGGCAGGGCATTGGCAGACTGCCACCAGTCTCGGTGCCTGGACGCTGGTAAGCTGCACCGTCTCACCGGCCTTCACCTTCGAGGGCTTCGAGATGGCTCCGCCGGATTGGCGGCCGACGCCGCGGGGCTGAAGGCGGCGCGTGCCGCGACCACGGCGCCGGCGACGATGAGGAGGCAGGCGATGCCGAGGGCTGGCGTCGCCGCGGCAAAGCTCGTCGCCACCAGGATCAGGGTCGAGAGGACCGGCGCGGCGTAGGACGAGACGCCGAGGAGGCGAATGTCGCCCCGCTTCATCCCGACATCCCACAGGTAGAACGCCGCCCCCACAGGCCCGAGGCCGAGGGCGACGAGGGCGAGCCACTGCGCCGCATCGGCCGGCCAGACCGTCTCCTCGAAGGCGAGATGGCAAACGAGGCTGAGCGCCGCCGTGGCGAGGCAAAACCCGGCCACCGCATCGGTCGGCACCGCGCCGACCCGGCGAGACAGCACCGAGTAGCCTGCCCAGACGAAGGCGCAGGCGAAGGAGGCGGCGTAGCCCGGAAGGGCGCCGGCCGGGAATTGAAGGTCGCCCCGCCCCGCGAACAGGGCGACGACCCCGGACAAACCGAGGAGCGCACCGACGACATGGCCTTGGCGCAGGCCCGCATCGCCCGGCAGCCCGGCCGAGAGCAGGACGATGAGGAGCGGCCAGAGATAGTTCAGGAGCCCGGCTTCCGCAGGCGGCGCGAGGCGGAGCGCCGTGAAATACAGCGCGTGGTAGCCGAACAATCCGCCGATCCCGAGCGCCCAGACCGCCAAAGGCTGACGTAGGGCCTTCAGTCCGGAGGGCCGGACGATCCAGCTCGCGCAGCCAAGGCAGCCGCCGATCGCGAAGGTCATCGCAGCGAGCTGGAAAGGCGGGACATTGCCCGACGCCGCCGTCAGCAGGGCGAGCAGCGACCACAGCAGAATGGCGCCGGAGCCGATCAGGGTCGCGGTGGCGGAGGTCATCGGCGATGGATCACGGCGGCGGCCTGTCATTCCGGGGCTGCGCAGCAGAGCCCGGAATGACGCTAAGGTTCGATCTGCGATGTTGATGGCCGCTGCGGTTGCGCTTTGCGTCCCCGGCTTCGACGATCTGACGTCGAGATGCAACGCGGGGCGGCAAGCCCCCCCCCCGCGTCCGGTGATCAGGCGATGTACTGCGCGCCGTTGATCGTCAGGGTCGAGCCGGTGATGAAGCCCGAATCCTCGGCGGCGAGGTATTCTACCGCGCGGGCGATCTCCTCGGCCTCGCCGAGACGGCCGACCGGGATCGTCGAGATGATCTTGTTGCGGATGTCCTCCGCCACCGCCATCACCATGTCGGTGGCGATGTAGCCGGGCGCGATCACGTTGACGGTGATGCCCTTCGAAGCGCTTTCCTGGGCGAGCGCCTTGGCAAAACCGATCACGCCGGCCTTGGCGGCCGAGTAGTTGGTCTGGCCGGCCTGACCCTTCTGGCCGTTGATCGACGAGATCAGGATGATGCGTCCGAAATTACGGGCACGCATGCCCTCGATCACCGGACGGGTGCAGGTGAACATCGAGTCGAGGTTGGTCTTGATGACCGCCTGCCACTTGTCGAACGTCATCTTGTGAAAGGCGCCGTCGCGGGTGATGCCGGCATTGTTGACGAGGACGTCGATCGGGCCGACCTCGGCCTCGACTGCCTTGATCCCGGCCTCGCAGGCGGCGGCATCGCCGACGTCGAACTTGAAGACCGGGATGCCGGTCTCGGCCTTGAAGGCGTTGGCGGCCTCGTCGTTGCCGCCGTAATTGGCGGCGACCTTGTAGCCCTTGGCCTTGAGGCCGTTCGAGATCGCAGCGCCGATGCCGCGGGTTCCGCCCGTGACGAGGGCAACACGTTGCTGGGACATGGTTTCCTCCTGAATTTTTTTATGAATTTTTGCGTCGCGTTTCGAGGTCTGGCGTGGGTCTAGCCGCCTCGGCCACCCACGCCCACCGAGTTAAATTTCGAAGGGTCTCAAGATTTCTCGAAACCGAACGAGAATCGTCCTCACACCCGCTCGATGCACATGGCGACGCCCATTCCGCCGCCGATGCAGAGGGTGGCGAGACCCTTCTTCGCATCGCGGCGCTTGAGCTCGTGCAACAGGGTGACGAGGACGCGGGCGCCCGAGGCGCCGATCGGGTGGCCGATGGCGATGGCGCCGCCATTGACGTTCACCTTGTCGGTGTCCCAGCCCATGTCCTTGTTCACGGCGAGCGCCTGGGCGGCGAAGGCCTCGTTGGCCTCGATCAGGTCGAGGTCGGACGGCTTCCAGCCGGCCTTGTCGAGGGCCTTGCGGGAGGCCGGGATGGGACCCGTACCCATCACCTTAGGGTCGACGCCGGCGGTAGCCCAGGACACGATCTTGGCCAGCGGCGTGATCCCGCGCTTCTCGGCCTCGGAGGCCGACATCAGCACGATGGCGGCGGCGCCGTCATTGAGGCCCGAGGCGTTCGCGGCGGTCACGGTGCCGTCCTTCGAGAAGGCGGGCTTGAGCTTGGCCATGGCCTCCACGGTGGCGCCATCGCGGATGTACTCGTCGGTGTCGACGATGGTGTCGCCCTTCCGGCCCGGAACGGTGACGGGGACGATCTCCTCCTTGAAGCGGCCCTCGTTGCGGGCGGCCTCGGCCTTGTTCTGCGACGCGGTGGCGAACTTGTCCTGCTCCTCACGGGTGAGCTGGAAGGCCTGCGCCACGTTCTCGGCGGTGGTGCCCATGTGGTAGCCGTTGAAGGCGTCCCAGAGCCCGTCCTTGATCATGGTGTCGACGAGCTTGATCTCGCCCATCTTCTGGCCGCCGCGCAGGTACTGCGCATGGGGCGACAGCGACATCGATTCCTGGCCGCCGGCCACGATCACGGTGGCGTCGCCGTTGGCGATCTGCTGCATGCCGATGGCGACGGTCCGCAGGCCCGAACCGCAGACCTGGTTGACGCCCCAGGCGGTCGCCTTCTCGGGGATGCCGGCCTTGATGGCGGCCTGGCGGGCCGGGTTCTGCCCGGCGCCGGCGGTGAGGACCTGACCGAAGATCACCTCGTCGACGTCGTCGGGGGAGACGCCGGCGCGCTCGAGGGCGGCCTTGATCGCCACCGCGCCGAGCTCGTGCGCGGGTACGGCGTTGAAGGCGCCGCCGAAGGAGCCAACGGGCGTGCGTGCCGCGCCGACGATGACGATGTCTTCTGCCATGGTGTCCTGTCTCCTCGATACGAGCGGCCTGCCGATGACGCCGTCGAGGGCGTGCGCGCTTTGAGCCGTTGACCGGATGAAAGCCCTCGACTTCGTGAAGTCAAGCATGGCGCTCGGGTATACCAGTCGGTTACCCTCTCAAGCAGTGCCGGAATGTAGCGAGGGCTTAGCACTATTCTGCGGGGACGAGCTGCAGATTGCTGTTTTCGTCGGCCTGGGAAAGCCTTAAGGTCTTTCCAGGAACGCAGCGATCCCTGCCGGTCCGGGAGGCGCAGGAATGAACGCTGGCATGATCGGTCGGGAGAGGCCGCAGATGGCGGAAAACGGCAAGGCCCATCACACGGTCATCAAGAAATACGCCAACCGGCGTCTCTACCACACCGGCACCTCCACCTACGTGACCCTCGAGGATCTGGCCGGCATGGTCCAGGGCGGCGAGGATTTCCTCGTCTACGACGCCCGCACGGGCGACGACATCACCCGCTCGGTGCTGACCCAGATCATCTTCGAGCAGGAGAACAAGGCCGGCGAGGACAACCTCCTGCCGGTGGCTTTCCTGCGCCAGCTCATCCGCTTCTACGGCGACAGCATGCGCACCATGGTCCCGAGCTTCCTCGAATTCTCGATGGCGAATTTCGCAAGCGACAAGGAAGGTCTTCGCGAGAAGATGACCCAGAGTTTCGGGCCGACCGTGTTCCAGAACGCGCTCGAAGAGCAGGTCCGCGCCAATATGAACTTCTTCGGCGACGCCATGAAGATGTTCACGGCCTTCGGCACCGGCCCGCTCTCGGGCATGAACAAGCCGCCGCAGGCCGTCCAGGTCTCGCCCCCCGGCCCGGCGGCCGGCAATGATCTCGACGACCTCAAGCGCCAGATGGCCGAGATGCAGTCCCGTCTCGAGGACCTCGCCAAGAAATAGGGCGCCTTCGCCCGGCCCCGGCGGGACCCATCGTTAACGAAGGTTGACGAAAGGTTAACGCCGGCCCAAGCCTTGCGCATCCCACCGCGAACGCAGCGGACGATGGATGCGATGGCACAGATCGAAACAGACGGACGTCCCCGCCCGGCACAGGGCCAGGCCCTGGTGCCCTACGGCGCGACGGCTGAGCGGGTGCTGCCGCTTCTGCGCGGCCGTCCGCTCGCCGGCTTCCTCGCCCAGCTCATCGTCAGCACCGACCCGGCCCTGAGGCCTTCGCGCGGCGACAGGACTCGCGTGGCCGCGGCGCGTTATGCGGCGACCGCTCGCGTCGGCGCATAAAAAAATCCCCTCCCCGGCGGGGAGAGGATCATGACCGGCTAACGATAAACCAGAAGAGATCAGGCTTCGGCCGACTTCACCTTGAGGACCTGGCGGCCGCGATACATGCCGGTCTTGAGGTCGATGTGGTGGGGGCGGCGCAGCTCGCCCGAATCCTTGTCCTCGACATAGGTCGGGGCCTTGAGGGCGTCGGCGGAGCGGCGCATTCCGCGCCGGGAGGGGGAGGTTTTACGCTTCGGAACGGCCATGGTCGGGTCCTGCTACGGCAAAAAGGTGCCCGAGCGCCCTCCCCTCCGGGAGAGGAAAGCCGCAGCACCGTGTTCGAACGGAGATTCGTCGGCAGCGTATAACGCGGCGCGGCGGCGCTGGCTAGAGGCGGTCTACCGACTGCCTAAACGACAGCAAAAGCCGATGTTAAGCCGTGGTTCAAGCGGGAAGTCCCCCTATGTCGTCAGATGACGCGGCCATCGTGCCGGCGCCGTCGCTTCGGGAGAAACCCCATGACGTCCTCGCTTCTGCGCACCCTCGCCGTCCTGTCCTGCCTTGCGGCCGCCCCCGCCCTGGCGCAGTCGCCGAGCCCCTCGACTCCCACCACGAAGCCCGCCACCGCCCCGACGGTGGCGCCGGTCGCCCCGCCGAAGGCTCCGGCGGCTCCCGAAGTCGCCAAGCACGATGCGGGCAAGCACACCCTGATCGACCTCAACAGCGCCACCTCCGCCGAGCTCGACGCGCTGCCGGGCATCGGGGCCGCCCGCTCCGAGGCGATCATCAAGGGCCGCCCCTACAAGGGCAAGGACGAGCTCGTCTCGAAGAAGATCCTCTCCGAGAGCGTCTATGCCGGCATCAGGGACAAGGTGATCGCCAAGCAGAAGTAAGCGGACGATCAGGGCCGGCTCGGTCCTCGAGCCGGCCTTGTTCCGCCGGGATCGGGATGTTAGGCGCCGAAGCACTCCGAACCGAGCGCCCCATCCATGCCTCCTCAGCCAATCATTCGCGCCCATCGGGGCGACCTGCCCGCCGATTACCGTCCGGGTTCGGCCATCGCGATCGACACCGAGACGCTCGGGCTCAACCCTCACCGCGACCGCCTCTGCGTCGTGCAGATCTCCCGCGGCGACGGCGAGGCCGACGTGGTGCAGATCGTTCCGGGAGGCCCGGCGCCCGAGACCCTCAAGGCGGTGCTGGCCGATCCGGCCGTGCTCAAGATCTTCCACTTCGCGAGGTTCGATCTTGCGGTGCTGTTCCAGGCCCTCGGCGTCATGCCGTCGCCGGTCTATTGCACCAAGGTCGCCTCGAAGCTCGCCCGTACCTATACCGACCGCCACGGCCTGAAGGACGTCGTCCGCGAACTCGTCGGGGTCGATCTCTCGAAGCAGCAGCAATCCTCCGATTGGGGCGCCGAGACCCTGACCCAGGCCCAGCTCGACTACGCCGCTTCGGACGTCCTCCATCTTCATGCCGCGCGCGCGCGACTCGATGCCATGCTCGCCCGCGAGGGGCGCACGGAGCTGGCGCAGAGCTGCTTCGACTTCCTGCCCACCCGTGCCCGCCTCGATCTCGCCGGCTGGCCGGACAGCGATATCTTCGCGCATACGTAATCTGCGCCGTGGAATCGTGCGCCGACGCACATGCGTGAGGTGTCGTCCGCGCTGAAGCGATTGATCATTCGTCAATCGAAAGGTCATAACTTCGCCACCGCACGCGCGCATCCGCTCGGCATCTCAAGAGATGGCCCAATCAGGCGGGGCTGTCGGCAGCGGTCTTTCTCAGGACATCCATGCAGGGGCTCGAAGCCATCGGGACGACGGGGCTGAGCGGGGCGGGTGCAAACTCGCTGCGCACCCGTGCCCATGCGCGCGCCCGCAACCACAGCACGCGGGTGAGGCGGCTTCGGGTGCTGATTCCCGCCGCCGCCCTGCTCTCGCTGGCCGGGCTCGCCGCCTATACCCTCAACCCGTTCGGCCATATCGCCCCGGGGGTGACGGTCGGGCCGGTGAGCCTGTCGGGCACCAAGGTGCGGATGGAGAGCCCTCGCCTGTCAGGCTTCCGCAAGGGCACACGCGGCTACGAGGTCACCGCCGAGGCGGCGTTGCAGGACGTACGCAAGCCGACGCTGATCGAGCTGCAATCCATGAAGGGGCGCGTCGACACCGACGACAAGGGCGGCCTCGCCCATCTCGAGGCGGCCACCGGCCTGTTCGACACCGCCAAGGAGGCCCTGACGCTCGAGCGCGACATTCGCCTCTGGACCGACAAGGGCGAGGAGGTGCGCCTGAAATCCGCCGCCGTGGACTTCAAGACCGGCGGCATCTCCTCGCGCGAGAGCGTGACGGTCACGGTGCCGAGTGGCTCGGTGGCGGCCGACAGCCTCGACGTGGTCGAGAACGGCCGCGTCATCTCCTTCATCGGCAACGTCCGCGCCGAATTCCATACCAGCGGCTCCAAGGCCGACGCGACGCGCATCCGCACGACGGAGGCGGTGCCGGCCGCCGAGGCCAAGCCATGAGTTTTCGCGCGATGTCCGTGCTCGCCGTCGCAGGCGTCCTGGTCTCCGGCGCCGCTCTGGCTCAGCCGGCCTCGAACGCCGCTCCTGCCGCGCAGCCGAAAAAGGAGCGCGGCGGCGCTCTGGGCGCCCTCGGCGGCGGCAAGGAGCCGATCAAGATCGACGCCGACCGGCTCGACGTGTTCGATCGTGAGAACAAGGCGGTTTTCGCCGGCAACGTCGTGGCGGTCCAGGGCGACAGCACCATCCGCTGCTCGACCATGACGGTGCGCTACCGGCGGGGCAGGGAAGCCAAGGCCGACAACGAGGCCGAGAAGCCGGCGGCAGCGCTTGGCGAGAACGGCATCCAGAAGGTCGAATGCGCCGGCCCCGTGACGGTGGTGCAGAAGGATCAGGTCGCCACCGGCGACAGCGCCGTCTTCGACCAGGACGCCAAGCGCATCGTGCTGACCGGCAACGTCGTCCTGAGCCAGTGCCAGAACGTCACCCGCGGTTCGCGCCTCGTCTACGACATGAATACGGGCCGCGCCAACATGGACCCGGTGGCGGGGGGGCGCGTCTCGGCGATGTTCGTGCCGCAGAAGGAAGATGGGGCGAAGGGCTGCGCTCAGCCGGCGGCCGGCAAGCCAGCCGACAAGCCGCGAGCCCAGGCGAATTGAGCGCCGCCCTGCGTTTTCCCGCCGAGACCGCGCCGGCGCGGGTCGCCTCCGCCACCCGCGGACCGACGCTGCTCTCGCGGCTGTTCGGACGCCGCGCACCGGCCGGCCAGACCGCCCTCGAGGCTGAGCGGATATTCGATGCGGGCGGCGGTCCGGGCATTCTCTCGGTCCACGGCCTGCGCAAGAGCTATGGCGCCCGCACCGTCGTGCACGAGGCCGGCCTGACCGTGCGGAACGGCGAGGCGGTGGGGCTGCTCGGCCCCAACGGCGCGGGCAAGACCACGATCTTCTACATGATCACCGGCCTCGTCTCGGCCGACCAGGGGTCGATCAGCCTCGACGGCCTCGATATCACCCGCCTGCCCATGTACCAGCGCGCTCGCCTCGGCATCGGCTACCTGCCGCAGGAGGCCTCGATCTTCCGCGGCCTGTCGGTGGAGGACAACATCCGCGCCGTGCTGGAGATGGTCGAGCCGGACAAGCGCGAGCGCGAGCGCAAGCTCGATTCGCTGCTCGAGGAATTCGACATCGCGCGCCTGCGCAGATCGCCGTCGATCGCCTTGTCCGGCGGCGAGCGGCGGCGCTGCGAGATCGCGCGGGCGCTGGCCTCATCGCCCTCCTTCATGCTGCTGGACGAGCCCTTCGCCGGCATCGACCCGATCGCGGTCGGCGACATCCAGGACCTCGTCAAGCACCTGAAGCAGCGCGGCATTGGCGTATTGATCACGGACCACAATGTCCGCGAGACCCTGGGTCTCATCGACCGCGCCTACATCGCCCATTCCGGACGCATCCTCACAGAAGGCACGCCGGATGAGATCGTCGCCAACGAGGATGCCCGCCGGCTCTACCTCGGCGAGGATTTCCGGCTCTGAGCCGGCTGAGCGCGGACGCAAGGCGCCCTTAACCGCGTTCCGCCACCGATCTCTAACCCGACCTGTCGCAGGATACCGGAAAGTCGCTCAGGATCTCTGAGGCTTGACGTATGTGAAGCCGTTTCATGTGCGTCACGCACGCCATGCCTCCGGGACAACGCCGCAGAGGCACTTTGACGGACAGGCCCGATGGCGCTAGACCTAGGTGAAGAACGAGAGAAGCAAGAATGATGCCGATAGCCGGTCACGGTTGACGGCCGCTTTCTGACCGAAGTCGTCACAAGGGTCGGGGCCAAGCCATGAGTCTGCTGCAGCGGCTGGAGATGCGTCAGGGCCAAGCCCTGGTGATGACGCCACAGCTTCTGCAGGCGATCAAGCTGCTTCAGCTCTCGCAGCTCGATCTTGCCGCCTATGTCGATGCCGAGCTGGAGCGCAATCCGCTTCTCGAACGGGCCGAGGGCGAGGCCGAGTCCGAGCGGCGCGGCGCCGATGCCGTCCCCGAGGCGGCGGGCGAGAGCACGTCGTTCGATGGCGAAGGCGAGGGCTTCGAGGGTGGCGACGCCGAGCCCTGGATCGCCACGGAACTCGGTGCCACCCAGGCTCAGATCGAGAGCGACCTCGATACCCGCCTCGACAACGTGTTCTCCGATGACAACCCGACCACCGTGCGCGAGGCGGCCACGGGCGGAGACATGCTTTCCCTGACGCCCGCCCCCTACGGCAATACCGGCGGCAGCTTCGACGGCGACGCGCCCGATTTCGAGGCGACGCTGACCTCGGAGGTCTCGCTGCGCGACCATCTCAGCGCCCAGCTCGACCTCGCCACGAAGGACCCGGTCGACCGGCTCATCGGCGGCTTCCTGATCGATGCCGTCGACGATGCCGGCTACCTGCGCGGATCGATCGACGAGGTCGCCGAGCGGCTCGGCGCCGGGATCGACCGCGTGGCGCGGGTGCTGCGCCTGGTCCAGACCTTCGATCCGCCGGGCGTGGCCGCCCGCGACCTCGCCGAGTGCCTCGCGATCCAGCTGCGCGACAAGGATCGGTTCGATCCGGCGATGCAGGCCCTGGTCTCGCGCCTCGATCTCGTGGCCAAGCGCGACTTCGCCAGCCTGCGCAGGCTCTGCGGCGTCGACGACGAGGACCTCGTCGAGATGCTGGCGGAGATCCGCCGCCTCGACCCGAAGCCCGGCCGCGCCTTCGGCTCCCGTGCGGTGGAGGTGCTGATCCCCGACGTCTTCGTGCGGGCGGCGCCGGACGGCTCGTGGCTGGTGGAGCTCAACGCCGAGGCGCTGCCGCGCGTGCTGGTCAACCAGAGCTACTATGCCCGCGTCTCGCGGGGGGCGAAGGCGGAGGGCGACAAGGCGTTCCTGTCGGAATGCCTGCAGACCGCCAATTGGCTGACCCGCAGCCTCGAGCAGCGCGCCCGCACCATCCTGAAGGTCGCCTCGGAGATCGTTCGGCAGCAGGACGCCTTCTTCCTGCACGGGGTGTCGCATCTACGTCCGCTCAACCTCAAGACCGTGGCCGAGGCGATCGGCATGCACGAATCGACCGTCTCGCGGGTGACCTCGAACAAGTCGATCGGCACCAGCCGCGGCACGCTCGAGATGAAGTACTTCTTCACCGCCGCGATCCCGGGTGCCGCCGGCACCGCCTCGCATTCCTCGGAGGCCGTGCGCCACCGCATCAAGCAGCTCGTCGACGGTGAGGCGTCGAACGACGTCCTCTCCGACGACGCCCTGGTCCAGCGCCTGCGCGACGAAGGCATCGATATCGCCCGCCGCACGGTGGCGAAGTACCGCGAGTCCCTGCGCATTCCCTCCTCGATCGAGCGTCGCCGCGAACATTTCGCCTATGCGAGATGACACTTGGCGACAGCGACGGCAGCGAAGCGTTAAGCATTGACGCTGTTGATGATGAATGGATTATACAGCCCCGCTTAGCTGACGCCGACTCGAGATCGGTCCCCGTCATAGGTCACCGTCGATGTCGACTTCTGCCGCCGGCGCTTCCGGCTTCGTCGCCACCCGGCTGACTTGGTTCGGGCTTCGCGCCCGCCTGCTGCTGCTGGTGATCGCCGCCCTTGGGCCGTTCGCAGCGTTGCAGTTCAAGGATCTCCACCAGGAACGGAGAAAGGCCGTCGCGGCCGCGATGGAGCGGGTTGAAGACGCTGCCCGCCAGGGTGCGGAGCGCTATCGGGACGCCATCGACGATGCCAGGTCGACGCTGCAGCTCCTCTCCAATGTCCCCGATGTGACGGAGGGCGCGGCAGCCGCCTGCCGGACGTTCCTGGCAGGGATCCAACGCACACGGCCTTGGGCGGAGGCCCTGTTCAGGGTGGATGCTGAGGGAATCATCACCTGCTCGACCGTCGAGGCCGCCATGGGCATCAATGTCTCGAGGCGCGACTGGTATCTCAAGACCCTCAATGCCGGCCGGTTCACGATCAGCGATTTCTTCGTCACTCTGATGCGGCAGCGCCCGACCATCGCGGCGGCTCTCCCCCTCGCGCCTGGCGAGGGGGGCGCCGTCCTGATGGCGAACCTCGACCTTGGATGGTTCGACGGCTTGGCAGAGACCATCGGCAGGACGCCGAAGACCGCTGTCTTGCTGATCGACGGGGCAGGCCGCGGCGTGTCCCGTTACCCGGCTATGGAGGGCGTGACCGGTAAGGATCTGTCCGGCATCGATTACGTACGATCGGCCTTGTCGGCCGACGAGGGTCATGTGGAGGCCAAGGGCCTGGACGGGACGGACCGCCTCTTCGGCTACAGGCGCCTGCCGGGCACGGATGCGCGCCTGCTCGTCAGTCTGGATCGGGACACCGTCCTCCAGCCGATCGACGGGGCGATCGCGAGAGCGACGCTCTCGTTCACTCTCATGATCGCCCTCATGGGCGGTGTGATATGGCTGGCCGGCAAGCGAATTTTCGTCACGCCGCTCGTTGAGGCGGGCCAAGCCCTGAGAAAGAGCGAGGCGTTCCTGCGGAGTGTCGTCGATGGATCGGGCGATTGCATCAAGGTCCTCGACCTTCGCGGAAATCTCGAATTCATCAGCCGCAACGGCCAGTGCCTGATGGAGATCGACGATGCCGATTCGATGATCGGCAAGCCCTTCGCCCGGCTCTTCCCAGCGGAGATGGAAGCCGAGATCTTATCGAAACTCGATGTTGCGCGTGCAGGCGCCACGGCTCGGTTCGACGTGGCGATCCTCACCGCGAAGGGCAACCCGCTCCATGTCGATGTCCTGATCACTCCCATCCCTGGCCCCGACGAGCGGCCAGAGCGGCTGGTGGCGATGGCCCGCGACATCACCGACCTCAAACGGATCGAGCGGGAGGTCGCGGAGAGCGAGGCCTGCTACCGGCTGTTGGCCGACAACTCCACCGACATGATCACCCATATGGATCTCGCCGGGCGGCGTCTGTTCGTTTCGCCTGGCTCGCGCGACCTGCTCGGTTACGCGCCCGAGGAACTCCTCGGCACGAGTCCGTACCAGATGCTTCATCCCGACGATGTCGAAGGCCTCCGCGGGGTGCTCGGGCGCCTGACCTCGGGCGCCGTCGAGCGCGCCGTCAACGTCAACCGTCTGCGGCACAGGAACGGGGACTGGATCTGGGTGGAGGCTTCCCTGCGACTCCTGCGGAGCGAGGACGGCCGGCCGGTGGGCTTCGTGGCCTCGATCCGCAGCATCGAGGAGCGGCGCCGGTCCGAGAACGCCCTGCGGGACAGCGAGGCTCGCTATCGCATGCTGGCGGAGACCACCAGCGACGTGATCGTCAAGCTCGACCTGTCGTTCTCCCGCGACTACGTCTCGCCCTCGTGTCGAGCGGTGTTCGGATACGATCCCGCCGAACTGCTCGGCGCCGACGCCTCGTTGCTCATGCATCCGGACAACGTCGCCGACGTCCGGGAACGGGCCGAGCGCCTCCTTGCCGGTGCGCTGGAGGGTGACTACGACAACGTCACCTACCGGATGAGACACAAGGACGGTCGCTGGATCTGGGTCGAGAACCGGGTGGGGCTGGTGCGCGACGAGGCGACCGGCCACGCACAGGGTCTCGTCTGCTCGATCCGCGACGTCTCGGAGCGCCAACGTCAGGCGGACGAGCTGCGCGCCGCCAAGGAAGCCGCAGAGCTCGCCCGCACTCATGCCGACGCGGCGAGCCGGGCAAAGACCGACTTCCTGGCCACCATGAGCCACGAGATCCGCACGCCGCTCAATGCCATCATCGGCTTCACCGGCCTGATCATGGACAAGGGCGACGAACTCCCCCCGGTCGTCCGGCGGCAGGTCGAGCTCGTGCAGTCTGCGGGAGCGGCCTTGCTCACGGTGGTCGATGACATCCTCGATTTCTCGAAGGTCGAGGCGGGAGCGATCGAGCTGGAACAACGGCCCTTCGCCCTCGGCGCGCTGATCGACAATTGCCTGTCGATCATGCGCGGGACATTGCGGGCGGGGGCTGTCGAGGTCCGGGCCAACCTCGATCCGGGATTGCCGCGCGGCGTCGTCGGCGATGAGGCGAGGTTGCGGCAGATCCTGCTCAACCTTCTGAACAATGCCGGCAAGTTCACACACGAGGGCTACATCGCCCTGTCGGTCAGGCACGAGGCGAGTTCCGCCAAGGGCGAGCGCCTGCGCTTCTCGATCAGCGATACAGGCATGGGCATTCCCATCGAGAAGCAGGCGCGGCTGTTCGAGCGATTCAGCCAGGCCGACAGCTCCATTACGCGGGATTTCGGCGGCACCGGCCTCGGTCTCGCCATCTGCAAGCGCCTCGTCGAGCTGATGGACGGCGAGATCGGGGTGTTCTCGGAAGAGAAACGGGGATCGACGTTCTGGTTCACCCTGACGCTGCCGCGCGGTCGCCTGGAACTGAGCCCGGTCACCGCGGACACGGATGGCGGCGCGCACAAGAGAGGCCGTCTCCTGCTCGTCGAAGACACGGAGATCAACCAGGTCCTGGCCCGCGCGGTGATCGAGGCGCGGGGGCACACGGTGGACGTCGTCGGCGACGGCGCCGCCGCAGTGGCTGCGGTTCAGGGCAGCGCCTACGACCTCGTGCTGATGGACGTGCAGATGCCGGGCATGGACGGGATGAGCGCCACGCGGATCATCCGGAGCACGGCTGGTCCGGGTCCGCGCCTGCCGGTCATCGCCATGACCGCCAATGTCCTGCCCGATCAGATCCGCGCCTTCCGTGAGGCCGGCATGGACGACCATGTCGGCAAGCCGTTCAAGCGCGCGGAACTCTACGCCATCATCGACCGCTGGCTGCCCGAACGCGACACGGCCGTGGGCGGCGGGTTCGGAGAGGGGATGGACGAGGCGAGGGCGACGTCGACGGCGTGAGCCGCCCGCGCCCTCACGTTGACTTCGTCCGCCGACGATCCTTAACTTCGATCACTGACACGGCGAAGAACCGGAGCTTTCATGGGATCCCTGCGCGTCACCGGCCACGGCCTCGATCTCGGCGAGGCCCTGCGCGGGCGCGTCGAGGACCGGATCGCCGCCACCCTCGGCAAATTCCTCGATGCCTCGATGAATGCGAGCGCCAGCGGGCATGTCACCCTGCGCCGCGACGGCACCGCCTATCGCACGGATTGCGTCATCCATCTCGTCACCGGCCTGACCCTCGAAGTCACCGGCGGCGCCCATGACGCGCCATCGAGCTTCGAACAGGCCGCCGACAAGCTCGAGAAGCGCCTGCGCCGCTACAAGCACCGCCTGAAGGATCACGGTGCCGGCGGCCACGACGGCGCCGGCGTCGAGGCGGCCTACGCGGTAATTGCCGCACCCGAGGACGAGGACTTCGACGACGAGGTCGCCGACGGCGATGCCCACCCTCCGGTGGTGGCCGAGAGCACCAAGACGCTCAAGCGTCATTCCGTCAGCGAGGCCGTCACTGCCCTCGACCTGACGGGGGCGCCGGTGATCGTGTTCGTTCACGCTGGCACCGGGCGCCTCAACGTCGTATACCGCCGCAGTGATGGGGCGATCGGATGGATCGATCCGCCCGAGGCTACGGCCTGATCGGTTCTCCGGTCGGAGCGGGGGCCGGTCATCGATCGAAGGGACGGCGGCCGAGGATGCGGTGCATTCCACGGTTGCGGTCTCATTCTCACTGTACGGCGTCCCTTCGGCGCCGCCGACGGGGCAGCGGTCCTCCATGCCAGTGCTGGAATTCCTCAGTCCGGATTCCGTCGTGTCCTCTCTGCGCGCCCGCGCCAAGAAGCAGGTTCTCCATGAGCTGAGCGCCCAGGCGGTGCGGCGTCTGCCTGCCCTCGACGAGGCCGAGGTTCTGGAAACCCTGCTCCAGCGCGAGCGCCTCGGCTCGACCGGCATCGGTGACGGCGTCGCCATTCCCCATGGCAAGCTGCCGGGCCTCGACCGGCTGTTCGGCCTCGTGGCCCGCCTGGAGAAGCCGGTGGATTTCGATGCGCTCGACGGCCAGCCCGTCGACATCGCTTTCCTGTTGCTTGCCCCCGAGGGGGCCGGCGCCGAACATCTGAAGGCCCTCGCGCAGGTCGCCCGGATGCTGCGGGAGCCCGGCATCCTCGACCGCGTCCGAGCGGCCCGGGACGCGAGCGCCCTCTATGCCCTCCTCACCCACACCTCCGCCTCGCAGGCCGCGTGATGACACCCGCGCCGCGATGGCCGGCATTCGGTTGCGCCATCGCCCTAGCCTTGGCTCCGCCGGTTCTGGCGCAGGCCGGTGAGGCGACAGCCTGCGCCCGCGACGTCCTCGTCGCGAGCTCGATGCAGCGCCAGGCGATCGAACAACTCGAACAGACCGGCTCGGACGATGCCGATCGATGTCGCGTCTGGCGCCGGCACGTCGAGACGATGCGGCGCGTTTCAAGCGTTTATGGCCGGTGCCTGACGGGGACCGAGCGCAGCGCCCGCCTCGCCGAGGTACAGGGGTCCGAGAAGGAGTTTTCGGGGCTCGTCCGCAGCCGCTGCAAGGGCCTGTAGGGCCTCAGTCGTTCTCACGCATCAGCGGTTCTGAGACCATCCTGATGGGCTTCCGGCGGCCGATCAGGATGGCGGCGCGGGAGGTCTCCGGGTCGTGCTCGAAGCGAGTGCGGACCCATGCGACGAGGAACTTGACGTATTCCGAGGCGAGGAGCCGGGTCGCGGAGGGGCTCTGCCACCAACGTTCGGCGAAACCCTCGGCAACGACCGGATGAGGCACGACCTTGTCGCGGCCCATCAGGGCATGGTCGAGTTCGATCAGCGTGCGCGGCATATGGTAGTTCGAGGTCACCACCGCGACTGTGCTGAAGCGGTGCAGACGCATCCAGCGCCGGGTCTCGATGGCGTTGCCGATGGTGTTCCGGGCCCGGTAGTCGAGGTCGACGCAGCACTCGATCCAGTGGCGCTGGCTCGGGTTGAGCCTGGTGATCTCGTCGCGGCTGGTGCGCTCGTTGACACCGGTGATGAGCAGGCGCCGGCCATGGCCCGCCGCCAGGAGGTCGATGGCGTCGCCGATGCGCTGAGATCCGCCCGTAAGGGCGACGATGCCGTCGGGGCGTTCGGCCAGCGGCCGCTCCCGCTGGTCGATGCAGGCGATGAAGCTGAGGAAGCCGCCGAGCAGCGCCAATGTCGCGATGCCGCCGAGCGCCGCCACGCCGCCGGCCGCGAAGCGCCAGCTGCGTTCACCGGCCTTTGCGATGCGCGCCGCGTCGGAGCGCTGGCGCGCCTCGTCCCAGGACCAGCCGAAAGCCCCGCGAGGGCTCATGGTGGTGTTGCCCGGCATCCCAGTGGTCATTCTCCCGAAGGATAGCCGCGATTGCGGCACTGCAGAGGCCACACTTTCCGCCTCCAATGCTTGCCGAATGGTTAACGGTGGCCCGGAAGGACCGGGCAGGTCAAGGCTTCGGCGATATTTTGCAAGGGGTTGGCCGCTTCATCCACGGCTTCAGGCCGAAGTTCTATGCCAGGAACCGGCGCACCGTGAGGCGAGAGACCAGGCCGGTGACCAGGGATGCGATGACGCCGATGAGGAGCACGGCGGCGTAGCCGCGCCAGCCGATCTGGAAGCTGCCGAAGAGGGCGTCGAGTTCCTCTCCCGCCGGGCCGGAGCGCCAGCCGCGCGAGACGAGGCCGGCGACGAGGAAGGTGAGCAACGCCGCGCTCGAGCCGACGATGCCGCCACGCAGGCCGAGGCCGAAGAATCGGCGCTGGAACGCGCGGGCGATGAAGTCGTCGTCGGCACCGACGAAATGCAGCACCTCCACGACCTCGCGGTTGCCCGCCATGGCGCCGCGTGTGGCGAAGGCCACGGCGAGGCCGGTGGCGAGGAGCACCAGGGCCACGACCGCGACGCCGACGCCAACGAAGGTGTTGGCCATGGTCGAGAGCCGCCGCAGCCAGAGGGCATGGTCGTCGAGACTCGCCACGCCCGGCAGGGCCTCGGTCAGGGCCGCGCGCAGGGGCTTGAGGTCCGGGCTCGGTCCCGGCGCCAGCGTCAGCGTGACGAGACGCGGCACCGGCAGATCGGAAAGGTCCAGGCCGCTGCCGAGCCAGGGTTCGAGCAGCCGCTCGGCCTCCGCCTTCGAGAAGACCCGGGTCGCCGCGATGCCGGGGGTGGCCTTTGCGATGGCCTCCGCCTTGGCGACGTCGGCGTCGATGCCCCGGCCGGGGCTCGGGCGGACCTGGATCGTCACCTCCTGCGCCACCGCGCCCTGCCACTGGTCGGCGCTTGCGGCCACCATCTCGGCGGCGCCGGCGCAGAGGGCGGCGAGAAAAGTCAGGATCGCGATGACGGCGGCGAGCGACCGGCTCGCCGCCGAATCCGTGGGCACCAGCGGCGCGTTGCGGCGCAGGGTCGCCGGCAACGCCGCCTCGCCTGCGGCGGTCGACGCTGCGACGGGACGAGGCGGCTTGACGGCTTCGCCCACCCCTAGCCCTCCACCGTCAGGCGGCCCTGGCCGAGCACGAGGCGGCGGGCATCGCAGAGGTCCATCAGGGCGAAGTCGTGGGTCGCGATCAGCACCGAGGTGCCGAGGCGGTTGAGCTCGATGAGGAGCCGCAGCAGGCGGCGGCCGAGGCCAGGATCGACGTTGCCGGTGGGCTCGTCGGCCAGGAGCAGCTCGGGCCGCGCGATGAGGGCGCGGGCGATGGCGGCGCGCTGCTTCTCCCCGCCCGAGAGGAGCGGCGGCAGGACGTGCATCCGCTCGCCGAGACCCACCCAGCGAAGCAGCTCCACCACCTCGGCCCGGTAACTCGTCTCGGCCCGGCCCTGGACGCGCAGGGGCAGGGCGACGTTCTCGTAGGTGGTGAGGTGGTCGAGCAGCCGGAAATCCTGGAACACCACGCCCATGCGCCGGCGCAGCGACGTCAGGGTGTCGCTGGCTATGCCGCTGACCTCCTCGCCGAAGACCGAGACGAGGCCCCGGGTCGGACGCACCGAGAGCAGGATGAGCCGCAGCAGCGTCGTCTTGCCGGCGCCGGAGGGGCCCGTGAGGAACTGGAACGAGTGCGGCGCGATCTGGAAGCTCACGTCGCTTAGCACCTCCGGCCCGAGACCGTAGCGCATGCCGACGCTCTCGAATTGTACGACCGGTTCCTCTGCCCCGGACAGCAGGCTGTCCCTCATGCGGTCCGGCACTCCGAGATCCCCGCCGCACTTGCCGCCCATCGCCGATGGCTCACGATCGTCCGCTCCCAAGCCCTGCTCGATTCAGCGCAGCTTCATCCGCGGTTAACCGCGTTCCGCGACAACCATGTCAGGCTTTTTGCGCCACGCGGCAACCGCCGACCGGCCCTCACGTGCGGATTCGTCATGCAGATCGTCTGCCCCGCCTGCGCGAGCGAGTACGAGATTCCCACCGATCGCGTCGGCCCCGAGGGTCGGCAGGTGCGCTGCGCCGCCTGCCGCGAGACCTGGTTCATCACCCCCGATGACGTCGCCACCGCCCAGATCGCCGAGGCCATGTCGGCCATGAGTGATCCAAGCCGCAACCGCTCCGAGGACCAGGCTGCCCTCGACGCCTGGGAATCCGCCCTGGCAGAGGAGGGCATCGCTCCGGAGGCGCCGGCCCCGGCATCGCCCGAAGCGGCGCCGGAGCCCGTCGCAGCCCCACGCCGGACGACGAAGAGGCGCGCCAAGCCGGCGCGAAAGCCGCGCGCATCCCTCAAGGCGATGGCGGCTACCGTGGCCCTCGGCCTCAGCGTCGCCGGCATCGCGGCCGTCGCACTCGTCGCCCGCACCAGCGTCGTGCGGGCGATGCCGCAGAGCGCCTCGCTCTATGCCTCGCTCGGCCTCCCCGTGAACCTGCGCGGCATCGATTTCAACGACGTCGTGGCCTTCCAGGGAAGCGGCGAAGGCGGCGGCGTCCAACTCGTGGTGGAGGGCGACATCGTTGGCGTCTCGCATCAGGGAGCCACGGTCCCGCCGATCGAAGTCGAACTGCGTGATGCGCGCGACCAGACCATCTATCGCTGGACGATACCAGCACCGCGCGCGACCCTCGACGAGCGCGAGCGCGCGCGTTTTCGCGCCAGCCTGTCGGCGCCGCCTGCGCAAGCGCGCTCGGTGCAGATCAGGTTCGCGGATCCCGCGATGGCGAAGCCCGATGCCAGCGCCAGGCGGCCGTGATATGAGCTTGGCGATGACCACGCCTTCCAGACGCGTTCGCGTCCTCTTCGACGAAATTGCCATCGCCCGCCGCAACGAGGAGCTCGCCGGCGAGATCGCCGCCTCCCGGCCGGAGGAGCTGCTCGTCGTGGCGGTTCTCAAGGGCAGCTTCATGTTCGCCGCCGACCTGCTTCGGGCCCTTCACCGCTCGGGGCTGTCGCCGCAGGTGGAGTTCGTTCACCTATCGAGCTACCGCACCGGCACCGTCTCCAC
Organism: Methylobacterium sp.; assembly: GCF_019745455.1. GTDB lineage: Bacteria > Pseudomonadota > Alphaproteobacteria > Rhizobiales > Beijerinckiaceae > Methylobacterium. The sequence continues at coordinate 46,415 of NZ_JAIETD010000115.1, forward strand.
CGGCCAGGTCGAGATCCTGCGCGACGTCCAGAGCGAGGTGCGCGGCCGCGACGTTCTCCTCGTGGATGACATCCTCGAATCAGGCCGAACCCTGGTCTTCGCCAAGGACCTGCTGATGGCCCGCGGCGCCAAGAGGGTGATGACGGCGGTGCTGCTGGAGAAGCCCGGCAGGCGCGCCGTCACGATCGACGCCGACTTCGTCGGCTTCCAGTGCCCGGACGCTTTCGTGGTTGGCTACGGCATGGATGCGGCTCATGCGTACCGCCAGTTGCCCTTCGTGGGGCTCGTCGATTTCGACAATCAGGAACCCGACCTCTTCGGTGGGACCTGACGACCTGAGGGCGACATTTTCGCACAGCCCCTTCGCAGAATCCTGACAAGGCCTGCTTGCGCCTTGACATGGAGGCACTGCCCTTGCGTCTCTGACCGAACGCGCCGGGCCGGCCGGCGCCAGCGAAAACGGTGTCTATGGCCCGCATCCTTCTGGTGGATGACGAAGAGACGATACGCGGCTTCCTCAAGCGTGGGCTGGAGATCGACGGACATGCCGTTGTCACCGCCAGCGACGGGAGCGACGGTCTCGACCGCCTCACCGAGGCGGCCGGCGATTTCGACCTGATGCTCACCGACATCCGCATGCCGCTGATGGACGGCATCGCCCTCGCGCTCGCTGCCAAGCGCGACTTCCCATCCCTCACCATCCTGCTGATGACGGGTTTCGCCGATCAGCGCGAACGCGCCCGCGGCCTCGACGCCATCGTCACCGACGTGCTGACGAAGCCATTCTCGCTGGCAGACCTGCGTTCGACGGTGAACCGGGCCCTGGCGGCCTGATTCCTGGGCTTCTCGTGCGGGAAACTCGGGGCATCGAGTTCAGGCTGAGGATAACTGACCGCTCCGGTGGTCAATCACTCTCGTGACAACCGCACCGTCATTCCGGGGTGCCGAAGGCGAACCCGGAGTTCATCCTTGGACTGGCCGGAGGCCAGATCCGGGGGCAGCCCCGGAATGACAGGGAGGGTGTCATCGCCGCTCGGGGATGCCGCTAACCCGAGTTGGAGAATCTTGCGCAACGTTCTGATTACAGTTCCCAGGTGAGCAACCTCACGCGGCCGCTTCCGCCTGTCCCTGCGCCCGCTCCTTGGCGAGCTTCGTCACGCCGACCTGGTCGACCTTGCCGGTGCCGAGCATCGGGACCTTATCGATCACCACCACCTCGGCCGGGATCGCGATCTCGGTCGCGCCCTTTCCCTTGGCGAAGGCCTGGTAATCGCCCCGGGTCGCGCCCTTGGCCTCGGTGAACAGGATCAGCCGCTCGCCCTTGCGCGGATCGGGGACCGAAGCGACGGCGCTCGGGGCGTTAGGCCAGAGCTCGGCCGCCAGCATCTCGATGCCGGCGAGGGAGACCATCTCGCCCGCGATCTTGGCGAAGCGCTTGGCGCGGCCCTTGATCGTGATGAAGCCGGCTTGGTCGATCGTGACGATGTCGCCGGTATCGTGCCAGTTCTCGGCCGGCGGCTCGAGGACGCCCGGCTTCTCGGCGCGCAGGTAGCCGAGCATGACGTTGGGGCCGCGCACGTACAGGCGCCCGCCCTCCTCGATGCCGGGCACCGGTTCGAGCTTCGCCTCCATGCCGGGCATGATCCGGCCGACGCTGCCGAACTTGTTGAACATCGGCGTGTTCAGCGCCAGCACCGGGCCGGTCTCGGTCACGCCGTAGCCTTCGAGAATGCGCAGGCCGAACTTCTCCGCGTAGGTCCGGCGCGTCGCCTCCTTCACCGGCTCGGCGCCGGCGAGGATGTAGCGCAGGGAGCGCAGGTCGTAGGCGTGGGCGGATTTCGCGTAGCCGGTGAGGAACGTGTCGGTACCGAACAGGATCGTGGCATTCGAGCCGTAGATGAGCTCGGGCACGATCCGGTAATGCAGCGGCGAGGGGTAGAGATAGACCGGAACGCCCGAGACCAGCGGCAGCACCAGCCCCACCGTCAGGCCGAAGGCGTGAAAGACCGGCAGGACGTTGAACACCTTGTCGGTGCGTCCGAAATCGATCCGCGCCGCCGCCTGCGCCGTGTTGGCGAGCATGTTGCGGTTGGCGAGCACCACGCCTTTGGGTGTGCCTTCGCTTCCCGAGGTGAACAGGATCGCCGCCGGGTCGTCGCCCTTGCGCTCGACGAGGGGTTTGCGCTTGGCGAGCAGGCCGCGCAGCTTGTCCAGGGTCGAGATCGTGGCGCGCACGTCTTCCAGATAGACAAGCTTCACCGCACCCTGGATCGCCTCGACGAGACTCCCGAGCCGGGCCTTTTCGATAAAGCCGCGCGAGGTCAGGATCGTCGTCACCTCGGCCGCCTTGCAGGCCGAGAGGATGTTGGCGGGGCCGGCCGAGAAGTTGATCATGGCCGGCACCCGGTCGGCCGAGGCCAGGGCGAAGAAGGTCGCGGCGGCGCCGTTGGCGTTGGGCAACATAAGGCCGATCGGGCGGCCCTCGGGCGCCAGCGGCATCAGCTTGCGGCCCAGCACCGTCGCACCCATCACGAGGCGGGAATAGGAGAGCTTGCCGGTGATCGGATCCTCCACCGCCGTGCGGCGCCAGCCGTAATCCTCGCCGGCCGCGATGAGCGATTCCATCAGGCCGCGGTCGATCGACGTCGTGTTGAAGACGAGGTCCGACATGATGCCGTAGAGGGCAGCGCCCGCGGCCTGGCGGCGGTTCTTGCCCTTGAGGGCCTCGTCGACGCTGAGCCGCACCGGCGGCATGATCGTGACCGTCACCTTCGGCCACCAGCGGCGGCGGACCTGGGCGCGGGAGAGGCGCGAGAAGGCGGTCTTCTCCAGGCCCTCGATCTTCACCGGCACCACCATGGCACCGGACTTGTCGGCGATGAGGCCGGCGCCGTCATAGACCTTCATCAGGCTGCCGGTGACGGTGAGACGGCCCTCGGGGAAGATGATCAGGGTCTCGCCGGATTTGACCGCATTGATCAGCGTGCGCGTCGCCATCGGTTTGGTCGGGTCGAGAGGCATCGCCCGTGTGATCCTGAGGAAGGGCTTCACCCACCAGCGCTGCGCGATGCCGTGGTCGATGGCGAAGACCGGCTCCTGCTCGAGCAGCGAGAGGGCAAGCGGCGCATCGAGGAACGAGACATGGTTGAGGGCGATGATGGCGTTGGGGCCGGCCGCCTCGACATTCTCCAGGCCGCGCACTTCGAGCCGGTAGAAGGCCCGGAACAGGATCGAGAGGAAGTCCCGGAACGGACTCGTCGGCATCACCTTCAGGATCACCGCGCCGGCGACGAGATTGAGGACGGAGATCAGCGCGAACAAAGCCGGCATCGACCAGCCCGCACCCTGCAGGGCTGCGAGGCCTAAGGTGCCGCCCACCATGAAGGCGGCGGTGAGGACGTTGACGGCGCCGATGACGCGGGCGCGCTTCTCCTTGTCGGTCCAGGCCTGCACGGCGGCGAAGGAAGGCACGATGTAGAGGCCGCCCGCCATGGCGAGGCCGACGAGGTCGATGGTGACGCGAAGCCCCGTGCCGGTCGCGAGGAAGGCGCCGGCGCCGAGCAATTCGCCGGTGCCTGCGGGCAGGTGGGACAGGGTCCAGGCGAGGTCGAGGCCGAACAGGCCCATCAGGACGGCGCCGATCGGCGTCGGCAGAAGCACGATGCGGCCGCTGGCGAGCCAGGAGGCGAGGCCGGAGCCGAGGGCGATGCCCACCGAGAACATGGCGAGCAGCAGGGTCACCACGGTCTCGGAGCCGTGGAGGCTGTCCTTGACCATGACGGGCAGGAGCGAGAGCACCACCGCGCCGACGAGCCAGAACCAGCTCACGATGAGCGAGCCGCGCCACAGCCGCGTATCGGACCACAGGTCGAGCAGCAGATCACGGGTCGAGCGGGCGATATTGGGATCGACCTTGAGATCGGGAGCGCCTTCGCCGGTGCGCGGGATGAACCGGGCGCAGAGCCAGCACAGGACCGCGAAGGCCATGATCATCACGCTGAAGAGCACGGGCTCTCCGCCCATGGCGGTAGCGAGACCCGCCACGATGGTGCCGAGCAGGATGGCCAGAAAGGTCGCGCCCTCGATCAGCGCGTTGCCGGCGGGCAGCTCGGCCCGCTTCAGGTGATCGGGAAGGATGCCGTACTTGATCGGACCGAACAGGGCCGCGACCACGCCGAAGAGGCCGAGGGCCACGAACAGGACCGGCACCGAGTGGAGCGAGAACCCGAGGACCGCGGTGCCGGCGGCGAAGATCTCGGCAAACTTCAGGCGCTTCGCGACCACCGCCTTGTCGTAGCGGTCGGCGAGCTGTCCGCCGAGGCCCGAGAGGATGAAGAACGGGCCGATGAAGACGGCGCTCGCGAGGGTCACCAGTGTCGCGGCGGAGGCGCCCTCGCCCGATTGCGCGACCTTGTAGAGGATCAGGAAAGCGAGCGCGTTCTTCAGGAAGTTGTCGTTGAAGGCCGAGAAGAACTGGCACCAGAACAGGGGCGCGAAGCGGCGCGCGGTCATCAATGTGCGGAACATGGTCGTCTCCTCGGCCGAGCAGCATGACTGCCCGGCTCATAACGAAGCGTCAAACCGGCACCTTCGAGTCTCGCAATCGAGCTTCTTCGGCGCTTTGAACGACGTACAAATGATGACGTCGATTGGTACGGCGTGCAATCTTGATCTCGGCCTTCGCGCCTTCTAAGCCCACGGACGGTGCGGACGCGCACGGAGCCGGGAAGCGAGGACCACAAATGCCCAAGCATCCTGCAGAACCCAACGAGGCCATCGCCGAGAAGCCCAGGCGCGGCACCGGCCCTCGCGGCGAGCACAGCCGCGACGAGTTCGCGGCCCTCGTCACCAAGGCGGCCGAGAGCCTGGTGCGGGCCGAGGGGCCACGCGGCCTCGGCATGCGTCGGCTGGCCCAAGCGATCGGCTATGCGCCGAACTCGATCTACAATGCGGTCGGCGATCTCGACGCCGTCGCCATGCGGGTGAATGCCCGGACCCTGGCGCGACTGCACGCGGCGCTCTCAGGCTCGGTCCAACCCGACCGACCGGCTCGCGACAACGCGCTGGCGGTCGCCGATACCTACCTCGCCTTCGTTGCCGCCGATCCCAAGGTCTGGAGCCTCGTCTTCGAGCATAGTCTTGCGCCGGATTCGGCGTTTCCCGAATGGTACGCGGCGGCCCTGGCGCAGGCGACCGATCTCGTCGACCGCGTGCTTCAGCCGCTGATCCCCGATGCGGCGGAGCGTCGCCAAGCGGTGGCGACCCTCTGGGCCGGCCTCCACGGCCTCGCCTCGCTCTCGACCTCGAACAAGCTCGCGGTGCTGACACCGGAGCCGCCGCGCGACCTGGCGCGACTTCTCGTCCGGCGGTTTCTCAGCTCTCCAGGGACACCTTGAACCGCCGGCACAGGCCGTCAAGTTCGGCTTCGGTCTCGTAGCGGATGCGTATCTCGCCGGGCCCGGTGCCCTTCGGCTTGAACGAGACCGGGACACCGAGGGCGCGGGCCATGGCGCGTTCCAGCGTCCGGCTGGCGGGATCGGCCTCGGTGGGTTTGCGGGAGCGCGGGCGCGGCATTTCCTCGCCCTGCTGCGTCTCGGAGGCGGCGAGCGCTTCGACTTCGCGTACGGACAGCCCCTCGGCGACGATGCGGCGGGCGACCGCCTCCGGATCCTTCACCGCGAGGAGCGCGCGGGCGTGACCGGCGGTGATCTCTCCCGCCGCGACCCGCTCCTGGATCGGCAGCGGAAGCTGGAGCAGCCGCAGCGTATTGGCGAGATGGCTGCGGCTCTTGCCGAGAATCTCGGCGAGCTCGGTCTGCGTGTAGCGGAACTCGCTCATCAGGCGCTCGTAGCCCGCCGCCTCCTCGATCGCGTTGAGGTCTGAGCGCTGCACGTTCTCCAGAATCGCATATTCGAGCGACGTGCGGTCGTCGATCTCGACTGTGACGACGGGCACCTCGTTGAGCCCAGCCCGTTGGGCCGCGCGCCAGCGGCGCTCCCCGGCCACGATCTCGTAGGTGTCCGGCACGCCGGCCAGCGCCCGCACCACGATGGGTTGGATGACGCCCCGCACCTTGATGGAGGCTGCGAGCTCGTCGAGTTCGGGGTCGTTGAAGCGCCGGCGCGGGTTGCGCGGGTTCGGGCGCAGGAACTCGACCGCGACCTTGCGCTGGGCATGGGACTTATTGGCGTCCCCGCCCTCGTCACCGAAATCACCGAAATCACCGATCAGGGCCGCCAGGCCGCGCCCCAGACGGGGTCGCACCGCATCATCCGCCATAGCCAACCGCTTCTCATCCTTTTACGCAACGAAATCAGTAAATTAGGCCGCCTGAGGCAGGCGCCCCTCACGCTGGATGATCTCCGAGGCGAGGCGCAGATAGGCCTGAGAGCCGGCGCATTTCAGATCGTAGAGCAGCACCGGCTTGCCGTGCGAGGGGGCCTCGGAAACGCGGACGTTGCGCGGGATCATGGTCTCGTAGACCTTGTCGCCCATGAAGCTGCGCACGTCCGCCACCACCTGGGCCGAGAGGTTGTTGCGCGGGTCGAACATGGTGAGGACGATGCCCTGGATGGTCAGGCGCGGGTTCAGGGCGCCGCGGACCTGCTCGACGGTGCGCAGGAGTTGGCTCAGGCCTTCGAGGGCGAAGAACTCGCATTGCAGCGGCACCAGCACCGCGTCGGCGGCGGCCAGAGCATTGATGGTGAGGAGATTGAGCGAGGGCGGGCAATCGATCAGCACGTAGGAGATGCCCTCCATCGGTCCCGACTGGCCAACCTCTTTGAGGACATGGCGCAGGCGGTGCGCGCGGTCCGCCGAACTCGCCATCTCCATCTCGAGACCGAGGAGATCCATCGTCGAGGGCGCTACGAAGAGCCGCGGGACAGCTGTCGGCACCACTGCCTCGGCGAGGGAAGCCTCACCGGCAAGCACGTGATAGGTGGATATCTTTCGTGAGCGCCGATCGATGCCGAGGCCCGTCGAGGCATTGCCCTGGGGATCGAGATCGATCACCAGCACCCGTTCGCCGATCGCCGCCAAAGCGGTCCCAAGATTGATCGCCGTCGTGGTCTTGCCGACGCCGCCCTTCTGGTTGGCGAGCGCGAGGATGCGCAAGGGGCGCTCCGGCATCGGGCCGGACGAGAGTGACGGAGGGTTCGTCATGAATCCACGCGGGAGAGGGCAGTGACGCGGACGATCCGCGCATCCGACTCGGTCCGGCTCGGCACCAAATCGTAAACGAATCTCCACTCTTGCGCGGCTTCGGTCAATTCCGCATCGACGTCACGACCCTTCGGAAACAGACCAGTGGTGCCTGTTGTCAACAACGGCTCGGTCCAGGCGAGCAACTGGCGCAAGGGTGCGAGGGCGCGGGCGCAGACAATACCGGTTCCGACATGGCTCGCGACGACATCCTCGATCCGGGCGTTGTAGACCTTCGCCGGCGCCTTGGTGAGGCGAGCGGCTTCGGTGAGGAAGGCGCATTTGCGCGCATTGCTCTCGACGAGGTCGACGGCAAAGCCTGGCCGCTCGCGCCCGGCAATGGCGAGGATGAGGCCGGGAATGCCCGCACCGGAGCCGAGGTCGAGCCAGCGCGTCGCCTCCGGCGCCAGATCGAGAAGCTGCAGCGCATCGGCGATATGCCGGGTCCAGACCTGCTTCAGGGTCGCCGGACCGACGAGGTTCTTCACGCTCTGCCAGCGCCTAAGCTGCTCGATATAGAGATCCAGGGCAGCGGATGTTTCACGTGAAACATCCGCCTGAGCCAGAACACGGGTGCGGTCGTCAATGGGCATCAGGCGCCGAGAGTCGGCGCGCGAGAACCGCGCCGAGCATGGGCAGCCAGCAACGTCAGGGCCGCCGGGGTGACACCCTCAATCCGTGCAGCTTGTCCCAAGGTCCCAGGGCGAACGGTTTCCAGCTTCGCCCGCATCTCGTTCGAAAGGCCGGGAATGGCCGCATAATCGAACCCACCCGACAGGACAACGCCCTCGTCGCGCCGGAAGGCGGCGATGTCGGCTTTCTGCCGGTCCAGATAGACCGCGTAGGTCGCATCGGTCGTAAGCCGATCCGCAATCCGCGCCGGCACCTCGGCGAGTTGCGGCCAGATTGCTGCGAGGCGGTCCCAGCCGATCTCAGGGTAGGACAGGAGTTGGTAGGCGCTGCGACGGATGCCGTCCTGATTGAGGGCGATACCCTGACCGGCGGCTTGTGAGGGCGTGAGGCTCAGGGTCTCAAGCTGCCGGCGTCCCTCGTCGAGCACAGCCTGATCCGCCTCGAAATGCGCGGCTCGGTGCGAGCCGACGCAGCCGAGTTCGATCCCCCGTGGGGTCAGTCGCTCGTCGGCATTGTCCACTCGCAACGACAACCGGTATTCCGACCGCGAGGTGAACATCCGGTAGGGCTCGCTCACCCCGTGAGTCACGAGATCGTCGATCATGACTCCGAGATAGGATTCGGCCCGGTCGAACACGGCCGGCGGCGATCCACCGACGAAGCGCGCCGCGTTGAGCCCAGCCACCATCCCTTGAGCCGCAGCCTCTTCATAACCAGTGGTGCCGTTGATCTGGCCGGCGAGGAACAGGCCGGGCAGGCGCCGGGTCTGGAGCGAAGCGTCGAGCTCGCGCGGATCGACGTAATCGTACTCGATGGCGTAGCCCGGCCGCAGGATGGTCGCTCGGCCAAGGCCCGGAATCAGGCGGATGAGAGCATGCTGCACCTCCTCCGGCAGCGCCGTCGAGATTCCGTTCGGGTAGATCGTCGGGTCGTCGAGCCCTTCCGGCTCGAGGAAGATCTGGTGGCCCTCGCGATCGCCGAAACGCACCACCTTGTCCTCGATCGAAGGGCAGTAGCGCGGGCCACGGCTCGCGATTCCGCCGGAATACATCGGCGAGCGGTGCAGATTGGCGCGGATCAAGTCGTGGACCGCTTGGCTCGTGCGGGTGATGCCGCACTGGATCTGCGGCGTGGTGATCCGGTCGGTGAGCGACGAGAACGGTACCGGCTCCTCGTCGGCCGATTGCATCTCGAGACCCGCCCAGTCGACGGTGCGCCCGTCGAGCCGTGGCGGAGTCCCGGTCTTGAGGCGGCCGAGACGAAACCCATGACGGTCGAGGGTCTCGGCGAGGCCGATCGAAGGCCCCTCCCCTGCCCGGCCGGCAGGAGTTTGCGTTTCGCCGATATGGATCAGGCCGCGAAGGAACGTGCCGGTGGTGATCACCACTGCAGCACAGGTGAGAGTTCGACCATCGGTAAGGTCGACTCCCACAACATTGCGGTTCCTCTCGACGAGATCACCGGCCTCGCCTTCTATGACGATGAGGTTTGGGGTCTCGGCAATGGCCGCCTGCATCGCCGCAGCGTAGAGCTTGCGATCGGCTTGGGTGCGTGGCCCACGAACAGCTGGACCCTTGCGCCGATTAAGGAGACGGAACTGGATGCCGGACGCATCCGCGACTCGCCCCATAAGCCCGTCGAGGGCATCGACTTCACGGACGAGATGACCCTTACCCAATCCGCCGATCGCCGGGTTGCACGACATCGCCCCGATGGTCGAAGCGCGATGTGTCACGAGAGCGGTGCGCGCGCCGGTCCGTGCCGAGGCAGCAGCGGCCTCTACGCCGGCATGGCCGCCGCCAATCACCACGACATCGAAGGAATTGGGATGAGGAGACATGCGCGTGATTACGCGGGCCGCATTATGTCCGTCAACGGCGGCGCCCCGAGCCGTGATGTTTCACGTGAAACATCACGACTACCGGCTCAGATTCCTGCTTGCTCAAGCATTCTGCGGAAAGCCCTGGCGACCTTCTTGAACCCGGCATTGGTGGGGTGGATCTCGTCGGCCCATTCGTCGATCTTCAGCGTTCCGCGGACATCGACGAGATGGACATGGGTCTTGTCCGAATCGCCTGCGACACGCGCAAGCGTGTCGTAAAGTGCGTCGATCAGGATCCGGATGATCTCCCGCTGCAGGTCGGCATCGACGATTTTCTTGGCACGCATCGCGCTCCCGAGCCACTTGTCCTGCTTAGCCCAGGATGGATCACGGGTGTCGCCCTTGAACCCGCCCGGGATGGCATAATCGTAGCCGTGGATGATGATGGGCAGGGTCGTGAAGTCTGCATCCTTGCGGATGGTGGTCACCACGTTGCGGTAGGCTTGCTCGAGGAAAGTGAGCACTTTGGCGAGCTGCGCTTGGTCGATATGCCAAGCCGCGGTTTGGTGCTTGCTGTAGGATTTGAGCAGGGTGGCGAGGACCGGATTGCCGAAAGCATCCTCGCCAATCACATCGTTGCCGGCGGCCGAGAACAGGAAGGCGCGGACATTCCGCGGCTTCATCGCGACGAGTTCCTTCATGTACTCGCCGGGCCCGTAGACCATGTTCTGTGCCGTATCCCCCGCCGCGTCGAGACTCCGGATCAGGTAATCGGATTTGAGCTGGTCGACGATGTCGTCGAGCAGGAACGGGAACTGGAACCAGCTATCGCCCTCGGATACGAGGACCGGAAGGTTCTCTGTAAGGCTGCGAATGTCGAATTCGGCATGGCGTCGCCAACGAGCGACGCCGTTCGCCCAATTGATTGCGCTCTCGACCTCGAAGCGCGCCTCGGCGCCCATGTCGATCTTGGCTGGGTCGGGGCGGATGGCGGGGTCGAAGGGCCCGCTCTGCGAAGGGAGCGCCTTGAGATACCGGGCGATCTCCTTGTCCGGCACCGCCGGGTCCATGAGCTTGGCACGGAATTCTTCATAGGAAATCGCCACCACCATCCCCCTGCGGTAACTTGTACAACCCTAGTTTTCACGCATCATAGACTGCAATCCGAATCGCTGTCGACACTACATCGGCACATTCGAGAGCATTCGGGGGGGGGACGCTCATGGTGATTACCGGCTCGGAGGAGCGGGAAGCCGCCGCCGGCGAGGCTGCCTCGCGCTGGCGTGGGCGGACGCGCGAGCGAAACCGCCGGGTCGGCGCAGCCGAGCGCGGCGCCTATACCGAGGCCGACAGCCTCGACCGTCTCGCCAAGCGGATGCGGCGGCTGCGCAGGAGCCTCGCGATCAAGCGTCTCCAGGGGACCGACGAGGTCGACCTGAAGATGGATCGCCTGATCAGCGCGATCCCGCTCGCAGCTGCCGACGTCACCGACAAGCTCGTCGAACGCGTCATCGGCGAAACCCGGGACTTCCTCTCGATAGAGTTCTTTGAACGCGGCTTGCAGGCGGCGCTCTGCGTCGGCCGGATCCAGACCAACGATGCGATCAACGGCACCGGCTTCCTGGTGGCGCCTGACATCGTCATGACGAACTGGCACGTCCTCAAGACGTCAGACGAGGCGCGGATGAGTGCCCTCGAACTCGATTACGAGATGAACACCTTCGGCGATCGCAAGGTGCCCCAATCCTTCGATCTCGATCCGGACGGCTTCTTCCTCACCGACAAGGAGCACGACGTCACCCTCGTCGCGGTGAAGGAACGCTCGCAAGGCGGCCGTCGTCTCGCCGATTATGGCTACCTCCCGCTCATCCCGGACGAGGGCAAGATCACCATCGGAGAGCCGGTGAACGTGGTTCAGCACCCTAAGGGACGCTTCAAGCAGATCGTCCTGCGCAACTCGCGCCTCGTCGACCTGCCGGAAGGGGGCAAGACCGACATCTACCTTCATTACGAGGCCGATACCGAACAGGGGTCGTCGGGTTCGCCGGTGCTCAACGACCAGTGGGAGGTCGTGGCTCTCCACCACCAGGGCGTCCCGAAGACCAATGCCAAGGGCGAGATGGTGGACGAGGCCGGCAAGGTCCTGACCAAGTTCGACGAGGATCGCATCGTCTGGGTCGCGAACGAGGGCATCCGCACGTCGCGGCTCGTCAAGCTGGTCCGCGACCTGCCGCTCGATGCCCGTTTCGAGGCGCGCCGCGATGGGTTGATGGCGCGATGGCTCACCGAGACCGATCCTGCTTCGGCGGTGGAGGCCGTGCGGACGGTGCTACAGCCGCCGATGCCGAGTCCGCCGCAGCCGATGCCGCCCGTCCGGCCATCGCCGCAACTCAGTGATGCAGCGTTTTCGGTCGGAGGCGCCGGTGGATCGCTGTCCTTGACGATCCCGCTGCGGATCACCCTCAGCATGGGCAGCGCGTCGACGAGTGCCGCCGGCTCCACCGATAGCGCGTCAACGAGTGCCGCCGACTTGCCGTCGACGTGGTCGTTTCAAGAGGCGATCAAGCCGGATCCGTCCGATCCCGATTACAGCCGACGTCCGGGTTACGACCCCCGCTTTCTCGGCGTCGACGTTCCCCTGCCCCGGCTCACCGATCCCCGTCGCGGCCCGCTCGCGGCCTTCGGGCCGAGCAGGGAGACGGAGCTGCGCTACCACCATTTCAGCGTCCTAATGAACGCGAGGCGGCGGCTCGCCTATGTCTCCGCAGTGAACGTCGATTCCGGCGCGCCCTTCCAGCACATCCGCGAGAAGGGCTCCGAGAACTGGTTCCTCGACCCGCGGATCAAGGCGGGCCAACAGGCCGGCGGAGCCTATTACGCATCGAATCCCCTTGATCGCGGACATCTGGTCCGCCGAAACGATGCCGCCTGGGGGCGGACCGCCGAGGAGGCCAAGCTCGCCAACGACGACACCTTCCACTGGACGAACTGCTCGCCGCAGCATGAGATTTTCAACCAGAGCGCCCTCTCGGCGAAGCGCGGCCTCCACCTTTGGGGAAACCTCGAGAACGCGGTAAGCGACCTCGCGCCAAGTCATGGCGAAAAGCTATGCGTCTTCAACGGACCGATCTTCGCCGACAGCGACAGGCCATACCGAGAGAACTTCTTCCTGCCGGCGGCCTATTGGAAGCTCATCGTGCTGAAGGGCGAGGACGACGAGCCGCGCGCGCTTGCCTTCCTGCTGAGCCAGGCCGCCCAGATCGAAACCCTCGTCACCGAGCGCTTCGCCCCCGAGGAGCTCGCCGATTTCACGGTTTTCCAGATCTCGGTGTCACAACTCACAGCCAAAACCGGGCTCGATTTCGGGCTGTCAGCGGAGTGGGATGCGCTGGCCGCCGGAGACGGCGCCGAGGAATCGGCGGCCGGCGCAGTCGTCGTGAGGGACGAGAGCAGCATCCGGTTTTGAGAGGGAGCCGAGCCCCTACTTCCCGATACAGAACTCCGAGAACAACCGGTCCAGCATCTCCTCGACGCCGACATGACCGGCAACTTCGCCGAGAGCCCGCACGGCGAGGCGCAGGTCCTCGGCAGCAAATTCGGGCAGTGCTCCCGGTCCGTTCGCGAGAAGGCGGCTGAGGTGGTCGCGGCAGCGGGTCAGGGCATCGCGGTGACGGTCGCGTGTGATGAGTGCGTCCCCCCCCATCGCCGCCTGTGCCCGGTCCTGGATTGCATCGAGAAGCGCATCAAGGCCGTGGCCGGTCACGCCCGAGACCGCGAGACCGCCCTCCCCGCCGAGATCCGATTTCGTGCGCACCGCCAGGGCGCCCGGCATCGGCGCCGCCGGCTCCCCGTCGCTGGGCTGAAGCGCGAGGACTAGGTCGGCCGCCTCGATCCAGTTCTTCGTTCTGCGAATGCCCTCGGCCTCCACCGGATCAGAGGTATCATCGCGCAGGCCCGCGGTGTCGACGAGGATGACCGGCAGCCCGCCGAGGTCGCAGCGGACTTCGATGGCGTCGCGGGTGGTCCCAGCGACGGGAGATACGATGGCGACGTCCCGCTGGGCGAGCGCATTCAGCAGCGTCGACTTGCCTGCATTGGGCGGGCCGGCGAGCACGACCGTGAAGCCCTCGCGCAGGCGTTCGCCTCGGCGTCCATCGGCAAGGGCGGAAGTAATCGCGTCGCGGATCGTGGCGGCGCGAGCGAGCAGGGCCACGTCAAGCGCCGCGTCGTCGACATCGCCCTCGTCGGAAAAGTCGAGGGCCGCCTCCGTCGCCGCGAGACAATCGATCAGCGCCTCTCGCCACTGCGCGACCTGCCGCCCGAGTTCTCCATCGAGCTGGCGGAGAGCCTGGCGGCGTTGCGCCTCGGTCTCGGCATCGATGAGGTCGGCGACCGCTTCGGCTTCGGTGAGATCGATCCGCCCGTTTTCGAAGGCGCGGCGGGTGAAGGCGCCAGGTTCTGCCAAGCGGCAATCAATTCGCGCGATCAGCGCCGCGATCACGCCTGCCCGTACCGCGAGGCCACCATGGAGGTGGAGTTCCGCCATGTCCTCGCCAGTGAAGGTACCAGGACCCGGCATCCACACCACCATGCCGCGGTCGAGGATGTCGCCGGTCGGGCCGCGCAGAGTCCGAAGAGACAGCCGCCGGGGCGGAGGACAGGTCCCGCACAGTTCGGCGATGAGGGCAGCGCAAGCCGGCCCGGTGAGCCGGATCACAGCGACGGCGCTGCGGCCGGAGCCGGTCGCAGGGGCGAAGAGAGTGTGTTGATGCGGCGTCAATCGCGTCGGACTCGAGCAAGGCAACGCTTTGGTAAAGCGCGATGTAAAGGCCTGAAGCGCGCTCATCCTTCGTTATCCATAGCCGGCAACAAGCTTTGTTGCCGGTTAGAATTGAAACTCCTCAGGTGTTCATCGAGTCGAAGAAATCGCCATTGCTCTTGGTCTGGCGAAGCTTGTCCATGAGGAACTCGATCGCGTCGGTGACGCCCATCGGGTTGAGGATGCGGCGCAGGACATAGGTCTTCTTGAGGGAATCCGGCGCCACCAGCAGCTCTTCCTTGCGGGTGCCCGAGCGGGTGATGTCGATCGCCGGGAAGATGCGCTTGTCCGAGACCTTGCGGTCGAGGATGATTTCCGAGTTGCCGGTGCCCTTGAACTCCTCGAAGATCACCTCGTCCATGCGCGAGCCGGTATCGATGAGCGCGGTGGCGATGATGGAGAGCGAGCCGCCCTCCTCGATGTTCCGGGCAGCGCCGAAGAAGCGCTTGGGCCGTTGAAGGGCGTTTGCGTCGACGCCGCCGGTGAGCACCTTGCCGGAGGACGGCACCACGGTGTTGTAGGCGCGCCCGAGACGCGTGATCGAATCGAGCAGAATGACGACATCACGTCCGTGCTCGACGAGGCGTTTCGCCTTCTCGATCACCATTTCGGCGACCTGGACGTGACGGGTCGCCGGCTCGTCGAAGGTCGAGGCGATGACCTCGCCCTTCACTGAGCGGATCATGTCGGTGACCTCCTCGGGCCGCTCGTCGATGAGCAGGACGATGAGGTAGCATTCCGGGTGGTTAATGGTGATCGACTGAGCGATGTTCTGCATCAGCACGGTCTTGCCGGTGCGCGGCGGCGCCACGATCAGGGCGCGCTGGCCTTTGCCGATCGGCGCGACGATGTCGATGATCCGGGGCGAGAAATCCTTCTTCGGCGGATTGTCGAGTTCGAGCTTGAAGCGCTTGGTCGGGAAGAGTGGCGTCAGGTTGTCGAAATGGACCTTGTGCTTGATCTTCTCGGGGTTCTCGAAATTGATCGTGTTGACCTTGAGGAGCGCGAAGTAGCGCTCGCCGTCCTTGGGTCCCCGGATCGGCCCCTCGACGGTATCGCCGGTTCGCAGGCCGAAGCGCCGGATCTGCGTCGGCGAGATATAGATGTCGTCGGGGCCGGGCAGGTAGTTCGATTCCGAGGAGCGCAGGAAGCCGAACCCGTCTTGCAGCACCTCGACGGTGCCGGCGCCGATGATCTCGACATCCTTGGCGGCGAGCTGCTTCAGGATCGAGAACATCAGCTCCTGCTTGCGCATCGTGGAGGCGTTCTCGACCTCGACCTCCTCGGCGAAGGCGATGAGATCGGTGGGCGTCTTGGACTTCAGGTCCTGGAGCTTGACCTCGCGGTGCGGCTCGAGGGCGATAACCGCGTCCTCCACCGGCACGTCCGCGGGAGTGAAGGCATCGTTCTGTGATGTCATGGATGGGGAGAACCGACGGAGGGCGATGAAGTGAGGGACGTTCAAGGTGTTTTGGGGGATGCCGGGCGCCCTTGGGGCGCTTGTCATGGGACCGCTCGCGGGGTCCGCACATCGTCTTCGTGGAGCCTGTGGGCTCGCGGATGCGTCACGGCTTAAACAGGAGAGGATTGCTGAATACCGCGTTTGATGGCGCGGCTCAAGTCCATCATCGGCGTTTCACTCTCACATAGAGTGCACCCGCCCCGCCGTGATGGCGTGAGGCCTCCTCGAAACCGAGGACAATGCTGCGCAGTTCCGGCGAACGCAGCCAATGCGGCACCGAACGGCGCAGGACGCCGCGTTCGGAAAAGGCATCGTCGAAGCCGCCCCCGAAACTCTCGCCGCCCTTGCCGGTGACGACGAGGACGAGGGTGTGGCCCGTGGCCTGCGCCCGCCTCAGGAAGCCGACGAGCGCGCCATGGGCCTCGGCCTGATACATCCCATGGAGATCGATGCGGGCATCGACCTGCAGGGCGCCGCGGCGAAGGGCGAGGCGGGTCCGGCGCTCGAGACCGGGCGCAAGGGGTGCAGGCGGCTTCAGGACGGGCGCGGAAACCGCAGGTGGAGGCGGCGCCGGCTTCAGCGTGATCCGCTTTCCAGGAGGCTTCGGCGGCGCTTTGGGCGGAGGTGCAGGGGCCGAGACCGGACGGGGAGGTGGGATAGGGGTAGGCGCCACCGGCTTTGCCTGCACCGCCCTGCCCTGCAGCGGGGTGATCAGGCGCGCCACGGCGCTCCAGAGGCGGGCCTCGTCGCCGGTGAGACCACGCGATCGGCGGGGCGGCCTCATGGCTTTGGTGAGCCGAGCGGCTTCGGCAGGAGCACGACGAAGCCGATGGCATCGCGAAGATTTCCCGCAGCGACGCCCGCCGCCTCGCCGGTGCCGAGGTAGAGATCGCCCCGGGCCGGGCCGACGATGGCAGAGCCGGTATCGGCGGCGATGACGAGGCGTCCCGGCTCGGAGGCGCCCGCCACCCTGCCCTCCAGCCAGAACGGCAGGCCGTAGCGCCAGAGGTTGGCGTCCACCGCCATGCTCACGCCGGGCACGAGGGGCACGCCCGCCGCGCCCGGAGGCCCGAGCTTCGGATCGGCGATCTCGGCGAGCCTGAAGAAGATGTAGGAGGCGTTGAGGCGCATCAGCCGGCGCGCCGTCTCGGGGTTGGCCCGCAGCCACGAGGTCCAGCGCGCGAGGGTCAGGCCTTCCAGCGGCAGATGACCCTCGGCGACGATCCTCTTGGCGATCGAGCTATAGGGCCGGCCGTTGCGGCCGTCATAGAGCACGCGCACGGCGCTTCCGTCGCGCAGGCGCACTCGACCCGAACCCTGGACCTGAAGCACGAACAGGTCGACCGCATCGCGCAGGTACAGGATCGGACGGGCGAGGCTGCCGAGCGCCCCGTCCTCGATCGCCGCGCGGTCTGGATAGGGGACAAGCCCATCGGTCGTCGCTCGGGCCGCTCGGAGGGAGGGGTCGAAACCAGGCCTGGTCTCACCCGGCTCAAAGCTCACAAGGTCGTTCGGCCTGGCGAGAACGGGGGTCGGGAAGGCGGCATCCGGTATCCGCGAGCCCTGAAGCTCGGGCTCAAAATAGCCGGTGAGAAAGCCCGTCTTCGTGCCGGGGCGGGTGATTCGATACGGCGTGAAGTTGGCCGTGAAAAACGCAGCGGCCTGATCTGCCGGGGTCGCCACGGCCTTCGCACACGCCGCGGCGAGGTCTTCCGCAGAGCCCCGGGCCGTCATCGGGATGGTCACAGGCGGGGCGGCGCAGGACGCCTTGAAGTGGATCAGCGCGGGCCCGGCATCGGATTCCGGAAACCCCGCGAGCGCGTGCGCCTCTACGGGTTCGAGAACAGCGTCGCCCATACGGATCGGCTCGTCCGCCCGAATGGGCGATCCGAGCGCCAGGCCGTGGGCGAGGACGAGTCCCGCGAGGCGGAGCGGCGACGGGCAGGGCACGGCGACAGGGTCAGGCGCCCGCTTCGGTGGCGACGAGCTGCCAGTTCGGGTCGCGGGTGCCGAGGGTCCGGGCGAAGGTCCACACATCGGGCACCTCGACCACGGCCTCGGCGCTGCCGTCCACCACCTTGCCGTCGGCATCGCGGGTCGCGGTGATGAGGTGCGAGAGGAAGCGCACGGTCACCTGTGCCACGCGGTTGCGGACCTCGACGGCGGCGATCTCGGCCTTGTCGAGGGAAACGAAGGTCGTTTCCAGCACGTGGCGCTTGGCCTCGCGCTCCGAGATCTCGCGCTCGAAGCCTTCGCAGACCTCGCGGGAGAGCAGACTGCGCAGCGTCTTGCGGTCGCCCTTGGCGAAGGCGATCACGATCGCCTCGTAGGCGCTCTTGGAGCCGTCCAGGAAGGCGCGCGGGTCAAAATTCGGCTCGATCTGCAGGATCTGTTCGAGGCCGGCGGCCACCGGGCTGCCCGGCTCGGTGATCCCACGCCAGTCCCGCGGCTCGGCGACTTGCAGTGGCGGCGCGACGCGGTCGGCCCCGGGGAGGCGAACGACGTTGTCGCCCTCCTTGCGGGCGACGGTCGGCTGGTTGCGGTCGACGGGCTTGAAGGGGGACCGCTCCGTCCCGGTCTTCTGTCCGAGCACCGAGCGCAGGCGCCAGATCACGAAGACCGCGAGCGCCAGGAATATGAGGGTCGTCGCGTCGAGAGAATCCTGCATTACCGATCCGTTCCTGGCCGTCGTGGCCGTCACATCCGTCAGCGTCGCCGCGGCCCTGAAATGCGCCGTCTCGCCGATGTCTCCAGCGCCCTTTAACCGAGCCGGGCGCAAGGATCGAGCCGGGACGATGAGCCATATGGGGTGGCGGCGCCATCGGTTCCACCGCACGGAGTGCGGCCGATGGCCGAGAGGCCGCCGCGCAAGGCTCATGAGGAGCCGCGGACCACGGCTTCGAGAGGGCCGCTGCTCAAGGCTTCTGAAGGGCGGGCGCCTAAGGCTTCGGCTTGTCCCGTCCCACCCGGCGTGATAGCGCGCTCTCGCACGAAAGACATCCCGGCAACCAAGCCGGGTATGGCGGCGGCCAGGTACGACCGGTCATGCCGTCCTTCACGTCGAGAGCTTCTGCAAGAGGATGAGAACGCCATGGCCGACACCCCGGCACCGAACGGCAACGGTGGCGCCACGGCGCAGCCCGAAGACCTGAACCCCGCCATCAACGCCCTGGCCCAATACGCCAAGGACCTCTCCTTCGAGAACCCGAACGCGCCGCGCTCGCTGCAGCCGCAGGAGAGCGGGCCGCAGATCAACATCCAGGTCAACGTCAACGCCCAGCAACTGGCGGAGGCCGATTTCGAGGTCGCCCTCACCCTCGAAGGAGATGCCAAGATCGCGGGCGAGGTGCTGTTCGCCTTCGAGCTGACCTATGCGGGCGTCTTCCGCATGCGCAACATCCCGGCCGACCAGCTCCACCCGGCGGTGATGATCGAGTGCCCACGCCTTCTCTTCCCCTTCGCCCGCCAGATCATTGCCGAATCGGTGCGCAACGGCGGCTTCCCGCCCCTCTATATCGACCCGATCGACTTCGTCGGCCTCTACCGCCAGAAGGCGATGGAAGCCCAGGCCGGCGGCGAGGGCGCACCACTGGCGTCTTGAGGCTGCTCGTCCAGTACCGTTGATCGAGCCAATCCTTAAAGGCCGGCCGCCTTGGTGTGCCGGCCTTCTCGCCGTCTCGGCGTCGGCCAGCCATAACGGCCGGTCTGTCGGAATCTCGCCGTGAGGTGCCACTGAAACGGCGGTCGAGATCGTCGCCGGCATGGCGAAGATAGAGTAGTCCGGCCGCGCTGATCGGAACCACGGCAGCAGCGAGTTCGAAAGTGATGGCCCACGCCATCTCAATCCTCGCTCTTCATGCCGAAAGATTCGGATTGCGCACAAAAATGCGAGCAGAGGCCCAAGATAAAGACAAGCTGCACGTCGCAACTGGAACATCGTCTCCGCCGGCTAGACGACGGAAATGACGATCACGAGAGCATTCAGGAAGCTTGCAAACAGTGTCAGCCGTTCGTTGAACCGTTCGGCGGCGGCCTTGCACGCAGATGCCATGGTCGGGTGATCCGGTTGGCTGGTCTGACCAGACGAATCATCGCTCATTTCTCGTCCGGGTTGCCGTCCCGCAAGGCGGTATCGCAACCTCAGCGGGAATATTGTGGCATCCGGTGAAACGCATGACCGTCTTCTGGACGAGTTCCAGGAACAGGGCAGGATCGCACCGGTTTTCGATGCACGCAGCAGGAGCGGCATCGAGCATGCGGGACGACGCCCGGACCATCACCGTCACCGAACGGCCCGAGGTGCCGGCGCTTGCCCTGGTGTTCGGCTTCGGGCCGATGGTCCCCCTGGTCGTCGGGGCGGCGGCGGCGTGGTGGTGGCGCGGGGAGACCGGCGAGGCGATCCTCGCCCTGACCGTGCTGTGGGGCTGCGCCATCCTGTTGTTCCTGTCCGGCGTCCGGCGCGGATTGAGCTTCCGCACCGAGGGCGGCGAGACGCTCGCCCAGATCGCCACCATGCTGGCCCTGTTCGGGCTCGGCTTCCTGGCGTTCGTCGCCGTCTTCGTCGGGCGCTCGTCCGCCGCCCTGATCCTTCTGATGATCGGTTTTACGGGAATCGCGCTGTTCGATCCGCCCGCGGCCAGACGCGGCGAGGCACCGCTCTTCATGGCGCGGCTGCGGCCCCTGCAGATGCCGATCGCGGTCCTGAGCCTCGGCGCGCTGCTGGCGCTGAAGCTGGTCGGCTGAGGCGCGCTGCTTGCCGCTAGACCCTCCATCGGGCTAGAGCGCGAGGCTACCCTCAAAGCCCCGTTCCGGACGAATGATCATGGCCGAGCCCAAAAAGGCCGACACCTTGAAGCCCCGCCTGCCGCGCGGCCTCGTCGACCGCCGCGCCGACGAGATCGCGGCGCAGGGGCGGATGCTGGAGACGATCCGGGCCAGCTTCGAGCTCTACGGCTTCGAGGCGCTGGAGACCCCGTTCATCGAATACACAGAGGCCTTGGGGAAATTCCTGCCCGATCTCGACCGGCCGAACGAGGGCGTGTTCTCGTTCCAGGACGACGACGAGAGCTGGCTCTCCCTGCGCTACGACCTCACCGCGCCGCTCGCCCGCCACGTCGCCGAGAATTTCGACGCGCTGCCCAAGCCCTATCGCAGCTTTCGCAACGGCTACGTCTTTCGCAACGAGAAGCCGGGACCGGGGCGCTTCCGCCAGTTCATGCAGTTCGATGCCGACATCGTCGGCGCCGCCTCCGTCGCGGCCGATGCCGAGATCTGCATGCTCATGGCCGACACGCTCGATAAGCTCGGGCTCGCCGGCCAGTACGTCGTCAAGGTCAACAACCGGAAGGTCCTGGACGGCGTGATGGAGGCGATCGGCCTCTCCGGGCCGGACAAGGCCGGGCAGCGGCTGACCGTGCTGCGGGCGATCGACAAGCTCGACCGGCTGGGAGCGGAGGGCGTGCGGCTCCTCCTCGGCCCCGGCCGGAAGGACGAGAGCGGGGATTTCACCAAGGGCGCGGGCCTCGACGAGGCCGCCATCTCCCGCATCCTCGCCTATGTCTCGTTCCAGGCCGCCCCCACCGGGGAGGGCGACCGCATCGCCTTCTGGGACCAGTTCTTCGGTTCGTGGAGCGATGTCGTCGGAGACTCCGAGACGGGCCGCGAGGGCATCGCCGAACTGCACGTCATGATGCGCCTGTGCGAGGCGGCAGGGTACGGTTTTGACCGGATCAGGGCCGACCCCTCCGTCGTCCGCGGCCTCGAATACTACACCGGCCCGGTCTACGAGGCCGAGCTCACCTTCCCGGTGACCAACGAGGCCGGCGAGACCGTGCGCTTCGGCTCGGTGGCAGGCGGCGGGCGCTATGACGGGCTCGTCGGGCGGTTCCGCGCCGAGCCGGTGCCGGCGACCGGCTTCTCGATCGGCGTCTCGCGGCTGTTCTCGGCGCTTCAGCTCACGGGGAGCCCGCTGCTCCAGGGCAAAGCGAAGCCCGGCCCCGTCGTCGTCCTCGTCCTCGACCGCGAGAACATCGCCGATTACCAGCGCCTCGTCGCACTGCTGCGGGCCGAGAACATCCGAGCCGAGCTCTATCTCGGCGGCTCGGGCATGAAGGCGCAGATGAAATACGCCGACCGGCGAGGAAGCCCTTGCGCGATCATCCAGGGCTCGAACGAGCGCGAGGCCGGAGAGGTCCAGATCAAGGACCTGATCGAGGGCGCGAAGGCGGCGGAAGGCATCTCAAGCAACGCCGAGTGGAAGGCGGCCCGGCCGGCCCAGTTCTCCGTCAAGGAGGACGAGATGGTGGCACGGGTGAAAGAGGTGCTGGCGCGGCATTTCTGAGGAAGCACCTCTTCTCCCCCTTGTGGGGAGGGGTGGTGCGCCTCAACAATCCAGCGTCGTATCCCGCTCCCACTGGGTAAGATGCCGGGCGTAGGACTCCCATTCCTGAGTCTTCAGCTTCACGTAGGACGGCACGAAGGCGCCGAGCGCCTCGGAGAGCACCGGGCTCGCCTCCAGCGCCCGAAGAGCGTCGAGGAGGTTCAGGGGCAGGCGCTTCACGCCCTCCACCATATGGCCGTGGGTGTACATGTTGAGGTCGAGGCGCGGCCCCGGATCGCGCTCCTGACGCAATCCGTCGAGGCCGGCGGCCAGCAGTCCGGCCTGGAGCAGGTAGGGATTGGCCGCGCCGTCGGCGAGGCGGAACTCGAAGCGGCCGGCCTCGGGGATGCGGATCATGTGGGTGCGGTTGTTGCCCGCATAGGTGATGGTGTTGGGCGACCAGGTCGCGCCCGAAGTCGTGGTCGCCGAGTTGAGGCGCTTGTAGGAATTGACCGTCGGGTTGGTGAGCGCGGCGAGCCCGCGCGCCGAATGCATCACGCCGCCGATGAAGCGATACGCCTCCCGCGACAGCCCGAGCTCGCCCTCCGGATCGGAAAAGACGTTGGTGTCGCCGCGCCAGAGCGAGACATGGGCGTGGCAGCCGGAGCCGGTGAGCTCGGCGAAGGGCTTGGGCATGAAGGTCGCGCGCAGGCCGTGCTTCTCGGCGATGGAGCGGGCCATGAACTTGAAGAAGGCGTGGCGGTCGGCGGTGACCAGGGCGTCGTCATAGGCCCAGTTCATCTCGAACTGGCCGTTGGCGTCCTCGTGATCGTTCTGGTAGGGCGCCCAGCCGAGTTTCAGCATGGCGTCGCAGATCTCGGTGATGACGTCGTAGCGGCGCATCAGGGCCGATTGATCGTAGCAGGGCTTGGGCTGGCGGTCGGCCATGTCGGCCGGCGACGAACCGTCCGGCGTGATCAAGAAGAACTCGCACTCGACGCCGGTCTTCATCTGAAGGCCGTCCCGGGCGGCCTCGGCGATCAGCGATTTCAGGAGATTGCGCGGGCCCTGGGCGACCGGCTTGCCCTCCATGGTGAGGTCCGCCGGCAGCCAGCCGACCTCGGGCTTCCAGGGAAGCTGGATCAGGCCGGCAGGGTCGGGCAGGGCGAAGACGTCGGGATCGGCCGGCGTCATGTCGAGCCAGGAGGCGAAGCCCGCGAACCCCGCTCCGTCCCGCGCCATCGCCCTGATGGCGGAGGCTGGCACCAGCTTGGCGCGCTGGGTGTCGAAGAGATCGGTGTAGGAGATCAGGAAATACGCGATGCCGCGTTCCTTGGCGGCGGCTTCGAGGTCCAGCGTCATCGCATCCTCCCTGTCATCGATCCCGCCCGCTGGAGTGCATCCCCACTTCCCGCAGGCGGGGAGGGGGCTTAGAACGCTCCCCGCCCCGGCACCCAATCCGTCCCCGCAAGCGGAACCCGTGCCATCGCGGCCGCCTCGATGGTCAGCGCCACGAGGTCTTCCGGTTCGAGGTTGTGGAGGTGGTTCTTGCCGCAGGCGCGGGCGATGGTCTGGGCTTCCAGCGTCATCACCGCGAGGTAGTTGGCGAGGCGCCGCCCACCGAGGATCGGGTCGAGCCGGCTGGCGAGTTCGGGGCGCTGCGTCGTGATGCCGGCCGGGTCGTTGCCCTCGTGCCAGTCGTCATAGGCGCCAGCGGTGGTGCCGAGGGCCTGGTAATCCTCCTCCCAGCGCGGGTCGTTGTCACCGAGGGCAATGAGGGCCGCCGTGCCGATCGCAACCGCATCGGCCCCGAGCGCCAGGGCCTTGGCCACATCCGCGCCCGAGCGGATGCCGCCCGAGACCACGAGCTGGACCGTGCGGTGGAGCCCGAGATCCTGCAGCGCCTCCACGGCCGGGCGGATCGCCGCCAGGATCGGGATGCCGACATTCTCGATGAAGACATCCTGCGTCGCCGCGGTGCCGCCCTGCATGCCGTCGAGCACCACGACGTCGGCGCCGGCTTTGGCCGCGAGCGCGGTGTCGTAATAGGGGCGGCTCGCGCCGACCTTCACGTAGATCGGCTTCTCCCAATCGGTGATCTCGCGCAGCTCCTCGATCTTGATGGCGAGGTCGTCCGGCCCCGTCCAGTCGGGGTGGCGGCAGGCCGATCGCTGGTCGATGCCCGGCGGCAGGTTGCGCATGCCGGCGACGCGGTCGGTGATCTTCTGGCCGAGCAGCATGCCGCCGCCGCCGGGCTTGGCGCCCTGACCGATGACGATCTCGATCGCGTCCGCCCGGCGCAGATCGCGCGGGTTCATGCCATAGCGTGAGGGCAGGTACTGGTAGACCAGCGTCCGTGAGTGCCCGCGCTCCTCCTCGGTCATGCCGCCATCCCCCGTCGTCGTCGAGGTGCCGGCGATCGTGGCGCCCCGGCCGAGGGCTTCCTTGGCTTGCCCCGAGAGCGAGCCGAAGCTCATGCCCGCGATGGTGATCGGCGTCTTGAGGGTGATCGGTTTGCCGGCAAAACGCGCGCCCATCACCACCTGCGTGTCGCAGCGCTCGCGGTAGCCTTCTAGCGGGTAGCGGCTCATCGAGGCGCCGAGGAAGAGGAGGTCGTCGAAATGCGGCAGCGCCCGTTTCGCGCCGGCGCCGCGGATATCGTAGATGCCGGTCGCCGCCGCCCGGCGGATCTCGGCCATCACGTCGGGGGTGAAGGTCGCCGAGTGGCGCGGCCGGGTGCGGGGCGGCTCGCTCATCAATAGGCTCCCGCATTGTCGACGTGGAACTGGTAGAGGCGCCTTGCCGAGCCGTAGCGGCGGAATTCACCCGGATCGACCTCGCCCTGAAGCCCCGCGGCGGCGAGTTTCTCGGAGAGTTCGGCGCGATGCTCGCCGCGCATCTCCTTCTCGATGCAATCTGCACCCAGGCTCTTTACCGAGCCGCGCACGTAGAGCCGGGCCTCGTAGAGCGAATCGCCGAGGGCCTCGCCGGCATCGCCCAGCACCGTCAGGGTGCCCGATTGCGCCATGAAGGCAGACATGTGGCCGACCGATCCCTTCACGACGATGTCGATGCCCTTCATCGAGATGCCGCAGCGGGCCGAGGCGTTGCCGTCGATGACGAGGAGCCCGCCATGGGCGGTGGCCCCGGCCGACTGGCTGGCATCGCCGCGGACATGGACGCGGCCCGACATCATGTTCTCGGCGACACCGACCCCGGCATTGCCGTGGATGACGATCTCGGCCTGCGCGTTCATGCCGGCGCAGTAATAGCCGACATGGCCCTCGATCTCGACGGCGATGGGCAGGCTCAAACCCGCCGCGACGGCGTGGCGGCCATCGGGATGGCGCACTCTCCAATGGGTCTCGTTGGTGTCTGGATCGAGGGCATGGAGGCTGCGGTTGAGCTCGCGCAAGGTCGTCTGACGGAGGTCCACCAACGGCATCAGTGCCGCTCCCAGGCATAGACGGTGGCGGGCTCCGGCTCGAAGACACGGGCCCCGTCGATATCCGGCAGGCCGACCAAGGCCCGGTATTCCGAACCGAAGGCGACGTAATCCTCGGTCTCCGCCATGATCGCGGGCTTGCAGGCGATGGGGTCACGCAGCACGGCAAAGCCGTCCCGGGTGCCGACCACGAAGGTGAAGAACCCGTCGAGATCGGCGAGACTCGCCTCCAGCGCGCCTTTCAGCGAGGCGCCCTCGCGCATCCGCCAGGTCAGGTAGCCGGCGGCGACCTCCGAATCGTTGTCGGTGGCGAAGGTCAGACCTTCGCGGCGTAAAGACCGGCGCAGGGCGTTGTGGTTCGAGAGCGAGCCGTTATGGACGAGGCATTGGTCCGGCCCCGTCGAGAACGGATGGGCGCCGTTCGTCGTCACCGCGCTCTCGGTGGCCATGCGGGTATGGCCGATGCCGTGGGTGCCGGCCATGGCGGCAAGATCGAAGCGCCCCGCCACGCTCGCCGGCAGGCCGACCTCCTTGTAGATCTCCATGCGCTGGCCCGAACCGACGACGTCGGCGCCGCCATTGGCTGCGAGCCAGGCCCGGATCTCGGTCTCGCGATCCTCGGGGACGACGAGGACGGCGTGGGTATCGCGGTGCTGGACGTCGAGGACGAGGCCGAGCTCCGCCTGCAGGGCCGCGATGGTGCGGCGAAGGCTGGGGGCATCGGGGCCGCGAAGGGTGATCTTCCGCCCTGCCGCCTCGCGTCCATAGACCGCGAAACCCGCGCTGTCGGGGCCGCGGTCGGTCATGGTGCCGAGCATGCCCGAGAGCAGCCCGCCGAGTTGCGGCTCGAGGCGGGGCGTCTTCAGGAAAAGACCGACGATGCCGCACATCGAGGAACGTCCTGCTGGGATGAGTCGAGCAGGACGGTAGTGCGACGCAGGCGCTGACGTCAACGAGAGGAATGAAATTTTCTTATGAAGAAAATTTACGTGCGCAGAACGGCTGCGCGCATCCCCTCTCCCCGCCTGCGGGGAGAGGGGTTCAAGCCTACTCCGCCGCCTCGACGAACACTGTTCCGGCGCGCGGCAGATCGAGGGTGTCCCACGTCTCAGTGAGCGCCGAGGTCAGCTTGGCGATGTTGGCATCGTCGTGGAAGGGGGAGGGGGTTATGCGCAGACGCTCCGTTCCACGCGGAACAGTCGGGTAGTTGATCGGCTGGATATAGATGCCGTGGCGCTCGAGGAGGTGGTCGGCCGCCGCCTTGCACAGCTCGGCATCGCCGACCATCAGCGGAACGATATGGGTCTCGGTGTGGAGCACCGGCAGGCCGGCGGCTTCGAGAGCGGCCTTGGTGCGGGAGGCCTGGCGCTGGTGGGCGGCGCGCTCGGTGTTCGAGCGCTTGAGATAGCGCACCGAGGCCCGCGCTGCCGCCGCGATGGCTGGGGGCAGCGCGGTGGTGAAGATGAAGCCCGGCGCATGGCTGCGCACGGCATCGCAGAGCACGGCAGAGCCGGTGATGTAGCCGCCGACGCAGCCGAAACCCTTGGCGAGGGTGCCCTCGATCACGTCGACCCGATGCATGACGCCGTCGCGCTCGGAGATTCCGCCGCCTCGCTCGCCGTAGAGGCCCACCGCGTGGACCTCGTCGAGATAGGTCATGGCTCCGTAGCGGTCGGCGAGATCGCAGATCGCGGCGATGTCGGAGACGTCCCCGTCCATCGAGTAGACGCTCTCGAAGGCGATGAGCTTGGGCCGGTCGCCTGCCGCCTGCAGCAGCTCCTCGAGATGGGCGAGATCGTTGTGGCGGAAGACGCGCTTCTCGCAGCCGGAATGGCGCACGCCCTCGATCATCGAGTTGTGGTTGAAGGCGTCCGACAGGATCAGGCAGTTCGGGAGCAGCTTGGCGATGGTCGAGATGCCGGCCTGGTTCGAGACGTAGCCGGAGGTGAAGACGAGACCGGCTTCCTTGCCGTGAAGGTCGGCGAGCTCGCGCTCGAGATCAACCAGAGGCGAGTTGTTGCCGGCGATGTTGCGGGTGCCGCCCGCTCCGACGCCGCAGCGCGCCGCCGTCTGGGTCATGGCCGAGACGACCTCGGGGTGCTGGCCCATGCCGAGATAGTCGTTCGAGCACCACACCGTGATCTCGGAGGTCCTACCGTCAGGCCGGCGCCAGTTGGCGATCGGGAAACGCCCGGCGATCCGCTCGATATCGGCGAAAACGCGATAGCGGCGTTCGCCGTGGAGACGGTCGAGGGCGGAACGGAAGTGGGACTCGTAGTCGGTGCGGCCCGAAGCTGTCGTCGTCGCGTCCTTGATCTCGTCCATGACGGGGACGATCGGGGTCATCGCGGGCATCCGGTTCACGGGCATCCGTCCTCGTTCACTGATGGTCGTGCCGTGCGGTGGATCCACGCGGCCGATCAGGCGGAATCATCGTCGGTGAGCCCTTTTGGGATGGGGCCGCGATCCTGGCGATGTGGCTCGGGCGCGAGCCCGGCACGATGTCGATCCTGCCTCGATCGAAGTTAAATACGTCTCGCTTGCGTTGCCGTAAGCAGCATCAGGATGATACCGGCCAATCTGGAATTGGTTCAAGTCGCGTCGAGCAACTCAGTTCTGCGCCCGTTGAGGAGGTCGGCGAAAGCCGCTACGTCGTCCGGGCGACGAAGGGTCGCGTGGGGTTGGGCCGACGGGTGGCCTGAAGGTGATGGCGCAAACCAAGGACGACCAGAGAGCTGAACGTCTCAAGGCCGCGCTGAGAGACAATCTGCGCCGGCGCAAGGACCAGTCCCGCGCCCGGGCCGAGGCCGACCAGGCGCCGACAGAACGGCCCGATCATGATCCCGGGGCACCGCCATCCTCATTCGGACACGAAAAGCCGTAACGATGAAGCAGCTTGAACGAAGCGGCGGCTTCGATATCCGCCCGTAAAGGACAAAGATGGACCGCATCCACATCACCGGCGGCGCGCCGCTTAATGGCGTGATCCCGATCTCAGGCGCGAAGAACGCGGCCCTGCCCCTGATGATCGCCAGCCTGCTCACTGGGGAGTCCCTCGAACTCGCCAACGTGCCGCGCCTCGCCGACATCCAGGCGCTGCTGCGCATCCTGAGCAATCACGGCGTCGACCACATGGTCGTCGGCAAGCGCCCGGGTCAGACCACGGAGACCGGGCAGACCATCCGGCTCACCGCCGCCAACGTCATCGACACCACGGCGCCCTACGACCTCGTTTCGACCATGCGGGCGAGCTTCTGGGTCATCGCGCCGCTGCTGGCCCGCTTCGGCGAGGCCAAGGTCTCGATGCCCGGCGGCTGCGCCATCGGCACCCGTCCGGTGGACCTGCTCCTGATGGCGCTGGAGCGCCTCGGAGCCTCGATCGAGATCGATGGCGGCTACGTCATCGCCAAGGCCAAGAACGGCCTGCGCGGGGCCGAGATCGTGTTTCCCAAGGTCACGGTCGGGGGCACCCACGTGGCGCTGATGGCGGCCGCCCTGGCCAAGGGCTCGACCCTCATCGAGAACGCGGCCCGCGAGCCGGAGGTGGTGGATCTCGCCGCCTGCCTCACCAAGATGGGCGCCCGGATCGAGGGCGCCGGCACGCCGCGCATCACCATCGAGGGCGTCTCGCGCCTCAACGGCGCACGGCACGAGGTCCTGCCCGACCGGATCGAGACCGGCACCTATGCCATGGCGGTGGCGATGGCGGGCGGCGACGTGCTGCTCGAGAACACCCGCGCCGACCTCCTGCACTCGGCCCTCGACATCCTCGCCACCACGGGGGCCGAGGTGACGCAGACGCCGGACGGCATCCGCATCCGCCGCAACGGCGCCGGCATCGCGGCGGTGGATGTGACCACCGACCCGTTCCCCGGCTTTCCCACGGACCTCCAGGCGCAGTTCATGGCGCTGATGACGCTGGCCAAGGGCCGCTCGCATATCCGCGAGACGATCTTCGAGAACCGCTTCATGCACGTCCAGGAGCTCGCCCGCCTCGGCGCCAAGATCCGGCTGGAGGGCGATCTTGCCATCGTCGAGGGCGTCGATCGCCTCAGGGGCGCGCCCGTGATGGCGACGGATCTGCGCGCCTCGGTCTCACTGGTGATCGCGGGTCTCGCCGCCGAGGGCGAGACCCAGATCAACCGGGTCTACCACCTCGACCGCGGCTTCGAGGCCCTGGAAGCCAAGCTCGGCCGTTGCGGCGCGCAGATCCGGCGCGAGCGCAGCTGAGCGGTTCGATCCTGCGCTCCCCTCTCTCCTGCTTGCGGGGGAGAGGAGGGAGCGCACACCGAGCCAAGGTGACCGACCGGATGTCGGATGGATCGGACCCCTCACACCGTCCGATGCGGTTCGGCCGTCGGCTCTCCCCGCGGGGGCACGACCGGCGAGGCCCCCAACAGGACATCCGAGGCGCCCTCGACCCGCTCCTGGAGGAGGGCCAGAAAGGCGGCCCGGTCGAGGCCGGGTGCGATCGAGGGCAGCAAGGCGATGGTTGCCGTGCCTGGCCGCCGCACCAGACTGCGGCGCGGCCAGTACAGGCCGGTGTTCAGGGCCACCGGCACACAGGGCACGTTCAGCGCGGCATAGAGATGGGTGATGCCGAGCTTGTAGGCCGGGACAGCGCCGGGCGCGCGGCGCGTCCCTTCCGGGAAGATGATGAGCTGGCGGCGGTCGCGGATCGCCTGGGCCGCGGCCTCGTTCATGGTCGCCATCGCCTTGGCGCCGCGGCTGCGGTCGATCGCGACCATGCCGCTGCGCGACAGGTACCAGCCGATCAGCGGGATCCACAGAAGCTCGCGCTTGAGGATGTAGGCGAAGTCCGGGAAGACCGTGACGAGGGCGAGCGTCTCGAGCGCCGACTGGTGCTTGGCGGCGACGAGGCAGGCCCCGGCGGGGCGGTTCTCCAGGCCCCGGAACTCGACCTCGATGCCGGCGACGACGCGCAGCAGCCACAGGGTCGTCCGCCCCCAGAACTGAGCCAGGCGAATCACCGCACGGCGAGACACCAGGGTCGGGAGGCCGAACACTGCGATCAGGGTCGTGGCGAGATAGAAGGCGCAGTTGAAGGCGAGAGAACGGAGGACGAGCATCGGCGACCCGGTTGAGGCGGCCTCGATCCAAGGAAGCCCGCGGCATGCCTGTAGCGCGCCCGCGGCATCTTCACCAACTGCAGAACCGTCAATAGCCGTCGGCCAGGGTCCCGCGCTGGCGCGAATCGGCGGCCCCGGCGAGGAGGCCGTCGACGGCCATCACGGAGTTCGCCGAGCCGGAGGTCCTGCCCACGCTGACCCGGTGGCCGCGTGCCCGCAGGATCGCGACGGTATCGGGCGAAACGCCCTCCTCGACGCTCAAGGTATCGGGGCGCCACTGGTGATGGATACGCGGCGCGAGGATCGCCTCGGCGAGGTTGAAGCGGAAATCGATCAGCCCGACGATGACCTGGAGCACTGTCGTGATGATGCGGCTTCCGCCGGGGCTGCCGGTTGCGAGGAGCAGGCGACCATCGCGAAACACCAGGGTCGGGGTCATCGAGGAGAGCGGGCGGGCCCCGGGTGCGACGGCGTTGGCGCTGCCTCCGAGGAGACCGTAGGCGTTCGGCGTACCGGGTTTGGACGAGAAATCGTCCATCTCGTTGTTGAGGAGCACGCCGGTCCCCTCGGCGACGAGGCCGAGGCCGTAGGAGAAGTTGAGCGTCGTGGTGTTCGAGACGGCATTGCCCTGAGCATCGATCACCGAGAAATGCGTGGTGTGGTCCGACTCGATGACGCGCGGATCACCGGCCTTGATGCTCTCGGCCGGACGCGCCTTCGCCATGTCGATGCTTGCGCGAAGACGCTCGGCATAAGGCTTGGAAATGAGGCCCTGGACCGGGACCTCGGTGCGCTCAGGGTCCCCGAGCCAGGTGGCTCGGTCGGCATAGGCGGGCTTCATCGCTTCGGCGAGGAGGTGGATCGCGTCGGCGCTGCCCGCGCCCATCCCGGCGAGATCGAAGCCTTCGAGGATATTGAGGATCTCGATCAGGTGGGCGCCGCCCGAGCTCGGCGGCGGCATCGAGACGATCTCGTAGCCCCGATAGGTGCCGCGGACGGGCTCGCGGATCACCGGACGATAGGCGGCGAGATCCGCCTCTGTCATCACGCCGCCGGCTTCCCGGACCACGGCGGCGATCCGCGCGGCGATCGGCCCCCGGTAGAATGCGTCGGGGCCATCCCTGGCAATGGCGCTGAGAGTACCGGCGAGATCAGCCTGAACGAGGCGGCTGCCACGGGGGAGGGGAGCGTCGCCCTGGAAGAACACCGCCCTTGTCGAAGGCCAGCGCCCGAGGAGCGAGGCCGAGCGCGGGAGCGAATCGGCAAGGCCGCTCTCGACCGGGATGCCCTCGCGGGCGAGCGCCTCGGCGGGGGCGACGAGCTCGGCCAGGGTAAAGCGACCCGAGCCGTAGAGCCGGTGCGCCTCCGCGAGGCCGCGAACGGTGCCGGGCACGGCGACCGCCCGGCCGGTGCGGGTCGAGGCGCCCCGTTCGACCTCGCCGCGAGAATCGAGAAACATCTCGGCCCTGGCCGCCGCCGGGGCGGTCTCGCGGTAATCGATGGTGACGGTGGCGGACGGATCGGCACGGTGGATCAGCATGAAGCCGCCGCCGCCGAGATTGCCTGCCTGCGGCAGGGTCACGGCGAGGGCAAAACCCACGGCGACCGCCGCATCGACGGCGTTGCCGCCCTTCTTTAGAAGCTCGACGCCGACCTTGGTGGCAAGAGCGTCCTGCGAGGAGACCATGCCGTTCCTGGCAAGGATCGGCAGGACCCGGGCCCCGTCGGAGGGGATCGGCGGTCCGCCCTGCGCCAGGGTCGGCGCGGGGGCGAGGAGGAGGAGAACGAGGCCGGCGCTCGTGAGACGCCGGAACAATGGCCTAGTCGTCGTCACTCTCGTCGGGTGCCGCATAGAACCCTTCCGCTCCCAGGCCCTCGTCCAGCATCATGCGGGCACGGGCGCGCAGTTTCTCGGTCTCGCTCTTGAGCTGGCCGCAGGCGGCCAGGATGTCTCGGCCGCGCGGAGTCCGCACCGGCGAGGCATAGCCGGCATCGTAGACGATCTCGGCGAAGCGCTCGATCCGCTCCCATTCCGAGCATTGATAGGCCGAGCCGGGCCAGGGGTTGAAGGGGATCAGGTTGATCTTGGCGGGGATGCCCTTGAGCAGGCGGACGAGCTCGCGCGCATCCGCATCCGAATCGTTGACGCCCTTGAGCATCACGTATTCGAAGGTGATGCGCCGGGCGTTGTTGAGACCCGGATAGGCGCGGCAGGCGGCGATGAGCTCCGCCAGCGGATATTTGCGGTTGAGTGGCACCAGGGTGTCGCGCAGGTCGTCGCGCACGGCGTGGAGCGAGATCGCCAGCATCGCATGGGCGTCGGTGCCGAGGCGCTGCATCTGCGGCACGACGCCGGACGTCGAGACGGTGATGCGCCGACGCGACAGGCCGAGCCCCTCCTGGTCTGCCATGACGCCGACGGCGTCGATGACGTTGTCGGCGTTGTAGAGGGGCTCGCCCATGCCCATGAACACGATATTGGTCACCGGGCGCCTCGTCTCGTCGGCGCCGGGCGCCGTGGGATTGAGGCCGGCCCAGTCGTTGAGGCGGTCGCGGGCGACCACGACCTGCGCGGTGATCTCGGCGGCGGTGAGGTTCCGGACCAGGCGCTGGGTGCCGGTATGGCAGAACGAGCAGGTCAGCGTGCAGCCGACCTGGGACGAGACGCAGAGCGTGCCCCGGCCGCGGCCGGGAATGTAGACGCACTCGATCTCGGCGCCGCGATTGTGCTCGTGCCTGTTGGCCGGCGGCATCCGCAGGAGCCATTTGCGGGTGCCGTCGCGAGACACCTGCTCGGTCACGACCTCGGGGCGGTCGAGGGTATAGGCCTCCGAGAGCTGTGCCTTCAGGCCCTTGCCGACATTGGTCATGTCGGAGAAGTCCCTGGCACCGCGCACGTTGAGCCAGTGCCAGACCTGACCCGCGCGCATCCGCTGCTCGCGCTCGGAGACGCCGATGGCGGCGAGGCGGGCCTTCAGATCCTCCCGGGTCAGGCCGACCAGGGAGGAGCGGCCCGCCGGCACCGCCTCGGGCAGGAAATCGGGGGTCTTCTCGATTGCGGGAACGGCGCCTGCCTCGCGCGCCGCGGTGTCGAACGACGCCGTCGCCATGGGTCTCAACAAGCCTTCAAGCTGGGAATCCGCCGGATATAGGCGATTCCCCGCTCGAATGCGAATGAGGAGCGTTAAGCTCCCCTACTGCGCCGGCTTCGTCTCGGCGGGCTTTGGTGCATCGGCGGGCGCGGCAGCCGGTTGGAGAACGTCTTTGGAGACCGTCCCCTCGGGGCCGTACTCGCCCGCCACCGCAAGGCAGGATCTCTCGCGGTTGACCTGCATCTGGTTCGACATCAGGGCGAACATCGTCTGAACCTTGGCGCCGAAAGGCCCGCGCGGGGCGACGTCCTTCGGATCGACGTTCTGCTTCTGGAGCAGGGCGTCGAATTGGTCGACACCGATGCGGTAGCCGCAGACATTGGCGGCAGCGAAGATATAGGCTGCGAATTCAAGGGCACGCGGATTGGGCGCGTTGCGGATCTGTGCCTGAGCGAGGGTCGGGGCGCAGCATGCCGCGAGGACGAGCGCGACGCGAAGGTTGGGGGGCTTGAAAGACATGGCGTGAGGCTTCCTCGTTGCGCCGCGCGATCTCTTCTGACGTCCCGCTTCGGCTGAGGCCACATAGGCCGCGTGAGACCGGTCGCCAAGCCATTCCGCCAGCGAGAGGTTCTTACGTCGCAGGCACTCGGCCGAGCCGCCAGTCGATCGGCGCCACGCCTTGCGCCATCAACCACTCGTTCGCCCGTTCGAACGGGCGCGATCCGGGAAAATCGCGCGCCCTGTTGAGCGGCGATGGGTGACCGCTCTCGACGACGCCGTGACGGCTGCGATCGATCAGGGCCGAACGGGCACGTGCCTGCGCTCCCCAGAGGAGAAAGACGACCGGGCGCTCACCCGCGGACAGGCTCGCCACGACCTCGTCGGTGAGGGCCGACCAGCCGTAGCGCAGATGCGCGCCGGCTTTGCCGGCTTCCACGGTGAGCGCGGCATTGAGGAGGAGGACGCCCTGGCGCGCCCAGGGCGTGAGGTCGCCCCGCGGCGGCACCGGGATGCCGTCGGGCGTCTCCGCCAGGATGATCTTCAGGGAAGCGGGAAGACGGCGCGGCCCGACATAGGAGAAGGCGAGGCCGTTGGCATCCCCCGGAGTCGGATAGGGGTCCTGGCCGAGGATGACCGCCCTGACCCCCTCGGGCGGCGTCAGCCCCAGCGCGTTATAGACATCGCCCGGGGGCGGCAGCACCTCGGCACCGGCCGCGATCCGCACATCGACCCGGGCGGCGACCGCATCGGCGGCGCCGTTCGAGAAGAACGGAAGCGAGAGCCAGCCCGACCTCGTGTCACGAAATCGGGCGAGCGCAGCGGTGAGGGGCCCTGTCGGCATCAGCGGATGATGATGCGGCCCTCGGAACCGACCCTCAGCGGGGCAGCGTCGCGCAGATAGGCCATGACCTCATTCGCCATGAGCTTGCCATCGCTCGCAGAGACGAGGACGCGTCCCTGCGCCATCCCAGCATAGCCGTTGCCGCCCTCCAACAGGAAACTGTTCGACGCGACAGTGTAGCTGCGCGCGTCATCGAGAGGATCGCCGTTGATCGTGACCGCGCCGACGCGCCGGCCGACAGGAGCTGTCGAATCGACCGTCACCACGAGACCCGAGACCTGCGGGAAGCGCCCGGCAGGACGCCCGATCTCCGAGAATCCTGCTTCCAGCACACGTCGGATCTGAGCCCCCTCAAGAGCGACCAGAACCGTGGTGTTGCCGAACGGCAATTCGCTGAGCACGTCGCGCCGCGTCAGCACAGTGCCGGCGGGATAGAGCCTGTCGCCGCGGATGCCGCCGCCATTGGTGATCGCGATGTCGGCCTTCAGGCTGGCCCGCAACGCGTCGGCAACGAGGTTGCCGAAGCTCGCCTCACGCATCCGCACCGAGGAGATCCGGCTGTCGAGCTCCGAGTCGATCGGTCCGACCGGCACGTCGAGTTCCTGCGAGAGCTTGCCCTCCAGTCGCATGACGATGGCGCTGGCTTCGGCGTCGGGAGGCACCGTGGCAGTGTCGTGGATCCGGAAGGCTGCACGCCAGGTCACCTGCCGTGCCTTCCCCTCGCCGGTGATCGCGGCGAACACGTCGATGGCCGTGACGAAACGGGCGTCGAAGCTCGATTCGGCCATGATGCGGCGGCCATCGTACTTCACCACCAGGTCGTGATCGTGGCCGGAGAGGAGGATGTCGACGAGCCCGCTTCCCAGAATGGCCTCGTCGAGGATCCGGCCGGTATGGGCGACGCAGACGATCATCTCCGCGCCGCCCTCACGGAGCATCGAGGCCTCGCGGGTCAAAGCCTGCAATTCCGGCTCGAAGCGCAGGTCTCCGGCATTCGACGATTGCGGCGTACTCGACAATGAAAGGCCGACGAGACCGACCCTGATGCCCCCAAGGGTGACGAGGGTGCTGTCGCGCAGACCTTGCAATCGGCGTCCGTTGGCGTCCCGAAGGTTTGCCGCGAAGACCGGGAAATTCGCCTCGCCCATGCGCTGCGCGAAAATGGCCGGACCGAAGTCGAACTCGTGGTTGCCGGGGACGAAGATGTCGGGCGGGGCGAGGTTGAGGAGCTCGATGATGTGGGCGCCGCGATCGAAGCCTGACATCAGAGAAGGTGAGAGCGTGTCGCCGGCATGAGCGTAGAGCAGCGGTACTCCCCGTGCGCGCTCGGCACGAACCACCGCGGTGAGGCGAGGGAAACCGCCTCGGCCCTCCGCCTCCGCCATCCGATAGACGTCGTTGACGAGGAGGAGCGTAAAGGTCGGCTCCTGGACCGGCTTCTCGGTGGCAGCACGCGGCGCGGCGCTGGCGTCGTCGTTCAGCGACGTCGTCGCGAGCCCCGCTGCGAGACCGAGGCCGAGCGTCTGGCGGCGGTTGGGCGGAGACATGGTTGGTCCAATTCCAAACTCGATCGGCTCCCTCCATAGAGTCCGGATTGTGAAGGGACGACAACAGGAACCAGGCGGCGACGCCTTGCCTCACTTCGAGGCAAAAGTGTCGCGGACCGCCTTGGCGTTCCGACGGATCATCGGCATCACCCAGGCTCCGGAAGCCAGGAAAGCAGCCGGGTCCATCGGGGCGAGATCGACGGCCAGGCGCTCTGCGAGGCCCGGATTGGCGAGGGTGGGCATAGGTGCATCGGTCTTGGCGTAGACCACCGTCGTGTCCTCGCGCCAGAACTCGGGATGCGGCACGAGGCCGGCGCGTCGAGCGGTGAGATCGAGGGTCTCACGGATGAAGCCATGGACGTGGGCGAAGTGGAAACGCTCGTGCGGCGGCTTGCCCGTGGCGGCCATGTTCGGCACGGCGATGTAGAGGAGCCCGTCGGGCTTGAGCCAGCGGCCGAGCCGTTCGGCGACGTCGGCCGGGTCGCGCAGGTGCTCGAAGACGTGGTGAGTCGTGATGACGTCGAAATATTCGGGCGGGAAACGCTCGTCCTCGGCATCGTCCAGCACTTCGACGCCGTGCTCGGCGCGGGCATAGGCGGCGTAGTCGCGCCCCGGCTCGACACCGATCGCCTCGCAGCCGCGTGCTCTGGCAGCGGCCAGGAACTCGCCCGAACCCGAACCGAAATCGAGGACGCGGGCGCCAGGCTTCAGTTTCGGAGCGAGAAGCTCGGTGCGGAACTGAGCCTCCCGGGCGCTGCGCTTGAGATGGTGGCGCGGCGGACCTCCGGCGAAGGCGAGCTGGTAGTCGGCGCGGTAGGCGTGGGCATAGTAATGCGCCAATTCGTCGGGCGTCGGCATCGGGTCGGTGCGAATCAGGCCGCACTGGCGACAGGCGACCGAGCGCAGGGTCTTCAGGCGGCGGTCGCTCTTGGCGACCACGACGCTGTCCGGCGATCCGCAGAGATTGCAGGCCGTGGGCTCGCCCTTATACGGGTAGCCGGTGAACGGCATGAAGTGATTGAGGAAGTAGCGGGGAGACGGCATGTCGCGCCTTGATCGAGCGATTCGTCGCTGGCAGGGCCAGTGGTCTAGATAGATATGCCAGGGCGCACAACCGTGCCGCCCAACCAGTACTGGCCACGGCCAGTCGTGCCGCCGCCCTCGAGAGGCGGCCCAGCGGACATGAGCGATGAACGAACGCGTCGAACCGGCCTCGCTGCAGGCGAAACTGCCGCCGAGCCCAAATACGGGGCCCTTGCCACCCGAGCACCCTCGGGTGCGCTGGGGCCGCGTCGGCGTGCTCCTGATGAACCTCGGCACGCCGGAAGGAACCAGCTACTGGCCGATGCGGCGTTACCTCAAGGAGTTCCTGTCGGACCGCCGCGTCATCGAAGTGCCGCGCCTGATCTGGTGGCCGCTCCTCAACCTCGTGATCCTGACCAAACGCCCCGGTCCGAAAGGGCGCGACTACGCCAGCGTGTGGAACAACGAGCGCAACGAGGGCCCCCTCAAGACCATCACCCGCGGCCAGTGCGAGCGCCTTCAGGAGATGATGGGGAACCGCGTCGTCGTCGACTGGGCGATGCGCTACGGCAAGCCCGAGGTCTCCCTGCGGCTCCAGGCGCTCCTCGACCAGGGCTGCGACCGCATCCTCCTGGTCCCGCTCTATCCGCAATATGCCGCCGCCACCTCGGCCACGGCCTGCGACCAGGCCTTCAAGGCCCTGATGCAGATGCGATGGCAGCCGACGGTGCGGGTCTCGGCACCCTACCATGACGATCCGGTCTACATCGACGCCATGGCGCAATCGATCCGCGAAGGTCTGGCCAAGCTCGATTTCGAGCCGGAGGTGATCCTGACTTCGTTCCACGGCGTGCCAAAGAGCTACCTCCTCAAAGGCGACCCCTATCATTGCCAATGCGTGAAGACCGGTCGCCTCATCCGCGAGGCCCTTGGCTTCTCGGCGGAAAAGATGCGCACCACATTCCAGTCACGCTTCGGCAACGAGGAATGGCTCCGGCCCTATACCGATGAGACCGTGCAGAACCTCGCCAAGAGCGGTGTCAAACGCATGGCGATCGTGGCCCCGGGCTTTACCGCCGACTGTCTCGAGACGCTGGAAGAACTCGACGGCGAGAACCGCCATTATTTCGAGGACAATGGCGGCGAACATTTCGCCTACATTCCCTGCCTCAACGACAGCGATCTCGGCATGAAGGTCATCGCCAACGTGGTGAACCGGGAGCTCCAGGGCTGGGCCTGACCCCCGTCTCCCCCAAGCGCATCACCACGACGGTCGCCAAAGGGCAGCCAGATTGGTAAGGGCTTGAAGATTAGACACAAGCTCCACCCGAGGCGGCGAGCGGATCCATGACGACAGGCGAGGCGCAGGGCGCCGGCGAAGAGGCGCAGACCGAGGCACAGGAGAGACTCGTCCGCCATTTCGTGGAGGCCGGCTACGGCGGCATCACGCCCCCGGTGCTGCAACCCGTGGAGCCGTTCCTCGAACTCTCCGGCGAGGAGATCCGTCGCCGCATCTTCATCACGCAGGACGCGGGCGGTACGGAGTTCTGCCTGCGGCCTGAATTCACGATCCCGGTCTGCCGCCAGCACCTCGCGCGGCTTGGCTCCGCAAGTGCCGATTACAGCTATTTCGGCCCGGTCTTCCGCCTCGCACGGGGAGAATCGGACGAGTTTCTGCAGGCGGGCATCGAATCGATCGGACGCACCGATATTCCGGCGGCGGATGCCGAGGTGGTCGGCCTCGCCCTCGATGGCGTCGGCTTGCTCGGGCGCGAGGACGTCGAGGTCCGGCTCGGCGACATGGGACTGACCGACAGCTTCCTCGACGCCCTCAGCGTTCCGCCTGCCGCCAAGCGCCGGACCTTGCGGGCGCTTGCCGGAGGCCGTTCGCTCGACGAGGTCGCCAATGCGGCCACGAAAGAAGACCCTCATGCGGGCTTGCTGGCGGCGATCCAGGGCCAGGATCCTCGCGGGGTGCGGGCCTTCGTCGAGGACGTCCTGTCGATCGCCGGAATCTCACGGGTCGGCGGCCGCAGTGCAGGCGAGATCGCGGAACGCTTCCTCGCCAAGGCGGCCGCGCAGGCCAATGGCGGCGCGGGGCTCAATCCCGAGAATCGGGCTCTGATCGAACGCTACCGCGCGATCGAGGCCGATCCCGACAAGGCCGCCATGGAGATCAAGGCCCTGGCAGCCGAAGCAGGCCTAGACCATCCGCCATTGGACGAGGCGATCTCGCTCCTCGAGGAGCGCACCGGTTTCATGGCCGCCCGCGGCCTAGACGTCGAGGGTTTCCGCTTCTCGGCGGGCTTTGCGCGCAATCTCGACTATTACACCGGCTTCATCTTCGAGGTGACGGGCCAGGGTTCGACCGCAACCCTCGTGGGCGGTGGCCGCTACGACGGGTTGCTGCAGCACCTCGGCAGCCCCGTGCCGGTGCCGGCGGTGGGTTGCGCGTTCTGGCTGTCGCGGCTCGTCTGAGGGAGATCACGATGGCCGATGCACCAAAACGCGAGGGAAACGAGAAGCTCGTCCTCGCGGTCCCTTCCAAGGGACGTCTGCAAGAGAATGCCTCCGCCTTCTTCGCCCGAGCCGGTCTCAAGCTCGCGCAGGGATCGGGAACACGCGACTATCGCGGGCGGCTCGTCGGAGTGCCCAATGTCGAGGTTCGCTACCTCTCGGCCTCCGAGATCGCGAGCCAGCTCGCCAGCGGCAGCGCCCATCTCGGGGTCACCGGCGAGGATCTGATCCGCGAGACGCTGCCTGAGGCGAGCGGCCAGGTCGAGCTCCTGACACCGCTCGGGTTCGGCCAGGCGACGGTGGTGGTGGCCGTTCCGCAGGCTTGGATCGACGTGCGCGCGATGTCGGACCTCGACGAGGTCGCATCCGACATGCGGATCCGCCAGGGCAAGCGGCTGAGGATCGCGACGAAATACGTCAATCTGACCCGCCGTTTCTTCGCCAACCACGGCGTCGCGGACTATCGCATCGTCGAGAGCCTCGGCGCCACCGAAGGCGCGCCCGCCGCAGGCTCGGCCGAGATCGTCGTCGACATCACCACGACCGGAGCCACGCTCTCGGCCAATGCCCTCAAGATCCTCGACGACGGCACGATCCTGCGCTCCGAGGCGAACCTCGTCGCATCATTGAAGGCGGAATGGGGCGGGGCGCAGCGCAATGCCCTGCGGACCCTCCTCGGCCGGATCGCGGCAGAGGAGCGGGCACGGACGAGCCGCGAGGTTCGAGCCGGTCCCCCCGCAAATGGCGACATCGATATCGCGGGGATCAGCGCCCTTCACGACGCCACGCTGCCTTACGGCGCTCCGCTCGGGCGCGACGGCGAGATCGTGCTGCATTGCCCGGTCGATGCCGTATTCGATCTCACCGACGCCCTGGTGGCGGCAGGAGCGATCTCCGTGAGCGTGCGCCAGATCGACTACGCGTTCACGGCTGAGAATCCCCTGTTCGATCGCCTGATAGGGCGTCTGCCGGCCTCGTGACGAGCCCCTATTGCGGGCCCTGTTTGGCGAATTCCGCAAAGACCGCCCTCAAGGTCCTCAGGCGAGCCTCGTAGGCGCCGAG
Source organism: Methylobacterium sp. (assembly GCF_019745455.1). GTDB lineage: Bacteria > Pseudomonadota > Alphaproteobacteria > Rhizobiales > Beijerinckiaceae > Methylobacterium. The sequence goes on from NZ_JAIETD010000115.1 coordinate 87,791, forward strand.
CAGGCATATCCGATCGCCCGCACAGGAGCCGCGCTCCTTCAGCCATTCCTCCTGGTCTTCTCGCAGCTTTGCGCTCCCGCCCATGGGGAGCACGTCCCGCAGGATCTCGAAACGGGTGGTCATCTCGACATCGCGATCGTTGAGAGAAAGGTCTGCACAGATTGCGACCTCGTCCGGCGCAGCTGCCTTGGCGCAATCGAAACTCGCTGCAAGAGCCCGATCGCCATGGACCAACGCGCCCAACGGGCAAAGCCCGACGCTCCAGACCACACCACAAAGCCAAGCGATGCGCCGGTATGATCCCATCGACCTGATGCCCCCGAATGACGTACAGCGGATCGGGTGGTCGATTTCCCGTCCCCTGATCACAGGATCAGATAAAAGACGGCTTCACGATCACCAGGATGACGACGACGATCATCCCCAGCGTCGGGACCTCGTTCAAGACCCGATAGAAGCGATGGCCGCGGGTGTTGCGATCGGCCGCGAAGTCCTTGACCATCCTGGCGAGCCAGCCGTGAACACCGCTCATGGCGACCACGAGGGCGAACTTCGCCTGCATCCACCCCGCGGCGTAGAACCCGCTCTGCCAGACGAGAATGAGCCCGAGGATCCAGGTGGCGATCATCGCAGGGGTCATGATCGCCCGCAGCAAACGCCGTTCCATGACCTTGAAGGTCTCCGATTGGGAACGTGTGGATGCGTCGGCAGGGAGCGAAGCGTGGTAGACGAAGAGCCGCGGCAGGTAGAGCAACGCCGCCATCCAGGCGATGACCGACACGACGTGGCCGGCCTTGATCCAGAGATAGAGATCGTTCATCGGCGAAGGCGCGCCAGCATCTGCTCGACATGGGCGACGGGTGTCTGCGGCGTGATGCCATGGCCGAGATTGAAGATGTGGGGTTTCCCCTCGACGGCATCACGGACGGCATCGACGGCCGCGTCGAGGGCTGCTCCGCCTTCGATCAGGGTATCGGGATGAACGTTCCCCTGCGTGACGACAGTGTCTGGGATACGTCTGCGGAGCTCGGCCAGGTCGACGGCCCAATCGACACCAACGGCACTGGCCCCGGTTTCGTCGACGACGCGCGCATGACCGTCAAGACCGGAGCCACGGGCGAAGACGATGATCTTCGCATCCGGGACGTGAGCGCGAACGCCCGCGATCATCCGGGCAATGGGCTGAAACGACCAGCGCGATAAGGCGTCTGGATCCGTGTCGGGCAACGTTCCTGCGTGGGATTCGAAGATCTGCACGGCGTCGGCACCAGCCCGCAGCTGCCGGATGAGGTACTCGGTCTGAACAGTCACCAGCCGGTCGATGAGTTCATCGACGAGGCTCGTATCGTTCTTGGCGAGAGCACGTGCCGGAGCGAGGTCCTGCGTCCCTCGGCCGCCGATCATGTAGCTGGCGACAGTCCAGGGAGCTCCACAGAACCCCAGAAGAGTCGTCTCGGACGGAAGCTCCGCCCTCAGGCGGGAAACCGTCTCGAAAACCGGCTTGAGATGCTCGAAAATGGCGGGATCATCCACCTGCCGAAGCGCAGAGAACTCGGCCCTTCCGGCAATCGGATCGAGGCGCGGCCCCTCTCCTTCGACGAATCGGACGTTCTGCCCGAGCGCATCGGGAACAACGAGGATGTCCGAGAACAGGATCGCGGCATCGAAACCGAATCGTCGGATCGGCTGGAGCGTGACCTCGACGGCAAAATCCGGAGTGTAACAAAGATCGAGGAACGAGCCGGCGGTGGCTCTGACCTCGCGGTACTCCGGAAGGTAGCGTCCAGCTTGCCGCATGACCCAGGCTGGAGGGGGGAAGACCGGCTCACCCGAGAGAACACGAAGGACCGCCCGGTCCCCTCGACGATGCTGAGCCATTCGGCCTTCCTCACAACATTCCCTGACGGCGTGTGTAGCACCACGGATGGCGGTTTTCGCCATCGGAAAGATCGAGCGTGTCGTCTCGTCCCCTCTCCTCGACGGTCCGTCCCCAATCCGCTCTTCTGAAAAGAAAGAAAGACTCTCGAGGATTCTGTTTTTTCTCTTTGGGGCTGAATCATGGGAAGGAACGGCCATCCACAGGCAAGCGAGGCTCCGACGGTGTTAACCGGGCTTTAACGGATTGGGATGTATCCGTTGGATTGGCGAACCGGATCAGCCGCTTATCCGGCTATCGGCTGCAGGGCTCACGCCATCGTCCTGGATTCTCCCAGGAGGCCGCTTCGGACGTCCATCCTCGCCTGCCTTGTTGAGGAGGGAGTCGATAGTTTTACGATGTTCGATGCTGGACGCTGCCGTCGGGGGCATTTATCCACATTCATCGACTCCCCGTGCGGCATCCGGTGAATAAGGCTGGTTTCGACATCAGCGATCGGACGCCGAAGGAGCCTCATCCTCGATGAGCCGAAGTTACTTCCACCTCCATCTCGTGTCCGATTCCACCGGCGAGACGCTGATCAATGTCGGTCGGGCCGCGGCCGCGCAATACGAGGGCGTGTCGGCAATCGAGCACGTCTATCCCCTCGTCCGGTCAGGTCCTCAGCTCGAGCGGGTCATATCGGAGATCGAAGCGGCGCCTGGCCTCGTTCTCTACACCCTGGTCGGCCAGGATCTGACGCAACGGCTTGAGGATGCCTGTCGCGAAACCGGTTCGCCGTGCCTGTCGGTACTGCAGCCCGTCCATGCTCTGCTTCAATCATATCTCGGCGCAGAGACGACGGCGCGCCCGGGTGCTCAGCACATGCTGAACGCGGAGTACTTCAAGCGTATCGACGCCATGAACTTCACCCTGGCTCATGACGACGGCAATTTGCCCGACGACCTTGAGGAAGCCGACGTCATTCTCATCGGAGTGAGTCGGACATCGAAGACTCCGACGGCGATTTATCTCGCCAATCGCGGTCTTAAAACCGCGAATTATCCACTTGTGCCCAATATGCCCGTTCCCGATGTTCTCGAACGCACTCGAAAACCCCTGATGGTCGGTTTGTTGGCGAGTCCGGAACGCATCGTGCAGATCCGCCAGAATCGGCTCCTCAGCCTGAAAGCCGACGATTCCTCCCTTTACGTCGATCGCAGTGCAGTGGCCGAAGAAGTGGCAGCCTGTCGGCGTCTATGCGCTCGCCACCGTTGGCCCACCATCGACGTGACGCGGCGGTCCATCGAGGAGACCGCCGCCGCGATCCTCGACCTCCATCGCGAACACCGCTTGAAATTCATCGCCACATGACAACCCGCGGTTCAGCGCCGATTTCACCGTGGAATCCTCTGGCGCCGCTCGTACTCGCCTCAACCAGCACGACACGGCGGCAGCTGTTGAACGATGCAGGATTTGCGGTCGAGTGCGAGGGCTCCGGTGTCGACGAACGAGCGCTGGAAAGTCAAACGAACGGACTTCCCCCTACAGAGCTCGCTCTTGCCTTGGCCAAAGCCAAGGCCCTTGCAGTGGCGAAACGTCGTCCCGACCGCATCGTGATCGGCGCCGATCAGATCCTGTCGTGTGAGGGCGAGATTTTTCATAAGCCGCAAGGGCTCACCGATGCCGAACGACAGATCGGGCGACTTTCGGGCCGGACGCATCGTCTCCACTCCGCCGTTGCCGTCGCCGATGGTGGCGTGATCGTCGAGGGGTTCGTCGAAGAGGCCCGTCTCACCATGCGCGAACTCGATCGGGGGGCGATCCGGCGCTATGTGGAAGCGGCTGGTGCGCATCGCGTCACCGCAAGCGTCGGGGGTTATCAACTCGAAGGATTGGGCATCCATCTGTTCGCTCGCATCGAGGGCGACCACAGCACCATCTTGGGTTTACCGTTGTTGCCCTTGCTGGGGCGTCTTCGGGCACGCGGCTGCCTCGCGTTCTAGGTTCAGGACAAGGAATCCGTGGCAGCACACGCACATGATCACCGGCATGGCGCCCACCATCGCCACGACCATGCTCCGGCGTCGTTCGGGCGAGCCTTCGCCGTCGGCATCGTGCTCAATACGGGTTTCGTGATCGTCGAAGCCGGATACGGCATCGCCAGTCAGTCGATGTCCCTTCTGGCCGATGCAGGACACAATCTCTCCGACGTGCTCGCCCTCGTCGTCGCCTGGACGGCGTCGCGTCTCGTGAAACGCGACCCAACTGCGCGCTACACCTATGGGCTTGCCGGATCCTCCATCCTTGCGGCGTTGTTCAACGCGCTCTTCCTGCTTCTGGCGACCGGCATGATCATCTGGGAAGCGATCCTCCGCCTCCTTTCGCCGGCACCTGTCGCCGGCGCGACCGTGATGGCCGTGGCTGCGATCGGGATCGTGATCAACGGCATCACCGCCTGGCTGTTCTCCTCTGGCCGCCGAGGCGACATCAATATCCGCGGCGCCTATCTCCACATGCTGGCCGATGCGGCCGTCTCCGCTGGCGTCGTCGCCGCGGGTCTCGTCATCCTGCTCACCGGCTTCAATTGGCTCGATCCCCTCGTGAGCCTGGTCATCGCCGGGCTGATCGTCTGGTCGAGCTGGGGACTCCTCCGCGACAGCATGGCCATGGCCCTCTCGGCTGTCCCGGCCCAGATCGAGCCCGACGAAATCCGTGACTTCTTGCGCGGTCGTCCAGGCGTCGCCGATCTTCACGACGTTCATGTCTGGCCGATCAGCACCACCGAGACCGCCCTCACCGCCCATCTGGTCATGGAGGCGGGCCATCCCGGCAACGCCTTTCTGGTCGAGACCGCGCGTGAGCTTTCCCATCGCTACGGCATCGGTCACACAACGCTTCAGATCGAGGATATGGCCGGGCCTCCCTGTGCTCTTGCTTCGGCTTGCCGCCCATGATCCGCGCCTTCGTCGTCGGGCATCCGATCGCCCATTCGCGCTCGCCTCTCATTCATGGTCACTGGCTCGCCGAGCTCGGCATCAAGGGGTCCTATGAGCGCGTGGACGTCGCCCCCGCACACTTTGCAGCATTCCTGACCGGTCTGCGCGAACACGGTTTCTCGGGCGGGAACGTCACGATCCCGCATAAGGAGGCGGCCTTCGCACTTGCTGACCGTCTCACGCCGCGCGCCAGACGAATCGGTGCCGTCAACACATTGTTTTTCGACGAAACCGGTCAACTCACCGGCGACAACACAGATGCGCCGGGCTTCATTGCCCATCTCGACCAGAGTCTCGGTCTCGACTGGCCTCGACGCGGTGACGGCAGCGCCGTCGTGCTCGGAGCCGGAGGCGCGGCACGTGCCATCGTCGTGGGTCTGCTCGACCGCGGTGTCGCGAGCGTCCACGTCGCCAATCGCACACTGACCCGCGCGACGTCGCTCGTTGCTCTCGATTCCGAACGGGTTTCGGCTTTGTCCTGGGATGGACTCGACACCGTCCTCCCCAAAGCCGGTCTAATCGTGAATACGACGTCTCTCGGCATGGCCGGACACCCATCCCTCGACCTCGATCTCCGCCTGCTCGGTGCTGACGCGGTCGTCGCCGACATCGTCTACGTTCCTCTCGAGACGCCACTCATCGCCGCGGCCCGTACCCGCGGGCTCGCTACGGTGGACGGCCTCGGCATGCTGCTCCATCAGGCAGTGCCCGGTTTCGAGCGCTGGTTCGGCCGCAAGCCTGAGGTGACGCCGGCCCTTCGCACCCGCATCCTCTCCGATCTGGTGCCCGCTTGAACCCGCCCAAAACCGTCGTTCTCGGTCTCACCGGTTCGATCGGCATGGGAAAGTCCGCCACCGCCGCGATGTTCGCGAAACGCGGAGTGCCCGTCCACGATTCGGACGCTGCGGTTCATGCCCTGTATCGGGCTGGAGGAAGGGCTGGCCCGGCCATCGCCGAGATCGTACCGGATGCCGTGCTCCCTGATGGCTCGGTCGATCGGTCGATCCTTCGGCAGGCCGTGATCGATCGTCCCGACCGCCTGGCGGCACTCGAACAGGCGGTCCATCCCCTGGTCCAGGCCGAAAGCCGCGCTTTCGTGATCCGGCATTCCGACCAGCCGATCGTCGTCCTCGACATTCCGCTGCTCTACGAGACCGGTGCCGAGGCGCGCTGCGATGCCGTCCTCGTCGTCACGGCTGCCCCCGAAGTGCAGCGGGCCCGCGTCCTCGCCCGTCCGGGGATGGATACCGCGAGCTTCGCGGCGATCCTCGCCAAGCAATTACCGGATCGGGAGAAACGCAGCCGCGCCGACTTCGTCATCGATACCGGCCTCGGTTTCGAGCACGCGGAACGCGAAGTCGATGCTATCCTGAACCGCCTGCGTCGTTGATGGAGCAGGTGCTGTGGAGCCCCGAACGATGCTGCGCGAGATCGTCCTCGACACCGAGACCACCGGCACCGACGCCAAGGGCGGCGACCGCCTGATCGAGATCGGTTGCGTCGAACTCGTCAATCACATCCAGACCGGCGCGAGCTTCCATCGCTACTGCAACCCGACGCGACCGGTCTCGCAGGGTGCTTTCGCGGTCCACGGACTCTCGGATGCGTTCCTCGCCGACAAGCCTCTCTTCGCCGATATCGTCGAGGATCTCCTCGCCTTCTGTGGCGATGCGCCCCTCGTCATTCACAACGCCCCCTTCGACGTGGGCTTCCTCAATGCTGAGTTCGCGCGGCTCGGAGCCGCGGCACCGCCGCCTATCGAACTCGAAGCGGTGGTCGACACCCTCCAGCTCGCCCGCCGCAAGCACCCTGGAGCGGCCAACAACCTCGATGCCCTTTGCGCTCGCTACGGGATCGACACGACGCGGCGGACGAAGCACGGCGCCCTCCTTGACGCTCAGATCCTCGCGGAGGTCTATGTCGAGCTCCTCGGCGGCAAGCAGACGACGCTTGGGCTGACGGCCGTCGTGTCTTCCGCAACGTCTGCCCTGGCGCTCGCCGAAGCCGCAGGACGACAGGGACCGCGCCCCTTCCGCAATCGGATCACAGCGAAGGAACGCGCGGCACATGCCGCGTTCTGCGCCACCCTGGGCGGCGTGCCGATCTGGAGGGATTACCTGGCAGAGGCCGATCCCTCCTGATTTTGCGATGCACAATCCTGCTTATTGCACCGCAGCACCAAATCACCATATCATCCCCTTGGATGGTGGGGAGATGATGACATGCTTGCGATCGACGACAGGTCCATCGTGGATTCGAAGCCCGCCCAGCGTGCGGGCGATAGCGAGAAGATCACGATCAATCTCGGCTTCGTCGATCTCGGCCATATCGATCTCTTCGTCGCCGAGGGACTCTATGCCAACCGCAGCGACTTCATTCGCACGGCCATCCGAAATCAAGCGGAGCGCCATGCCGAGGTGACTCGCCAGTCGGTCGCCCGCAACCGGGTCGAGCTTGGACTGCGCCACTTCAACCGCGCCGACCTCGAAGAGGTCCGCGACCGCGGCGAGATGATCCATATCCGCGTGCTCGGTCTTGCCAGCATCGCCGCCGACGTCAGCCCTGAACTTGCACGCCAGACCATCGGCTCCCTCGAGGTCCTCGGGAGTCTCCACGCCAGCCCGGCCGTCAAGGCCGCCTTGAGCGACCGTCTCCGCTGAGACGGCCCACGATATTCATTTGTTCTCACATCTCTGGCGCTGCTCAGCGCCTCTTGAAAGCACTCCCTCATGTCCGATGCCACCAACCGACTTCAGGCACGTCTGGCCGAGATGCTGGAGGCGACCAGGCTCACCGGGAACGGACGCCTGACTGAAGCCACGGTTCTGATCCAGAAGGCCTTGACCGGCCAAGGCCAAGGCCAAGGCCGTGGGAACGGCCCGGCCCCTGTCGATCCGCCGACCATCGATCTCGTGGCGGAGCGTGTCTCGACCGCAAAGTCGGGATCCCGTTCACCCTCGCCGAGCGAGACGTTCAAACCGGAAGCGTTCGGGTCGTCCAGCTCCGCAGGACACAGTGCCGCTGCGGCGACCGGCTCAGCCGCCATCTTGCCCGACCGTATCCGCGAGGTGATGCAGACGGTCGTGCAGGGTCTTGGCCGGCAGGGTCTTGGCCGGCAGGGTGCCGGTCGCACGTTCAGCCCTCTGCTGAAAGGCCTCGACGGCACAGCGGCCTCGCCGCGCGTGATGGGGACCGGAGAGTTCTCCGAGTACCGATTCGAGAATGGCGCCGGTGCCCGGTCTTACAAGCTCTACGTTCCGAGCAAGGCCGCACCGAGCAGTCCCCTCGTGGTGATGCTCCATGGCTGCACGCAATCGCCCGACGATTTTGCAGCCGGGACCGCCATGAACCTCCTCGCCGAGGAGCTCGGGTTCCTCGTCGCCTATCCGGGCCAGAGCAGCCGGGCCAATGGACATAAATGCTGGAACTGGTTCGAGACCCGCGACCAGGGCCGAGAGAACGGCGAGGCCGGCATCATCGCCGGGCTCACTCGCGCGGTGATCGCCGAGCACGATGTCGATCCGGCCCGGGTCTATATCGCCGGCCTCTCCGCCGGGGCAGCGGCCGCGGCCAACGTCGCACAGGCCTATCCCGATCTCTACGCCGCCTTGGGCATCCATTCGGGGCTGGCGGCCGGCTGCGCCCGCGATCTCTCCTCCGCCCTGATGGCGATGAACATGGGCGCGCCGGGTTCGACCTCGCCCAATGGCTTCGGTGCTCCGGTCGAGGGTCTCCGCGTGCCGACCATCGTCTTCCATGGCGACGGCGACAGCACGGTCAATCCCCGCAACGGCGACCAGATCCTCGCCCAGGCCGGCGTCGCGAGGCTCGAGGCATCCGAAATGCCGGTCGAGACGAGCACCGGCGGCCTGTCCTACGCCCGCACCCGCTTTGCCGACGAAACGGGCCGCGTGCTGGTCGAGAACTGGGTGGTGAAAGGCCTTGGCCATGCCTGGTCGGGCGGCGATCCGAGCGGCAGCTACACCGATGCGCGCGGACCTGATGCCTCCCGCGCCATGATCGAGTTCTTCCTCGGCCACAGGCTCGGCCGATAGGGGATCAGGCTTCCGGCACGACCTCGACATTGTCGATGAGGCGGGTCCGCCCGAGATAGGCTGCCACCAGCACCCGAGCCGGGCTGGCGACCCGCTCGACCGGCGCCAGGGTCTCGGCATCGCAGACCGCGAGGTACTGGACCGGCGAGAACCCGGCTTGTTTGAGTTCGGCGATGCCGGAAGCGACGAGACCGGTCGCCTGGCCTCCTGCGACAAGCTCCCGGGCGATCCGCGACAGCATTGATTGCAGGCGCGGAGCGATCGCGCGCTCCTCCGGCGTCAGGTAGCGGTTGCGCGACGAAAGGGCGAGGCCGTCGGCTTCGCGCAGGGTCGGCACACCGCGGATCTCCACCGGGATGTCGAGGTCGCGCATCGTCCGGGTGATGACCTGGAGCTGCTGGTAATCCTTCTCGCCGAACAGGGCGATGTCGGGCCGGACCTGATTGACGAGCTTCGTCACCACCGTCGCCACGCCGGAGAAATGTCCGGGACGGAAAGCCCCGCACAGCCCCTCGGTGAGGCCTGTGACCTCGATCCGCGTCGAGAACCCCGGCGGGTACATGGTCTCCACATCAGGTAGGTAGGCCGCGTCGATTCCGGCCGCTGCCAGCAATGCGAGGTCGGTCTCGAGGTCGCGCGGATAGCGTGAGAAATCCTCGTTGGGGCCGAACTGGGTCGGGTTGACGAAGATGCTCGCCACCACCCGCCGGCCGATGCGCCGGGCCTGCGCCATCAGGGCGAGGTGCCCGTCATGGAGCGCGCCCATGGTGGGGACGAGGACGATGCGCTCGCCGGCGTCCCGCCAGCGAGCCGTTGCGTCCCGCAACGGGGTGACCGCATCGAAGCGGAGGAGGGCGGGGATGTTCGACACGGGATCGGCTCCGGCTTGGCTCAAGCCGTTGAGCTTGGCCTGCCTCACCTAGTCGCCAGCGCCCGCCGATGCCAGCCGGCTTTCAGCGGCAATAAGGCAGGATCGAGCGCCCGAACGGGTCGTCGGTGCCCAGGGCCGGCACGAAGCCGTAATAGCTCGGTTTTCCGAGGCCGTAGGTGGAGCCGACATAGCTCGGGTCGTCCGGCGCATCGGTCGGGATCGGGACCCGCCGCGGGCGGCAAGGTCTGGCGAGGCGTTTGGGTCGTTGCAGCAGGACGGCGAGCCCGTCGCTCCCCTCGCGTGGGAAGAAGCGCGGCAGCGGTTCGAGTTCAGGCTCGACCTCGACCGCGATCGGAGGCCCGGTCGTCCCCTGCTCGAACCCGCGCCGGCGCTCGAACAGGTCGGCTGCGGAAGCGGCCGTTACGCAGAGGGCGAGGGCTACGGTGGCCGTCGTGAGCCCAACACGCGCGATACGGGCCCTTCCTGATGTCGTCGCTAAAGCCACATGCGTCCTCGGGCAGGCGGCAGAAGCGCCCTGTTCGCTGGTCGCGAGAGGCTAGGTGCTCATGGTAAACGCTGTGTTAATTCAGGCGCCTCGTCCATCCAGGGGGGCCAGGCGCTCCGCTTGTGTCCGGGTTGCCACCGCCATCCGTACCGGTCGGCTGAGCCTCATCGCGAGATCCTTGAGGTCGAGGGTGGCTTGCCCGCGACCGTAGACGGCCTCGTCGAGAGTTGAGAGACGCGGTGCGATCGCCGGGTCGGCCTGCCAATGGTCACCGAGTTCCGGCAGGCGCTGCAGGGCCGTTCCGAGAACGGCGCGAAATCCTGCGGCGTTCCGGGTATCGGCCGCAAGCCGCAGCGATCGGCGCGCTGCCCGATCGAGGCGCAGCACCCGGCTTCGCCGCCCGCCGAAGCCCACGAGGGCGAGGCCTAGCCCGAACGACAGCAGGGCCGCCGCCCCCATCATCACCGGAGAGACAGGCGCGACGGTCTTGGCGTCCTCCTCGCGATCGAGCAGCCCGCCACCGATCTGGCGGGCCGGGATCTCGGCCTCGCGCATCGTGCGTGAGACGGTGTCGAACCAGGGGATGATAATGGCATTGAGCGGGATGATCTCGGGTACGCCGGCCTGCACGTCCCACTGATAGGTCGCCCGCGCCACCGGCCCGCTCGGGGTGATGCTGGTCTCGCGCGTCACCGGTCCGGCGAAGGTGAGGATGCCGCGCGTGCGCATCACCGGGCGGGGAGGGAGGCCCTCGGCGATCATGCCCTGCGCCTCGATGGTGACGATGCGGCGGGCGGACTCGCCGAGCTTGATCGTCTCCGGGTCGGGGCTCCAGGAATCCGTGATGGTCACGTCCTTGGCCGGCAGCCACCAGGGCTCCTTCACGTCGGGGCCTCCGCCCTCCTTGGTCCATTGCGCCACCGAGAGCGGGATCGCAGGCGAGCGCACGTCGACCACCTTGCGCACCCCCTCGTCGTTGACGGTGAGGCGATGGATGAAGGGCTCGATGGTGAAGTCGCCCGCATGATGCGGGAAGATCGCCACGACCCGGTCGAACGCGATGGCGGTAGGGCCCTCGGGCAGTCGCGTCTTGGTCCAGGTGTCACGGCCGAGTTGCGTCCAGCTGAAATTGGCCAGCGAGGGCTGGATCACCTCCTCGAGCAGGATCTGCTGGCGATAGACCCCATGGATGCGCAGCAGCACCATCTCGCGCGAGAAGGGCGCGGCATTGCCATTGCGCTCGGCCGTGACCGTGAAGGTGAGGTCGCCGGGGCCGATCTCGGCTCGGACGGGGAGGGCGAGGAGGATCGCCACGATGGCGGCAGCCGCATGTCGAACCACGCCGATCACCATGGGTTGCTCCCCGCCGGCACCGCCGTGCCGGCCTCGATGCGGACGGTCTGCTCGGCCTTGAGGCGGAGCTTGAGGTAGCGGCCGGGATCGTCCGGCAGGGTCTGGAGCCAGAGCTTGTCGGGCCGGATCTCGTGCGCCTCGAAGCTCTTCGTCACCCGGCGCACCTCCTTCTCGGGAGCCGCCGCCACCATGGCGGAGCCCGCGCCGGTACGGCCGCGGCCGGCCGCGTCGCTCGCCGAGCCGCGCGCTTCGCCCTTGCCGGAATCGACCGACGCCTGCTCGGCCCTGCCGCGCCGGGCGACCTTGCTGTTGCCCGGCGTCGACGAGGTCGTGCCGCCCTCCTTGTTGCCGGCGAGGCCCTCGCCGCTCGACGTCGACCGGGTGTTGTCGTCCGGGTCCTGGTTGGCGGTCTTGTTGTAGCGGGCCCCCGTGGTCGCGGTGGCGTTGGCGATGCCGCCGCCCTTGCCCGGATCCTTCTCGTCCTCGATCAGGCGGGCGATCAGCGAGCGGTTCGCCTGCGCGTCGGCATCGCGCGGGTTGTAGCTCAGGGCCTCGTCATAGGCCGCTATCGCCGCTTCCAGGTCGCCGGATCGCGCCAGCGCGTTGCCGAGGTTGTAGGCCGAGCGCTTGCCGCCCTTGGCGAAGATCTCGATCGCTTCGCCATAGCGCCCCGCTTCGTAGAGGGCAGGTCCGCGCCAGGCCGGATCGGTCAGGATCGCGGCCGCCGCACCCGGCAGGCCGAGGCTCATCAGCAGGCGCCCGGCCGCGATCCGCGGCTGTGACACCATCAGGAGGCCGACGAGCCCGATCGCCGCCAGGGCGATGCCGGCGAAACGCGCCCATTGCCTCCAGCCGATGGCCGTCCACCCTGGGGGTATCCTCAACGTCGCCGCGCTGCCGATCATCGCCATCAGGCACTCCTGCGGAACAGAGCGAGGGCTGGCAGCAGCGCCAGCAGGATCAGCCAGCGCCCGACCTCCGCGAAGGCGAGCACGCTGTAGCCGCTCGCCGCGAGGTGTTGGGCCGTGCTGGCGCCGACCCGGTCGAGCACCGCGCCGGGCTGCGCGATGTCGGCCGTCACGCCGCCTCCAGCGGCCACGAGGCGGTCGAGGGAGGTCCGGTCCGGTTTCGGCGATCCCGAGGGCAGGGGCTTCGTCGAGGGAACGAAGATCCCGCTCAGGTTCCAGCCCTTGGCCCGGATGGCATTCGCTTCTCGGATCGCCGCCTCCCCGATCCCGTCGCCATCGGTGATGAGGACGACGTCACCGGCGATGACACCAGCTTCCTCCAGCGTTCGCCGCGCCATGGCGAGCCCACGCTCGGGATGGCTGCCGCGGTCCGGCACCGTGTCGGCATCCACCGCGAAGAGGGTCGAACCCAGCGCGTCGCGATCGGTGGTCGGAGGTATGGCGAGGTACGCGTCGCCGGCAAAGAGGATCACGGCGACGCTCCTTGTGCCGGCGGCCTCCGCCACGGCCTGCGCGATCTGGCGGGCCTCCTTGAAGCTCCCGCCCTCCGCGACCGACCGCGAGACGTCGAGGACGGCCACCGTGGCGTCGAGGTTGCGGAAGGTGGTCGCATCCGGGCGCTCGAAGGCGGGGCCGGTGAGCGCAAGGGCGATGAGGATGGCCGTGATCGCGGCGGCGATGTTGGCCTGGCGCCGGCCTCCAAGCACCGACCCGCGCCGGGCCAGGAGCGCCATCAGGGCCGGGTCGACGGCCTTAGCCCAGTCCCCGAGCGGCGCCGAGCGCCAGGCGGCTCGGAGCGCCAGGAACGCCGCCACCGGCAGGGCCGCGAGCCACCAGGGCCGCAACAGGGCGAAGGCCGCCAACGCGCTCATGCCACCCGCCTTGCCGCTAAAAGCCCGGCGGCGCAGAGCAGCGCGAAGGCCGCGGGCCAGGGCCAGAGGTGGCGCCGCAGCGGCACCGGAGGCGCCTTGGCACGGCCGCCCTCGAGGGTGTCGATGGCGTCGGCGACCGCGACGAGGTCGTCGGTCGTCTTCACCCGGAAGGCCTTGCCGCCGCTGATCTCGGCGACGTCGCGAAGGGTCTCGGTATCGACCACGTCCTGCTCGCCATCCGCATTCGCGAGATCGCGTGGCCCCAGCGCCAGGGTGTGGACCTTGACCCCGAGATCGCGGGCGAGCTCGGCGACGTCGCGCGGGGTGGTCTGCCCGGCATTGTTGGCCCCGTCGGTCATCAGCACCACCACCTTGGAGGTGGCAGGCGGCCCTTCGGGCTCGTTCGGATTCTGCGGCACGAGGCGCTTGAGGGCGAGACCGAGGCCGTCGCCGATGCCGGTGGAGCGGCCGACGAGGCCGATCGTGGCATCGTCCAGCGCCCGCGCCACCGTGGCGGTGTCGAAGCTCGGGCTCGCGGCGACGTAGGATTCGTTGGCGAAGATGACGAGGCCGATGCGGTCGCCGGCCCGGCGCCGGATGAAATCGGTGCCGACCTTCTTGACCGCGGCGAGGCGCGAGACGGTCTCGCCGTTGAGCGAGAAGTCGCGCCGCTCCATGCTGCCGGAGAGATCCATCACCAGCATGATCTCGCGGCCCGAGGAGGGCAGTGCGAGGGCCGGCAGGACGAGGCGCGGGCCGGCGAGCGCCGCCACGAGTCCGATCCAGAGCGCCCATGTCAGGACGGTCCTGGCCCGGCCGCGGGCCGCGACGCTGTCGCCGCGGGCGGCATCGGCCACCACGGAGGCCGGGACGCGCAAGGCGCCGCTTGAACCAGCCCGCTCGGCCGGCATCAGCCGGGCCGCCAGAAGCGGCAGCGGCAGGAGCAGCAGCGCGTAGGGGCTCGCGAGATCGAAGGCCGAGACGAAGGCGGAGAACCAGGCCGGCATCGCTCAGGCCTTGATCCGTGTCAGGAGGCGGCCGAGTTCCGCATCGATCGCCGCCGGATCGGCGGGCTCGCGCCGGTAGAGGCCCTCGCCGAGGACCCGGCCGGCTCCCTGGCTGAAGAAGGTCGTCGCGAAGATCCGGTCGAGGGTCGCCGACCATTCCGCGCCCTTGGCGTCGGCCGCCCCCTCGCCCCGCATCGTGCGCACCAGCCGGCGCAGCAGCCGAGCCTGGGCGACGAGCCGCGCCTCGGCCGGCAGGCCCCGTGCGGCGGCGAGCTCGTCGAGGGCGATGCGCCGGAGACTCGCCGAGCGGCGGCGGCGCCACCAGGCGATTGCGGCGACCAGGAGGGCGGCGAGGAAGCCGAGCGCGATGGCGAGGGCGATCTCGCCCTGGACCGCGCCGGCTGACCCGGTCGGCAGGTGGATGCCGCGCAGGTTTTCGAGGCCGATCGGTGCCTGCGTCACCGGCACGCCTCCTCAAAGAACCGCATCGAGACGCTCCATCAGGGGCGCGTAGGATTCGGGGCCTGCCTCCACGTCGAGCCGCAGGCCCTCGATGCCGCGGCGGGCGTAGTCGGCAAGGCGCTCGTCGATGCCGGGCTCGGTGGGCTTTGCCGAGCGGGCCGCCTGAACCGTGCCGCGCCGGCCGTCGGGCGTCGCGAACGGATAGAAGCCCGGCGGCCTTCGGCGTTCGAAGGCGTCGCTCACCAGAATCAAGCGGATCGAGAGGCGCTCGGCCAGCACCGTGAGCAGCCGGTCGAAATCCTCGCCGGGCGCATCGAGAGCGCTGCCGATGACGAGGTGCCCGCCAGAGGGCAGCAGGCCCTGGGCGAGTGTGAGGAGCGGCGTCAGAGGAGGGTCGCCGTTCCCCGTGAGGTCGAGTGCCGCCGCATGGGCCTGCGCCATGGCGCCGGTCACCGCCGTCATCGCCCGTTCGCCACCGGCCGGCCGGACAACCACGGGCTCGGTGCCGGAGGCAGCCACGAGTCCGACACGACCGCCATCGCCGACGATGCGCCAGCCGAGCAGCACCAGCGCCTCGGCCGCCGCCACCGAGCGCAGGGCCCGGCGCGTGCCGAACAGCATGGAGGGCCGGAAATCGGCGAGCAGCACCACGGCGCGGTCGCGCTCGTCGTGATGGGTCCGCACATGCAGGATGCCGGTGCGCGCGGTGGCGTTGCGGTCGATGTGGCGGCGATCGTCGCCCTCCGACCAGAGCCGGACGTCGTCGGGCTCCGAGCCGCGCCCGCGCCGGCGTGTGACGATGCCGCCCGGCAGGCCCGCCAGGGTGCGGGTGGCCGGCGAGACGCCCCGCCGCGCAAGGTGGCGCAGCCCCATCAGGACCTCGCCGGAGAGGTGGATGCCGGGATGGGTGTCGTTGGCGTGATCGGGCGCGGCCGTGGATGCCATGGCGAGGCTCAGAGCGCCCGCACCCGCTGGACCAGCCCCTGGATGATCTTTCGCGAGGTCTGACCCTCGGCGGCGGCCCGCCAGGTCAGGCCGATGCGGTGGGCGAGGGCGTCTGCGGCGAGATCGGCGACATCCTCCGGGATGACGTGGTCGCGGCCGTGGAGATAGGCTCGCGCCTTGCCTGCGAGCATCAGCGCGAGGGTGCCACGCGGCGAGGCCGGGTGCTCGATCGCCGCGCGCAGGTCCGGCGCCGCCGCATCGGTACGGGTACCGGCGACGAGCCTGACGAGATAATCCTTGAGGGCCGGCGAGACGTAGACGTCGAGTGCCGCCTCGCGGGCCGCCCGAATCTCCTCCACGGAAAGCTTCACCGGCATCGCCTCGGCATGGTGGTTCAACTCGCCCTCGACGAGGTCGAGGATGCGCCGCTCGGAGGCCTCGTCCGGCATCTCGACGACGAAATGGAGGAGGAAGCGGTCGAGCTGGGCCTCGGGCAGCGGGAAGGTGCCCGCATGCTCGATCGGGTTTTGAGTCGCCACCACCATGAAGGGATCGGGCAGGGGATGAGTGATGCCCGCCACGGTGATCTGGCCCTCGGCCATGGATTCGAGGAGGGCGGACTGGACCTTGGGCGGGGCGCGGTTGACCTCGTCGACGAGGATAAGCGAGTGGAACAGCGGGCCGGCCAGGAACTCGAAGGTCCCGGCATCCTGGCGCCAGACCGTGGTGCCGGTCAGATCCGCCGGCATCAGGTCGGGGGTGCATTGAATGCGGGCGAAGCTGCCGTCGAGCCCGTCCGACAGGCGCTTGACCGCGCGGGTCTTGGCGAGCCCGGGCGCGCCCTCGATGAGGAGGTGGCCGCCGGTGAGGAGGCCGATCAGCAGGCGTTCGACGAGGCCGGTGCAGCCGATCAGCCCGTGTTCGAGGCCATCGCGCAAAGCAAGGATGCGACCACGCAGGGCGGCATCGACCGCGCGGGCGGGTGCTGTCGGACGCTCGGCCAGGGCGGCGCCGCTCACGAGCACCGATCCGCGATGATGGCTCTGATGGTCGTGTTCATCACAAGCGTCTCCTCGATCGGGGTTCTTAGTCGACCCTCATGTTTCCGGGTGTGCCTGCCCCTCGGGGGCTCCGTCAATCCCGCTTGCGCGCGATCGAAGCGCGTCGGTCATTTTGCCCGCCAGAGCATGATGCGGGAAAACGGAATCCGGTTTCACGAAAACATCATGCGGAAGTGAAGACCTCGAGCCTGCTGCTGTTTTCTCGGAAAAGCAGCAGGCTCCGGCGGGATCGATGCCGAAGACTGCGGCTTGATCCGGATCGGGGAGGAGGATGGATGAACGCGGATCTGTTTCCGGGCTTTGCCTCGCGCTGGATCGACACGCCGGACGGCCGCTTCTTTGCCAGGATCGGCGGCCCCGAGGAAGCGCCCCCGCTGCTTCTGCTGCACGGCTTCCCGCAGACCCATGCCTGCTGGCACCGGATCGCGCCGGCCCTCGCGAAGACCCACCGCGTCGTCTGCCTCGACCTGAAGGGCTATGGCTGGTCGCAGGCGCCCGTGGGCGATGGCCTGGCCTATTCCAAGCGCGTCATGGCGCGGGAGGTCGTGGCGATCATGGAGCGCCTCGGCCACGTCCATTTCGCCCTCGCCGGCCATGATCGCGGCGCCCGTGTCGGCTATCGTCTCGCCCTCGACGAGCCCGGCCGCATCGCGCGCCTCGTCCTCCTCGATATCCTGCCGACACTGGTGCAATGGCAGCGGATCGAGGCGCGCCCGAGCGCCTTCTCGCACTGGCGGTTCCTTGCCAGCCAAGACGCTGAGGCTACGATCGGGCGCGACCCCATCACGTACTACGAGGGGCTGCTGCGCGACTGGTCCGGTTCCAAGAGCCTCGACCCCTTCGATCCGCGCGCCCTCCACCTCTATCGCCAGAGCTGGAACGAGCCCTCGCGCATCCGGGCGTCCTGCGAGGATTACCGCGCCGGTGCGACGCATGACCGGACGGCCGACGAGGAGGACTTGTCCGCCGGCAGGACCATCTCCTGCCCGGTCCTGATCCTCACCGGCGACAGCTATCTCGATCAGACCGAAGAGACGGCGCTCGCCGCCTGGACACGCACCTTCGCGCCAGGCGCGGTCGGCACGCAGGTCGCCTCGGGCCATTTCCTCGCAGAAGAGAACCCGGCCGCGACGCTCGACGCCTCGACCGGATTCCTGCGCAGCTGAAGCCTCAGGGCTTCGGCGTCATGCCGTGGTGACCGTGACCCGACGAGCCCATCGCCATCTTGCCGCAGCAGCAGGAGTTCTTGGCCGATTTTCGCATCGACGAGGCAGGCTTCTTCATGTCCATCCTGGCCTCCTTGCCGCACATCATGCCCTTGCCGCCGCAGCAGCTCATGGCCGATGAGCTCATGGCCGATGCCGGAGCGAGACCGAGGCCGAGAAGCGCGACGGTGACGACGAGAAATGTCTTCATGGGGGTTCGATCCTGGCTCAAAGATGCGCCGGCCCGTGCGCCAACTTGGCTTTTCATCTAGGGGAACGTCACCCTGACGTCACCGGCAATCGTGAAGGAGGCGGGATGACGAGCCTGATGCCATCCGCCCTCCCCGAGACCCTCAATTCCACCCTCAGCCTACTCGTCGCCTTCGGCCTCGGCACATTGATCGGGGCCGAGCGCCAGTATCGCCAGCGCACGGCGGGCCTGCGCACCAACGTCCTCGTGGCTCTGGGGGCGGCCGCCTTCGTCGATCTCGGCATGCGGCTCGAAGGCTCGAAGGGCGCGGTGAGCACCGTCGCCTACGTGATCTCCGGGGTTGGCTTCCTTGGGGCCGGCGTGATCATGAAGGAGGGCATGAACGTGCGCGGCCTCAACACCGCCGCCACGCTCTGGTGCTCGGCCGCCGTCGGTGCCTTCGCGGGCGCCGACCTGCCGGTCGAGGCCGTCCTCGTCACCGGCGCGGTGCTCGCCGGCAACACCCTGCTCCGGCCGCTCGTCAACGCCATCAACCGCGTCCCCATCGACGAGAGCCAGACAGAAGCGACCTACGAGGTCCAGGTCACGGTGGCGGCCGAGGGCGCCGGCCCCGCCCGCGACCTCCTGGTCGAGCGCCTGGAGGCGGCGCACTACCCCGTCGGCGGGATCGAGGTGGTGGAGCGCGGCGAGGACACCGTCGAGGTGGTGGCGACCCTGGTGGCGACGGCGGTCGAGGCGCGCGAACTCGACGCCGTGGTCGCCGAGCTCGAACGCGCCAAGGGGATCGGCCACGCGACCTGGACGGTGCAGACCGCCGACTGAGCGCCGGTGCGCCGCCGCACCTGCCTCGCGCGATGCGGCGTTGCCGGCACCCCGAGGGTGCCCGACTTCAGCCTGAGTCGGGACCTTGAACCCGGCTCCCCAAGGATACCTCCCATGGCCAACGCCCCGAAATCCGCCCTCATCGTCGGCGCCTCGCGCGGCCTCGGTCTCGGCCTCGTCGAGACCTTTCTGCAGCGCGGCTGGTCCGTCACCGCGACCCAGCGCTCGCCCTCGAAGGGCCTTTCGGCCATCGCCTCCGACGCCCTCGACGTCGAGACCGCCGACATCGACGACGACGCTTCCGTCGCCGCCCTGCACGACCGGCTCTCCGGCCGACACTTCGACCTCGTCTTCGTCGTCGCCGGCGTCGCGACGCAGGCCCACGACCCGCTGCACGAGGTCCCCCGCGAGGTTGCCGCCCAGGTCTATCTCACCAATGCGATCAGCCCGGTGCGCTTCGCCGAGACGTTTCGCGATACGCTCGCGCCCGGCGGACTCCTCGCCTTCATGAGCTCGGTGCTCGGCAGCGTCGCCCTCAACGAGAGCGGCGGCTGGGAGAACTACCGCGCCAGCAAGGCGGCCCTGAACACCCTCGTGCGCAGCTTCGCCCTGCGGCACGCCGAGGACGGCTTCGCAACCGTGCTGATGCATCCGGGCTGGGTCCGCACCGAGATGGGCGGGCAGGAGGCCGATCTCGACATCGCCACCAGCGTCACCGGCATGGCGGATGCGATCGAGGCCCGGCTCGGCCAGGGCGGCTGCGTCTACATCGACTACAAGGGCGAGACGCTGGCCTGGTGACCGGGTCTTAGCGCCGCGGGTCGAGGGGACGGCCGCGGCGTTCGACGATCACCGGCGGCCGGGTGCGGCGCTCGACGATGACCGTGCGCGGCGGGCGGTTCTGGGTACCGGTGCTCAGGATGCGCTCCGGCTGCCGCTCGGGCTTGGCCTTCGAGGCCGCGATGACGTGCGGGCGAACCTCGTCGAGGGACAGGCCGATCAGGCCGGCGGCGATCTCGACCTGCTGCTCGACCTCGTCGGCGAGATCCTGCGCGGCCGCCACGGCCTCGGGAATCGTGGGCGGCTCGCGGCGGACCCGAATCGGCGGAAGATCCTGGAACGACTTCGGGGATTTCTTCACGGCACGGCTCGCACTCATCATGGCCTTGAGCCTACTACGTCTCGGCCGTTTTGTGCATTGCACACGATGCACGCGGCCCCTCCGCATCGTGGTTTATGCCCGGCCACTGACTCGTTTCACGGCACCTATCGGGCAAGCCCGCTCTTCGGCAGGGCAGGCCGGCCGGACCATGGCGCCACTTTAGGCACAAACCTGCGTCGCCGTGTCGCGAGTTGTTCGACACCTCAAGGCCGGTTGCCGAGGCCGCGCCGGTCACGGATAGTCGCGCCATGGCCTTCGATCCCCTGACCACCACCGACCGACGCCTCATGGTCGCCCGGCCCGATCTCGCCGATAGCCGGTTGCGCGGCCGGGTCGAGGCTGCCCGCTACGTCGAGGGCGAGCCACGCCGTGTCGTCGCCGGCTCCGCTCCCTTGAGGCGGGGCCCCGGCCGGGATGCCGGGCTCGATACCGAGGCGCAGATGGGCGAGCCGGTCACGCTCTACGAGGAGTGGGAGGGCTTCTCCTTCGTCCAGCTCGGCACCGACGGTTATGTCGGTTACCTGCCGAGCGCCGCTTTGGGAGCGATGGACCCGGCGCCGACTCACCGAGTCGCGGCGCTTCGAACCTTCGCCTATCCGGCTCCCGACCTGAAGCGGCCGATCCTCGGCCAACTTGGGCTCGGCGCGACGATCGCGGTGGCAGGGGAGGAGGGCGAGTATCTTCGGCTTGCCGGCGGGATCTCGTCGGACGGCATCTTCATCCGGGAGGCTTTCGTCCATGCCGGCCATTGCGTGCCGCTGGAGCGCGTCGCCCCGGATTTCGTCGGCACCGCCGAGCGCCTCGTCGGAACGCCCTATCTCTGGGGCGGGCGTACGAGCCTCGGTCTCGATTGCTCCGGTCTCGTCCAGCTCTGCCTGTCGATGGCGGGCATCGTTTGCCTGCGCGACGCGGACCAGCAGGAAGCCAGCCTCGGCACCGCGCTCCCTCTCGACCTCACCGCCCTGACCCGCGGCGACCTCGTGTTCTGGCGCGGCCATGTCGGGATGATGCTGGATGGCAAGACCCTGATCCACGCCAACGGCCACCACATGGCCGTGACGGTGGAGCCCCTGATGATTGCGGTCGCCCGCATCCTGGAGAAAAGCTACGGCCCGGTGACCTCGCTGAGGCGCCTCACCCCTTCAGCCTGGTCTTGATGCGGAAGATCAGGCCGTCGCGCAGGTCGCGATAGGCGTCGAGGCGCTGGTCGCGGGAGGCTTCCTGCAGGATCGTCGGATCGGAGGTCGGCCAGTACTCGACGTCGACGGCGTTGGTGCGGGTGAGCTCGAGGGCCGCGTGATGGGCTTCGGGCGCCAGGGTGACGATGAGGTCGAAGTTCAGCCCTTCCCACTCCTCGAGCTGTTCGAGTGTGCGCGGCTTGTGGCGCGAGGCATCGATGCCGATCTCTTCGAGGGCCGCGATCATGAAGGGATCGGCGGGCTCGCCCTCCCGCACGCCAGCGGATTGGACATAGGTCGACTTGCCGAAATAGTGGCGCGCGATCGCCTCCGCCGCCAGCGAGCGGACCGCGTTGAAGTTGCACATGAACAGCACCGACTGCACGCGCTTCTTCCTTGCCGGGCCGACCTCCTCCGCCATCCGTTCACTGACCTCGGTCCCGGTGGAAGGGGGCGGCTCTCCATAACCCACGAACCCCGACGGTTGCCGCGGGTGCAAAGCGCGACCGCGCGCCGCCACGCCTGTGGCGGATGCCCTCGACCGGGTCCGGTCGAGGGCCACTCATTCAAGCCTTCCAGTGCAAGGCGAAGACCAGGGTGAAGAGGCGCCGTGCCGTGTCGTGGTCGAGATCGACTTTGCCTTCGAGTCGCTGCCTGAGGAGCTCGGAGGCCTCGTTGTGCAGGCCGCGCCGGCCCATGTCGATCGCCTCGATCTGGGTCGGCGAGGCGGTCTTGATGGCGTTGTAGTAGCTCTCGCAGATCATCTCGTAATCGCGGATCACCCGGCGGAACGGGGTCAGCGACAGGAGGTGGGTCATCACCGGCTCGCCGCCCTGGCGGGCGATCGCGAAGGACAGCTTGTTTTCGACGAGGCCGAGGTTGAGGGCGTAGGGGCCCTCCCTGCCGGGGATCGAGAAGTGGTTCTCTTCCAGGATGTCGAAGATCGCGATGGCGCGCTCGTGCTCCTGGTCCCGGTTGCCGCGTCCGATCGAATCCTCGTCGAGGGTCACGGCCGCGAGGCGGTGGCAGGACTTGGTGTCCTTGGCGTCCTTCAGCTCGTCCGGCATCGCCGCCTCACAGGTTCAGACGGATGGCGACGGAGCGGGCATGGCCATCGAGGCCTTCCGAGCGCCCAAGGGCGATGGCGGCCGGCCCGAGCGCGCGCAGCGAATCCGGATCGCAGCGCAGGATGGTGGTCCGCTTCATGAAGTCGAGGACGCCGAGGCCCGAGGAGAACCGGGCCGAGCGTGCCGTCGGCAGCACGTGGTTGGGGCCGCCGACATAATCGCCGATGGCCTCCGGCGTATGGCTGCCGAGGAAGATCGCGCCCGCGTTGCGGATCTTCCTCGACAAGCCTTCCGCGTCCGCCGTCTCGATCTCGAGATGTTCGGGGGCGAGTCGGTCGACGAGCGGCACCGCCTCGTCGAAATCGCGCACGACGACGATGGCGCCGTAATCGCGCCAGCTCGCGCTCGCGATCTCGGCCCTCGGCAGGGTCGCGAGAGCGCGCTCCACCGCTTCTTCGACTGCCTCCGCGAGTTCTGGAGAGTCGGTGATCAGAATCGCCTGGGCGGCGACGTCGTGCTCGGCCTGGGCAAGGAGGTCGGCGGCGACCCAATCCGGATTGGCATGGGAATCGGCGAGGATCAGCACCTCGGAGGGGCCGGCGATCATGTCGATGCCGACCTGCCCGAAGACCCGGCGCTTGGCTGCCGCCACCCAGGCATTGCCCGGCCCGACGATCTTTGCGACGGGGGCGATCGTCGCCGTCCCGTAGGCGAGGGCCGCCACCGCCTGGGCGCCGCCGACGCGGTAGATCTCGTCGACGCCCGACAGCTTCGCCGCGGCGAGCACCAGCGGGTTCATCTGGCCTTCGGGCATCGGCACGACCATGACGACGCGCGGCACGCCGGCGACGCGGGCGGGCACCGCGTTCATCAGGACCGAGGACGGGTAGCTCGCGGTGCCGCCGGGGACGTAGAGCCCGACCGATTCGAGCGCCGTCCAGCGCCAGCCCGAGGTGACGCCGAGATCGTCGGTGGAGAGGTGGTCCTCGGGAACCTGGCGGCGGTGAAAGGTCTCGATGCGCGAGGCGGCGAGCTTGAGCGCGTCGAGGGCCTCGGCGGGACAGGCGGCGATCGCTGCCTCGACCTCGTCCTCGGTGAC
This sequence comes from Methylobacterium sp., assembly GCF_019745455.1. GTDB lineage: Bacteria > Pseudomonadota > Alphaproteobacteria > Rhizobiales > Beijerinckiaceae > Methylobacterium. The sequence continues at coordinate 111,488 of NZ_JAIETD010000115.1, forward strand.
ACGCAAGGAGGAGACGCCGAAACTCTCGCCGAGCCGGTCGAAACGCCGCGTGTAATCCACGAGGGCCTCGTCTGCGCCCTCGATCACGCCCCTGATGATGCCCCGCACGGTCTCGTCGACATCCTCCGAGATCTCGCGCTTGACGCTGAGCAAGCGCGCGAAATTCTCCGCGAAGCCGGGCTCACGCGAATCGAGGCGGATCATGGGTTGCGTCCTTCGATGACGGCGCGGCCGGCTTCCGCTGCCGCGTGGTCGGGGCGTCCCTCCGCCTCCCAGACCGGGCCGAGATCCTTCATCTGCACCTCGATGCATTCGAGGTCGAGCTGGATCGCCGCGCCTCCGGCGAAAACCAGGGTGGCCGTACCCGACGGGGCTTCGCCCGGCTCGAAGGTGATGGCCAGAAGTTCGAGGACCGCATCGGAGTTCGCACCAGGGGTGATCCCCCGGCTTCGCACCGCCAGCACGCGTTCGAAATGGATACCGGCCAGACGGCGGCGCGGGGCTTCGCCTTCGGCCGCCGACCAGTCGAACCGGCGCGCGACGAGCACGAAGCGTTGCGACGGGGCGAGATAGGCGAGATCGCCCGCCCGCAGGATCGCATCCTGAAGATGGGCTGAGATGACGGCGAGGTCCTCGGCATCGAGGGCCGCGAGCTTGAGAAGCTCCATGGCGGGGGCGTCGCGTTCCGGCTGGGCGCCCCGTCGGGCGCTTGTCAGGGTTCGGCCGTAGGTAGCGAGGCCGCCGGCCCACGGCAACTGTGACGCCCGCTCACGCCGTACATCTCAGACGCCGTTCATGTCGGTTTTGCTACCGAATGAGTCCATTGCGACGGTAAGAACGACTGGAGACGACGGTGAAGCGCATCATCCTGGCAGGAGCGGTTGCTCTGACAGCCGCCCTGACCCTCGGCACGGCCTTCGAGGCTCAGGCCCAGTACGATCGCGGCGATGATGACGACAGGCCCCGCCGCTACCAGCGCGGCTATGACGAGGATCGCTACGAGCGGCGTCGGTATCGTGAGGATCGCCATGAGCGTGGCGGCGGCTTGCCGGCCGGTCGTGTCTGCGTCACCGCCCGCGGCAATTGCATGGCTCGGCCGGCCCCCTACAACGCGCCCTGCGGCTGTGAAGTGCCCGGCTTCGGCTTCAAGCGCGGCGCTATCGGCGGATAAGCCTTCAGCTTGCTATCTGCGGTCCGAGGGCATCGTCGGGCCCACGGATCGCTTGGTTGCGCCGAGCCCACTCGAAGGGGCCTGGTTCCGCCTCGCATCATTGCGGCGGTAGTGGCGCTGGTATCGAGACGAAGTAGATCGTGTAAGCCACGAGGGCGAGGAACAGCAGCCCGGCCGCAATCAGGCCGTAGCGGTTCGTCCGCACCGGGCTCGGCTTGTCATCGACTGGTGCCACGAGAGATCGCTCCTCTGTCCGTCGGACGACTGACGCCGCCTCGCACGTGATGGGCTGTTTCAGCTCTCCTCGATGCTCCCCTCAACCCTTGTTCTGGCTGGCGAGGCTGCTCTCGTCTCCCGACATGTCGGTCTTCGGGCTGGCGAGGCCCGTGGTGTTTCCCGATGCCACGTGTTCGATCTCGTCGACGGGAAGCTCACGATTCGCGGCATGGTCGTGGTACTGCTCGGTCTGCACCGTCTTGCTGTCGAGGCCGCGCTGGTCGCCGTGCCGCGACTTGTCGCGGTTGCTCAGCACCATGTTCTCTTCGAGGATTCCCTCGGGCAGATCGGTCATCGCGCCCGTTCCGGTGCCCTTGCCCTGCGCGCCGGGACCCATGGAATGTCGGTCGGCCTTGGCCATGAATCGTCTCCTTCTTCCGCGAGACGCCTATGGACGTCCTCGCCTATGAGGGAATGATGAGTGTTCCGACAACTCGCGCCGCGAGGTGTTGTTTCGGGACGCTAAGCCCGTCCAAACGCTGAGGCGCCGTTCGTTTGCCGGCAGACAGTCGCGCAGGCCTACCGTCTGCTCGCCTCAGATCCAGGCCCTGATCGCCTCGGCGACTTCCCCGGCATATTCCTCGTGAGCGCTGAGCGCGCCCGGGACAGACTCGCGGCTGACGCGGCCGGTGGCGACGAGGGCATCCATCTCGGCGCCTGAGCGCCGCGGTGCGCGCTCGGGCCGCAGCACCAGGATGGGCGGCAGGCCGGGGGCGGCGAAGAGGGACAGGAACTCCTCGCGGCTCTGGCATGGGTCGAGCCCGCCGGTCACGAAGGCGGCGGTGCCGAAGCGGCCGCCGATCTGGCGCGTCACGGCGTGCTTGTCGGCGATCACCCCCGGCGTGACATGGTCGGGGTCGGCATAGACATGCGCCCGCATCATCCGGCCGATCACCGGGCGGCTGATGTTGATCCGGTAGAGGGCATCGCCGAGGAGCGGCAGCTCCACCGCCCGGCGTAGGGCCTTGAACAACCCGCTTCGCTCCCGCCCCATCGCCGTCGGCAGCGGCCCGCGCCAGGTCGGCGCGACGAGGACGAGTGCCTTGAACAAGCCCTGGTGCCGGCGTGCGGCGGCGATGAGATAGGGGGCTGCGTGCCCTGCCGCGACGGCGATGGCGTAGGGTCCGGGCTTCGTGACGAACAACGCGTCGAGGAAGGCGTGCATCGTCTCCGGATGCATCGGCACGCGCACGCGCGCCTGGTTGCCGAATCCCGGCCAGTCCGGGATCAGGCAGCGGAAGTCGCGGCCCAGATCCTTGGCCAGCGGCCGCATCTCCGACCGGGCCGAGATCGACGACAGAGCCGGCAGCATGAGCGCATCCGGCCCGCTGCCGACCACGTCGCAGGGCATGGATATCGGCCGCCCGCCGACGGTCAGACTGAAGTTGCGCGCGGAAAGAACCGGATCGACCATGCCAGTATCGTATCCGGTCGCAGGCGGTTCCGGGAAGCCGTCCTTCAGGTCCGGAGAAGCTCGTTGATCGCGGTCTTTGCGCGCGTCCCGGCATCGACGCGCTTGACGATGACGGCGCAGTAGAGGCCCGGCCCCGGCGAGCCGTCGGGCAGCTTCTTGCCCGGCATCGTGCCCGAGACCACCACCGAATAGGGCGGCACCCGGCCGTAGAAGACCTCGCCGGTGGCGCGGTCGACGATCTTGGTCGAGGCGCCGATATAGACGCCCATCGACAGGACGCTGCCCTCGCCGACGACGACGCCCTCGACTACCTCGGAGCGCGCGCCGATGAAGCAATTGTCCTCGATGATGGTCGGACTCGCCTGCATGGGCTCGAGCACGCCCCCGATCCCGACGCCGCCCGAAAGGTGCACGTGCTTGCCGATCTGCGCGCAGGAGCCGACGCTCGCCCAGGTATCCACCATCGTGCCCTCGTCGACATAGGCGCCGAGATTGACGAAGGACGGCATCAGGACGACGCCCGAGGCGATGTAGGCGCCGCGGCGCGCGATGGCGCCCGGAACCGCCCGCAGGCCCGCCTCGCGGAAGTGCTTCTTCTTCCAGCCGTCGAACTTCGAGGGCACCTTGTCCCACCAGTTCGCCCCGTCCGGGCCGCCATGGATCACTTCCATGTCGTTGAGGCGGAAGGAGAGGAGCACCGCCTTCTTGAGCCACTGGTTGACCTGCCACTCCTCGCCGGCCTTCTCGGCGACGCGGGCCTTGCCGGAATCGAGGAGTTCGAGGGCCGTCTCGACAGCCTCGCGCACGGCGCCCTTGGTGCCGGAATCGATGGTCGCCCTATCCTCCCAGGCGGTCTCGATGGTCTGGGCGAGGTCGGCGTGTGACATGTGAGCTTCCGGTGGCGAACGACGCGGCCGTGCTTACAAAAGCCGTCCCGCCCTGTCACCTCGTCGCATACGCTCTCGGCCCCAGACATGAAAGGGCGGGGCGCTCGCGGCCATTTGCACGGGCTGGGCGTCGACGACGATCCGAGCCTTGATGCCCAACGGCATGTTGCCGTTGGTGACGTACCCGTCGGAGACGCGGGCTGGCATCTTGCGGGCTGGCCGCAACGAGCCGCCCTGGAAGATCTCAGGCTGCGGTCGGCCGGCTTCGGCTCCATAGTGCAGTTGGGCGTACCGGTCGCTGTCGCCGGGGAATGTGACATCGTCCTGCCTCCAGATGCCTCCCAGAAACCGGATGAACTCTCCGGAGCGGGGTAGCGCTCATCGTGGTCGAGGCAAGGCTCGCCGATGGCGCGGAACTCGCCCGCGAACAGGTTGACGGCGATGCGTCCACCGGGAGCTGCCTGAGGTGCTACGACGCTCGATTCCGCTTGGCGGCCGCGATCTCGATGGCATCCAGCTTGCTCCGAACTCCGTCGAGGCTGGCGACGAACGCCGCAAGGTCGTCGGCGAGGGTGGCGCGGATCGCCTCCGCCGCGTCGGGAAACTCCTCGAGCACGCGGCGCATCAGGGTAGGGCTGATTCGCATGACCTCCGCCGCGGTCTTGGCGCGGGCCTCGGTCGGGCGAGCTTCGCGCAGGAAAAGGGCGAGCTGCCCGATCAGGCCGGAGCGGCCGATCGTGACGGGCTCGCCATCCGTCTGGCGCGGAACGAGTTCGATCGTGCCCGCCATCACGACGAAGCCACCATCGGCCCGCTCATCGCGGGAGAACAGAACGTCGCCCTCCGCAAGGCTGCGCCTCTCGGCGGCGAAGGAGAGAAGACGCAGGGCGTCGCGGCTCATGAACCCGAATAGGGGCGCAGCGGCCAGGATGGCGATGTCGTCGTCGAGCCCCAATGCCTTCCCGGTCCCTGTCCCGATCGGTCTGCCGAAGATTCGTTCTGGATGAGATATCCAGAACGCTGCTCTAGCATCTTATGCTTGCATCGGGTCACTCCAAAAGCCGTCGAGCGCCGCTTTGAAGGATCCTTCCGCTGGACCTCCCTTGGGTCACGTTCCTCAGGTCACGTTCCTCCGGATCGCATCCTCTTTGCAGCGCCTCCTCCGGCTCCCGCCCCGATCAGGGCAACAGCTTGTAGCCGCCGGACTCAGTCACCAGGATCGCCGCCAGCGCCGGATTCGGCTCGATCTTCTGGCGCAGCCGGTAGATATGCGTCTCAAGCGTATGGGTCGTCACCTGGGCGTTGTAGCCCCAGACTTCGGCGAGAAGCGTCTCGCGGCCCACGACCTCGCGACCGGCGCGGTAGAGGAAGCGCAGGATCGCGGTCTCCTTTTCCGTGAGCTTCATCTTCGAGCCGCGCTCGCCGACGAGAAGTTTCGCGCCGGGCCGGAAGATGTAGGGGCCGATCTGAAAGACCGCGTCCTCGCTGGCCTCGTGACTGCGCAGATGCGCGCGGATCCGCGCGAGCAGGACCGCGAACTTGAATGGCTTCGTCACGTAATCGTTGGCGCCGGCCTCGAGACCCTCGACGGTGTCCTCTTCGGAGGCTTGTCCGGTGAGCATGATCACCGGGCCGCGATAGCCGCTCCGGCGCATGGCGCGCACCGCCTCACGCCCATCCATGTCGGGCAGGCGCACGTCCATCACCGCGAGGTCGATGCGGTCGGTGGTAACCCGCGTGATGGCGGAGGCGCCATCGGACTCGGGCAGGACGATGAACTCGTCGTAAAGATCGAGCTGTTCCGTCAGCGTCTCGCGCAGGGAGACATCGTCGTCGCAAACCAGCAGGCGATAGGCATTCGGCATGGGCGGGAACACTCTCAGGCGCATGATGTGTGGTCCGTGGAGGGCAACCCGGCAAGCCACCCGCCGCAGGATCGCCCAGCCGAGACGAGGGTCCGCATGCACCGCGTTCCGTCGGCCCGAGTCGATGGGTGCCGATCCTTCTTCCCCAAGGCACCCACGCTATCTAGGTAGGGCAATTCACCTATGAGGAAATCGTGTCGGCTCATCGAGAAAAGGTGATTGCACACAATCTGTCGCTCCCGCGCGAGACCCCTTACGTAAGACGGTCGCGAAAAGTTTCAGGTGTGTGTCAGCACCGCGATCGCTCTGGCTCCTCCCGCCTTTTCCGGCCATAGACCGGCCTATGCCGCACCCCCTCGCCGCCGGACGGTCCCATAAGCCCAGCCGCGAACGCAAGCGCAAGACGTTCCCCGTCCTTCGGGTCCGGCCCCTCATCGCCGACGCGCGGCGCGGCCAACTGATCGCCGGTCCCCTCGTCATTCGCTGCGCGCTCGGCCGAAGCGGCATCGCCACCGTCAAGCGCGAAGGCGACGGTGCCTCCCCGCGTGGGCTGTTCCGCCTTCGGGAGGTGTTCTACCGGCCGGATCACCTCACCGCGCGCCCTCCCACGGGCTTGCCGATCCGAGCGACGCGACCGTACGACGGCTGGTGCGATGCGCCCTTGCACCGGCGATACAACCGACCGGTGACGCTGCCTTGCCCAGGCATGAGCGCCGAGGAGATGTGGCGCGGCGACGGCCTCTACGACCTCGTCGTCGACATCGACTACAATCGCGGGCCGATCCGGCCCGGACGCGGCTCCGCCATCTTCCTGCACGTCGCCCGGCCCGGCTATCCGCCGACCGAAGGCTGCGTCGCCCTCGCGCGCTCCGACCTGTTGCGGCTCCTGCGAAGGCTCGGGCCGCGCACCCGCCTGCGCATCGGGTGACGACGTTCAGCGGGTCGCGAGAGCCGGCCGCCTCAGCGTCATGATCGCGGCGGCCGCGAATAGGCATAGGGCACCCGCGGTGAAGAAGGCCGGCAGATAGCTAGCGAGCACGTCCCGCGACAGTCCGGCGCCGTAGGCGGCGCACGCCGCGCCGAGCTGATGCCCGGCGAAGATCCAGCCGAAGACCAGGGTGGCGCGCTCGCGCCCGAACCGGGCCGCGGTGAGGCGCACCGTCGGCGGCACCGTGGCGATCCAGTCGAGGCCATAGAGCAGGGCGAAGAACGAGAGCCCGACCATGGAGAAGTCGGAGAAGGGCAGGCACATCAGCGCGATGCCGCGCAGGGCGTAATACCAGAACAGGAGCCAGCGGTTGTCGTAGCGGTCCGAGAGCCAGCCCGAGGCCACTGTGCCGATGAAGTCGAAGGCGCCCATGGCGGCGAGAACGCCGGCAGCCTGAACTGGCCCGATTCCGTAATCGGCGCAGAGCGGGATGAAATGGGTCTGGATCAGCCCGTTGGTGCTGGCGCCGCAGATGAAGAAGGTCCCGAACAGGATCCAGAACACCCGCGTCGCCGCGGCCTCGCGCAAGGCAGCGATGGCGCCGCCTGCACTCGGGGGAGGGGGCAGAGGCGCCCCCGTCGTCGCCACCTCGCCATAGGGGAGGAGCCCGAGATCCTCGGGCCGGTCGCGCATCAGGGCGAGGACGCTGAGCCCCGTGACGACGAGGAGGGCGCAGACGACGAGGAGCGCGGCGCGCCAACCGAGCGCTTCGGTCAGCGCCGCGAGCGCCGGCAGCACGATGAGCTGCCCGGTGGCGGAGCTCGCGGTCAGGAGCCCGACGACGAGGCCGCGGCGATGGGTGAACCAGCGCGTCGCCACCGTGGCCCCGAGCACGAGGGCGGTGAGCCCGGTCCCGACGCCGACCACCACGCCCCAGAGGAGGACGAGCTGCCAGGCCGATGTCATGCCGAGCGACAGGAGAAGACCGCCCGTGATGAGGAGGAGGGCGCAGAGCACGATCCGGCGCGGGCCGTAGCGGTTCATCAGGGCGGCGGCGAACGGCCCCATCAGCCCGAACAAGACGAGGCGGATGGCGAGCGCGCCCGAGATGGTCGCGGTGTCCCAGCCGAATTCCCGCTGCAGCGGCAGGATCAGGACCCCCGGCGCGCCGACCGCACCCGCGGTCACCAGCATCGTCAGGAAGGTGACGCCCGCCACCACCCAGCCGTAATGAACGCCGTGCGAGGCCATCCACGCGACGAGGCCTGTCGAAGGGGAAGCGGTGGGCATGGGATGGAGGCCTCGCATCGCCTTGGCGGCTCTCCGGCGCCCGCAAGGTCGGCTTCGGGCATAGGCGTGAGGGTGATGTCCCGGCAAGCCCATGCGCGGCTCGGCTTCCCACGGCGTTCCGGATAAGCTCAGGGGGCTGTTTCGCGAGGGTGCGCCGATGTCGTTGAAGCCCGTCACCCTTACGGGGGGATACGTCGAACTCGTGCCGCTGTCGCATGACCATGGCAAGGCCCTCGCCGAGGCCGTGCGCGACGGCGAGCTCTGGCGGCTCTGGTACACCGCTATTCCGGCGCCGGAGGGGATGGCAGCCGAGATCGACCGCCGCCTCGGCCTCCAGGCAGCAGGCTCCATGATGCCCTTCACCGTCCTCGACGGTCCGGGCGGCCTGCCCGTTGGCATGACCACCTATATGAACGTCGATGCCGCCGCGCCGCGGGTGGAGATCGGATCGACCTGGTACGCCGCCCGCGTCCAGCGCACGCTCCTCAACACCGAGGCCAAGCTCCTCTTGCTGGAGCATGCCTTCGACCGGCTCGATTGCCTCGCCGTGGAGTTTCGCACCCACGTCATGAACCAGGCGAGCCGGCGTGCCATCGAGCGCCTCGGTGCCAAGCTCGACGGCATCCTGCGCCACCACCAGCGCATGACGAACGGCACGCTGCGCGACACCTGCGTCTACAGCGTCACGGCGCCCGAATGGCCGACGGTGCACGCGCATCTGAGATGGGAGCTGGAGAGGCCGCGGTGAGGGGGCGCTGACGTCGCCGCCGCGCCCGCTTGCGACCCTTAGCAAGCCTGGGGTCGTCCGCTTTCAGGGACTTGGCCGAACAGCCCACGCTGCCGAGGAGGACCGAGGGACGTGAAGGCGTCGCGCGAAGCCGGGTTCGAGGGTCGACTCATTCCCGATCCTGCTCGCCTCGTGTTCCTCGACGAACCGACGGGCAGCGCGAAGCAGCAAGACCTGGACCTCGACCGAAATGGCCCCTGTGGGCGGGCGCTCTCCCCCTGGGCAGGCGACTGCGCTCGCCAGTGCCGCATGGTCATTGGAAGACGACGACCTTCGTCGCCAGCTTGCTCCTGTCCGGGGTCGCCGCGCCGTTCGTGCTGGACGGGCCGGCCAACCAAGATATCGAGGCGCTGAAGCGCAAGGCCGCCCCGCGCAGCGTCGAGGGGCTTTGGTCTCCCATCGGGCGCCCATCGACGCTGTCACACCCGATGAATACGCAGCAGTCATTGTCAACATCAGGATATCATTCTAATGATCCCGAAAACGCTCCAGGGCTTAAAGATGAGTATAACAGATAACTAAGCAGCGAGTTGCGCCAGTATGCAACTCAGCGTCATTCTAGACATCAAGTATCTTCGGTCGATCAATCAAATACGGTTGCCCGGTCAATCAGCTTGCCGATCGGCGCTTCAGGATCGAGGGTGCCAAGCGCGATACCATGGCTCCCGCCCAATCGCGACCGACAAAAAGCTTTCGCGATTTCGATGTCTCCGCCCTCCTTACAGGCCCGCAGCAGAACTGAAGCCTGTAGCGCAAGGGCGAGCTGTTCGACGACGAAGCGGATCCGGTGCTCGATTGTCGTGGCGTCATCGAGGGCGCAGACAAGCCGTCGGAGCACGGCGTCATACTCAGGATCGAGCCCTGAAGCGCTCCGGAGTTCAGAGAACAGCGCGTCGCGAGACGCCGGCTCACGCGCCAGTGCGCGCAACACATCAAGGCATTGAACGTTACCGCTGCCCTCCCAGATAGAATTGAGGGGTGCCTGACGGTAGAGGCGCGGCATGATCGACTCCTCAACGTAGCCGATGCCTCCCAGACATTCCTGCGCCTCGTTGACGTGCGACGGCGTCCGTTTGCAGATCCAATATTTGCCGATTGCGGTGGCGACCCGTGCAAGCGCCGCCTCGTGTTGATCTTTCGCGCTCGCGTCGACCGCACGGGCGATACGCATCGTGAGCGCCAGTGCCGCCTCGCTCTCCAGCGCGAGATCAGCCAGCACGTTGCGCATCAGAGGCTGATCAACGAGACGTTTGCCGAATGCTCGGCGATTGCGCGTGTGGTGGATTGCCTGGATCGTCGCCTGCCGCATCTGTGCCGACGATCCGATCATGCAGTCGAGGCGGGTGAGCGACACCATCTCGATGATCGTCGAGATGCCTCGGCCTTCCCTGCCTACGGGCATACCGTGAGCGCCGCGGAACTCGACCTCCGACGATGCATTGGACCAGTCTCCCAGCTTGTCCTTCAAACGCTGGATCTCAACGGCGTTCTTGCTGCCGTCAGGGCGGAACCGCGGGACCAGGAAGCAGGACAAGCCGCCTTCGGCCTGCGCAAGAACGAGGTGGGCGTCGCACATGGGCGCCGAGAAGAACCACTTATGACCTACGATCTCGTAGCTACCATCCGCTAGACGGGTTGCCCGCGTGGTGTTCGCCCGCACGTCGGAGCCGCCCTGCTTCTCCGTCATCCCCATGCCGATGGTGCAGCCCGACTTTTCCTCCATCGGAATGCTGCGAGGATCGTAGTGCTGCGAGATGAGCTTGGGGATCCACTTCTCGGCGAGGCCGGGCGCGTGGCGAAGCGCCGGGATGGCCGCATGGGTCATCGACATGGGGCAGCAAATGCCGGCGTCGGCCTGTGTCCCAAGATACATGATCGCCGCACGTGCGACATGCGCACCGACCCGGTTTTGATTGCGCCAAGCGAAGCCGTTCACGCCGTGCCGCATCGCCGCCTCCATCAGGCGATGGTAGGATGGATGGAATTCGACTTCGTCGGTTCGGCGCCCGTAGCGATCAAAAGTCTTGAGCCTTGGCTTGTTCTCGTTCGCCGCAAAGCCCTCTGCCACCAGCTCGCCGCCAGTCAGCGCCCCATAAGCATCGATGGCGCCGGACGCCCACGAGGCTCCCTCGCGCGCGACGGCCTCACGAAGTGCCGTGTCGCTGCTCCAGCCATTATAGGCTGACAAAGAGGACGGCTGGTTCTCTACAATGTGGGTCGCAAAGCCATCAGGTCAAAAC
>NZ_JAIETD010000001.1 GCF_019745455.1 Methylobacterium sp.
TGGATGGCGGCTTGCTGAGCCTCAAGGCCGAGCCCGGAGCGGCCCTGCTTGTCGGTCGAGACGCGGCAGTAGGCGACGTAGGTGGTCATGACGGGCGCTCCCGGTGGCGCCACCAAGCTGAGTCCTCCTCAGTAGCATGTCAACACCCATCAACGAACGTCGGTGCGTGATGACAGGGGCAACGGGAGGGGAGGGGGTCTCGATCCGCGCTCGGAGGGGGGCAGGGCCGGGTACGGGGGGAATTTCTGCCGCCGCGTTCTACGAGGTACGTCTCAAATGCGTGACCCCCGTGGGTACTTCGGGACTCAGCGGCGAACGTCTGTTGCAACGACATGATGATGGTACGAGGCGGGGCCATCGGGTCGGCCGGCGGGAGAAGCCCGGGAGGACAGGGGTGGTCTAAATCTGCGAACGGGTCCCATCGACCCCCGCCACGGGGGGAAGCGCAGGATCGGCACCGAGCGGGTGGCCTGTAAGACGGTTGATCCCCTCGCCTACTCGGGGGCGGACGGCACGTCGAACACGATGTGAAAACGCCTAGGCAGTTCGGTGCCACGAGCGGCGGGGTCCTCGGTGACGCGCAGGTGCGGCGAAGCGGCGTGGTGCTTGGCCACGTAAGCCATCAGCTCCTCACAGAACATGAGGAGCAATCCGAAAAGCTCAGCGGCCTCCTCTATGAGCAACGAGGGCGGGCTCTGATCGCGATACCACTGCGGCCGGCTGACCTGTCCATTAGCCGGGAACACGAAGTTGTCGGTAATCAACCTGCCGCTCCTTCCCCCAGGATGCTCGACAGCATTTCGCATGGCTATCAGCTCGGAAAGCCACGGCTGATTGGACCTGAGGAAGCGGATCAGATCGTGTGCTTCGCCCACCACCGGAAGCAAGAGCTTCACAGCGTCTTTCTCGCGCTTCGCAAGGCCACCGAAGGAGCTGGCTTCATCGACAGGTAAGCCAAACCCGTAGCGGAGAAACGCGGTAGCATCGCGAAGGCAGTTCTTAGCTTCGTATAGGAACCTCTCGGCGTCTGGCCTGACCGGCTCAAGATGCACGAGCGGTGTTACTCGCTTCCCATTTCGGCTCCAATCGTCGAGCACCCGCAGGCGGTAAGCGCTCAGTCTTGCGAGCGTCGAATGGCAGTCTGTCAGGCGATGAGCGCATTCCGCACAAGCCGATACGAGGTCATCAACGGCGGCCTTCCCGAGCGATGTGGCACGGAGAAGCTCACTCGACTGCAACACGAGGCGCGACCAGATGAAGCCCGCTTCCGGCGGCCCGAGTTTGGTGAGAGACATAGGCATTGCAACGCTCTTCCTCAGGTGTCGCTCACCTCGATCCGTGGCAGCTTCTCGATGGCCGCTGCCCGGGCCCGGACGTTCACCTCCCCGTAGCGGTCCCCGGCGGTCTTTGGCGCGTGCCCCTGAATGGCGTTCATCACGCGGTCCCCCATGTCGACCTCGCGGCCCAAGCTGGCGAAGCGGTGCCGCCACCCATGGTTCGGGGCCACGTTCGGGTCGGTGACGATGGTACGGGCGAACTCCGCGAGACGGTTCTTGAGGGCTTGAAGGGGGCCTGCGACGGTCACACTCTCGCCCAGCCGGAGGAAGAGGTGGCCGGGCCGCGCCTTCGCGACGAACTCTGGGAACCCCTGCTCGACTAGATGCGAGTGCAGCACCACGTCCCGCGCCTCGTTCGTCTTCACGGGGCCGGCCTCGGGCGTGATGCGGATGACCCAATGCGTCCCCTCGCGGCGGAGGTCTTCCTTGCGGAGCTGCCCAAGCTCGCCCACACGCGCCCCCGAGTAGGCAGCCAGCCAAGGCACCCACCGCTTGGCGGCGGCGGTCTCCCGTAGCTCGCGCCCCCCGCGCTTGTGCGCACGGGCTGCCTTGAGGATCGCGTGAGCCTCGGCGTCCGTGAAGCTCCTTTCGCGGATCTTGCGGGCCTTCCCGAGCTTGAGCTTCACGGTCTGCGCCGGGTTGGCGACCAAGCGCCGGTTATCGACAGCCCAACCAAAGACGGCTCTGAGGCCCGCGAGGTCGCTGTCCTTCACGGTCTTGGCGGCGATGGGCCTACCACTGCGGGGGTTGATGCTGCGGAGGCGATGGTCCTTGAACGCGATCACGTCCTCGACCTTCACCCGGCTCGCGTCGTCATGCTTCAGGAAGGCCACGAAAGCGGCCATCGTGTTCCGGTAGCTCTCGTGCGTGCTCGGGCTCAGGCCGGCGGCCTTGCGCTCTTCCCACCACCCGTCAACGAGCCCCGTGAGAGAGGTCTTTGTGACCACCGGTGGCGCCGCCTTGGGTGGGGTCGTCCCGGGGGGCTCCCAGGTGGGAAAGCGGGTCGCCTTCGGGTCGGGGCTGAAGTCGCCTTTGGCGTTTCGCTTTCGGCTGGCGAAGGCGTCTCGAAGCGCCTTGGCGAACTCCCCGAGTAGGACCGCGCGGGTCTCGGCTGTGACGGACGCGATGCTCCGGGCGATGAGGAGGCGGTCGATGATTGGTCCGAGGGTTGGCTCAAGGTCGGCCGGGTCAGAGGCATCGAGCTTTTTCACCTGATCCTTGAAAGCGGCCCGCTCTTCGTCAGGCGTACAGCGGTCTCGCACCCAACCATTCGGTGTGTGGGTAACGGCGATGGTGCGATCTGCGCCCCCGTCTGCCCACGCGGCATAGAGGTGACCCGACAGGGCGACGGCTTGGCGGTGGCTCAAGCTGACCGGGCGGTCCGTACGCAAGGCTGCCCAGGTGGTCTCAAGGTACGCGCAGGCTTGGGCTTGCCGCGCTTTAGCCTCGCTCGGGTCTCGGGTGCGCAGAGAGAAGCGGATGGCCTCCGTTCTAGCGGTGATGGTAACGCGAACGGTCCCAGCGCCCTGCGGGATTATCAGCGTCCGGCCAACGGCTCGGTCTCGCACATCGACAGGGATGCGCTGGGCAAACTGCGAGTGGGAGGAGTCGGTACGTTTCACCGGACGGACAAGCCGAAAGAGCATTCGTGACACGCCAATGTATCACGGTCACCTGGGCGTAACTATCTCGTCTGGCTTAAGTTTCTGAGGGATAGACGCTTCTCAGAAAATTGGTGCCCAGGAAAGGACTCGAACCTTCACCTCTTGCAAGACTGGTACCTGAAACCAGCGCGTCTACCAATTCCGCCACCTGGGCACGTCCGTTGCGCGGCAACGCGACGTCGTGGGTCGTTTAGGCGTGGCGACCCACGACGTCAATGAGGATTTCGAAGACTGCGCTCAGCCCTGGCCCCATTCGCGGATGTCGACGAAGCGGCCGGCGACCGCGGCGGCGGCGGCCATCGCCGGAGAAACGAGGTGGGTGCGGCCGCGATGGCCCTGGCGGCCCTCGAAATTGCGGTTCGAGGTCGAGGCGCAGCGCTCGTTCGGGCTTAGGCGATCGGCGTTCATGCCGAGACACATCGAGCAGCCTGGCTCGCGCCAGTCGAAGCCGGCCTCGCGCAGGACGCGGTCGATGCCCTCGGCCTCGGCCTGCAGCTTCACGAGCCCTGAGCCCGGCACCACCATGGCCGAGACGCTGGCGTGGACCTTGCGGCCCTCGACCATCTTGGCGACGGCGCGAAGGTCCTCGATCCGGCCGTTGGTGCAGGAGCCGATGAAGACTCTGTCGAGGGTGATGTCGGTGATCTTCGTGCCCGGCGTCAGGCCCATATAGGCCAACGCCTTCTCCTTCGATTGCCGCTTGTTCTCGTCCGCGATGGAAGCCGGATCCGGCACGATGCCTTGGACGGAGATGACATCCTCAGGGCTCGTGCCCCAACTGACGATCGGCGGCAGGTTGGCGGCGTCGAGCCTGACCTCGCGATCGAAATGGGCGCCGTCGTCGCTGACAAGGCTCTCCCAATAGGCGCGGGCGCGGGCGAACATCTCGCCCTTGGGTGCCTTCGGCCGGCCCTCGACATAGGCGTAGGTGGTGGCGTCCGGCGCGACCAGGCCAGCGCGGGCGCCGCCCTCGATCGACATGTTGCAAATCGTCATCCGCCCCTCCATCGAGAGGGCGCGGATCGCCTCGCCGGCATATTCGATGACGTAGCCGGTGCCGCCGGCGGTGCCGATCTCGCCGATGATCGCCAGGATGATGTCCTTGGCGGTGACGCCCGGCGGCAGCGTGCCGTCGACGGTCACGCGCATGTTCTTGGCCTTGCGCTGCAGCAGCGTCTGGGTGGCGAGCACGTGCTCGACCTCGGAGGTGCCGATGCCATGGGCGAGCGCCCCGAAGGCCCCGTGCGTCGAGGTATGGCTGTCGCCGCAGACGATGGTCTGGCCCGGCAGGGTGAAGCCCTGTTCCGGGCCGATCACGTGGACGATGCCCTGGCGGCGATCGAGCGCATCGTAGAACTCGATGCCGAAGTCGCGCACGTTCTCGGCCAGCGCTTCCAACTGGATGCGGCTCTCCGGGTCCTCGATGCCGAAGCTTCGATCCGAGGTCTGGACGTTGTGGTCGACGACGGCCAGCGTCTTCTCGGGATGGCGCACCCTTCGGCCGGCCACGCGGAGCCCTTCGAAGGCCTGGGGGCTCGTCACCTCGTGGACGAGGTGACGGTCGATATAGAGGAGGCTGGTGCCATCGGGCTCGACATCGACGACGTGGTCGTCCCAGATCTTGTCGTAGAGGGTGCGCGGGGCGGTCATGGTGCTGACGTCAGGCTTTCTTCGTGCGGGGAAGAGGTTAGATACCTGGTGTAGTGACTCCCCGCCGGTTTCGGAAGTGGCAGGACCGATGCGCCGGCGCCATGGCCGATCGGATTTGCCTGCATCGCGCCTCTGCGCTGGACCCGCCGGCCACACCTGCCTAGATCGCCCGACAGCCCGAGAGAGATCCGAAGAGAGTCCCACGTGACAGCTGCCGAGCCGATCGACCTTCTGCTCCCCAAGGCGATCCAGCCGAGTGTCATCGAGGCGTTGTCCGGCGCCTTCAGGCTCCACCGGCTCGACGAGGCGCAGGGCCGCGACGCATTCCTCGGCGAGATCGGCCCGCGCATCCGCGGCATCGCGGCGGCGTCGCAAGCGCCGGTCGACGCGGAGTTCCTGGCGCGACTGCCGGCTCTGGAGGTGATCGCGAGCTTCGGGGTCGGCTACGATACGATCGACGTCGCGGCGGCAGCCGAGCGCGGGATCGTCGTGACCCACACCCCCGGCGTTCTCGACGAGGAGGTAGCCGATCTGGCGCTCGGACTTCTTCTCTCGACCGTCCGGCAGATCCCGCAGGCCGATCGCCACCTGCGCGACGGGCGCTGGCCGGAGCGCTCGTTCCGCCTCACCACGACCCTGCGCGGCCGGCGAGTCGGAATCCTCGGGCTGGGTCGGATCGGCTGGGCCATCGCCCGGCGGCTTCAGGGGTTCGGGGTCGAGATCGCCTATCACGGCAGGCGCCGACAGGAAGGCGTGGGCTATGCCTATCACCCGACGCTCCTCGGTCTCGCTGAGGCCGTCGACGTCCTTATCGTCGTCGCTCCGGGCAGTGCGGAGACTAGGAACCTCGTCGACGCTGCCGTGCTCGCCGCCCTGGGGCGCGACGGCATCCTGATCAACATCGCCCGCGGGAGCGTCGTGGACGAGGGAGCACTCGTGGCGGCTCTCAAGGATGGGACGATACTGAGCGCCGGCCTCGACGTCTTCGCGCATGAACCGCAGGTGCCGCCCGAGCTCGTGGCACTCGATCAGGTCGTGTTGCTGCCGCATGTCGGCTCAGGAACGCACCATACCCGCGCGGCGATGGGACAGCTCGTCGTCGATAACCTGCTCTCGTGGTTCGACGGCCGCGGACCGCTGACGCCGGTGCCCGAAACACCCTGGAAGGGCCGCACATGAGCCGCCTCCGCAGGATCGTAGCGCTGAGGCTCGGACCGGCGCTCCTCGTTGCCGGACTGGCTTCCATGGCGAAGGCGCAGGAGTCCGCGCCGCCGTCCGATACGCCCGCCGCTTCGTCCTTCATGCCGAGCCTGCCGACGACGCTCTCGGGCGTGCCGGGTACCTGGGACCTTTCGCGCGACGGGACCAGCCGGCGCTGCGTCTTGACCCTCACCGAAGCCAGCGGATCGGCCGGGCGCAAGCTCAGCTTCCCCGCCGGCTGCCGGCGGGCGCTGCCGATCCTCAACGGGATCGCCGGATGGCTCTTCACGGAGGAGGCGGTTCGACTGGTCGACAAGGATGTGCGCCCGGTTCTCGCCTTCAAGCCGCGCCCCGACGCGCGCAGCTTCGCGGCGTCGCCGGAAGCCGGGGAGAGCTACAGCCTCGTCCCCCTCCAGATCGCTTCGCCGGGAGCGGCCGAGGCGGCTACGCCGAATCCGACAACGTCAGGCCCCAGGGATCCGCTGGCGCGCCCGGCCAGTGCGGCGACGGATCAGACGCTGCCGCAACCCGGCCTCTACGCCCTCGACCGGTTCAAGGATCAGGACGTCTGCCGCGTAGAACTGCAGCCCGGCGAGGCCGAGAAGCCCGCGCCCGTGCGCCTTCTCGACGGATGCCGCGATAACGGCATCCTCGTCTTCGACCCGGCTGCCTGGCTCGCCGCCAAGGGGCGGATCACGCTTCGAGCCAAGCGCGGCCATGCCGTCGAGCTGGTGCCGGCAGGGGAGGGGCGTTGGCGCCGCGACCCCGAGGTGGGGACGACCTTCGTCCTGCGACGGGTCGATCCTTGAGCCGGAGGCGATCGATCAGATCGCCGCGGCCGGGTCGCCCCCGAGCGGATTGCCGTCATCTTCGTTGCGGGCGCTGGACCGGGATCGCGGGCGGCGTTCGAGCAGGGAGCGCGTAATGGCGCGCAAGGGGGCGGTGAGCCGCCGCGCATCCTCGGCACGCTCCATGAACCGCTCGCCGTTGCGGATTTCCTTGTCGAGCCGCGCCATGGTGCGGGCGAGGGCCGGATCGTCGTCGTCCAACCAGGTCTCGACCGTACGGGCAAAGGCGATGACGACGCCCTGAAGCTTGAGCCGACCAAGTGGCCCTTCGGTGTTGATGCCGGCGGCAGCCAGCATGAAGCGGTGGGAATTCAGGGCGACGCCATTGAGCGCAAGCATGGAGAGCGGGTCGCCGCGCAGGGCATACGAGATCCGGCGCAGGGCCGGCTTATAAGGCGTCATGGCGTCGAGGCGGCGCATCAGGACGTCGAACAGGCGCTCGCGGGTCGGCTCCTCGGCAAGATCGCTGTTGTCGGCTTCAAGCACCTTGCGGTCGATCATCCTGGAGAGGCCGCCAAGAACGGCGCCCTTCGACGGAAACAGGTCGCGGAACTCGGCCAGCGTCAGTCCCGCCTCCCGCGCGATGTCACCGATCTCGATGTCATTCCACGGCTGCTCGGCGGCGAGCCGCATGAGCGCCTCGACTGCGGCCTTGCGCGGCAGGACCTTCTTGGCGGGCTCGGCTTGGGCTGGTTCTGCATCCATATTCGGGAGCGAGGTGTGATCGTCGTCCATGGCTGTCCGGTCCTCTCCTCAATGCCCCGTCACTTAATGTGGCGCGGCGTATCCCGTTAGGGGCTGCGACGCAGAGAGGCGAAGGAAGACGGAGACGAAGTGACCTGATGGAGGTGTCAGTCCGACAATTCGCCGGCCCGACGTTTCGCCGCTGCCACGGCCTCACGCATCAGAGAAGCGAGGCCGTCCTCGCGCATGAGCACCCCGAGGGCTTCCGCCGTCGTTCCACCCGGCGAAGTCACGTCCTTGCGCAGCTGTGCCGCCTCGCGCGGATCGGCGTCGAGGAGGGCGCCCGCGCCCGCCACAGTCGCTCGGGAGAGGCGGTCTGCCATCTCTCTCGGCAGCCCCGCTGCGCGTCCGGCGTCGGCCAGAGCCTCCACGAGGTGGAAGACGTAGGCCGGCCCTGAGCCCGAGACCGCGGTCAGCGCATCGATCAGGGCCTCCTCATCGAGCCACTCAACGAGGCCGACGCAAGCAAGAAGGGCATCGGCTTGCTCACGCTGCCGAGATGAGACGGCGGCGCTTGCCACCGCGCCGGTGGCGCCGCGTCCGACGCTGGCGGGGAGGTTCGGCATCGCTCGCACGATGGCCGGTGCCGACAAGCGGGCGGAGAGATCGGCGATGGTCTTTCCGGCAAGAATGGAGATGACCAGCGTGTTCGGGCCGATGAGCGGCACGAGAGCAGGCACGGCTTCGGACAGGCCTTGCGGTTTCACCGCAACGACCAGGACATCGGAAATTGCTGGCGCGGACGGATTTAACGCGACGCCATGTGCCCCGCACAAAGCCCCGGCCTCCGCACTCGGTAAGGGATCGATGACGATCGTGCGAGCCGGGTCGAGCCCGGCACGCAGCCAGCCCGCCAGCATGGCGCCGCCCATCTTGCCGGCGCCGACGAGGGTCAGTGAGGGGGGCAGCATCGGTGCGGTGCCTGTCAGGCCTCGCCCTCGGTCTCGAACAGGACGGCGTCGAGGGCCTCGCGGGCCGGCTTGCCGGCCCAGAGCACGAACTGGAAGGCCTGGAAGTAGCGCTCGCAGGCATCGACGGCGGATTTTAGCATCATCGCGCATTGCGCCTGCGTCGGAGCGGCTCCACCGGTCAAGAGCAGAGAATGGCGGAACATCACGACGTTGTCCGTGGACCACAAGTCGAAATGTCCTACCCAGAGCTGTTCGTTGATGAGCGAGACGAGGTGGAGCACCTCGGTCCGCCGCCGCTCTGGTACCTTGATGTCGAAGGCGGAGGCCACGTGAAGGGCCTCGACATCCTCGATCCAGGTGAAGGCGACGTGGTAGTCGGCCCAGCGTCCGGTCACAGCCACCGACATCTCGTCGGTCTCGGCCCGGTCGAAGATCCAATCGCGCAGGGAGGCGAGCCGCTCGACAGTATCGAGGGGATGCTCGTTCCGATCGTAAGCTTCGACGTGAAGGAATGTCATGGCGGTCCACAATGGCGATCTCGAGAGATCGTCGAGACAAAATGAGACCATCCGCTCGTGGCTCATCGATTTGCGCGGCACCACGTAAAATGCAGTGCAAATCCAGATGAAAGATCCGAAAGCTTAGGCGGTCACGATGGGTTTGGTCGGTTCGGCGAATCAGTACGTTACCGACTATAGACCGGGCCGGACTCGC
The DNA here is from genome assembly GCF_019745455.1 of Methylobacterium sp. Taxonomy (GTDB): domain Bacteria; phylum Pseudomonadota; class Alphaproteobacteria; order Rhizobiales; family Beijerinckiaceae; genus Methylobacterium. Next base: position 9,069 of record NZ_JAIETD010000001.1, read on the forward strand.
GTTTCAAAGCCATCCGATGCGGCGATGAACAGGAAACCGACCATCCACCGTTCCTTCCTGTGTACAATTTCCGAAGGGGAAGAACCCCTTCGGAGAGCCTTGCGTCACAATGACTCAGAGCGCTTCGGGCGTCGGCTTGGCGCCCGCCGACCCACCGGATGCCTTTGCTTCGAGGGCGACCACGCGGGCGGCGAGGGCATCGTTCTGGCTGCGCAGGGCCGCCACGAGGTCGCGAAGCACGTCGACGTCTTCGCGCGAGGCGATGTCCATGTCGCGGATCAGGCGCTCGATCTGTCCCTTGAGCACGGTCTCTGCTTCCCGGCGCACGCCCTGTGCAGCTCCGGCGGCGTCGGTGGCCAAGCGGGCGAATTCATCGAAGAGGCGGTTCGAGGGGGGCATCATCGTCTCCCGGTTTCGCGGAACCGCCGCTTCCCTCGGAGGCGAGGAAGGTTCGGCGTCAGAGCCGACATAAGAATCCGGGCGACCGCCGGCAATGCGTTCGCCACCACGCATCCGCTTTTCATGAGGGCAGGTGCCTTGCTGATGGCTTGTCGGTTGTGGGGAAACGATGGGTTACAAATCGGCGCGTGCGAGACCCTTCAAACATCCATGCTCGGCGCGTCATAACGCTCGCCTCCATATCGGTATTGTTCGAGCCACCCATGAGCGCCACCCACCCGGCCACGCCACACATTCTCGTCGTCGAGGACGATCGCGAGATCAGCGCCCTGGTGGCCCGCTACCTTCGCGCCAACGAGTGCCGGGTGACGCTTGCCGGCGACGGCCGAGAGATGGACAAGCGCCTCGCCGATTCCCGCGTCGATCTCGTCGTCCTGGATCTGATGCTGCCCGGCGAGGACGGACTCAGCCTATGCCGGCGAATCCGTATGAGTTCGACGGTCCCAATCCTGATGCTCACGGCGAAGGCGGAGGAGATCGACCGGATCATCGGTCTCGAGATCGGAGCCGACGATTATCTCGGCAAGCCGTTCAACCCGCGAGAACTTCTCGCCCGCATCCGCGCTATCCTACGGCGCGGAACGGCGGCCGAGGCAGCAGCCGACGACGGTGTCCGGCGCCTCGGCTTCTCCGGCTGGACCCTCGACGTCTCGCTGCGCCAGCTCCTCAGTCCCGACGAGGTACGGGTGGCGATCACCGGCGCCGAGTTCGACCTCCTCCACGCGCTCTGCCTGCGGCCGGGCCGCGTCCTGTCGCGGGACCAACTCCTCGACCTGACGCAGGGCAGGGCGGCGGGTCCGTTCGAGCGCAGCATTGACGTCCTGATCAGCCGCATCCGCCAGAAGATCGAGACCGACCCGCGCAATCCGGAAATCATCCGTACCATCCGTTCGGGTGGATATCTGTTCACGCCCGAGGTCACGCGAAGCTGAGCGCCGCCCCGCATTCGTCGAAACGCCTTTCCCACCGGAATTGCGTCACGGAGTGTTGCCGCGTCTTTTTAGAACTCCATGTCGAGCTCTTCGATCTCGTCGGGCTCGGCCAGGGCCTGGTCTGCCCATTCCATCATCAGCGGCCAGGCAAGGACGCGGTCGCGGTAATCGGCGATCTTGGGCGGGAGTGGAACGTCGTACGTGCGAAAGCGCGTACTGACCGGGGCATACATGGCGTCGGCCACCGTCGGCGAATCTCCGAACAGGTAACTGCCGTCGTAGCGAGCGAGGCAATCCTCGAAGATCGTGACGATCCGGTCGATGTCTCCCCTGGCGCCGTTGAAGATCTTGAAGTTCTCGTGCCTGGCCTTGAGGTTCATCGGCAGCGCAGAGCGCAGGTTGATGAAGCCGCCGTGCATCTCGCCGGCGATCGACCGGCAATGAGCCCGGATGGCGACGTCTGCCGGCAGGAGCCCGGAGGCCGGCAGGACCTCGGTCAGGTATTCGGCGATTGCGAGGGTATCCCAGATGGAGACCGATCCATGCTGGAGGCGAGGCACCAAGAACGAGGGCGACAAGTGCAGAAGCTCGGCCCGCGTCGAGGCGTCAGTGCCTGAGAGGAGCTCGGTCTCGAAAGCGAGTCCCGACATCTTGCAGATCAGCCAGCCCCGCAGCGACCACGACGAATAGTTGCGGCTCGAAATGGTGAGCGTCGCGGCTGACATCGAGGTTTTCCTCAGGGTTCGCCGCCGACCGTCGAAGCGTTCGCGGCTTAGCGGATGGGTCCGTCGAGCCGGGCGATCCAATTCTCATGCCGTGTGCCGACGCTGAACACTGGCCGATGGCCGATCGAGACGCGGCGCATCCATTGCATCAACGGCGCCGGCTCCACGGAACGGGCCGGGAATGGACCGATCTGATGCAAGGGCACCACAGCGAGGCGAGATCGTATTTAACACCCGTTGCGTTAAGTCCGGGTGTGGATCAGCCTGCTGCCATGGGACGGCTGGATGATCGAGATGGGCCGAATAGCCCGGTCGGGGCGGGCGTTTCGGCGTTCGATCGTACGCGTAGAGGTCCCGGTCCCATGATCTACGACGCTTTCGAGGTCCAGTCGGACTTCGCCTCACAAGCCCGCTCCTGGGGACGGCTCGTCAACGACGCCCTGGCGCCCTGGCGCGGTGCCGGATACCGCGAGCCGCTGAACTGGTTCACCGCCGGCGCCAGGATGATGATGCGCGCGGGCCTGACCTTCGCGCGTCCCTCCTACGGCATCGAGACCGTCCTCGTAGGCAACCGGGAGGTTCCCGTCACCGAGGAAGCCGTGATGGCGACGCCGTTCGGCACGCTGCTGCGCTTCAGGAAGGACATTGCCAGCGAACAGCCGCGCGTGCTCGTCGTCGCCCCGCTCTCGGGCCATTTTGCGACGCTTCTGCGCGGCACCGTGAAGACGATGCTACCGGATCACGACGTCTACATCACCGACTGGCACAATGCCCGCGACGTGCCGCTCTCGGCCGGTGCCTTCGGTTTCGACGATTACGTCGCCCATCTGGTGACCTTCCTCGAGGCGATGGGGGAGGGCGCCCATGTCGTAGCGGTATGCCAGCCCGCCGTGCAGACACTCGCCGCCGCCGCCGTGATGGCACAGACGCGCAACGCCGCGTATCCGCGGAGCATGACCCTGATGGCTGGGCCGGTCGATTGCCGTATCAGCCCGACCTCCGTGAACAAGCTTGCGACCTCCAAGCCGATCGAATGGTTCGAGAAGAACCTCATCGCCACCGTGCCCGCGCGTCATGCCGGCGCGGGCCGCCGGGTCTATCCCGGCTTCATGCAGGTCTCGGCCTTCCTCTCGATGAACGCCAAGCGGCACATGCAGCAGCATGCCGACCTGTTCTGGCATATCGCCAATGGCGAGATCGACAAGGCGCAGGCGATCGAGACCTTCTACGACGAGTATTTCGCCGTCCTCGACCTCGACGCGGCGTTCTATATCGAGACCGTCAAGACCGTCTTCCAGGACTACACGCTCGCCAAGAACGAACTCACATTCCGGGGCGAGCCGCTCGACATGCGCAGCGTGCGAAAGACGGCGCTGATGACGGTTGAGGGCGAGCGAGACGACATCTGCGCGGTGGGCCAGACCATGGCGGCGCACGATCTCTGCATCGGCCTCGCGCCGCACATGAAGAGTCATCACCTCCAGACCGGCGTCGGCCATTATGGCGTGTTCTCTGGAAGGAAATGGGAGAACCAGGCCTACCCGCAGGTGCGCAACTTCATCCAGTCGCATAACTGAGCAACACCGCGACGGCATTGCCCAAAGTCGTTCGGGGTGCTGTTGGAACTTGTGCAGCCTTGGTGTATGAGCCTGCGCCAAGTGCAGTTTGATGCGCCGATTCGAGTCTGTCTGACGGATGTCCCTCCCCGGGAGCCCGGGGGTTGGGACGTTTTTCAGTTTCCCCGCCAGGATCGCGGGGAGGCTCGATGTCGTCGCCGACTCGACAAGACATGACATCGTCTCAGAGGATCTAGACCGTTGCAGGTACTCGTTCGCGACAATAACGTCGACCAAGCCCTTCGCGTGCTGAAGAAGAAGATGCAGCGCGAGGGCATCTTCCGTGAGATGAAGCAGCGCAAGGCCTACGAGAAGCCCTCCGTGCGCAAGGCGCGCGAGAAGGCGGAAGCCGTTCGCCGCGCCCGCAAGCAGGCTCGCAAGACCGCGATCCGCGAAGGCCTGATCGCCGCTCCGAAGCCGAAGCCCCGTTTCGGTGCTGGTGCGCCGCGTCGTCCGGGCGGTTCGCCGTTCGCGCCTAGCGCCGCTCCCGCCGCTGCCGGCAACGGCGTCGCCTGAAGCTAGTCGGCCGGCGGGGCATCGACCCTGCCGACGCATTCAGGGGTCGACTAGCATACAAAAGCCCGCCTGCGCTGATGCGCGGCGGGCTTTTGTCGTTGGCTTCCTGGAAAGATCAGGCCGCCTTGGCGGCCAAGGTCGCGTGCTCGGCTTGGACCAGGACGTCGAGAACGCGCCAGGGCTTGCGCAGGTACACGACCTGACTGGAGAGTTGAGTTGCCTCACGGGCGCCGTAGCCGGACGTCACCACTACGCGCACCTCCGGCCAGCGCTTCTCGACGGTGGCGGCGAGAGCAACTCCATCCATCGCACCGCCGAGTCGGATGTCTGCGAAGAGAAGAGCGACACGGACATCTCCGCGCTCCAGGGTGGCGATGGCCGCCTCGGCGCTGGAACAAGCGATGACGTCGAGATCGGTCTCTTCGAGAACGGCGGTAGCAAGATTCCGGATTGCGGCATCATCCTCGACCACGAGGGCGACGGGACGATTTGAGGAAGTCTGATCCATGGAAGCGCTTTCTGCGGGATGCGCATTTGCGACCGTCCGGTGACGGTCCGGCGTCGGATTGCTGATTCTGACATCGTGATGCTGCTCCGCCACGAAGCAGCTCACAAGAGTCTTCGCCGGGCCTCGGCCATGCGGCTCACGCAGTGCATCCGGCTCGGCAGTTGGCATTTCGCCACGCAAAGTCGCTAAGGTTCCGTTTTGAAAGCTCATGCTGCGCCGCATTAACGACCTGTTCATAAGATAAGCCCGATCGTAACGGATCGACGGGGCAGAGATTTCGCGATGCGGCGCGAGTCCTGCTTTAGCGTCCCTAGCCGCCATAGGACCGAGGGGTTTAGCCAGCGATGTGCCGCTTTCTCGCCTATAGCGGTGAACCGGTCTTCCTTACGGACCTCGTCTGCGCGCCGACCCATTCCCTCGTGCATCAGTCGCTCCACGCGGCAGAAGCGAAGACCGAGACCAACGGCGACGGTTTTGGCATCGGCTGGTACGGCGAGCGTACCGATCCGGGCCTGTATCGCGACGTCTGCCCAGCATGGTCCGACGAGAACCTCGTCAATCTCTGCCAGCAGGTGCGGGCGAGGACCTTTTTCGCGCATGTGCGCGCCTCGACCGGGACGGCGACGACGCGGGCCAATTGCCATCCCTTTGCCCATGGCCGCCACCTCTTCATGCATAATGGCCAGATCGGCGGCTATTCGCGCATCAAGCGCAGGATCGAGGCGCTGATCCCTGATACGCTCTATGACGAGCGGCGCGGCACGACGGATTCCGAGGCGATCTTCCTGCTGGCCCTGGCCAACGGCCTCGCCGAAGACCCGGTCGGCGCGATGGCGCAGACGCTCTCGACCGTGCGCGACCTGATGCAGGCCTCGGGTATCGTGGAGCCTCTTCGTTTCACCGCTGTGGTGACCGACGGGGACGAGTTAACCGCTTATCGCTGGGCCTGCGACGGGCGCCCGCCAAGCCTGTATTACCGCGAGACCGACACGGGTCTTATCGTCGTCTCCGAACCCATCGACGGGTGTCGGGAGGGCTGGCACGTGGTGCCCAAGGGCGGCACGCTACAGGCCCGTCGCGGCGGCCGCGTGGTGGTGACACCCGCCGACGCGGTTGCAGTCAAGCCGCGCATCGCCGCCTGACATTCTTCAACCGGTCGCCCCAATTTTCTCCGCGCGGTCTCCCAAGTCGACAGCATGAAACGTCGGGTCGTCAGACGAGGGCAGGGCGAACCTGACGCAAATCCGAACGAATCGGCTGAGTTCTCGCTGCCACATTTCACGACAGGAAAGACCGGTCCGGGCCGAGCGGGAGATCCATCTGGGCGCTACGGGTATCTCGGCCGCTGCGTCGATCCAGGATATCAAGTACCGGCGAAACGGTGATCCCGTGCAGGAGGATCGAGAGCAGGATGACCAGGGAGGCAGTGCTCCAAAGCGTTTCTGTCTGGTCGAAACTCCCATGGTTGAAGGCATAGGCGAGATAGTACAGCGTCCCGATTCCCCGAATTCCGAAGATGCTGATTACGGCACGCTCGCTGGCCGGGCGGCCTGATCCTAGTAGGCCGATCCAGCCGCTGAGCGGACGCACTACGACGATGGCCAGGAGAGCGAAGGCTAAACTCGCCCACGTCGCCTGGCGAAGCAGGCCGCCTCCGACCAATGCAGCTCCGAAACCAACGAGCAGCACCATCATCAGGAGGCGCTCCAACGCTTCGGCATAGTCGTGCATCGTGTGATGATAGCTATGCCCTCGATGCGACGAACGCAGCGTCACTGCCGCTACGAACACGCCGATGAAGCCGTAGCCATAGGCCGCTTCGACAAGGGCGTAAGTGATGCAGGTGATGCCGAGCGCCACGAACCCGTCGCCTGTCCGCGATAGCCGGGCGGGGTTCGGCAGGTGGAATGTGAGCCAGCCGAGGCTGCGCCCGAGAAGTGCTCCGAGGCCAACGCCGATCCCGATCTTCAACGCGACGTCGACGCTGAACCAGCGGCCGAGGGTGGACAGGTCTAAGCTTCCGGCGGCGGCGAGCGCTATGGCGAGATGCACGAACGGAAAGGCGAGCCCGTCATTTAACCCCGCCTCCGAGGTCAAGGCGAAGCGCATCTCGTCCTCCTCCCCTTGTGTCGGCGGGCCAACTTGGACATCGGCCGCCAGGACCGGATCGGTGGGCGCGAGGGCAGCCGCGAGCAGCAGCGCTGAGGCCGGCCCGAGCCCGAGCAGGGCGTAAGCAAGGATCGCCAGCGCGAAGATCGTGAGCGGCATCGCAATGCCGAGCATTCGCCAGGTCACTGCCCAGCGCTGCCAGCCGACGAGACGGTCGAGCTTGAGCCCAGCTCCCATTAGCGAGACGATCAGGACGAGTTCCGTCAGACGTTCGATGAGGGCAGCATGCCGCGCCGGTTCGAGGGTCAGGCTCTCCCCGCCTTGAAGGAGAGACAGGCCCGCACCGATGCCGACGCAGCAGATCGGCAAGGACAACGGCATCCGTCTCAGGAGCATCGGGAGCCATGCGGTCAGAAGAACGAGCGCGCCGAAGCCTGCGAGGACGAAGGTATAGGATTCCATCGCCAGGAACCCGGCAGATCGAAAGCCTGTTCCTCGTCCGTGACAGGGCGACTCAGGTAGAGGCTCGCTCAGGTTTCAATCCGGCATACGGCGAAGACCGTGCCCTTGTGCCCCCTATGAACGCTTGAGCGTGGCCGGAATCGGCCGTCGGCCCTGGTCCCGAGGGTCATGCCCCCGAAGGCGAAGCTGCCCTCGCAGATGCCAGAACCCAGATCGTATTGCATCGGACCTTTTCCCGCGGACACGACGTCAAAATTGGTGGGCAGATATCCCGAAGTGTATAATGCGCTGCCCAAAGTGCTGAAATTTTGGAGATCTGTGCGACTCGATCCAGTTCACTGGTATTCTCGTTGCGCCGTTCGCGAGCTTCGACATATGGTCGCCATCGCGCAATGGCGTCACGCCAAACAAGAAGCGCAATGGGGATTTTAATGATGTCTGCTTATCTTCGGTCGAGCGTGTTCGGGCTCGCCCTCTGCTTCAGCTTGCCTGCACTTGCAGGAGGCGCCGGATCGTACTCGGTAAAAGGCAACAACGGCACTCCAAACACCGATTACTCTGGATCTTTGACAATCACTCAAACAAGCAAGGACACATTCAAGCTGAATTGGGTGATTGGCGATGAAAAATACGTCGGCTATGCCGTGGGCGATGCACGGATCATGGCGGTGAGCTTCACCAGCGGCGGTTCGAACGGGTCGGCACTTCTGGTCGAGGACGACGCAGGCGGCTACAAGAGCATCTGGGCTTTTAACGGCGAGAAGCAGCTCGGGATCGAACTCATCAAGCCAAAATAGTGGTCCTTGGGTCCTGCCACCACGCGGCGGCAGGGCTCGCTAGAGATGAGGAGCACGTGGCCGGGCCGGCCCCGATATCGTCACGGTCTGTTGGCATGGGCGCGGTACAACCGTGGAACCCCTTGCCGATCATGAAGCGATTTTGTCTGTATCTTGCCGTTGTCGGCGCATTCGGGTTGCCGCATCACGCCTTGGCGCGCGACAACACCGCCGTCGGTGTCGGCACTGGCGCGGTTGCCGGGGCCCTGGTGGCCGGGCCGCTTGGGGCAGTCGTCGGCGGAATCGTCGGCGGTGTCGTGGGTGCGAATTCGGAGCGTACGGCCCGTCCACGTCGGTCTCGGCGTCCTCGCGCCATGGCGTCCAGAGCAAGGGCATCGTCTGGGCGCGAGCCGGCGCGCATTGCGCAGAGGGCTGCTCCGGTTTCCGTTACGGCGGCTGAAACCCCGCGGCCGGTCACAACCTGGACCAACCCGCGCTAAGCGTCGACCGGCACGGCGCTCAAGTGCCGCAGAATGTCTGGAGAACGCGCTCCTCGGGCGCCGGCGGCGCCGCATAAGCGGCGCGGTCCGGCTGATCAACGAAGGGCTCGGCGAGGACGTCCAGCAATTCGGCGAAGGGTCCGAAATCCTCCCGCTCCACCCCTGCCGCGATCACGGCCTCGATCCGGTGGTTGCGCGGGATGAAGGCCGGGTTTACCGCTCTCATCGCGTCCCGACGCTCACGGCCTTCACGCGGTTCCCGGTCGAGCCGCTCCCGCCAGCGCACAAGCCAGGCTTGGCACTCCTCCGGCGCTTCGAACAGTATGGCGAGATCGGTGTCCGCGTCCTGATCGGCTGCTGAGTTCGAAAGGCCGCGAAAGGTCAGGGTGAAATCCGCCTTGTTGTTTGCCATCGCCTCCATCAGGTCGCGCACGAGGGCAATGTCGTCAGGCTCTTCGGTGGCAAGGCCGATCTTGGCGCGCAGACCTGCCTGGAACGTCGCCTGGAATGCCGGAGCGAAACCCTCGAGGATCGTTTGCGCCTCAGCCACCGCCGCGTCGGCATCCTCCGAGAGCAGCGGCAGGAGCGCTTCGGCGAGCCTCGTGAGGTTCCATTGTGCGATACGCGGCTGATTGGCGTAGGCGTAGCGGCCGTGCTCGTCGATAGCGCTGAAGACGGCGGCAGGATCATACGCATCCATGAAGGCGCAAGGCCCGTAATCGATGGTCTCGCCCGAGACGGCCATATTGTCGGTGTTCATGACACCGTGGATGAAGCCGACAAGCATCCAGCGGGCGACGAGTTCGGCCTGCCGCGCGATGACCGCTCCGAGCAGCGCAGCGTAGCGGCCCTCAGCCTCCGCAAGTTCGGGATAGTGGCGGGCGACGACATGGTCGGCGAGGAGTCGCAGGCCCTCGGTATCACCGCGAAACGCAAAATACTGGAAGGTCCCGACCCTGATGTGACTTGCGGCGACTCGGGTGAGGATGCCGCCGGGCAGGCGAGTCTCGCGAATTACCGCCTCGCCGCTGAGGATCGCCGCGAGCGCCCGCGTCGTCGGAATGCCGAGCGCCGCCATCGCCTCGCTGACGATGTACTCGCGCAGCACCGGCCCCAGGGCAGCCCGTCCGTCTCCGCGGCGTGAAAACGGGGTCGGTCCCGATCCTTTGAGCTGAATGTCGCGGCGCTGTCCGTCACGGCCGACGACCTCGCCCAGGAGCACCGCGCGCCCGTCGCCGAGCTGCGGGACAGGGTTGCCGAACTGGTGGCCGGCATAGGCCATTGCCGTGGGCTCAGAGCCTGGCGGTACAGCATTGCCGGACAGCATCGCCACTCCTTCGGGGCTCGCAAGCCAATCGGGATCGAGCCCAAGGGTCTCGGCGAGAGATCGATTCAGCTGGATCAGCCGTGGTGCGATCACTGGAGTGGGCCTGACCCGGGCGACGAAGCGCTCTGGAAGCCGGGCGTAGCTGTTGTCGAAATGGATCTCGGCTGCCATCTGGCCTCATCTCACGAGCAGGATCGCGCGGGCTTTCCGTTGGTCACCGCAGCTGGGCAGGTGCCCGAAACGACAAGGTCACGATCGCACGGTTTGATCCCCTCATGGGATTTCCGATCGCTTTTTTGGACGCAGAACAACAAAAAGCCCCGCCGAGGCGGGGCCGTTCGTCAGGTCGCCAGACAGGTCGGACAGGTCAGACCGCGATGCGCTCCTCGCCATCCATCGGCTCGCGCAGCACGTAACCGCGACCCCAGACGGTCTCGATGTAGTTCTTGCCCGAAGAGGCGTTTGCGAGCTTCTTGCGCAGCTTGCAGATGAACACATCGATGATCTTGAGTTCCGGCTCGTCCATGCCGCCGTACAGATGGTTGAGGAACATCTCCTTCGTGAGCGTCGTGCCCTTCCGAAGCGAGAGGAGTTCCAGCATCTGGTACTCCTTGCCGGTGAGGTGGACGCGGCTGCCGGAGACTTCGACCGTCTTCTGGTCGAGATTGACGATGAGGTCGCCCGTCGTGATCACCGACTGGGCGTGGCCCTTCGAACGGCGCACGATGGCGTGGATGCGGGCGACGAGCTCATCCTTATGGAAGGGCTTCGTCAGGTAGTCGTCGGCGCCGAAACCGAGGCCCTTCACCTTGTCCTCGATGCCCGCCATGCCGGAGAGAATCAGGATCGGAGTCTTGACCTTGGCGACCCGAAGGTTCCGCAACACCTCGTACCCCGACATGTCGGGAAGGTTCAAGTCAAGCAGAATGATGTCGTAATCATAGAGCTTGCCGAGGTCGATGCCTTCCTCACCAAGATCTGTGGTGTAGGTGTTGAAGTTCTCGGACTTAAGCATCAATTCGATGCTCTGCGCGGTTGCGCTGTCGTCCTCGATCAGAAGTACCCGCATCGTCGGTCCCCAGCACAGCCGGCCGTGCTCAGCGTTCGGGCAAGCCCTCGCTGTTCGCCCGCCACCGGCCCGTGGCGGACGTTCCCTCGTCCTTGACGTCGAACGCTAATCATTAATCGTTAACAAAACCTGATTCTCCATGGCAAGCCCTGAATTTGGACTGCCTCACCTGCGCCACTCTTCGTTGTCGATCTGTTCCTGTCAGAGCAGAGCGAGAGCGGAGCGGCGGTGGGCGAAGGACTCAGACGTGTTTCCGTCAACGAAAGCGTTTTTCTCGGCTTGTCACCGCAAGGCCACGATCACAGCGCCGACCGGGCCGCACCGGCCGGGATCCTCCGAATTGGAGAACCTCGACCGCTGCAGTTCCGATGGCTGCAGTGTTAAGGAGGGAGGTAAACGAAACGTTTCCAGCCTCGCACAAGGTTTCTGGCAAACAGGAAGGAATGCTGATGGCCGATCCAAGGCCGGGTTCCGGCAGGCTCGGGCTTTCCGCTGCCCTGAGAGCTCTCGAGGGGGTTCAGCCCCTGGAAACGTTCGGGCGCGTCGTCGCCATTCGCGGCCTTCTCGTCGAAGTGGCCGGTCCTGTCTCGGCGATGCGCCTTGGAGGCAGGCTGGACATCAGCGTCGAGGGCGCGGGCGGCGAAATGGCTGTGCCGTGCGAAATCATCGGCTTCCAGGGAGATCGTGCCCTGGCGATGCCGTTCGGCTCCCTCGAAGGCGTCCGTCGCGGCTGCCCCGCCATCGTGCGGGACGAGGCCGCGGGCGCGATCAGGCCGTCGCCGGCCTGGCTCGGCCGCACCGTCGACGCCTTGGGGCGCCCGATTGACGGCCTCGGTCCCCTCCAGCCCGGCCCGGTCGTTTATCCCTTGCGCGCCGATCCGCCCCCGGCCCATGCGAGGCGCCGCGTCGGGCCGCCGCTCGATCTCGGCATCCGCTGCATCAACACCTTCCTCACTATGTGCGCCGGCCAGCGCATGGGCATCTTCGCGGGCTCCGGCGTCGGCAAGTCGGTGCTGCTCTCGATGCTCGCCCGCTACACCGCCGCCGACGTCGCCGTGATCGGCCTTGTGGGCGAGCGTGGTCGCGAGGTTCAGGAGTTTCTGCAGGATGATCTCGGTGAAGCAGGCCTGAAGCGCTCCGTCGTCGTGGTCGCCACCTCTGACGAACCGGCACTGATGCGACGCAACGCGGCCTACGTGACCCTCGCCATCGCCGAGCATTTCCGCGATCAAGGCGCCCAGGTCCTGTGCATGATCGATTCGATCACGCGGTTCGCCATGGCGCAGCGGGATATCGGCCTCGCGGCCGGAGAACCGCCCACGGCCAAAGGCTATACCCCCACGGTCTTCAGCGAACTGCCGCGCCTCCTCGAACGGGCCGGGCCCGGTACCGGCGCGGGCGCAATCTCCGGACTGTTCACCGTTCTCGTCGAGGGCGATGACCACAACGAGCCTGTGGCCGACGCCGTGCGCGGCATCCTCGACGGCCACATCGTGATGGAGCGTGGCATCGCAGAGCGCGGGCGCTACCCTGCCATCAATGTCCTGCGCTCGGTCTCACGGACGATGCCTCGGGCCTGCGACCCGGCGCACCTGCCGACTGTCCGCCGTGCCCGGCGGCTGCTCGCGACCTATGCCGACATGGAAGAACTCATCCGCCTCGGGGCCTATCGCGCCGGTGCCTCACCCGAAGTCGACGAAGCGGTGGCCCTGATGCCCGCAATGGAGGCTTTTCTGGGTCAGGGTAAGGAAGAAGCAACTTCGATCGGCGATGGTTACGTGAAGCTGGCGCAGATCGTGGGCACTCCGTGAAGGAGCGCGCCGAATGCCGCGGCTTCGACCGGGGGCATTTCGATGCCGCCCGGCCACGTTGCGTAACAGTGGAACCGTCAACATGAAATCGCGTGACACGCTGATCCGGCTGCGCCGCTTCCAGGTCGACGAGAAACGTCGCCGCGTGACCCAGATCGAGATGATGATGGCCGACTTCACACGGATGGCCCAGGAGCTGGACCGCGAAGTCGCCCACGAGGAGAGCCGGGCTGGCATCACCGACGTCACACACTTTGCCTACCCAACCTACGCCCGTGCGGCTGCCGCCCGCCGGGACAACATGCGCCAGTCGGCTGCGGCCCTCGAAGGGCAGCTCGCCGAGGCCAAGGCCGAGCTCGGCGAGGCATTCGAGGACCTCAAGAAGGTCGAGATCCTCGATGACCGCGAGCGAAGCGCCGAGCGCGCGGCCGAAGCGGCCCGCGACCAGGCGGCGATGGACGGTATCGGGCTCTCACGCGTCCGCGCCTGAGCGGCACGAAAGCGTCATGATCTCGTGACACTACGCAACCGGGTTCGGCGCGTACCGATCCCGCTTGCAGCCCGGTCAGCCGTGGTGCAGGGAGACCCGCGTCACGGGATTGCGACCGGTTGGTGATGAAGAAGATCAAGGATTTCGCCTGGCCGTTGATCGGCCTCGTCGCGCTCGTCGTCTCGGGCTACCTGCTCTACAGCGAGCTCAAGGGGATCTCCCTTGCGGAAGTCGAGAACAGCCTCAGGGCGATTCCGCACCACAACTACGCGATGGCGCTGCTTTCGACCGTGGTCGCCTACGCGGCACTTGCCTGGTACGACCGGATCGCATTGCTGCATCTCGGCGTGCGCCACATCTCCTGGCTCTTCGTTTCGGTCTGCTCGTTCACGACCTACGCGCTGTCCCACAATATCGGAGCCTCGGTCTTCTCCGGCGCCCTCGTGCGATACAGGGCCTATTCGGCGAAGGGGCTCACAGCGCCTCAGGTGGCCGTCCTCGTCGCCCTGTGCTCCTTCACCTTCGGCCTCGGCACGATGCTTCTCGGGGGCCTCGTGCTGACGATCAGCCCGGAGCTGCTTACGCGGCTGGAGGGTAAACTTCCAGCCGCATTGACGAATCCGACCACCGCACGCGTTGTCGGCCTCGTCCTCCTCGGCTTCGTTGCTCTCTACGTCGTAGGGTCGCTCCTGCGCCTGAAACCGCTGACGATCCGGTCCTTCAAGCTCGAATATCCCCGCCCCAACATCATGGGCCGCCAGCTGATCGCCGCGCCGCTTGAGCTCCTGGGTGCGGCCGGCATCATTTATTTCGCTCTGCCCGATGCCGGCAATCCCGGCTTCCTCGTGGTGCTGGCCGTATTCCTCGCCTCATTCTCGGCGGCACTCGCCTCGCACTCGCCGGGCGGCCTCGGCGTTTTCGAGATCATCTTCCTCACGGCGATGCCGGAAGTGCCGAAGGTCGACGTGCTCGCCGCGCTTCTCGTCTTTCGCCTGCTCTACCTGCTAATCCCCTTCGCGCTCTCGATCGTCACGGTGCTGCTCTACGAGCGCGCGAATTTGGCGAAAGCCTTCCGGCGCAATGCAAAGCCCGATCCGGTTCTGCCGGCGCCGCCGGTCAGCAAGGCGTAAGATCCAAAGACCCGAGCAACTTGGGGGCACAAAGCCTTTAGCAGCTTACCTTCCCGGTGCTTGTTCGCACGGCAGTCGTCCAGGAGCGGAACGTTTTACCCGGCCCCGTAACGCCGTTGACTGTAGTCGAGGTCAGCGTGAGTAAACTTGAGGTGAAAGGCAGAAATGTTAGATAACTCACCTGTATGACAACCGCGAACCCTTCATCGTTGTCTTCGAATACATTAGCTGCACTCGTCGCGACATCAGCATCAAGATAGGTGGTGTTGCCAGAACATACGAGCATTGTTCCGCTCACCTTCTTGATCTGAATCATGCTTACGGTTGCTTTTGGATACTGAACGAGCGTATTGGCGATCCGATCTTTGTAAAGGTCGATCGTATCGGTGACGCAGCTAGTGCCAGCTTCGCAACTCGTGAACAAGGCAGCGACGAGAGCGGAAGAGCGCTCAACCTCACGGTTCATTGAGGACATCAGCGTGAGATCGACAATCCCTGCGAGGAAACTTGCAAGGATCGTGGCGGTCAAGCCGAACTCGACAGCTGCGGAGCCCTCGCGCTTGCGTCCGAAACGACCAAGTGCGGTTGTTGCCCGCGTCAGAGCTTCTTTCGCAGGGCTACTCATCGCCTGAAGACCACAGACGCTTTGGCGTTCATCGCAGGAATAAAAGGGACAAACTGCGTCACGGGTAGAATGGCTCTCAAGAGGATCACCTGTGCGACCGTACCCGACGTGAACGGACCGTCTGTGATCGGAGACGAAGTCTTGCTGACGTCTTGAAGAGGCTGCATCTCGACGATAATAGCCGTCGCGCATTGAGCGGTTGCCATAATCACAATTTTATTGCAAATAGCGGTCTTATAGCCAGTCTTATTGTTGCTTGTGATCGCAGTCTCACGAATTGCAGCGCTGTCATAAAGTGCGTTGTTCAGTAGGTTTTGCGTGTACTGGTAGACAATGAATTGCAGAACTGCCACGATCAGCATCACCAGAGGTCCTGCGATGATGCCAAACTCCAAGGCTGCCACGCCACCTTGACATCGCCTAAGCTTATCAAGGGCGACTGTGGGTCGGCCAAATCCGGCAGCAAAGCTGTGGCTGAGTTGCACCTTCATCGCGCGGTCCTAGCCGGGGCAGCCGTTCCTGCAGATGCGCAGGTTGTCTATCAGTCCGCCGAGGGTGTCCTGCTTGCCGGCCGCACGCCATGTAACTTTGTATTCCCTCTCCTTATCGACGGTGAAGTCAATGACCCGCTCGATCCACGAGTCCGATTGGACGCAGACGTCGACCATATTCTCAGGCTTGAAATTGTAGTCGCCGGACTTTTCGACGTATACCTCAATGCGATTGGTCTGCTCGTCCTTAGTGTAATACGAGACTTCACTGCTTGTCTTGCCGCAAATCGTTTTGCCAGGTATCGAGCTGTCTCTGACCCGCGCGATGTACCAATATCGAATCTGATACTTTCCCGGCGTCAGTTTCCGATAGTAAGCCATTGCTGAATTCGAATTGCAATTTGTGACGTAGCAATGGCTGTCAAGCTCAGCGAAGAAATCTCCAAACCGAATTGAATTGCTGGCTAATTCGCGCTGGCCATTGATCTCAATACCCGCGTTCTGAGTTTCCCAGTTACCGTTCCACTTGTAGCGATTGTCGGCGGAGTCCTTGGATGTCCCTGTTAAAACGGTCCAACTATTATAGTTAACGTTGTGAGATGGACGCTCGAATGACTCTGTCACGAGCAGTTCCCCGACTTCAGCGGGACTAAGTGCACATGTCCGGGTGGTACTAAAAGACAGCTTCTCCCGATCGAAGACGCTGAAAATCAGCTTCATCTCACCAGTCGCCGATACCTTGATCGCATCGCCGTCCTGCATGATCTGGAAGATGTTCGCATCCACATTCATGGACTTGGCGGTGAAGTTCTTATCCTTGATCGATACAAGCTTCGGGTAGTATAGTGAGAAGGCTTGTGACGAGGTCAGCAAGGGCGCCTTGTGACCGTTGATGTAGGCGGCGCCCTGACGGCATGACAGTTCGACGGCGCTCGACAGACGCTGGTTAAACGAAATGGCGCGCGAGGCCTCTATGACGCCCCCCACGCCAAACAAGAGGGCGGGAAGGGCCAGGGCGACAATGACGATCGCGGAGCCGCTTTCATTTCGACCGAACATTTAGCGACCTCCCCTCTGAGCCGGACCCGTATCACGAGAGGCATCAGAGCTTGGAAGTCCTAAAGATGCGTGATGGCAAATGTCAGAAGGCAGCCCGATCAGTTGCATTGACAGTGCTTGGCTGCATCCGAACATGCATATGGTAAATGATTTTCATCTCAAAATTTCTGATCTTCGGTGCCAGTGGATGCTTTTGGGCAATGTGAAATCCGACTGCCTTTCCGGTTCAATGATCTCGGAACGGGTCGGGCGTCGATCATCGAGGCTTGAGATTAATCCGACTAGACCGATCCTACCGTCCTGAGCCGCGCCCGCGGATGAATCTCCGCCTGGCTCATCACCGGGGTCTCGCGCCGGAAGCGCTCAATGATCGAGCGCACGAAGGGCCTTGCCTGGACCGAGGTGACGAGAACCGGCATTTCACCGATGCGGGCGGCGGCTTCGAAGCGGTCGCGGACGGTGTTGACGAACTCGGTGAGCTTGGAAGGCTGCATCGCGAGGTAGCGCTCGTCGCGCTCGCCGGCGATCGATTCGAGGAAGGCCTGCTCCCAGGCCGGCGACAGCGTGATGATCGGCAGCATACCCTGGCCGTCCTGATATTGGGCGCAGATCTGGCGACCGAGGCGGGCGCGGACGTGCTCGACGATGTCGCGTGGGTTCTTCACGCTGCCGGCAACCTCCGCGATGCCCTCCACGATCGACCCGAGGTCGCGGATCGAGACCCGCTCGGCGAGGAGGAACTGCAGCACTCGCTGGATCCCGGTCGTGCCGATCTGGCTCGGAACCACTTCCTTGAGCAGCTCCGCATGGTCCTTCGAGAGCTCGCGAAGCAGCTTCTGCACCTCGACGTGGTTGAGGAGCTCCGAGACATGGGCCTTGATGATTTCGGTCAGGTGGGTCGAGACGACAGTGGCCGCATCGACCACGGTGTATCCCTTGAGCTGGGCCTGATCCCTCAGAGAGGCATCGATCCACGTCGCCGGCAGGCCGAAGGTCGGCTCCATCATGTGCTGTCCGGGAAGCTGCACCTGCCCGCCCATCGGGTCCATCGCCATGAACTGGCCGGGGAAGATCTGGCCGGTGCCGGCCTCGATCTCCTTCACCCGCACGACGTATGAATTGGCGTCGAGCTGGACGTTGTCGAGGATGCGCACCGAGGGCATCACGAAGCCGAGATCGCCCGCAAGCTGCCGCCGCAGAGCCTTGATCTGATCGGTCAGCCGGTCCTGCCCCTCGGGGCCGTTGACCATGGCGAGGAGAGCGTAGCCCATCTCGAGCTTGAGGTCGTCGAGCTTGAGGAGGTCCGTCACCGTCTCCTCCTTGGCGGCCGCCGCGGCGGCCACCGCTGTCGCGTCCATCGGCGCGCCGTCGGCGTCCACCGGGGGCGCCTCGCGGGCGATCTTGGCGATCTTCCAGGCGGCGTAGCCGGAGCCGCCGGCGAGCGCCAGGAAGGGCAGCATCGGCATGCCGGGCAGGAGCGCGATCAGCACCATCACGCCCGCCGACATGCCGAGCGCCTTCGGGTAGTTCGCGAGCTGCTTGCCGAGCGCCTTGTCGGCCGAGCCCTTCACGCCCGCCTTCGAGACCAGGATGCCTGCCGCGGTGGAGACGATCAGCGCCGGAACCTGCGATGCGAGGCCGTCCCCGATGGTGAGTAGCGTGTAGGTCTTGGCAGCCTGCATGAACGGCATGCCCTGCTGGGCGACTCCGATGATGATGCCGCCGATGACGTTGATGAAGGTGATGAGCAGGGCGGCGATGGCATCTCCGCGCACGAACTTCGAGGCGCCGTCCATGGCGCCGAAGAACGAGGATTCCTCTTCGAGCGCCGAGCGCCGAACCTTGGCGACCTTTTCGTCTATGAGGCCGGCCGAGAGGTCGGCATCGATCGCCATCTGCTTTCCGGGCATGGCGTCGAGGGTGAAGCGGGCCGCGACCTCGGCGATGCGACCCGAGCCCTTCGTGATCACGACGAAGTTCACGATGATCAGGATCGCGAACACGATGAGCCCGATCACGAAGTTTCCGCCCATCACGAAGTTACCGAAGGCTTCGATGACGTGGCCGGCCGCCGCGGTACCCTCGTGGCCGTGGCCGAGGATGAGGCGCGTAGAGGCAAGGTTAAGGGCCAGCCGCAGCAGCGTCGCGACGAGCAGCAGGGTCGGGAAGACGGTGAATTCGAGCGGATTGTCGATGAACAGGCCCGTCATCATCATCAGGACCGAGATGATGATCGACACGGCGAGCAGAAGGTCGAGCAGGAAGGCCGGCAGCGGGAAGATCAGCACCGTCAGGATGCCCATCACCGCGGCAGCGAAGAACAGATCGGTGCGCTTCGAGAAGGCATTGAGGTTGGCCCGCGTCGGCATCGCGAAGCGGGTGAACTCGCCGACCCGAGCCGTGTTTGCCGTATCGCTCATCGCTGCCTCCGCCGGACCCACTGCTTTGAGCGAGGTTCGGACTCGGCAAGTTTTGCCGGGTGCAGCGTTAGCGAAGGGTTAACGTGGGTGGAGATGGTCGCTGGTCAAGCTGGAACCAAGCACCCGCCGGATTGCTTGAATCGAGAGCAAATTGCCTTGATTCACGGAGTTCGATATGCGCCTTCCCCTTCTGGTTGCGTCATTTTTGATCAGCACCAGTGCGGCCTTCGCGCAGACGCCCGCTCCACCTGCACCCGACGCCAAGTCCTCCGATCAGCCCGCGGCGAAGCCGGAAGGCGCTCCTCACTCCACGACCGGCAACGTCGGACAACCGCTCGAAACCGGCTCCAACAGCTTCACCGAAGGCCAGGTGAAGGAGCGGTTCTCCAAGATGGGCTTCGGCGAGGTCAAGGATCTGCGCAAGGACGATTCCGGCATCTGGCGCGGCACCGCTCAGCATGCCGGCAAGGCGGTGACGATCGGCATGGATTACAAAGGCAACGTCGCCGCGCAATAGGTGTTTGGGTTTCCCTTTCCTGAAACCTGATGGAGACATGATCACATGGCAACCCGTACCATCACCGGTCTTTTCGACGATTACGACGCTGCGGCACGCGCGGTCGATAACATCGAGGCTGCTGGCGTGCCGCATTCCGACATCAGCATCGTCGCCAACAACGCCGATGACCGACATGCCGCGCGTACTGGCCCCTCTGGCTATGCCAACGAGCGCAAGGACGATGAGAGCGATTCGGCCGACGGCGCCGGCACCGGCGCGACATTGGGAACGGTGCTCGGTGGGGGCGCTGGCCTTCTTGCTGGCCTGGGCTTGATGGCTATTCCTGGCGTCGGCCCGGTGGTTGCGGCGGGTTGGCTCGTGGCAACGCTTACCGGCGCTGGAGTCGGCGCTGCGACCGGCGGGCTTCTGGGCGCCTTGACGGGCGCTGGCCTCAGCGAATCCGAAGCAGAGCATTACGCCGAAGGCGTCCGCCGGGGCGGCACGCTCGTCACCGTCAGAGCGGACGAGAGCAGGGCCGAGCGTGTCACGTCCCTCCTCTCGCAGCACGGTTCGATCGATCTCGACCACCGGGCTCAAAACTGGCGTGCCGAAGGCTGGACTGGCGGCACCATCGGCGACGCGCCCCGTCCATAGATGCTCGCGCGACCGGCGCGACCGAAATCGACGCTCCGCCGTGGATCGCCGACGGACCGTCGATCGGCGGGAATGTCGAGGGCAAGGATCGCGAGGCTCGGTTGTCAGAAAACGTGACGCTACTTCTGGCGCTCCACCGCAGCCGGCGGCCATCGCGGCAGCGCACGATCCGCTCCACTGAGTTTCGCCAGCAGACTGCGTTCTTTCAGGTGCTGGCTGCTAGATCAGGCCCCGGACGTGCCGTTCGTTGCCGCGCTGGAAGCGAGAGGCTGCCTGCATAAGAGGGTTGGCCCAGAGCCGCGAAGGGACCGTTGCGGTAATACAGTGCGTGATGGCCGTAGGTGATGCGTTCCCCGGAGGACACCAGCACGCATCCGCCGGCCGTCGTCAGAACGTGGTCCCCGGCGGCGGTGTCCCACTCCATTGTGGGCCCGCACCGGACGTAAATGTCGGCCTCGCCCGAAGCGATCAGGCAGAACTTCAGGGCGGACGACGTGGTCTGCCGATGGCCGACGGCCAAACCGACAAGGCACGCTTCGGTCTCCACATCGCCGTGACGCCGGCTGACCAGCGCGACGAGACCATCCTTGGGGCGTTCCCGCACGGAAATAGGTCTCGGTGACCCTGGCCTTCCTGCCGCGATTGGCGCTTCGAACGCTTCGACACCGGCACTCCAGACGCGTCTGAGCCCAGGTGCCGCGAGGGCGGCGGCCACTGGACGGTCGCCCTCGATCAGGCCGATATTGACCGAGTAGTCGGCATTGCCCGCTAGGAAGTCCTTCGTGCCGTCGAGGGGATCGACCAGGAAGAACAGGTCAGCTGGTCGCCGGTCATGTGCCGTCTCCTCAGCAACGACCGGGATGCCCGGCCAATGCTTTGCGAGGCCTGCCAAAATCAGTGATTCGGATGCGTGATCGGCGAGGCTCGCCGGGCTACCATCGGGCTTGATGACGTGGGGGCAATCGCCGCCGTGGTAAGCGCGCAGCACCTCGCCAGCCTCGCAGGCGATTTCGGCGAGGATGACGGCGATACGCTCGCGCTCGTCTCGGGAGAGTGTCATAGGATGGACATGGTAGCGGCCGGGCCTGTTGTCGACCGGAAGGTCCTCGCCGTCCAGCCGCTTTTCAAAGCACCATGTGACGGTTATCCGTGCGTTAAGACGTCGCCGACATGACGGACATGGAGACGCCGGTTCGTCCATCGAGGGAAGTCCTCGGTTTCCAAGACCCTGATTCCAGCGCGGAGCGCGCCATGACCTCCACTACCCTCGATGCCCTCGACCTTTCGGCTCTGTTGTGCTCGCGCGTCTGCCACGACGTCATCAGCCCAGTAGGAGCTATCGTGAACGGGTTGGAGGTGCTGGAGGACGAGAGTGACGCCTCGATGCGGGAATTTGCCCTCGACTTGATCCGCAAGAGCGCGCGTCAAGCCTCTGCGCGGCTTCAGTTCGTCCGCATCGCTTTCGGCGCCGCTGGTTCGGCGGGTGCCTCGATCGATCTCGCCGACGCCGAGAAGGTCTCGCGCGGCATGTTCGGGGACGAGAAGACGCAACTCACCTGGAGCGCGCCGCAGGCCCTCTACCCGAAGAACAAGGTCAAGCTGCTTCTCAACCTCGTGATGATCGCCACTGGCGCGATCCCACGGGGCGGCGTCCTCGACGTCCAGGTCTCCGGTGACGGCGAAGCGCCGTTGATCGTGCTGCGCGCGAAAGGCTCGCATGCCCGTATCCCGCCGCATGTGGAATCGCTGATCGCGGGCGAGCCGGAGCACGGCGTCGACGCACACGGCATCCTTGCCTACTACGCGGGCCTCGTCGCACGGGCGGCCGCGATGGACGTCCGTTTCAGCATCGACGGCGACACCGTCACCATCCGCTCCGAGTCGAGCGGCGCAGCCCCCACGGATGAGCCGATCATCGGTGTACCGCTAAACGTTGGGTCGTCAGACACCGCCCTCGCCTGATTCAATTGCACGGTCGAGACCGATCTCGGGTCGAGACTTGGCGGCCCACGAGATCCAGCATCCGTGAGCACGGGTCGAACTGGAGCTTGGCCTGAGGGCAGGCATCCATCCCCTTTTCGTTTCCGCATTTCGCAAGAGCTGTTTCGTTCAGACGGTAGCGGTGGCAGGTCGTACGACAAGGCGCGCAGTGGTGCGCGTCGAATGATTCCTCGCCTCAGTACTACACAAAAATTATGAATGCATATTTAGTATGAAATATTAGACAGACAGCTATAAAGGCGAATTTATATATTATTTATTTGATTTTTTAGCCGCCGAAATCGAAATAATTAAAATTAATAGGATTGTGATTATTTCGCGCCAAGCAGCGCGCGAGGAGTCATGGCCGTCATGTCTACGGATGGATTGAATACAAAGTCTTTCTGGATTGAGGCTGTACGGTTCGACTCTCCGATGATGGCTCTCGACGACAGGATTTTGAACAAACAGGTAGAAACACTGTATGGCCCAATCCGATCCCTCGTAATCGGCGCTCTTACGGGCATCTTTGTCGGCATGGTGGTCACTATCCACACCGGCAGTCCTTTCCTCGCAGCATTCGTCGTGATCTCGACGGTGGTGGTAGCCGGGCGTCTACTGCTGGTGCGCGCCTATCAAGCTGCCAGGGCTCAAGACCGCGTCAGCAGCGCGGCCGAAAAGTGGGAGAAGCGCTACCGGAACGGTGCTTGGATCCACGCTTCGACGGTCGGCGGCTTTGCTCTTGCGACCTTTCTGATCAGCGATCACGCAGTGGACCACCTCGTTACCATCGCACAGGTATGCGGGTATACTTCAGGGGTATCGGCCAGGAACGCCGGGCGCCGCACCATTGCCACCGGCCAGCTCGTGCTCATCCTCACCCCCGTGATCGTGGGTGCGGCGCTGATGGCGGAGCCGATGTACTGGGCGCTGGCCCTTCTCATCCTTCTCTACATGGCCGCTGCCCTCGAGATCGTCCGGTACCATCATGCGAACAACCTGCGGCTTCTTTTGCTGAACGATGAGAAGAGTGCGCTCGCGGTCGAACTGGCCCTCCAGAACGAGCGCTTCGACGTCGCGCTGAGCAACATGTCGCACGCCCTCTGCATGGTCGATGCCGAGAAGCGGTTCGTGGTGGCCAATGATCGCTTCTGCGAGATGTTCAGCCTCCACCCTGATCACGTGCATGGCACGCACATCCGCGACATCGTCCAGCGGGCGTCGGATCTTCTGACCGGGAGCATCAGAGAGGCCGAGGAGATCACCGCGCATTTCGAGGAGCGTCTCAACAGCCGGAAGCCGTCCTCGTCGATCCTCCATCTCGCCGATGGCCGTATCGTGTCTCTTTCGCAGCAGCCGATCAGCGGCGGCGGCAACGTCGTCATCATGGAGGATGTCACCGAGCGTCAGACGTCCGAAGAGCGAGTGGCGCACATGGCCACTCACGATGCGCTCACAGATCTTCCCAACCGCATTCTCTTCCGTACTCGGCTCAACGAGCATCTCGCCGGCGGCGTGAACGACGGCAAAACCGTGGCCGTTCTCATGCTCGACCTCGATCGCTTCAAAGCCGTCAACGACGGGTTCGGTCACCCAGCCGGGGACGAATTGCTGCGACAGGTTGCGCTTCGCCTGCGGGGTGCGATTGGCGAGCATGATACCGTCGCTCGTCTTGGCGGTGACGAATTCGTCATCCTTGCTGCCCAGACGACCCGCCCCGCAATCCTCGAATTCAGCGCGCGGCTC
Organism: Methylobacterium sp.; assembly: GCF_019745455.1. Classification (GTDB taxonomy): domain Bacteria; phylum Pseudomonadota; class Alphaproteobacteria; order Rhizobiales; family Beijerinckiaceae; genus Methylobacterium. The sequence continues at coordinate 32,973 of NZ_JAIETD010000001.1, forward strand.
ATCGAATGCCTGTCCGAACCCTACGAACTCGACGGGCAGACCGTCGAGGTCGGAGCCAGCATGGGTGCGGCCTTCGCGCCGGACGATGGGCTGGTCCCCGAGGATCTGCTCAAGAAGGCCGATCTTGCCCTCTATCAGGCCAAGGCCGACGGGCGTGGCGCGCTTCGATGCTTCTTGCCAAGGATGAACGAGACGCTTCAGGCCCGGATCCGCCTGGAGCACGACCTGCGGCTGGCAATGGAACGACAGGAGTTCGTTCTCCATTATCAGCCCCAGGTCGATCTCCTCACAGGGCGTATCGCCGGCGTCGAGGCGCTCCTGCGCTGGGAACATCCGATCCGCGGTTGCGTCAGCCCTGCCGACTTCATTCCTTTGGCGGAGGAGACGGGGATCATCATCCCGCTTGGAGCCTGGGTGCTTCGTCAAGCCTGTCGCGACGCGGCTACGTGGCCCGGCGACGTCCCGGTGGCAGCTAATCTCTCGCCGGTCCAGTTCCGCGGAAACGACCTCGTCCCGACCGTCATGGACGCGCTTGCCGCATCGGGCCTCGCCCCGGGCCGTCTCGAACTCGAGATCACGGAGTCGACGTTGCTGGTCAACACGCAGACGACGATGGAAGCCCTGCATCGGCTTCGCGAGTTCGGCATCCGTGTCGCCATGGATGATTTCGGCATCGGCTACTCGTCGCTCGCCTATCTGCGCTCCTTTCCGTTCGACAAGATCAAGATCGACCGGTCGTTCGTGACCGAGATCGATACGAGCGAAGACTGCGCCGCGATCATCCGCGCCGTCGCTGGTCTCGGCCACAGCCTCGGCGTCGTCACCACAGCCGAAGGGGTGGAAACCAGCGAACAGCACGATCTCGTGGTCAGCGAGGGCTGCACGCAAATGCAGGGCTATTACTTCAGCCCTCCTCGCCCGCTGCCCGAGATCGTCGCCATGCTGCAGGCTCAAACCGCTGCAGAGCAGTTGGCTGCTTGAACTGGCTGCCAGAGGGAGAGGATCGGCCCGCTACCAGGGATCACCGGCCGGCAGCGGCGGCAGACCGAGATGGCGCGCCAGCGTCGCGCCGATATCGGCGAAGGTCTCCCGGCGGCCGATTGGCCCGGAACGGATATCGGGCCCAAAGACGAGGATCGGGACCTGCTCGCGGGTATGCTCGGTGCCTGTCCAGGTCGGATCGTTGCCGTGGTCGGCGGTGACGATGCAGAGATCGCCCGCGCCGAGGATATCCAGGATCTCCGGAACCCGGGTGTCGAAGGCTTCCAATTCCGCGGCATAGCCCGGCACGTCGCGTCGGTGCCCGTGCTCGGTGTCGAAATCGACGAGGTTGACGAAGACGAGGCCGCCCTCGGTCAGGTGGTCGAATGCCTGGAGCGCCGCATCGAGGCAGGCAGCATTGCCGGCCGCCTTGATCTCGCGGCCGGTGCCGCGATGGGCGAAGATGTCGCCGACCTTGCCGACGCTGACGACGTTTCGGCCTGCCGCAGTGAGGCGATCGAGCAGCGTCTCCTCTGGAGGCGGAGTCGCGTAGTCCTTACGGTTGCCGGTCCGCCGAAAGCCTTCAGCCTCGGAGCCGACGAAGGGCCGGGCGATGACGCGGCCGATGCGGTAGGGGTCGCAGAGATCGCGGGCGATCCGGCACAAGCCGTAGAGCCGCTCCAGGCCGAACGCCTCCTCATGCGCGGCGATCTGGAAGACGCTGTCGGCCGAGGTGTAGCAGATCGGTTTTCCAGTCCGGATGTGCTCGTCGCCGAAGCGGTCGATGATCGCAGTGCCCGAGGCGTGGCAATCTCCGAGGATGCCGGGGAGACTTCCGGCGGCGATCAGATTGCGGGTCAGCTCGGCCGGGAAGGCAGGTTTGGCATCAAGGAAATAGCCCCATGCCTCCTGCACCGGCAGGCCGGCGATCTCCCAATGGCCGGAAGGTGTATCCTTGCCCGCCGCCGTCTCGACGGCATGGCCGTAGGCGCCGCCGACGTCGCCGACGGGTTCGAGGCTCGGCGGCAGACGGCCGCTGGATCCCCGCGCTGCCAGACCTAGCCCCAGGGCGGTGAGATTCGGGACGCGAAGCGGGCCTGCGCGAAGGCCATCGCGATCTCCCCGTCCCTCGGCGCAGGCTTCAGCGATGTGGCCAAGCGTGTCGGCCCCGGCATCGCCGTAGGCGGCGGCGTCAGGCGCGCCACCGATGCCGACGGAATCGAGCACGATGAGGAGGGCACGAGCCATGTCGGCGCTCCTCAGGCCGGGATCGGATCGGCGATTGTCTCGGTCTCGAGATCGAAGGCGGCGGCGAAAAGCGCCCGGGTATAGGCGGTCTTCGGCGCGGCGAAGATCACATCCGCCGGCCCTTCCTCGACGACGCTGCCGTTCTGCATCACGAGGACGTAGTTCGCCAGCGCCCGCACCACCTTGAGGTCGTGGCTGATGAACAGGTAGGCGAGCTTTCGCTCGCGTTGGAGGTCGCGCAGCAGCGTCACGATCTGCGCCTGCACAGACCGGTCGAGGGCCGAGGTCGGCTCGTCGAGAACGACGAAGCGGGGCTTGAGCACGATGGCCCTGGCGATGGCGATACGCTGGCGCTGGCCACCGGAGAATTCGTGCGGGTAGCGGTCCATCGTTGCCGGATCGAGCCCGACCTCGGTGAGCGCCTGCGCCACGATCGCGATGCGCTCCGCCCGAGATCGGGCCTGGCCCTGGACCACGAGGCCCTCGGCGATGATGTCCGCGACGGTCATGCGCGGCGACAGCGAGCCGTATGGGTCCTGGAAAACGACCTGCATGTCCTTGCGCAGGGGCCGCATGGCGGCGACGCTGAGATCCTCGATCTTCTTTCCGAGGAAGACGATCGGCCCCTCGCTCGCGATGAGGCGCAGGAGAGCAAGGCCGAGCGTGGTCTTGCCCGATCCGGATTCACCGACCACCCCGACGGTCTCGCCTTCGCGAACGGCGACCGAGACGCCGTCCACGGCTTTAACGTAGCTGGTGGTGCGCCGGAGCAGGCCTTCGCGGATCGGGAACCAGACCTTCACGGGGCCCGCCTCGATGAGAACGGGCGCTTCGATCGGCACGGGATTGGCCCGACCCTGCGGCTCCGAGGCGATAAGCCTTTGCGTGTACTCGTGCTTCGGGTTCGAGAAGATGTCGGCGACCGGTCCCGCTTCGACGATGCGTCCTGCGAGCATGACGCAGACACGGGACGCGATGCGCTTCACGATACCGAGGTCGTGAGTAATGAACAGCATCGCCATTCCGAGGCGCTGCTGCAACTCGGCGAGCAGGGTGAGGATCTGAGCCTGGACGGTGACGTCGAGTGCCGTCGTCGGCTCGTCGGCGACCAGCAGGTCCGGCTCGCAGGCCAGCGCCATGGCGATCATCACCCGTTGGCGCTGGCCGCCCGACAATTCGTGCGGATAGGCGCCGAGCCGGCGCTCGGCATCGCGCAGGCCGACGAGTTCGAGAAGCTCGAGGATGCGCGCCCGCGCTTTCCGGCCGGAGAGCCCGCGATGGACCTCCAGCACCTCGCCGATCTGGCGCTGGATGGTGTGGAGCGGGTTGAGCGAGGTCATCGGCTCCTGGAACACCATGGTGATGTCCGCGCCCCGGACCTTGCGAAGGTCGCGCTCAGGCAGATGCAGGAGATCGCGGCCCTTGAACAGGATGCGGCCGGAGGGGTGCACGGCGCTGCCATCGAGAAGCCGCAGGATCGAGAGCGCGGTCACCGACTTGCCCGACCCGGACTCGCCGACCAGGGCGACGGTCTCGCCGGCATCGATGGTGAAGCAGACGCGGTCGACCGCCAGGGTTTCGCGCTCCCGCGTGCGGAAGGCGACCGACAGGTCCTGGACGGAAAGCAGCGGGTCGGTCATCGGCACCGGGGTAGGGGAGGCAGCGGTCGTCGTGCCTCTATAGCGCGCCCGAGCAGGATGCGCGAAGTTGACGGGTGCGATTGATCGCCCGGCCGGTCGCGTTACAAGCGCGCGGTGATTCAGTCCCTCCTCCGATGCCTCGTGTTTGGGGCGCTCCTCGCGAATTGTGCGGTTTCCGGTGTCCGTGCCGAGGCCGGCGGAGAGACCGTGGAACAGGCGCTCTGCCGCTTGATCGAGACATCCGCCAAAGCGCGGAATCTGCCGGTGCCGTTCCTGACGCGGTTGATCTTCCGCGAGAGCAGCTTCCGGGTCACCGCCGTCAGTCCCGTCGGGGCGCAGGGGGTCGCGCAGTTCATGCCCGGCACCGCCCGCGAGCGCGGTCTCCTCGACCCGTTCGATCCCGAGCAGGCGATCCCCCATGCCGCGCATCTGCTCGCCGACCTGAACCGGCAATTCGGCAATCTCGGCCTCGCCGCCGCGGCCTATAACGGCGGGCCGGGGCGGGTCTCGGCCTGGCTCGCGGGGACCGGTGGATTGCCAACGGAGACACGCAACTACGTCCTCGCCATCACGGGCGCCCCGGCGGAGGATTGGCGCGCAGGCGCGGGTGTCGAGTTGCCGGGCGAGGCGAAGGACGAGAACAAAAAGGACGAGGCAAAGGACGTCGACACCAAGACTCCTCGGACCTGCCTTCAGGTGACCGCCGCCCTGCGCGTCCCTAGCCGCGGCGACCGCTTCGCGCTCGGCGGCAACGAGGGGCCGGCCGCGCCCTGGGGCATCCAGCTCGCCGGCAACTTCTCGAAGGCGCTGGCGCTTCAGAGTTTCTCGCGGGCACGCTCCCGCTACGTCGGTGTGATCGGCGAGGTCAGGCCCATGATCATCGGCACCCGTCTGCGCAGCCGCGGCACGCGTGCCTTCTACCGCATCCGCATCCCAGCCGAGAGCCGCCTCGCGGCCGAGAGCCTTTGCACCAAGATCCGCGGCGTCGGCGGGGCGTGCCTGGTGCTGCGAACGTGAGGGTGCTGGCGGATCGCCTGAGTGCTTGGTCGGAGCGAGAAAGTCAGGCATCCAGCCCGGACAGATCTCGGGAAGGAAATGCCATGGTCGCCATCCGTAAGGGCCTGATGATGGCCCTCGCCCTCGCCGCGGTCTCCTCGGCGCGGGCCGAGGATTGGCCGATGTTCGGGCGCGACCACACCAATCAGCATGCCTCGCCGCTGAGCCAGATCGACCGCACCAACGTCAAGCGGCTGCGACCGGCCTGGATCTTCCAGACCGGGATCACCGGTTACTTCCAGGCCGAGCCGGTGGTGGTCGAGGGCGTGCTGTACGTCTCCACCACGCAGAACCACGTCGCCGCCCTGGAGGCCGGCACCGGCCGGGTGATCTGGACCTACACCCACAAGCCGCGCACGGAGAAAATCTTCGGGCCGCCTTCCAACCGGGGCGTCGCCGTCTCGGGCGGGAAGGTGTTCGAGGCGACCATGGACGGGCGCCTGATCGCCCTCGACGCCAAGACCGGCAAGGTGCTGTGGGACCACGAGGCGGTGCGCCCGGAGGAGGGCGAATCAGAGACGGCGTCGGGCCTTGCCGCGACCCTCGGCGCCAAGGGTGTCCAGGGTTCGAGCCGGCTCGGCTTCAAGATGCCGCCGCTGGTGGCGGACGGGCTCGTCATCGTCGGCGTGGCGGGCGCCGGCTACGGCCTCCATGTCGAGGACGACAAGGGCGGCGTCGAGGGCGGCGCCGTCGTGGGGATCGAGGGCGGCTACGGCCGCCGCGGCTGGCTCGCCGCCTACGACGCCGCCACGGGGCAGGAGCGCTGGCGCTGGTACGTCACCAAGGAGGATGGCTGGGAGGGCGGCTTCGTCGAGACCACCGCCGACGGCTTGCCCCTGCGCCGCGACATCGCCGCCGAGAAGGCGGCCGCTTCCCGGTTCGGGAGTTCCTGGCGGGTCGGCGGCGGCTCGCTCTGGATGACGCCGGCCTACGATCCCGCCCTCGGCCTCGTCTATGTCGGTACCGGCAACCCGGCGCCGCAGAATTTCGGCGCCTCGCGGCCGGGAGACAACCTCTATTCGGTCAGCCTCGTTGCCCTCGACGTTCGCACCGGAACCCTGCGCTGGTATCACCAGCACGTCCCCCACGACGAATGGGGCTACGACGTCGCGAGCCCACCCTTCCTCCTCGACTACCCGACCGCGCAGGGACCGGTGAAGGCGGTGGCGCAGGCGAGCAAGACCGGGTGGATCTACGTCAACGACCGCGCGAGCGGTGCCCTCATCGGTCGCTCGGCCTCCCTCGTCCAGCAGAAGAACCTGTTCGCTCCGCCGAGCGAGGCCGGCACCGTCGTGAGCCCCGGCCCCCTCGGCGCGATCTCCTGGCACCCGGTCGCCTACGATGCGGCCGCGGGCGCCGCCTATGCGCAGGTTCGCCAGAGCGCCACCACCTACATCGTCAAGACGGTGCCGGCTGCCGCCGGGCGCCCGGCGATCCGCTACACCGAGACGGCGGAGGCGCCCGGCGAGCCGGCTTTCTCCGCGCTCACCAAGGTCGACCTCGCGAGCGGCGGCGCCGTCGCCTGGTCGGTCAAGTCGAAGACCCGCCTGTCGGGCGGGACGCTCGCCACCGCGGGCGGCCTCGTCTTCTCCGGCGAGGAGGACGGCCATCTCAACGCACATGACGCGACGAGCGGCGCGATGTTGTGGCGCTTCCAGTGCGGTGCGGGGATCAGCGGACCGCCGGTCAGCTTTTCGCTCGGATCGACGCAGTACATCGCGGTGGCGGCCGGAGGTGCCTCCTACACCAAGGGATCAGGCTTCGGCACCGGCGATGCCTTGGTCGTATTCGCGCTGCCCGATTGACGAGTAGTCCCCCCGTGAGGTCCCCGACCATGGACGCGTCGCAAGCCCAACCGACCGACAGGGGTCCGCCGGTGGTGCGCACCATCGCCATGCCGTCGGACACGAACCCGGCCGGCGACATCTTCGGCGGCTGGCTGATGGGGCAGATGGACCTCGCCGCCGGCAACGTCGCGGCGCGACGCTCGCGCGGCCGCTGCGCAACGATCTCGGTGGACGCCATGACCTTCCACTCTCCGGTCTTCGTCGGCGACGAGGTCAGCCTCTACGCCTGGATCGTCGGCGTTGGCCGCACCTCGATCCGCATCCAGGTCGAAGTCTGGCGCCGCGAGCGCACCGGGGAGGTGACCATGAAGGTGACGGAGGGGCGCTTCACCTTCGTGGCGATCGATGAAGAGCGGCGGCCGCGGGTGGTGCCGCCTGAAACTGGTTAGGTGCCGGATGCAGGCAGCATGTCGGCGATCCCTGATAAGCCCCAGATTTCCCACTGGCGCAGCAGAGTGCCGGATCAAGAAAAGATCTCAAGCTTTGGCTCCACCTCAACTCCATGCTCGTCCTCCGAGTGATCTCGGACAAGCGAGCTGGACGCATCTTGCCGTTGCGTAGTATGTAATTCACTGTATGACATTGTAGGGCGGATAGGGAGTAAGTGGATGCCAGGGCCAGCGGTGCGGATATCGACCGACAATGGAGGTCTCAGAAGTATGGGATCTACTTCTCCGCAATTCCTCGCAGATGGACGAACTGTGGTTTACGCAGCGAACGGGGGTAGCGGGTTCGGGAGTGACTCATACTCTTTCAGAGCCCGAGATTTCATCAGCGGACAGCTTACGGACTTGTCGAACAATCCGTTTGTAGGAATTGTCTCCTCTTTCTCGATCTCGCGCGATGGCAAGACCGCCGCTTTCGCGACGCAGACAATAACAAGCAGTATTTCGTATGACCTCTACACACAGAATTTGGCGACTGGGAACAGCACAAAGTTAACCAGCCAAACGGCTGGCAACAGGGTCGCGATAGATCCGACCTTCTCCCCCGACGGCAAAAGACTCGTTTTCTCGACTGGCCAATCCGACTTGGTTGCTCACGATACCAATGGCGTCGGCGACGTCTACGTCAAAGATCTGACGAGTGGAGCGTTAACGCTGGTCTCCACCGCAGCAGACGGATCGCAAGCCTCGGGAGGGCAGAGAGCTTTCTTCACAGCGGACAGCAGCAAGGTCGTTTTTACGAGTGCAGCTGCGAACCTCGTGACAGGCGACACGAACGGGCTTGCGGATGTCTTCATCAAGGACTTAAGCACGGGCGCGATTACGGTTGTCCCAAATACGACGGGGTACCAAGCAAGAGCCATCTCCGCAGATGGATCCAAGATCCTTCTGGTAGATAGGCCGACCGGTAACGTCGGCACCGGTCCGTCATCGCTCGGCAATCTTTACTCGCTCGACACGAAAACGGGTACGCTGATCACGATTTCGAATCCTGACAGTTCGCTGGGGTTTGGCAGCAATTTCGATCCCTCCTACTCGCCCGACGGAACCAAGGTTCTTTTCAACGAGCGGACCACTGGCAGCTCTGGCGTGACCACCGATCGCGTCGTGCTTACTGACCTGATCACCGGTACTCGAGAAGTGCTGGCCGATGGATACGCAAGGCAGGCCGTATTTTCGATCGACGGCGCACGCGTTGCCTTCACGTCGGATCTCGCGCTCGTGCCGACCGACGCTAACTTTCGGGCGGACGTTTACCTGCGGGACCTGTTCAATCCCGTATTCGGGCAGCAGGTGACCGACATTTCGGGTAATGGCGGCAAAGTATACGCCCTCTACGCGGGCCTCCTCGGCCGAGCGCCCGACTCGCTAGGGATCGAAGTGAACACGGCTGCAGTAAATGCCGGCACATCACTGCGCGATCTTGCGGCCCTGTTCCTTAACTCGCCTGAAGGTCAGGCGCGCTCAGGGGCGGCGACAGACGTGCAGTTCGTCACCCAGCTTTACCGCACTACGCTGGGACGGGAGCCTGATCAGGATGGTCTCAGTAACTACGTCAATTTCCTCGGTGCGGGCGGCGCGCGAGCCCAGGTCGCAGTGGATTTCTCGCTTTCGACCGAATTTCTGAATGCGTTGCAGCCACAGCTCGCAACAGGGATCGTGGTCACCGATGCTCAGGCCGCGCAAGCTGCTCGCCTCTATTATGCGATTCTCGACCGGCCACCGGACGCGAGCGGGCTTTCGGGATGGACGAACTATCTTAAGGAGGGCGGATCGCTTTCCGGTGCGGCAAATGCCTTTCTCAGCTCGCCGGAGAGCAAAGCGGCATCGACTGCCGACAATGCGACCTATGTCAACTCGCTCTATGTAAACGCGCTTGACCGCCCAGCAGAGACCGCAGGTCTGCAGGGTTGGGTCGCCTATCTCGACGCAGTTGGAACCCGCGGTGCGGTCGCGGCGGCGATCGCTGAATCGCCAGAAGCCCAGATTCACCTTGTGGGCGTCATCGAGAACGGATTCTTCCTCACGGGCTGATCGGTAAGTGGCGAACACGAGGGGGTGGCACAACATTCCGCGACAGTCACACAGAAGCGGCTGTCGAATGTGTGGAATTGGGCGGACATACGTGTCCGGCCGTTCTTCGGGCTTGTTCCGCTTAGACAGGGAGTTCCAGACCCAGGGAATCTGAGCCTCACCTGATTGCCACAAACGACTTCACCAGCCCACCGAACCTCTCCCGCTCGATCCGCGCGTCCGGAAACAGCGCCGCCATTTCGACCGCGTCGAGGAGGCTCGAATCCGAGAGGATGCGGTCGGCGTCGTCGAGGGTCTCGGCCTTGGGGAAGAAGCCGTGGGCGCTCCGCATAAGCAGGCTTCGCTGCAAGGGACGCGGCAACCAGTGGATCAGGGGCGTGCGCAAGTGCGGCTCCACCGGGAACCAGTAATTCGGCGTCTGCACGTAGTAGCGAGGCGCGACGCGACGGATCTCGGCCGCCATCCGGACCTTGTTCTGCCAAGAGCCGACATGCTCGATCACCGAATTCGAATGCACGACGTCGAAGCTGCCGTCGGCGATCTCAGCGAGGCGACAGCCGTCGCCGATGATGGCCGTGAAGCGCGCGTCCGGCGTCTCCTCCGCGTAGAGGTTGACCAGGGTGAAATGGAGCGGCCGGTCCTGCCACAGGGTTTCGAGGCCGAGCCAGTAATCGGCCGCGCCGCCCAGATCGAGTACCCGGCAGCGTCCCCGATCCGCGAGGATCTCGTCGCAGATCGCCAGGAAGTCCCGCACCCGCCGTTGCCGGAACCGGTTTGCGTAGACATCCGCTTTCGTCGGCCTACGCCACCACATGCGCCATCCTTGCCGTTCTCCCAGTTACCGCCATCTTCCAGCGTGATGTTCCAGTCCTGGACGATCGAAGGCATCGATCGCCTTGGTCTGGGACTGTCCAGATGCCGAAACGGACACTCGATCGTCGATGAGCAATCTGAGCGCCAGATCCGGCAGCTTCGCGTCAGGACCGTCGCCGTGACGTCGGAAGGCCGGGCTGGAACGCCCAGCCGGCGCACCGTGCTGGCGGGGACTGCGCTGGCGGCCTTCTCGGGCTCCGAACCCGGTTCGGCACTCGCGCCGGAGGGCCTCCATGAGGCGGCAAGGTCCAAAGGTCTTACCTATGGCTCGGCCGTCAACATCACGCCCCTGCGGCGCGATCCCGCCTATGGCCGCGCGATCGGCCGAGAATGCGGTCTCGTGGTGCCCGAGAACGAGATGAAGATGATCTACGCTTGGCCGGAGCCGGGACGCCAGGCCTTCGCCGGCGGGGACGAGACCCTCGCCTTCGCCAAAGCCAACGGCCAGCGCCTTCGCGGTACTACGCTGGTCTGGCACAACGCGCTTCCGGACTGGGCGAAAGCGCGGATCGAACGGCGTGAGGCCGAGGCCCTGATGCGTCGCTGGATCGGCCTGATCGCGGGGCGCTATCGAGGCCGCATCGAATCCTGGGATGTCGTCAACGAGATCATCCGGCCCGAGGACGGGCGCGGTGACGGTCTCCGACGCACGCCATGGCTCGACGCCATCGGCCCCGGCTACGTTGACCTCGCCTTCGCGATCCTTCGCGAGACCGACCCGAGGGCCGCCGGTCTGTGGAACGAGGACGACCTCGAAATGTCCGCCGGCTGGGTCGATGCCCGCCGGACGGCGGTCCTAGAGAAACTCGCGAGGCTTAAAGCGCGCAACGTACCGATACGCCGCTTCGGCCTGCAGGGTCACCTCAACAGCACGATCCCCTTCGACCCGGAGGCCCTGCGCCGTTTCCTCGGCGAGGTTGCCTCGATGGGCTACGCCATCGAGATCACGGAATTCGACGTTGATGACCGCGCGTTTCCGGCTGATGTCGCTTTGCGCGATGCGAAGGTCGCGGATCTTGCCCGCCGTTTCCTGGACGTCGTCCTCGACGAGCCGGCAGTCCTCAATGTGACCACCTGGGACATCACCAACGCCAACTCATGGCTGAATACCAGTCCGCAGCGGCGACGCCCTGATGGCCTACCCCAGCGGGCTCTGCCCCTCGACGAAGCTTACCGACGCACGCCGCTCTGGCTCGCGATGCGAAGGGCGTTCACGGACGCGCCGGATCACCGCACCGCACGTGCGCGGCTGCGGCTGGGCTGACACGCATCAACGGCGCGCCGCGGTGGTGGGACGCTCCTCTGCGAATTGCTTGAGAAACGCCGTCATCTCGGCGAGTTCCGGTGCCTTCGAACGGAAGGCGACCGAGAGGGCGAGCAGCGTATCGGCATGATCGAGGTCGGGATAGACCCGTTCCTGCACCGAGACGCGGGCGGCGCGAAGCTTGGCGGCGAGGCTCCGCGTGTTGCGGGGGCGAACGATGGTATCGGCCTCGCCGGTTGCGAGGAAGGCCGGCGGCGAGAGCGGGCCAGCGAATGTGATCGGCTGGGTCGCCGCCTTGTCGGGTGCCTCGCCGAAGACCTGCTGGGCGGTGCCCTCGTCCAGCGGCAGGAAGTCGTAGGGGCCCGAGAGCCCGGCCACGGCGCGGATCGCCTGCGGGTTCACGCCGGCCCTTCGCAGGTAACGGTGGTCGAGTCCGAGCATCACGGCGTTGTAGGCGCCCGCCGAATGACCGGCGAGGACGATGCGGCGCGGGTCGCCGCCATAGGCAACGATGTTGTCGCGCACCCACGCGATCGCGGCCGCTCCATCGTCGAGGAAGGCGGGGAAGCGAACCTCCGGGTAGAGCCGGTAATCGGGCATCACCGTCACGAACCCCTGCGCCGCCAGCGCCTGTCCGACGAAGGCGTAATCCTCCTTCGATCCGCCCTTCCACGAGCCGCCGTAGAAGAAGACAAGCACCGGCGCGCTGGCAGGCGCCGAGACGGGGACGAAAACATCGAGCCGTCCGCGGGGTCCGGGCCCGTAAGCCGCATCCTTGAGTGCCAGCCGTCCGCCCCCGTCGCGCGGGCCTAGGGCATCGAACAGCGCCAGCGGCGAGCAGGCACCGAGGCCGAGGACGCTGAGGGCCAGGGTGAAATAGCCGGCGGCAGCAGTCAGGAAACGAGTCATTCAGCTCTCGAAACGGGGCAGTAATCCCTGATCCATGCCGGAGAGGGCGGATTCATGACCGAATGGCGAGGCGAACTGGGCAGCTGTATCGCAGGGGGTCAGTAATGCGGCGGCGGTTGCTCGGCCGCTCCCCCTTGCGGCCGGTTGCCCGCCTCCTCGATCCGCTCCTGCAGGGCGGCGATCTGCCGGCTGAGCCGGTCGATGAGCCGCCATTGCTCGGTGATCGTGCGGTTGAGGTCTTCCAGCGTCAGGTCCTGCTCGGTCAGGCGCATCTCGAGGGTGACGATCCGCTCGGCGAGGTCGGCATCGCTCATCGAAGGGATTCCGGTGCGTGGTCGGGGCGCTCGACGAGGCCCGGCCCGAGGGCGATCCGGTTGTCGAAGACGAAGCAGTCGCCGCGCCAGCGGCTCTCGGCCTCCGGCACGGCCTCCAGGTAGCGCAGGATGCCACCCGCCAGGGTGTGGACCTCGGCAAAGCCCCGTGCCCGCAGATAGGCGCCGGCCTTCTCGCAGCGTATGCCGCCGGTGCAGTACATGGCGACGATCGGATGCGCCGCGGGATCGAGCCCATCGGCATAGGCGCGAAAATCCGAGAACCGCTTGAGGCCGGGATCGACCGCGCCCGGGAAGCTGCCGAGCGCCACCTCGAAGGCGTTGCGGGCGTCTATGAGGAGCAGCCCCGATCTGTCGAGCAGCGCGTTCCACTCCTTCGGCGCGACCGGCTCGGGCGCGGCGGTGCAGGGATCGGTCACGCCGCGATCGAAGGTGACGATTTCGGGCTTCAGCCTCACCTTGAGTTGGCTAAACGGCGGCTCCGCTGCTCGCGACAGCTTGCAATCCAGGCGCTCGAATCGTCCGCCAAAAAGGGAGGCATGGCGCAGCTCGATCAGGAAAGCCTCGATGTCGGCTGATGTCCCGGCGACGGTTCCGTTCAACCCTTCGCGGGCGATGAGAAGCGTGCCGGTGAGGCGATGCGCTTCGCAAAGTGCGATGAGCGGCAGATGCAGGTCTGCGGCATCGGGCAGGGCGACGAAGCGGTAGAGGGCGGCGACGGTGAAGGACATGACGCCCCGCTCTAGCAGGGGGCGAGCCGGCATGGAACGCCTCCCGAAGCGGCGCCGAACCGGCGGGGCGCACCTTCCTCCACGCCGAAGCGCTGAAACATGCGCCAGGGACCCATAATACCGAAGAACCCGCGCTGCCTCGGTGGTAGCGATGCTCAGGACGATGCTAACAGGACATATTTGCTGAGGCGCCCGACTACGCCACGGTCTGCCGGCGCTGAGTGCAGGGCGGAATCTAACTGAAAAAATAAATACTTAACGGGTGTACGGCGTTCATGCTCCTCGATCTCGATCCCGCCGCGCTCGCCGTCGCAGCCTTCGCCTTCTTCCTCGCGGGCTTCGTCAAGGGCGTGGTCGGGCTCGGGCTCCCACCCGTCGCTATGGGATTGCTCAGCCTGATCATGGCGCCGGCTCAGGCCGCCGCACTCCTCGTCGTACCGGCCTTCGTCACCAATGTCTGGCAGCTCGCTGCTGGCCCACGCTTCGCTCCGCTGGCGCGCCGGCTCTGGCCGATGCTTGCTGCGAGCGTCATCTCAACCCTGGCGGTGGCGGCGCTGCTGCACGGCCAGTTCGGGGGAGGGGCCCTCATCGCCCTGGGTTTCGCGCTGATCGCGTCGGCGATCCTCGGCCTCACCGCACCGCGCTTCAGGGTGCCGCCAGGAGCAGAACGCTGGCTCGCGCCCCTGGCCGGTGCCGCGACCGGTCTGGTGACGGCTGCAACAGGCGTTTCCTCAATCCCGGCTGCGCCTTTCCTCGGGTCCCTTGGCCTAGGCCGGGAGGATCTCATCCAGGCACTTGGGCTCTCGTTCACCGTGTCGACCGTCGCCCTCGCGGTGGCGCTCACCGGCAGCGGCGTCCTCGGCCTTCGCATCGCTGGCGTCTCGACCCTGGCCCTGGTGCCTGCCCTCGCCGGCATGCTGCTCGGCGGCTGGGTGCGAGGGAGAGTCAGCGAATCGGTGTTCCGACGCTGCTTCTTCCTCGGGCTCCTGGGTCTCGGACTCCATCTCGCCTCCCGCGCCGTGATCTGACGCGAAAAACCCGGTGCCGGTGGAGAGGATTGAACTCCCGACCTTCGGTTTACAAAACCGCTGCACTACCGCTGTGCTACACCGGCGACCGTGATGGCTTGCTAGCAGCGACGGCGCGGGGGTTCAACCCGATTGGCCTTCAGGATGCCGCGGCTGCCGAGGATCAGCCGAACCGCGACAGCCAATCGGTAGCGAGCGCGACGTCGGCATTCGACAGTGCGTGGCCTGCCGGGAGGATGCGGTAATCGAGGTCGGCGCGGTGAGCAGCGAGGTCCTGTGCCAGACGACCGGCATTCTCCCGCGTCACGATCGGGTCGGCGCTACCAGACAGCATCAGGATCGGGAGCCCGCTAAGATCGACGTCCGGTGTTTCGCCGAGGGGCGCCATGGCGCGGATCAGCACAGCTCCCATGAAGGTGCCGGGATGCAGCATCAGGGTCGCCGCCGCGATGTTGGCGCCGTTGGAGAATCCGACCGCGATCGGAGCTGTCAGCCCGTAGGTGCTCCGTGCCTCGGTGACGAAGCGGGCAAGGTCGCCGGCGCGGCGGAGCAGGTCGGCCTCGTCGAACACGCCCTCGGCGAGGCGGCGGAAGAAGCGCGGCATGCCGCGCTCCAGCACCGCTCCGCGCGGGGAGAGCAGGGCCGCGCCAGGGGCGATCTCGCGCCCGAGGCCGATGAGGGCGGTCTCGTCGCCGCCGGTCCCGTGCAGGAGGAGAAGCGGCGGTCGGCTTCGATCAGTGCCGGGGTCGAAGCGATGAATGAAACTCAGGTTCTGGCCGGTCATGACATCACCATGGGACAGAGGAGGGCGATCCGCCCCGGCTGACCGGGGCGGAGATGCCGTTCAGTCGAGGCGCGGCAGGACCGCCTCGATCCGGGCGCGGTGCGCCTCAAGGCCGGAGGGGAGCTTGAGTGCTTCCCCTAGGGCGTCCGCGGGCTCGTCGAAGGCGAAGCCCGGGATGTCGGTGGCGATCTCGAACAGCACGCCGCCCGGCTCGCGGAAGTAGACGGACCGGAAGTAGTTTCGGTCGCGCTGCTCCGTTACCGAGAGACCGTGCCGCTCCCTCAGCCTCGCTGCCATCGCCTCCTGCTCGGCATCGTCCGCCGCACGGAAGGCGATGTGGTGGACCGTGCCGGCGCCGGGCCGGCCTCGCTCAGCCTCGCCGACGGCCTCGATCGTGACGAGGCCGCCGAGCTTTGCGTCGCTTCCCAACCGGACGAACGCGCCTTCACGGGCGCGCTCGGTGAACCCGAGGACATCGGTGAGGATCGCCGCCGTCGGACAAGCCTCGGTGAGGCGCAGAGTGACGCCGTGGAAGCCGCGGATGGCCTCGGAGGACGTTGTCTCCCCCAACCCGTCGATGCCGACGAGCGCGAGCGACATGCCGTCGGGATCGGTAAATCGCACAACCGTTTCGCCGAAACGCTGCACCGGCGTCTCGAAGGCGACGCCATGCGACGCGAAGCGATCCATCCAGGCTGCGATCGACGCGCGCGGCACCGTGAAGGCAGTCTCCTGCGTT
This sequence comes from Methylobacterium sp., assembly GCF_019745455.1. Lineage (GTDB taxonomy): Bacteria > Pseudomonadota > Alphaproteobacteria > Rhizobiales > Beijerinckiaceae > Methylobacterium. Next base: position 48,885 of record NZ_JAIETD010000001.1, read on the forward strand.
TCGCCGGTGCCGAGCCGGCCACGTGCAGCCTGCTCGATCGGGAAGAAGGTCAGGATCGTGCCGGGGTTGCCGGCCTCGTCGCCGTAGTAGAGGTGGTAGGTGCCCGGGTCGTCGAAATTGACGGTCTTCTTCACGAGCCGGAGCCCGAGCACCCGACGATAGAAGTCGAGGTTGCGCTGGGCAGGGCCGGAATAGGCGGTGACGTGGTGCAGACCGTGGGCGGACATGGCGGATCTCCTCGCGTGCTTCGTCGAGGTGACGAAGCGTGTGACGCCGATATGGACCTTGCCTTGAGCGTCCGAAATGGAAACGATGGAAACGCATCGTTTCGAGATCGCTGCTAATGGCACGTCTTCCCGACTTCGAGGCCTGGGCCATCTTCGCCAAGGTCGCTGAGACCGGCTCCTTCGTCAGGGCCGCGACCGAACTCGGCCTCTCGAAAGGCACCGTGTCGAAGGCGGTGAGCCGGCTGGAGGCCCGCCTCGGCGCGCCTTTGTTTCACCGCACGTCCCGCCGCCTCGCATTGACCGAAGCCGGCCGGCTCGGCCGGGAGGGGGCCGCCCGTATCCTGACGGAGGGCGAGGCGGCCGAGGCGCTGGCCCTGACGACGGCGGCCGAGCCGCGCGGCCGGGTCCGGCTCGCCTGCCCGATGTCGTTCGGTGTGGCCCATGTCGCGCCGCTCCTGCCTGCTTTTCTCGCGCGCCACCCGCAGGTCCAGGTCGACCTTCACCTCAGCGATGCTCTGGTGGACCTCGTCGGCGGTGGGTTCGATCTCGGCTTGCGCATCGCGGCACTCGCCGATTCGAGCCTCAAGGTCCGCCGCCTGTGCGGCATCCGTCGGTCCCTCGTGGCGGCACCTGCCTATCTCGACCGGCACGGCCGGCCCGAGCATCCGCGCGACCTCGCCCGCCATGCCTGTCTCGGCTACGCCTATCTCCCGAGCCCCGACCGATGGCGTTTCTTCGATGCCGATGGAGGTGAGGCCATCGTCGTACCGGAGGGACCGCTTCGCGCCAACAATGCCGATGCCCTCGCGCCGGCCCTGCGCGCCGGGCTCGGTCTCGCAGTCCAGCCCGATTTCCTCGTCTGGGACGATCTTGCGGCCGGGCGGCTCGAACGGGTCATGACGGCCTGGTCGCCCCCGCCCATCGCCCTCAACATGGTGATGCCCCCCGGTACCCTGCGCCCGGCGCGCGTGACCGCCCTTATCGCTTTCCTCGAACGCGAGCTCCTGGCGACACCCTGGAGCCGGGATGTGGCGTCGAAGACGTAGAAGGTGGATGTCGCGTGCGACTTGTTGCGGTGTGGTCTCCGTCCTGCTTTGCCGAATGAGGAGTACCCGCCTGACCTGCGGGCAGTGACGAGGACGCGCATGGCGGGTAAGGCGGCGACACAGGATGCGACGAGCCGGGTCGGGACGATCTGCAGATCGTTGCGGCGGGCCATCGTCGAACGCGCGCTGCTGCCGGGCGACCGCCTGCCGGAGGATGCCTTGGGCGAGCGTTTCGGTGTCAGCCGTACCATCGCCCGCCAGACTCTGGGCCAGCTTGCCGCCGAGGGCCTGGTTGAACTGCGCCGCAATCGCATCGCCGTAGTGGCGACGCCGAGCTGGGACGAAGCCCGCGACGCCTTCGAAGTCCGAATTGCCTTGGAAAGGCTGGTGATGCGGCGACTGGTCGGACGCCTAAGCGGCGACCAGCACGCGGCTCTGCTCGCTCATATCGATCAGGAGGATGCCGCTCGGCACGGAACCGAGGCCGCCTCGATCCGCCTCGCTACCGAGTTCCACCTTTTGCTTGCCGAGATGACCGGCAGCCCCGTGCTCAACCGCTATGTCGGAGAGCTCGGCTATCGCTGTGCGCTGATCCTCTCGCTCTACAGCCGGCCGCATTCGTCCGACTGCGCGGTGAGTGAGCACCGCGAGATCGTCGCGGCTCTGGTTGCGGGGGACGAGGACAAGGTGACCGCCCTCATGGACCATCACCTCGATGCGGTGGCCGAGCGCGCCCACATCGTCGCCGAACCGCCGCGCGACCGCGACCTCGGGCGCCTGCTGGCGCCCTATGTCGAAGATGGGGGAAGCCGGCGCAGGGCCGGCTGAGGCTTACTCGGCCTGCGCCGTCCGCGTCGCCTGGCGTGTCGCGGTCCAACGGCCCGAGCATAGGGCCGACACCTTCCAGGTGCCGCCGCCTGAGCGGCCATCCAAACGGCCCGTCACCGCTCCGCTCGCCGCGCCCTTGGCGACGTTGAGCCCGACGATACCGTCCTGAGAGACACGGCCCGAAATGGAAGCGCTGTCGCTGGCCGAGACCAGGGTCACAGAGCCGTCGCGGATCGCGACGGCGTAGCGCGCGCGCGCATCGCAGATGCCGCTCTCGGTGACGAGGTCGACCGACCACGCCCCGTTGAAGGTGCCGCCATCCTTTGCCGATACGCCTCCGCTCTGTCCCAACACAACGGCGCTCAAGGCCATGACGACAGCAACTTTCAACATCCAAGACCCCTCAAGTCAGCATTATCCCACGCTCGCTCCACGGGCTGGGCGAGGATCCAAAACGATCAAGGGACCGTAAAGTTGGGATTGAAGTCATCATACTATCACACACGGCAAGATTATGACACCGGCCGCCAAAATCGCGGCTTCGGTCGCCCTCAGGAGGCAGATATAGTCAAGATTGCGTGCGGTAGAGCTTGGGCTGATGCCTGCGACTGACATGACCGCGCGTGAGAAGTTCTGCGATACGCCGGTCACCCACAGGATAGGGCGGCCACAACGCAGGGAGCCGCCCGCCAGTGCTATTCAGACAATCGCCGCGGCACAGGGCTCCGATCCTCGGACTGCACCATAATCGCGCCTGCCAGGATGATCACGGACGTCGTCATCTGGACGAGGTCGAACAAGCTCGGAGCGGTAATGAGGAGGGCGCGGAGGATTGCCCAAAGGACGTGCGAGACGCAGGTTTCGCTTTTCAATCAGTCAGAGGGCGGGCCTCTTCGGGCAGCATGATCGGAATGCCGTCCCGGATCGGATAGGCAAGCTTGGCCGAGCGGCTGATCAGCTCTTGCTTGTCGGCATCGTAATCGAGGGACTCCTTCGTGAGCGGACAAACCAGCAACTCGAGGAGCTTCGGGTCGACGCGGGTTGCTTCCACCGCTTGGATCGGTTCGTTGGCCATGGTCGGCAAGTCCTATCGGTCAGGTCACTGGAGGGTCGTCTCGGCCCCGGTGCCGCGCACCAACTCCATCTCGGTCACCGCGATCAAGACCTCGGCCCGCGATTTGAGGTCGGGAGCCTCGAGCATCGCCTGCTTTTCCGGGGGACCGAACGGGCTCATCATGCAGAGCGCGTTGACCAGCGCCTCGTTCGGAGCCTCGTCGATGCCTGCCCAGTCGACCTTGAGGTCGTTCGCCTCGACGAAATCCTTGAGCGCCTTCAGCACACCTTCGCGGTCGACGGCATCCTCCCCCGCCCGCGGCTCGAAATCCGTGAGGAAGTCGTCGTAGGCGACTTGGCAGCGGCGATAGCGGGTAGTGGTGGCGAGTTCGCTGACCACGCGGAACCGGGCGATGCCGGTGAGCGAGATCAAGTAGCGGCCGTCACCCGTCTCGGCGAACTGAGTGATGCGGCCGGCGCAGCCGACTTGGAACAGGCGTGGCGTCATGGGCGACGACCCGGCCTCGACGTCGGGCTGGATCATGCCGATTACCCGGTCGCTGCGCAGCGCGTCGTCGATCATGGCCAGATATCGCGGCTCGAAGATGTTGAGGGGCATCTGCCCGCGCGGCAGCAGCAGCGCGCCGGGCAGCGGAAACACCGGAATCACGCCCGGACAATCATCCGGCCCCTTGTAACCCGCATGGGTGCTCATCGCTTCTCCTCGGAGCCCGATCCCGGCCAATCGCCGGCACCGGACCCAACCTTGATCACGTCGAACGCGTCGTCATGCGAAGACCAGCGTCGACAACCGGCGCCGTCCACGGATCGACGCCTTGTCCATCAGCCCCCAGGCCTCGAAGAATGTCAGGAGCTGCTTGCGCGCCGCGCCCTCGTTCCAAGCGCTGTCCTGGCGTACGATCTCAATCAATTGGTCCACCGCCTCGTCGCGCTTGTTGAGCGCGTTGAGCCCGAGCGCCAAGTCGAACCGGGCCTGGTGGTCCGCAGGGTCGGCCTCGATCCGGCGCTGGAAGGCGGAGAGATCGCCAATCGACGCCGCCTGCTCTGCGAGTTCGAGTGCCGCCCTAACGCTGGCGACACCGGGGTCGTTCGCCTTCGCTTCCGGCACCATCGAGAGAAAACGCCTGGCATGATCGAGCTCGCCGACATCGACCTGGATCTTCGCGAGACCGGTGAGGGCGCCGACATGGTCGGCTTCCTCGGCAAGGATCGCGGCGTACAGCTCGGAGGCTCCGGCGAGGTCGCCTTCCTCCACCGCGAGCGTTGCCGCTGCCATCAGCTCCTCGACCTGGCTCGGGCCCGCAGGACCGACCAGGGTCTCGATGAAGCTCTTGATCTGGGCCTCGGGCACCGCGCCCATGAAGCCGTCCACCGGCTGCCCACGCTGGAACGCGATCACGGCCGGGATCGATTGGATGCCGAGCTGGCCCGCGATGGAGGGATGCTCGTCGATGTTCATCTTGACGAGGACGACCTTGCCGCCAACCGCCGCGACGGCCTTTTCGAGGACCGGCGCCAGCTGCTTGCAGGGACCGCACCAGGGCGCCCAGAAATCAACCAGCACCGGCCGGTTCATCGACTCCGCGATGACGTCCTGACGGAAGCTCGCCGTGGTCACGTCCTTGGTCGGAAATCCCTGAGCACCGGCCTGCGGCGGGTTTGGCGCGGGAGCGTCGTTGAGCATGGAAGCCTCGAAGAAGTCGCAGTGCTTGGGGTCTGATACGGCCGACGGACACCTCCGTCCGGACATAGATGGGTCCTGACGGCGCCGTGACCAGATCGCGCCCTACAACCAAGGTGCCGCGGCACGCAATGATCTCCACGATAGCGGGCGCGCCTCCCATTCCGTCACCACCCATCCGCGACCGGTTGGGCCGAGCCGTCGACCTCAGTTCTTTGGCGCGTCCTTCGCCGCACCCTTCGCCGCGTCCTTCGCGTCCGTGACGAAGGTTCCCTCGAAGCGGCCGTTCGCGGCATTGGCCTCGCATACGATCGCGGTCTTGCCCGGCTCCGGAGTCTTGAAGCTGCAGGCGCCCACGGCGACGACCGGGTTCCGGACGATCCCCTCCGCGCCCTTCTCGCCGGGAATGACGAGATTGATCGGCTGGAGCGCATCGGTCTCCTCGGTGCGCTCCTGCTGCATGCCGTTGCCGCTGAAACTTAGCGAGCGGCCGTCCATCGTCGCGAACTCGAAGCTGGCGCGATTGCGCGCCACGCCGTTGGTCAGGTTCGGCTTGCAGGCGCTCGTGAGATCCTGACCGGCGATGACGAGCCGCTCGCATGTCCCGTCGAGGACGATGGTGGCCTGGGCCTGGGCGTGTCCGGTCATCGCGAGAGCGGTGCCGAGAGCGAGGAGAGCGATACGGAGCGTCATGAGGCGAGATCTATGGTCGTTCGTCGATCTGTCGAGGGGCTGAGTGCGGCGTTCGTCACGAACCGAACCGAGCGGCGCGATCGTTCGGCGCATCGAGGTCGAGTTCCGGACCGAGCGGGACGATGCCCGTCGGATTGATGGTCGGATGGCTTTCGTAATAGTGCCGCTTGATGTGAGTGAGGTTCACCGTGCCGGCGACGCCAGGCAGGGCGTAGAGATCGCGCAGGTAATGCGAGAGATTCCGATAATCCGCGATGCGGCGCCTGTTGCACTTGAAGTGGCCTACATAGATCGGGTCGAACCGCACAAGGGTCGTGAACAGGCGTATATCGGCCTCGGTCAGGTCGATGCCGCAAAGGTACCGCTGCCGGTCGAGGCGCTCGTCAAGAGCGTCGAGTTCGGCAAAGAGCGCTTCGAAAGCCTCTTCGTAGGCTTCCTGCTTCGTGGCGAAACCGGCCTTGTAGACCCCGTTGTTGATGGCGTCGTAGACGCGGGCGTTCATCGCATCGATCTCGGGCCGCAGCGCTTCCGGATAGAGCGATGGTCCGGGCGCTTCGAAAGCGGCATCGAGCATGCGGATGATCTCGGCCGATTCATTCGAGACGATGGTAGAACGGCTCTTGTCCCAGAGGACCGGTACCGTGACCCGCCCCGAGAAGCCCGGATCGGCCTTCAGGTAGACCTCGTAGAGCCGGCTCGCGCCATTGACGGCGTCGGGCGTTGCGCCAGGCGAATTGTCAAAAACCCAGCCCTCGTCGCCCATATGCGGATCGACGACCGAGACCGAGATCGCATCTTCCAGGCCCTTCAGTGCCCTCACGATCAGGGTGCGATGAGCCCACGGGCAGGCGAGGGAGACATAGAGATGGTAGCGGCCCGCTTCCGCTGGGAAACCACCCTCGCCTGACGGGCCGGGGCTGCCTTCCGCCGTCACCCAGTTCCGGAATTTGGCATCGGCTCGCTTGAAGCGGCCGCCGGTGGAGGCGGTGTCATACCATTTGTCCTGCCAGACGCCGTCAACGAGCAGTCCCATGGCCATCCCCTTCGCCGTCGATCCGTCGAGTCAAAGATGGTCCGTGAACTGCCGGCGGAAAGGGCAAGGGGTGATGCAGAGCGAGGGCCGGTCCAGCAAAAGCGGCCGGCCGACCAGGCCGCGGGATCAGACCCGTTGACTTGGCGCTCAGCGCGGGCTGTCCTGCCCGCGGAATGCTGTTCACCCGCCTCTCCGACGACCTGTTCCGGCCGCTCGCCTCGCCGAGCCGGGCCTTCAACGCGGCCCTTCTGCTGCATCTCCACGCGCGCGTCTTCGCCGATGTCGCCGAGCCCTTGCGAAAGGGTGAGCTTATCGCGGAGATCGGCGACTTCGCTTCGACCTTCAGCCAGATCGATATCGCCGACGACGAGACCACGCCCGTCGATCCGGTCGAGCGCCGGTCCGCGATCTACCGGCGCCTCCTCGATGCGGGCTGGCTCGTCGAGCGGCGCGAGCGCTACGTCCCGGTGGTCGAGTTCGATCCCGAGGCGCGCATCCTCATCGAGGAACTGGCGCGCCTCGACCGCGGGGAGACCCGCTCCTATGGCGGTGCGGTTCTGGAGGTGCTCGGTAGCCTCGAGAGCGCTATCGCGAACCCCGCCGACCGCTCAGAGGCCCTCGTCAATGCCGCCAAGGCCTCGCGCGCCTTCATGAGTCATCTTCGCAGTCTCGCCGGCTCCATGCGCAAGGTCGAGGAGCGGATCCTTCGCGAGGATGACCAGCGCGCGGCCTTCCGGCTCTATTTCGACGAGTTCGTCGCCCGCCATCTCGTCAGCGACTACCGCACCCTTCACACGAGGCTGAACCCGTTCCGCTTCCGCTCCGGCATCGTCCGCGAGGCCGGCCAGGCGTTGCGCGATGCCCTGACGATCCGGGCGCTGGCGGAGGCCGGCCTGCGCGAGGGACGGGCCCTCGACCTCGCTTCCGCCGAGCGGGCCGTTCGTGGAGATCTTGCCGAAATCCTCAGCGTCTTCGAAGGGCTCGACCGTCATCTCGATGCGGTCGCCGACATCGTCGCCCGGCTGGAACGCAGGATCGCGGCAGCGCTCCGATACATGGACCATCGCGACTCAGACCGTATCGAGCGGACGGCCGCGGCCTTGCGCGCATTCGGCGCCGTCGAGGGGTTGGACGACGCCCCCGCCCCGCAGGTCTCGCTGCTGCGCCCGCCGATCGGCGAGCCGCATTTCTACGCGCCGCGCCTCGGCCGTCGCCCGATCCTGTCAGAGCCGCTGCCGGAGATCGCCCTCGATCCGGCGATCGAGGCGTTCATCGCGGCGAAGGATGCGTTTCGCCAGCGCGTGGCGGTGACGCCGGAGCGAATCGTCGCTTTCGTCGAGGACCGGCTCGGCCGCGCCGACGCGATCCGCGGCTCGCAGATTTCCGTCGAGGATGTGGACGATTTCATCGTCTACCAGCGCCTGCGCGAGATCGACGTGCTGTTCGATGGGGCGCTGGCCGGTCGCTACCGTCTGTCGCAGCTCGGAAGCCGCGTCTCGAACGGCTGGCTCGACTGCCCGGACTTTCTCGTCGAGCGCGCGCCCCGCTAAATCGAGCGGCGAGCGATGACCACATTCGACCGGTTTTCCCCCGGGTGCCGAGAGACCGAGCATTCTGCCTAATCGGTGCTCTACGGCGCCCATTGTTTCCACTTTACAGAAAACGACTTTCTCCGCAGTGAAAGTGCATACAGCTTCGCTTTCAAACCGGATGGGGTAAACCGCCGATGGATCATGTGTCCCTGACCCGCCGTGCCATGCTCGGGGGCGGCGCGGCCCTGGCTACTCTCGGTCCGTCGTTCCGTTCCACGGACGCTCGGGCTCAGGCCGGTCGGCCAGCCGGCACCCTGAACTACGGCATCTCAATGAGCGATTTGCCGCTCACCACCGGTCAGCCCGATCGCGGCGCCGGCGGATACCAGTTCACCGGCTTCACGCTCTACGATCCGCTGGTCGCCTGGGAGATGGACGTCGCCGACCGCCCCGGCAAACTCGTGCCCGGCCTTGCCACATCCTGGGAGAGCGACCCCGCCGACCGCAAGAACTGGATCTTCAAGCTTCGCGACGGCGTGAAATTCCACGACGGCTCGATGCTCGACGCCGACGCGGTGATCTGGAACTTCGACAAGGTCCTCAACAAGGAAGCCGCGCATTTCGACCAGCGCCAGGCAGCCCAGGTGCGCCCGCGCCTGCCTTCGGTGGCCTCGTACAAGAAGCTCGACGGCATGACCGTGCAGGTCACGACGAAGTCGGTCGATTCCCTCTTTCCCTATCAGATGCTGTGGTTCCTGATCTCGTCCCCCGCACAGTTCGAGAAGGTCGGGCGCGACTGGGCGAAGTTCGCTTTCGAACCGTCGGGTACGGGCCCCTACAAGCTCGCGGGACTGACGCCTCGCGTTCGTGCCGAGCTCGTGCCCAACGAGGCGTACTGGAACCCGAAGCGCGCGCCGAAGCTCTCGAAGCTGATCCTGAGCTGCCTGCCAGAAGACCTGTCGCGGGTGAACTCGCTCCTCAGCGGCAGCGTCGACCTGATCGAGCTGCCGGCCCCCGATTCCGTGCCGCGCCTCAAGGCCGCCGGCATGAGGGTGAGCGGCAACGACACGCCGCATGTCTGGAACTACCACCTCTCGATGCTGGAAGGCAGCCCGTGGCGCGACCTGCGCCTGCGCAAGGCCGCCAACCTCGCCATCGACCGCGAGGGCGTCGCGACCCTGATGGGCGGTCTCGCGACCCCGGCCCAGGGTCAGATACAGCCCTCGAGCCCGTGGTTCGGCAAGCCGACTTTCAAGCTCGGCTACGATATCGACGCCGCGCGCAAGCTCGTGAAGGATGCCGGCTATTCGCAGCAGAACCCTCTCAAGACGACTTTCATCATTCCGACCGGCGGCACCGGTCAGATGCTGTCTCTGCCCATCAACGAGTTCATCCAGCAGAGCTGGGCCGAAATCGGCATCGCCGTCGATTTCCGCACCGTCGAGCAGGAGGTCGCCTACACGGCCTGGCGCCAGGGCGCTGCCGACCCGAGCCTGAAGGGGGTCACCGGCGCCAACATCGCCTACGTCACCTCCGATCCGTTCTATGCGTTCCTGCGCTTCTACGATTCGAAGCAGATCGCCCCGAACGGCGTGAACTGGAGCCACTACCGCAATCCGGAGGTCGACGCGCTCTGCGACAAGATCAAGCAGAGCCTCGACTCAAAGGAACAGGACGCGATGCTCGCCCGCATCCACGAGATCGTGGTCGATGACGCCGTCCAGGTCTGGGTGGTGCACGACACCAATTCCCGCGCGATGTCGCCGAAAGTGAAGGGCTACACCCAGGCGCAGCATTGGTTCCAGGACCTGACCACGCTGTCGTGACGTCTCGGCTCGTGCGATAGGGGCCGGTCAGAGGCGAACCGACCGGCCGTCATGCTCGAATCCTTCCGCGCCATCGTCGACGGCGAGGAACCTCCTCCTCCCGGCGCACGCGCGCCCGGGGAGGATGAACTCACCCGCGCCCTGCAAGTGCTTCTGAAGAGCCAGTGCGTCTATGCCGGCACGCCCGGTATCGGCCGGTCCTACGAGATCGCCCGGCATTACGCTCCGTTCTTCCAGGCCTATTTCGCCTGTCTCGGCTACGGTTTCGAGGTCTCGCACCGCGACCAGATGGTGTTCCTCCGGGTTCCGCCCGAGGGCGTGCGCCACGACAGCCAGACCGAGCGCCTGCGCAAGGACGAGACACTTGTGCTGCTCGCCCTGCGCCTCGCTTACGAGGAGGGGCTTCGCGACCACCGCGTGACCACGGACGGGGTCGTCGAATGCACCACCGACGACGTCGCCGACTCGATCCGTACCGCCGCCCGAAGCGACCCGCCCGAGGAAACGCGGCTCACCGAGATCCTGCGGCTGTTCGCCCGCAAGGGCGCCGTGCGGCTCGGCGAGCGTGACAAACTCGACAAGATCACGCCACTGATGATCCTGCCGGGCATAGCCGTGCTCTCGCCCGACGCCTGGATGGAGCAGGTCCGCGCCTGGGCAGCTGCGAGGGGCGAGGACGAGGGCTGACCGGCAGCCGGGAACGCCCCCGCGCCTGCATCCGTTTCAACCGCCCGGGCTCCTGCGGAGATCGGTGCTTCGTCTCGCAGTGCGCCGTGCCCTGTCTGAGGCGGTTGGACAAAAGCGCTGACGTTCGCGGGCATTCCCGGCCAGCTCGGAGCGATCGCTTCGGGCCCGCGCGTGTTCCGGGAGACCTCCTTTGCTTCGCATGAATTCGCCGACGCTCGAACACATCGCCCGACTCGGCTACGGCGCGCGGGGAGCAGTCTATTGCCTCGTCGGCGGGCTCGCGGTTCTTGCCGCCATCGGCAGCGGCGGTCAGACGGCGGGCAGCAAGTCGGCACTGACGACCCTTCTCACGCAACCCTTCGGGCGGATCTGGCTCGGGCTCATCGCGGTAGGTCTCCTCTGCTTCGCCGTCTGGCGGATCATCGAGGCTGCCACCGATGCCGATCGCCATGGCCGCTCCGCCAAGGGGCTGGCCGTCCGGGCGGCGCATGCGATCAGCGGGGTCGTCAATGCGGCGCTGGCGCTCAGTGCCGGGCAACTTGCCCTGGGCATCGGCCGATCGAGCGGGGACGATAGGGCCGCACAGGATTGGACCGCTTGGCTGCTCGGCCAGCCGTTCGGGCAATGGCTCACCGGCCTCGTCGGACTCGTCCTGATCGGGATCGGCCTGGGCTTCCTCCGCAAGGGTTGGTCGGGCGACGTCGTCAAGCACCTCGTCCTTCCTGGCGGAGCCGCATCCTGGGCCGTTCCACTGGGTCGCCTTGGCTTCGCGGCGCGCGGCGTCGTGTTTGCTTTGATCGGCGCCTTCCTCGTCGTGGCGGCGATCCACAGCCGGTCTTCGGATGTGAAAGGTCTGGGCGAATCTCTCGTCTTCATCCGCAGCCAACCGTTCGGCTGGGTGCTGCTGGCGCTGACTGCGGCAGGCCTGTTCGCATTCGGCCTCTTCAGCTTCGTCCAGGCCCGCTATCGCCATATCGACGCTCCCGACATGGCCGATGGAAAGGCTGCCCTGAAAAGCGCGGCGGCCTCGTTGCCGGGACGGTGAGAAAGCCGGTCAGCCGGCCCAACCGCCAAGCAGCCTTGTCCCCGTCCGTTGCTTCGATCCGGCTTGCGCCGGCCACCCGAGTCGATGCAACTGGCCGGCTATCCACCAGGACCGCCGGACCTTCGGAGTGTACCGCCTCACCGATATCGCCCTGTCCAACTGGTACCTGATCCGGCGCGAGCAGATCCGGATCCGGGGGGCGACCGCCTTGGTCGGGCCGACGGGAGCGGGCAAGTCGACGATCTTCGATGCGGTCGGGACTGTGCTCGCCGGCAACAATGCCAGCCGGCTCGCGCTCAACGCCTCCGCCTCGGGCCGCAGCGCACGCACGGTGCGCGACTACTGCCTCGGCTGGATCAGCGACCCCGCCGAGGGTGGCCGCCCGACCCGCGAGGCCTGCGAGACGCTGATCGTCCTCGTCTTCGAGAACGAGGCCTCGGGCCGCACCATCTCGGTGGGGCTGGCGCTCGCCGCCCGCGCCGAGGACAGCCGCGAGACCACCCTGTCGCGCTTCATCACCGAGGGACACCGCTTCGAAATCGGCGACTATGTCCGCGAGACGCCGGAGGGCAGCTTCGTCGCGCCCTGGCCCGAGATCGCCAAGGACCTGCGGCTCGCATCCGACCGGTTCGAGGAGTTTCGCTCCTCGGGCGAGCGCTTCACCGCCGAGGTGCTGGCGCTTCTGCGCGAAGGCGCGCCGGCACCGGAACCGCGCCACTTTCTGCGCACCTTCTCCAATGCCGTCGCCTTCAAGCCGATCTTCGATTCTTCCGCCTTCGTGCGGTCCTTCGTGCTCGAGCCCGAGCCCCTCGACGTCGCGCGCATCCGCCAATCGGTGGAGAACTGGCGCCGCCTTCTCGAGACCATCGAGGAACTGGAGCGGCGGCTCTCGCACCTGCGCCGTATCCTCAACCGGTACGAGACATGGGCCGAGGCAAGCCTGTCGGCCGCCCTGGACGAGCTGCGCGCGGCCGGTGCCGACCTGCGCCGGCGTATCCTCGAATGGTCGAGCGCCCGGACCAAGCTCGCCGAGGTAAGCGAGCGCCTGCGCATCGCCCGCGACAGCGTCGCCACCAGTCAGGGCTTCGTTCGGGAGATCGACGGCGAGATCGCCACCAAGAAGGCGATCGTCGTCGCAGGCGCCGGGGGCGGGCGGCTCGCCGCCTCCGATGCCGGCCTGGCCATGCTGTCGCGCGAGCGGCGCGACCTCGCCGCCCGCGTCGCCGATCTCGTCGGGCTCGTGCTGGAGACCGGGAAACTCTCGGCGGTGATCGGCGAGGTCAGGCGGGTCGATCCGGAAGCGGCGCGCCTCGTCGAGGCCTGTGCCCGTTCCGGCCTGCGCCGGGACGCGCCTCCCGACGAGAGCCTGCGCTCCGACGGCCCCCTCGCGCGCCTCGTCTCGGCCCTCGCGGGTCTGCCCGACCTAGCCACGCCCCTCGACACCGCGGCCGAGGACATGGCCCTGCGTGCCAGAGCTCAGGAGAAGGAGGCTCAGGCCCTCTCGGCCGATTTTGCCGGGGGCCGATCCCAGACCGGGCGCCTGTCGTCCGACACCGCGGGTTTTCGCGACGAGCTCGCCCGGCTCGGGATCGAGGCGGTGCCTATCTGCGAGCTCGCCGAGATCGTCGATCCGAAATGGGGCCCGGCCCTGGAGGGCCTCCTTGGCGGCGCCCGCGAGGCTCTCGTCGTCCAGCCCGATCGGCTCAACCAGGCCTTCGGCCATCTCGAAGCCCGCAAGAGCCAGTTCTACCGCTGCCTCCTCGTCAAGACGACCGACACCGCAAGGCGCCGCGGCGGGCGTTTCGACGACGGGCCTCTCTCGCTGATCGAGACCAGCGACCCCCATGCCGAGGCCTTCCTCGCGGCTCGGCTCGGCGGCTTCGACCTCGCACCCAACGATGCCGCTCTCGGCCATATGAGCCGCGCCGTGGCGCCGAGCGGCCGCTCGACCTCCGGCATGGCTTACTCCGTGGTTCGCCCGGTCCAGCTGATGATGACGCGCGGCAGCCGCGGCCCCACCGCCGAGGGGCGGCAGAACCTGGAACACGCCGTCGCCGAGGCACGCCGGCTGCGGTCGGAGGCGCTGGTGCTGCGAGAGGCCGCCCGCAGCGCGGCCTTGCTGCGCGTGCGTCTCGCCGAGACCGGCCTCGACATCGCTGCCCTGCGCGAGGAAGCCGACGCCATCGAGGGCCGCCGCCGCAGCCTCACAACCGAGCGCGAGGCGGTCGAGAAGGCCGATACCGGCGCTCTCGATGCCGAGATCAAGGAGTTGCAGAAGGAGCGCTCGGCCTATCTCACCGAGTTGGTACAGGTGCTCGAGCCCAAGCGCGACGCGCTGCTCGGCGAGGAGGCGGGGCTGAAGGCCAAGGTCGCCACGGCCCGGGAGGCCGCTCGCGCGGCACTCTCGGCGAGGCGCAGCGCCCATGCCCGCTGGACCGGCGGCGATTCCGTGCGCATCCGCCTGGTCAAGCCCGAGGGTTTCGATCCGTCAGCCGTCGCCAAGGCCCGGGCCGATGCCGCCGGGCTCGACGCGAAGGATCTCGGCGCCCTCGCCAATGCCGCCCGCAACGCCGCTCGCGAGGCGATGGAGACGGCCCGCCAGCAGGGCCGTGCCGCCGAGCGCGATCTCGCCGAATATTGCGCGCAGTGGCGGGTCGAGAATCCGCTCGGGCGCGGTGACGTCCCGGCCTCCTTCGGCTATTCCTGGGTCGCCCGTGCCCATGATGAGGTCGCCGGCCATGAGCTGCGCCGCTATCGCGATCAGGCCGTGCGGGCCGAAGGCGAGATGCGCCGGCTGATGATCGAGGACCTGCTGACCCGGCTCGCCGACAAGTTCGAGCGGGTCCGCTCCCGCCTCGACGCCCTCAACGAACGGCTCTCGACCCAGACTTTCACAGGACAGACCTACGCCTTCGAGGCAGCGGTCGACCGGCGCTACGCCGCCGTCCATGCCCTCGCCACCGAGGTCGCCCGCTCTCCCGACGCGGCCCAGGCGATCCTGCCGGAAGCCGGCGCCGCAGCCGACGGACCGCTTTCGGCTGCGATCGGTGAGATCTCTGCGCTGATCGCGGGTGAGGAGAGCGCGGCGCGGCTCGCCGATTACCGCAACTACTTCGTCTACGAGATCGGGATGAAGGATAGGGCCGGCAACCGCACCACCATGTCGAACCGGGCCTTGCGCGGCTCCGGCGGCGAGGCGCAGGCCCCGTTCTACGTCGCCATCGCGGCGTCCCTAGCCTCGGCCTACTATCCCGGCGACCGGCCTGGCGACGAGAATCCGGGGCTCGGCCTCTGCCTCCTCGACGAGGCATTTTCCAAGCTCGACGTGCGCAACTCCCAGGCGCTGGTCGACCTTTACCAGGCTTGGGGCCTGCAGCTCCTTATCGCTGCTCCCGAAGACAAGCGCACCACGCTGACGGAGGTGATGGACACCATCGTGACCGTCTATAAAAGCCCGGATCTCGCCTCGGTCAGGATCGAGTCAGAGCATCCCCTCGAGGCGGCCAAGCGGGCGCTGGCGGCGATCAACCCAGAGCGTATCGGGATCGCGGGGTTCGAGGCGAGTGACGCCGCGGAATGACCGTAAGCGCTGCCATCGTCGGCGGCACAGCGGGTGCCAGGGTTCCATCTAGGTTGCCTCGATGTGTGGTCCACTCTAGAGGCGAGGCGCGTCGGCGGTGTCTCTTCGAGGCTCGCCCTGATGGTTCGTTGAAGCGGGTGCCGCCGCGACGGGACCGATAAGGAGGTTGAGCCATGCGCATTCTGGTGACGGGCGGCTGCGGCTTCATCGGCTCTGCCCTCGTGCTGCATTTCGTCGAGGATCTCGGCCATGAGGTGCTCACCCTCGATGCGCTGACCTATGCGGCCAACCCGATTTCGCTCGCCGGGCTTGGCGACAACCCGCGCCACCGCCTCGTCGAGGCCGACATCTGCGATGCGCCGGCCGTGCGCGCGGCCTTCGCCGAGTTCCGGCCGCAGGCGGTGATGCATCTGGCCGCCGAGAGCCATGTCGACCGCTCGATCACCGATCCGGGCGCCTTCATCCGCACGAACGTCATCGGCACCCAGGTCATGCTCGATGCGGCGCGGGGCCATTACGAAGGGCTGATCGGGCCTGAGCGCGAGGCGTTCCGCTTCCTCCACGTCTCCACCGACGAGGTCTACGGCTCGCTGCCGCCGGACGGGTTCTTCACCGAGGAGAGCCGCTACGATCCGCGCTCGCCCTATTCGGCCTCGAAGGCGGCGTCCGACCATCTGGCGCGGGCCTGGCACGAGACATACGGCCTGCCGGTGTTGATCACCAACTGCTCGAACAATTACGGGCCGCGCCACTTCCCCGAGAAGCTGATCCCGCTGATGATCCTCAACGCGCTCGAGGGCAAGGACCTGCCAGTCTACGGCGACGGCCTGAACGAGCGCGACTGGATCCATGTCGAGGATCACGCACGCGGCCTCGTCGCCGTCTTGGAGCGCGGGCGGCTTGGGCAGACCTACCTCCTCGGCGGGCGCTCGGTTCGCAGCAACCTCGCCGTGGTGAAGGGCCTGTGCGCCGCCTTCGATCGGCTTCGGCCGGGTCATGCTCCGCACGAGCGGCTGATCACCTACGTCACCGACCGTCCCGGCCACGACAGGCGCTACGCCATCGACCCCTCGAAGGCGGAGGCGGAGGTCGGCTGGGTTCCGACCAAGGTCTTCGAGGAGGCGCTGGAAGAGACGGTGCGGTGGTACCTCGACAACGAGGCCTGGTGGCGCCCGATCCGCGAGGGCCGCTACTCGGGCGAGCGCCTCGGGCTCGGTTCTGCCTCGGCGGAGGCACCTTGAGCGCATGGACATCCTGATCCTCGGCGGGGCCGGACAGGTCGGCAGGGAGCTGCAGGTCGCGAGTCTCTGGCCCGCGGGCACCGCCTTGCACACGCCGGACCGTCACGCCCTCGACATCACCGACGAGGCGTCTGTTGCCAGCATGGTCGGGGAGCGGCCCTGGTCCGCGGTGATCAACGCGGCTGCCTACACTGCCGTCGACAAGGCCGAGAGCGAGGTCGCGGCGGCCTGGCGCCTCAACGCCCTGGCGCCCGCCTACCTCGCCGCCGAGACCGCCAAGCGGGGCATTCCCCTTGTCCATGTCTCGACGGACTACGTCTTCGACGGCATGGCGGACGACGCCTACGAGCCTGACGCTGCGATCGCCCCGAGGAGCGTCTACGGCGCCAGCAAGGCGGCCGGCGAGATGGCCGTCCGCACCGCCAACCCGCGCCACGCCATTGTCCGCACCGCCTGGGTGGTGAGCCCGCACCGGGGCAACTTCGTCAAGACGATGCTGCGGCTCTCCGCCGAGCGCGAGGCGCTCACCGTGGTCGACGACCAGCACGGCTGCCCGACCAGCGCCGCCGATTTGGCTTCGACGCTCGCGACTATCGCGCTTCGCCTCGCTGGCGACGAGACGGCGCCGACGGGCACGTTCCACTGCGTCAACGGTGGCGCCACCACCTGGTGCGGCTTTGCCAGGGCCATCGTGGCCGGCTCGGCCGCGAGGGGAGGGCGTCTGGTTCCCGTTACCGGCATCCCGACCAGCGCCTACCCGACCCCGGCCCGGCGCCCGGCCAATTCGCGGCTCTCGACGCAGAGCCTGACGGATTCCTACGGCATCAGGCCCCGCCCGTGGGAGGCGGCCCTCGACGACATCCTCGATCGGCTCGTCGGGCCGGTCAGACAGGGAGACACGCCATGAAGGGCATCGTACTGGCCGGCGGCTCGGGCACGCGCCTGCACCCGGCGACCCTGTCGATCAACAAGCAGCTCCTGCCGGTCTACGACAAGCCGATGATCTACTACCCGGTCTCGGTGCTGATGCTGGCGGGCATCCGCGAGATCCTGATCATCTCGTCACCTGAGCACCTCGACAACTACAAGCGCCTGTTCGGCACCGGCGAGCAGTTCGGGCTCTCGTTCTCGTATGCGCTGCAGCCGCGCCCGGAGGGTCTGGCCCAGGCCTTCATCATCGGCCGCGACTTCATCGGGACCGACGACGTCGCTCTCGTGCTCGGCGACAACCTGTTCTTCGGTTCCGGCATGACCAATCTGTTGAAGAAGGCGCGGACCCGCGGCACCGGCGCCACGGTCTTCGCTTATCATGTCGAGAATCCGCAGGCCTATGGCGTGGTCACCCTGGACAAGGAGGGCCGCCCGGTCCGCCTCGTCGAGAAGCCGCCCGAGCCCGAGAGCCCCTGGGCGGTGACGGGCTTGTACTTCTACGACAACCAGGTCCTCGACATCGCTGCCGCGGTGACGCCCTCTGCGCGGGGGGAGCTCGAGATCACCAGCGTCAACCAGGCCTATCTTGATCGGGGCCAGCTCCATGTCGAGAAGATGTCCCGCGGCTATGCTTGGCTCGACACCGGCACCCATGACAGCCTGCTCGAAGCCTCCGAGTTCGTCCGCACGCTCCAGAACCGCCAGGGGCTGCAGGTCGCCTGTCTCGAAGAGATCGCCTACCTGCAGGGCTTTATCGACAAGGCGCAGCTCGTGGCCCATGGCGAGCTCTACAAGAAGACCGCCTACGGACAGAACCTCCTGAGGCTCGCACGGGAGGAGCATCCGAAGGACGCCGGGTACTGAGGCGGATGCTCCCTCGGCCGAGGGGTGAGGATCATAGCGCCGGCGCCGGGGCAGGCACGGCCTTGACGGCAGGCGCCGGTTTCACTGGGGGCGTCACCGGCGCGACGGTCTTGGGCCGCGTCGTCACCGAGCCGGTGGCCGCCACATCTGCCGATGACGTCGCGCTGCTCGGGCTGTCGATCCCGTAGATGTCGTCGCGAAAGTGGGCGCGGCCGTCGGGGGTGGCGTAGCCCGTCAGGTAGACGAAGGTGACCGGGACCTGCTTGGGCAGCTTGATGTCCACGCGCTCGTTCGTCGCGATGCTGGTCTCGATCTCGATCGGTCCCCAGCTCGATCCCGGACCGTTCGGACCCTGGGCTCCTTCCAGGAGCCAGCCGGCGAGCTCCTTCACCTGAGCCACCCGCACGCAGCCATGGGAATGGAACCGCACGTCGCGGGCAAACAGCGATTTCGACGGCGTGTCGTGCATGTAGACCGCCTGACGGTTCGGCATGTCGATGCGTACTTGGCCGAGCGAGTTGTCGAGGCCTGAATCCTGGCGCAGCGTATAGGTCGCCGCCTTCTCGCTCGCCCAGTCGATCGCCGTCGGCTCGACCTCGACGCCGCCCGGTCCGAGGATGCGGATGCGCTCGCGCGCGAGATAGCCCGGGTCCTTGCGCATCCGCGGGATGATCTCCTTCTTGATGATGGAGACCGGGACAGTCCAGGTCGGGTTGAGGTTCACGTCGGTGATCCGCGCCTCGATCCGCGGCGTCGCTTTGTCGGGCTTTCCGACCACCGCGACGTAGCGGCGAACCACGCTGCCCCGCTCCACCGCCTCAACCGTTGCGGAGGGAATGTTCACCACGACGTAGCGGTCACTGAACGCGAAGGTGGAGCCGAGCTGCCGAGCCGCGGATGCCGCGAGCTGGCGCTGGCGAGTGGCCGCGGGAACGTTGAGCGCCGCTACGGTCTGCCGACCGACGAGGCCGGTCTCGGGAAGGCCGTGGCGGGCCTGGAAGGACTTCACCGCCGCCACCAAAGCGGAGTCGAGCTGGTCCGAAACCGGCGCATCGGCGGGAAGGTCTCCCACGAGCATGAGATGCCGGCGAAGAACCAGGATTAAAGGATCTCGGCCACCTGGCTTGACGACGAGGCCGGCTGGAAGCGACGCCCAGCCGCCCGCATCGACGATGCCCTGGTAGCGCTCGGCCATCTTCAGCGTGTCGAGGAAGGTCGAGGCCGAGAGCGTCGGCACCGGGTCGTCCGAGACCTTGGCGATGACGAGGGGTGGCAGCTCGCGCGATTTCTTCACCGCCGGCATCGATGCCGTCTCTGAGGCCGGCATCTCCGGAGCGGCGGTCGTAGGCACGGTGGTCGTTGCGGTCGCCGCCGGCACAATCGCCTTCGGCGGTGGCGATGCCACGTCCTGCGCGGCGGCCGCCCCGGTCAGGCCGAGAAGGAGCGAGAGCGGTGCGGAGATCGCAAGCGACCGACGTCGGCGGCGGCCAAGGAACATGAAGCGACGCGACGACACGGGAGCAGCCCTCGATGATCGAACCCGCCGGAGGATGCGCAGCGATGGTTACCAATCTGCTGCAGGCCAGCCCTTATCCCGCGATCGTGCCCGGTGCCGGCCGATCTATCGGCGAGAGTTCGAGCCGCGCCAGCCAGGCTTGCGATCGGACTCGGCCAGAGTGTCGCCGGAGGCCGGAAGCATCGACATATCCGCGATCTGCCGTCCGGCCTGCGACGTCGCCTCGCTGATCGCGCGAGCGCGGATGTCCGAGGGCAGCGCATCCCAGATTGCGGGCAGGGCCGCCATCGGCCCCCCGTCGGTCGGGCGCAGACTGGCGCCGGGCTGGTCGCGGGTTGACGCGAAGTAGGAGAGCGCGCCGATCACCAGCGCCGCACGAACGAGAAACGACATGGCCCGGTCCGAAACGCTCTGCCCTGCGGTTGTGCTGGCTCGCGCTGCAATGTCCCCCGACATCCCTAAAGCAGGCTGAGTCCCCGCAGAAAATACTGCGAGATGGTAAATCTCATGCGTCGTTCGCTCATGTCGTAAAAGTTTGCCCCGAAACGAAACCTGCCTATTCAAAGGCTTGGTCATTCTCTGGAAAGCATCCCGGAACATCGCCTGGTGGTGTGGCAAGACTCGCTTAAGTCCGGTCTGCGACGGTTGGAGCCAGTCGAGTTCGAGGCGAACAAAGGGGCGTCGGAGCTGCCGTAAGGTGTCTTCGCGCTGTGCGTGTCGGTATTGCGTATGTACAGTGCCCTGGCATCTCAGATCGATGCGCGTCTTGTCGGCCTCGTGCACGAGTCGGTGTATGACGATGCCAGCGTTCGGTTTCGGCACGAGCGTTTCCTGGTCTCACGGCTCGCCACCGGCGCGGTGATGATGGTGGCCTTGCCGCCATTCCTGCTCTGGCGCGGTGTGCCCAGCGGGATCGAGGCGATGGCGATCGCGAGCCTGCTGCTCCCGGTCTGCGCCGCAGCCTTGCTGTCCCGGACCGGCATTCTCTGGATCGCACACGCGATCTCTTCGGCGGGTCTCGCCGGTCTCGTCGTCTGCATTGCCCTGATGACCGGAGGGGCCACGTCTGCAGCCGCGATCTGGCTCGTGGCGATCCCGCTCGAAGCCGTCGTGTCCGGCTCACGCCGGGCAACGTTCGCCGCAGCGGTGATTGCGGCCGTCAGCGCGCTCATCATTGCCCTGGCACCGGCCTGGACCTTGAGCTCACCGGTCATCGAATGGTCGAGCAAGCTCGCGATGCCGGTGTTCGTCATTACCGCGATCGGGCACATCGCCGCTCAGGTCATCGATCACATCCGCCAGGAGAACCGGTGGCGTGCGAAGGCAAGGGACAACGAACTGCGCGATCGCATGCTGCTCTCCGCGATAGACGACCTCGTGACATGGCACGACCTCAACGGCCGCGTCCTTGAAGCGAGCGCCTCGGCCTCCAAGTTCGTCGGCGCCGACGCGGTCCGCCTGCGCGGCCATGGCCTTCTCGAACGCGTCCATGTCGGCGACCGGCCTGCCTTGCTCCAGACGCTCAGCGACGTGGCGGCGCACGGAGTCCCGACCACCGTCCGGTTCCGCCTGCATCTCGACAGCGCCGCCATCCGCGCGGAGGGCTCGCCCGGTGTGATCGTCGCCGAGATGCGTGCGCATCGGATCGAGAGTCGCAGCAGTGGGGTCGAGGGGTCCACGGTCGTGGCGGTCACCCGCGATGTCACCGAGCAGAGCCGCCACGCGGCCGAGCTCGAACGCGCCCGCGCCGAGGCCGAGCGGGCCGACGAGGTCAAGAGCCGCTTCCTCGCCACGGTGAGCCACGAGTTGCGCACGCCGCTCAATGCCATCATCGGGTTCTCGCAGGTCCTGGCAGGAGAGGGCGCCGTCGCCCTCGATCCCGAGCGCAGCCGGGAATACGCGACGATCATCGGGGATTCCGGCCAGCACCTCCTCGAGGTGGTGAATACGCTTCTCGACATGTCGCGCATCCAGAGCGGCCATTTCGACTATGCTCCGGAGAGCCTCGACATCGGCGCCATGATCCAGACCTGCTGCGACCTGATGCAGCTCAAAGCAGACGAAGCCGGAGTGGTCCTTGCCCGCGAGGGTGTGCCCGCGTCCCTCGAGATCACTGCCGATCCTCGCGCTTGCCGTCAGGTGCTGATCAACCTGCTTTCGAACGCCGTGAAGTTCACGCAAGCGGGCGGCCGCGTCGAAGTTGCCGCCTACCGCTCGCGAGATAGCTTCCACCTCGTCGTCGCCGATAGCGGCATCGGGATCGCCGCGGACGATCTGCCGCGCGTCGTCGATCCGTTCTTCCAGGCCGGCGACGGATATCGCCGTGCCCATGAGGGAACAGGCCTTGGCCTCTCCGTCGTGCAGGGGCTCGTCGGGCTTCACGGCGGCGACATCACCATCGAGAGCACCGTCGGCAGCGGGACCACCGTGACCGTGACCCTGCCGCTCGATTGCCGCCG
Source organism: Methylobacterium sp. (assembly GCF_019745455.1). Taxonomy (GTDB): domain Bacteria; phylum Pseudomonadota; class Alphaproteobacteria; order Rhizobiales; family Beijerinckiaceae; genus Methylobacterium. The sequence continues at coordinate 71,147 of NZ_JAIETD010000001.1, forward strand.
CTCACGCAACGAGGGCGCCCCGACCCCGATCCGTACCGGGCCCCGCCGCTCCAGGTCCGGGAGCAGCGCCGTCCCGCCCGCAAAGGTGGCGACGGTGGCCATGTGGCGGCCCGTGGGCCTGTTCGATGCGGTCTCCGAGCCAGTCCGTGAGAGCTACGTTCCGGCGCGGCTGAGCGCATGAGAAATCCGCGCCGCCACCAGGACCTCGGCAGCCCTTCTCCCAAGCGACCATTCAGGACGACATCATGATGCGCGAGCCGGCCGCGAGGCGCGATCAGCGCGAGATCACCATCCCGTCGGACGCCCGGCCGTCGAGACGGGGTCGTCCCGCCTCGGGCGTCGCCGATCGTGGCGTCTGGAGCGCGGGCCTCGCCGTGGCAAGCGCCGGGGCGGCTTTGTGCCGGCGCCGTCCGGGCGAGATCCTCGCGATCCTCGTTGCCGTCAGCGCGGCCGGGGCGGTGTCGATCAACGCGCTCGGCTCGCAGAAGGGGCGTCACCCCGCGCCCATCCTCGCCAACCTGAACCCTCGCCCTGCGCCTGTGACGCTGCCGCGTAAGGCGGCTAACGCGGAGCCCGCGTCGGTAGAGACGAAGTCCGCGAGGACCGAGACTCCGCGTCCTGCCTCCAAGGACGCCATCGGCGAACTCATCAAGGCCGCCGAGCCGGCCCGCCCGGGAGACACTACGGCTTCCGTGACACCGAAGTCCCCGAGCGCCGACGAGGTGGTTGCAAAGGCGCAGCGCGCCCTGGTGAAGCTCGGCTACGGCCCGCTGAAGACCGATGGCGTGCTCGGCGCGGGCACCCGCGCGGCGATCGCCAAGTTCGAGCGCGACCGCAAGCTCCCGGTGAAGGGTGAGCCGACCGGTCGCACCATGAGCGAACTCGCCGCCCGCGCCGCGATGCCGCGCGGATAGGCAGCGATGAGGTCGCCGGCCGCGGGCGTCATAGGCCGGCCGGAGATGCTATAGGGGCGACGATGGCACGCCTGCGCTCCGATTTTTGGGTCTCAGCCCACCTGCGCCGCCTCGGCGTCGAAGGGATCGCCGCCGTCCAGCGCCGGCGGGGCTCCCCGGAGGCGGGTTCGATTTTCGTCAAGGTCGATCGCCTCGACGGAACGGCCGACCTCTATGGCCCGGCCCCGCAATCGCTCATCGATGCTGAATCTGCCGGTGAACGACGCTTCTCCGCGCTCCTCACCGCCGCCTCGCCGCCGGACGTAGAAGCACGGATCGCCAGCGAGATCCGGTTCGATTCCGACCTCTGGATCATCGAGATCGACGACCGCGAGGGTCGCCACCGGCTCGACCTCGCCGTGTGAGGCTGTCAGGATTGCCGGCGCGCCGCTGCCGGTAGAGCGGGTCGGAGAGGCGGGCGCTCGGCCATGCCAGGTCGTGAGCGCAAGGTCGCATCGGGCGCCTGGTAGGCCTGGTGGGCCTCGCCCGCGGCATTCCGTTCCGGCAACGGGCGGTTGATGATCGAGGCGATGAGATCGCGCGCTGCCGGGCGGGTGGTCGTCCGGAACAATCTCACGAGATCGAAGACCCGATCGACCGAGCGGGCGACCGTCTCGTTGAGGGTCAGGAAGATGTAGACGGCTTCCTCTTCGTGCAGGCCGGCCGCGCGCAGAGCCAGAGTGAGGAGCTCGTAGCGTCTGGATGGGTCCTGCACGGTGCCGAGGAAGCCTTGGGGGAGGCCGACGAGGTCCCCGAGCGCTCCAACGAAGCCTGCGACGTCGCGTCGGCCGGACAGGCCGGTGAGGATCGTTCCAGCCTCGCGGGGCGGCGGTGGACAGGGGCGGAGGGCCGCCGTGGCCGAAACCGCAGCCGTGATGGCTTCACGCTGAGCCTCGGAGGCGAACAGGAACAGCGGCGCCAGATCGGCTGGCGCCACATCGTCACGGCCTAGGAGACGGGCTGCGAGGTCCGGGTCGAGACGGGCGCGGGCGATCAGGTTGCGCAGGACGTCGCCGGCCAAGTGGGCCCGCGGATTGGCGGCGAGCGCCCGGTCGATCTCCGGAAGGCCGCGGCTGGAGAGGTCAGCGAGCACGTGCCGGGTCAGATCTGAACGCGCGGCGATGGCGGGGCCGATATCGCAGCCGTCGGCCAGAGCCAGTTCTATGATCTCGGCCGTCAGCACCGGTGCCGCGGCGATCACGATGTCCCGGCTCGCACCGCCGCGTGCCGCAAGCCGTGCCAGGATCGAGGGCGGGGTCTCAGGGAATGAAGCGAGCTTGCGGGCGACAGCCTCGGCGGTGGGTTCGTCGACGATCGGAATCAGGCCGCCTGCCAGGGCTTCGAACGCCTCGACGGTGCGTAGGTCGCGAACCTTCGACGAGACGAAGAGGTCGGTCTGGACTCGGAGGATCACCGGCTTCAGGTCGAGATGTTCGACCCGCGACAGTTCGATCAACCCGGAGAGATCGGGCGCATCGTCGAGGGATGGCGGCATGGCACTTCGATCACGCAGAACTCACAGTCTTCTTTCGTAGACCGGTAACGTGAATCGACCTTTAAGCACCTCCTGGATGTGCCGTCCCGCCCTGCATCAACCCGAACGGCTTGAAGGCGGGCCGAGGGTGATTGAACGATCGTCGCGGTCAGGCGGCCGTCGTCGTCTTCGGCATATCGCTGGCCTTGCTGATCCCGCCCTGGTTGGAGGTCGCCGGCAAAGGCATGACGACTGGCGTCACGGCGCCGGCCACCATCGGTCCCGTGATATGCGAATTCACGCCATCACTTTTCTGGGCAGGCACGGGCTGAGCTGGGACTGGGTTCTGTACGGGGAGTGGCGCAGCAGCGATCTGAACCGGCGCCTCAGGCTCGGCTTCCGCCGAATGCTCTTCGTCGGACTGGCTCGGTGGAGCAATGACGTCGGTCGGGGTCTTCCAGACAAAGGCGTCGAGGCGGCCCGTCACCGGCGAGACCGGGCTCCACGTCTCGGAGGCGATCCCGTCGGCGATCCAGAGTGGATCGCGTCGTGCGCGCGTCGCCCGCGACAGCCACTCTCGGGCACGGCCGGATGACGCACCGTGTTCCGCTTCCTCGATCCGCGCCATGGCGAGGCAGGCGCGCACCGTCGGCTGGTCTGCCAGGAGGGGGCTGAGTGCTTCGCGGGCCTTGGCGAAGTCCTTCGCGTCGAAGGCGGCCTGGGACACGGCGAGGCGAGCCTCCGGGTTCCATGACGAGATCCGTGCCAGCGTCTCGGCGCGTGCCATCCGGTCACGTACCGAATCGCCAGTGCGCAGGTTGAGATAGGTTTTGGCAAGGTCCGGGTGCGGGTTTGCCCGCCAAGCCGCCTCGACGATCTTGGCGGCCTTCTTGAGGTCGCCGCGACGCGCCAGAAGTCGTCCCGCCAGAGCTGCCGCCGGCACCAGTTCCGGGGCAAGCTTCACGGCGCGCAGCACCCGCTCGGTCGCCGCATCCGGCTCGCCCGCTTCGCGCGTCTGGGCCGCTGCGGTGAGCAGCACCGCGCGCTGGCGCCGCGAGGTCGACTTGTCGACGAGGCCGAGGGCGGCGCGTCGCTCGACAGTTTCTGTGGCTGCACTCCAGTCGCCGTCGGCGCACTGGGCCTCGAGCACAGCCTCGTTGGCCCAGGTCACGCTGGGAGCGAGCCGGGCGGCCTCCATGGCGTAGGCGCGGGCCGCCGTCTCGTCGGATCGGCGGCGTGCTTCAACGAAGAGCCCACGCAGGCCGAGCACGCGCGTCTCGGGGTCATCCACCATGCGCTGGAAGGCCTGCTCCGCGGCGTCGCGGTCCCCCGAGATCTGCGCCGCCTGCGCCTTCAGAAGGAGAGCCAGGGGCTCGGCCCCCAGCAGCCGCTCGGCGTCGCCGGCATGGCGTTTCGCCGCGAGCGGATCGCCCGAGCCCACCGCGACCATGCCGCGCGAGAGGGCCGAGTAGCCCTTGGCCCGGCGCCGTTCACGCGAGCCGCGGACGAGGTTGTCGGGCAGCGTGATGAGCCCGCGCACGATCGCCCAGACGAAGCCGATGAGGATGGCGGCGATCAGAACGCCGATCAGCGCGATGGCGAGGCTCGTCGCGACCTCGTAGCCGTTCCAGACGATGGTGACCGAGCCGGGACGGTCTGCGATCCACACCGCGCCGAAGGCAGCGAGCGCAAGAAGGGCCAGGAAGGCGAGGGCGCGCCACATGGGATCAAGAACTCCTGGATGCGGTGCCGCTGACGCGGACGACGCTTGTATCGGAAGATGGGGATGCACGCAGCCCCGACAGGACGAGCCACCCGCCGCAGAGCCTCCGATCGGAGGATTCTGCAGGAGATCGACGTGAGTGAATGTCGGTCAACGGCTTCGTGCCGGCACCGAGAGGCCTTTGAACGCGTCGGAGAGCAGCGCCTGCGCCGCCTCCCCGGCCACTGCCCGCGACTGCAGCTTGGTGCCGAAATCCCCAGCCTCGCTCCTGAGGTTATCGGGCAGAGCCGCGAAAGCCTTGGCGGCCTCGGCGATGGCGCCGCGGTCGAGGGCTGCCTGGACCTCGACGAGCGGATCGGGCCCTTCGGCCTTCGCCGCCGCGGGGGTATCGACCTTGCGGACCTGCACGATGGACTCCGCCATGCTCATCAGCCGCTGGCCGACATTGCCCGTCTCGGCAAGGGAACGTGCCTCGGCGGCCTTGCGGCTCGCCGCGATCCGTTCGGAGATTGCCCGGAACTCGGTCGCGAGGCTGCGAGCCGTCGGTGAGCCCTTGTCGGCGAAGGCAGCGACGGCGTTGAGGCGCGCCGGGTCGCCCGGCTCAAGGTTGCGCAGGGAGTTCAGGGCGTCGGCATAGGGCACGCCAGTGGAAAGGGCCGTCGTGATCCGATCGGCGGATACGACGCGCAGGGCCGCCTCCACCGTCCCGGTTTCGGCCCGCTCCGACACCGCCTTGTCGAGGCTCGCGATCTTGTCCGCCTGCGCCTGGATCTGGCGCGCGACCGCTCTCGCGGTCTCCTCGGCCTGGGCCTTGTTGGCATCGACGGCTTGGCGACTCGCTTCCGTGGCGGTCTGAACCGCCTCGGTCGCAGATTTAACCCGCTCGTCGAGATTCGCCTGAAGCGCCGCGAGCTTCTGGCTGAGAGACTGCGCCGCGTCGGCATTCGCCTTGGTGCGACTCTCGACCTCGCCCTGGAGCGCAGTCAGCTTCGGGCCGAGATCGGGCTGTGCAGCGGGCGCAGCAGCGCCGTCGAGCTTGACCTCGACGGCCTTGAGGCGAGTGTCGAGGTTCGCGACCTGATCTGGCGAGCCGCCATTTCCCTGAAACAGGGGAGCCTTCGCATCCACGTTCTGGTCGCGGCCAGGCTCCTCCTGCAGAGCGGATACCCGCTGGTCGAGGCTGTCGAGCCGCGCCACGAGATCTGCCGGAATGGCTGCCGCAGGTGCGGCTTCTCCCGGTGCTCCGCCGCTGGCCGGTGCCGCACCCGCCTTCTGCAGGGCGTCGCGGGCCGCGGCGTCGGCGGCACGGACCGCCTCGGGCAGCGGTTTAAGAGCCGCCTCGTTGCCGCTGATTCTGGTTTCGAGGCTTGCCAGCTCCTCGCGGTTCGGCAACGTGCCGACCTTCTGGTCGAGGGCCGCCAACCGGCCCGCTACATCGCCCGCCGGGTTCGGGAGGACGCCGGCGCGCTCGATGCCGAAGAGGAGGCCGGCACCGATCACGCCGCCGAGCAGGCCCGCCGCCGCAATCGAGCCGAAGCCGGCACCATTCTTTTGAGATGCCGTCGGAACGGTCTCGACGGGCTTCGCGCTCGTCGTCCCGGCTCCGGAAGCCGTCGCTGTAGCCGCCGTATTTCTGGATTCACCCGGCTTGGTCTCACCGGTTTTGGGACCGGTCGGAGAAGAAGCTGTTGCCGTCTTGTCCGGGCTGTCGGGCATCCGGCGCGCCTTGAGATCGATGATCGGGCCGTCCGTCGCCGCCTCGCCGCCGCGCGTGCCGGAAGGCGACGCACCGAACGCCGCCGACCGGGGCGTCTCTGCCTTCGATGGGTCGACCTTCGGAGCGTCGGTGCGGCCCGTCGATGAGGCAGACGCCTTCGATGCGTCCGCCGCGCCGGACTTTGCGAGGTCCGGTTTCGCGAGGTCCGGCTTCGATGTGGGCTGCGACGACGCATCCGGCTTCGCCGCAGGAGCGCTGGTCGGTCCGGTCGTCGTGCCGGGGCTGGTAGATGACGGCTTCGCCGTCGGCCCGGCACCGGACGTACCGGCAGCTTCAGACTTTGCGGATTCGGGCTTAGCCGCTTCTGCCCTGACCTGATCGGAACCTGGCTTCGCGGGGGCGACGGGAGACGCGGCCTTGTCGCTTTCAGTCTTCACGCCTTCAACCTTGCTGCCATCGGGCGCCGCAGAAGTTGCGTTTGTCGGTTGCGGCGTGGAGGCACCGGATGCCGGTCGGCTCGGCTCGTTGCTGGGTGGTTTCACGAACTCTCCTCCCTTTCCGCCATCCGCTTTCCTGGCTTGCCCGCCGACGCGATATGCACGGCAGCCAAGTGGGTGCGGTCCTGATTCTTTCGCCGTCCTAGCACCCCGAACCACGCAGGAGCGAGACCGTATCTCGATCTGCGGCCGGCAATAGCTGAAGGAGGCTATCCTCGCTCGGCCGATCCGCCTTCACATGGTTGACGCACCCGGCAGCGACCAGGGGCGCTGCCACATCATCAGACAGGCAGTAATGCGTGAGCACGCGGAAAGCTCCGCCATATCCTGCCGCTTCGGCCAAGGCCAAGGCCGTCTCAGCGCCGCGGCGGGAATAGTGGAGGGCGCCGGCGAGGCTCCGGGCATCGAAAGCCTCGGCCACGCTAGCGGGGATCGCCGAAATCGGCTGCATCGCATAGGCCGTATGGACGGTCACGATGTAACCCGCCGCGGCGAGCGAGGCGGCAGGCTCAGGTTTGTGTTCGGCGCCCGCGAAGTGGAGGAGCCGGCTTCCGGGCGGTAGTCGGTCTCGGACGAGACGGGCGAGAGCGAGGGCGTCGCCATCGGCATCGAGCACCCGCCTGTATCCTGCCGCCTTCGCGGCCTGCGCCGTGCTCTGCCCGACGCAATAGGTCGGGAGATCTGCATCGACGGGTCCTATTCCGCCGTTTGCGGCATTTGCGCTCGTCAGCAGCAGCCCGTCGAATGGTCCGTCCGGACGGACGTCTCCGCTCGGCACCAGCGAAAAGATCGATCCCACGATCGGCGTATGGCCGAGACCCGCGATCCGCTTGGCCGTGCGTGTCGCGCCTGGCTCTGGTCGCGCGATCCAGATCCTCATTCCGTCCTCGACCGATCTCTGACGCGAGCGAGCCTGCTCAACCGATTCGCCGATGGCAAGCGCGATGGCAAGCGCGCATGGACCATCGGGTCCGCGTTGCCCTTGGGCCGCCTCGGGCGATAGAAGGAAGCCCGGCCAAAGCGAGCCGGACGGGACTCTGCGCGACCATGATCGTCCTCGGCATCGAGACCACCTGCGACGAGACCGCCGTCGCCATCGTCACCCCCGGCGAGGAGGGCGGCGGCCGGATCCTCGCCAACGAAATCCTGAGCCAGATCGCCGAACATGCCGCCTATGGCGGCGTCGTTCCGGAAATCGCGGCACGCGCCCATGTCGAGGTGCTCGACCGGCTGATCGCCCGTGCCCTCGACCGTGCCGGCCTCACCCTGACCCAAATGGACGGTATTGCGGTGGCCGCGGGGCCGGGGTTGATCGGAGGGGTGCTCATCGGCCTCGTGACCGCCAAGACCCTCTCCCTCGTCACCCGCAAGCCGCTCCTCGCCGTGAACCACCTCGAAGCCCATGCGCTCACTGCGCGGCTCACCGATGGCGTCGCTTTCCCATACCTGCTGCTGCTCGCCTCCGGCGGGCATACTCAGCTCGTCGCGGTGAAGGGTGTGGGCGATTACGTCCGTCTCGGCACCACCATCGACGACGCCATCGGCGAGGCTTTCGACAAGGTCGCCAAGCTCCTCGGACTTGGCTATCCCGGGGGACCCGAGGTCGAGCGCGTGGCCGAAACCGGCGATCCGGAGCGCTTCGCCCTGCCTCGCCCGATGCTGGGGCGGCGCGAGGCCAACTTCTCCCTGTCCGGCCTCAAGACTGCGCTCAGAATCGAGGCAGAGCGGATTGCGCCCCTGACTCAAGCCGACATCGCCGACCTTTGCGCCAGCTTCCAGGCGGCCGTGGTCGATGTTGTCGTCGACCGATTGCGGGTGGCCATGCGCGATTTTGCCGGTATCGCCGGCCATCCCACCGCACTCGTCGCGGCCGGCGGCGTCGCCGCCAACGGCGCCATCCGGCGGGCCCTCGCGGCCGAAGCCGGCCAGGCCGGCCTCGCCTTCGTGGCGCCGCCCCTGGCGCTCTGCGGGGACAATGGCGCGATGATCGCCTGGGCGGGGATCGAGCGCCTGCGCCTCGGCCTCATCGACGACCTCACCGCCCCGGCCCGCGCCCGCTGGTCCTTCGCCGAGCCGGCGGCGGCCATGGCGTGAGCGTCGTTTCGGACGATGCGGAAATCCGCCGCGTCTGGCGCGATCTCGTCGGGCGGCGCCTGCCGGAAGCCGCGGCCTCGCGGCCGGACTGGCCGGTGCGCCTCGACCATTGCTTTGCCCGCATCTTCCTCGACAACGCCTGCGGACGGCCCTGGCGCGAGGTCGTCGCGCCGCCGGCCTGGGCCACGATGCCGACGGACCGCCTCGCCGACGCGGTCGCCCTCGCCGAAGCGGTGTTGACGGACCGGGCCGACCTCGCCTTCCTCAATCGCCGCTCCCTCCGCATGCGAGGCAAGCGCGTCCGGACCTCACCGCCGGACGCTTCGCGTGATCTGGGAGCCTGACGCAAGATGAACGACGTTGCTGTCATCGGAGGCGGTGCCTGGGGCACTGCGCTCGCCAACGCGGCAGGTTCAGCGGGCCGGCCGGTTACATTGTGGCTGCGCGATGCCGAGGCGGCTGCGCGACTGCAGCAGACCCGTGAGAACGCCCGATATCTTCCAGGCGTGAAGCTGAACGAGCGCATCCGCGCCACCGCCGACGCGACGGCTCTGTCGCGCGCCGGCATCGTCCTGATGGTCACCCCGGCTCAGACCCTGCGAGGCGTCCTCAGCGATCTCCGCCCATCCCTCTCCCCGGAGGCTTCGATTGTCCTCTGCGCCAAAGGGATCGAGCGCGGGAGCGACGCATTCATGAGCGCGGTAGCGGCCGACATCCTCGGGCCGGATACGGCGGTAGCCGTCCTTTCGGGGCCGAGCTTCGCCGCCGACGTCGCCCGCGGATTGCCCACCGCCGTGACCCTCGCAGCCGGCGATGCCGCCCTCGCCGCGCGTCTCGCCGCCTCGCTGTCGGGGCCGGCTCTTCGCCTCTACCACACCGACGACGTCCGCGGCGTCGAGATCGGGGGAGCGGGCAAGAACGTGCTCGCCATCGCCTCCGGTATCGTCGCCGGGCGCGGCCTCGGCGAGAGCGCCCGCGCCGCCCTGATCGCCAGGGCCTTCGCCGAACTCATGCGTTTCGCCCGCAGCCTCGGCGGCCGGCCCGAGACCCTGATGGGCCTCTCGGGACTCGGCGATCTCGTCCTCACCGCCTCATCCCCGCAATCGCGCAACTTTGCCTTCGGCGAACGCCTCGGCCGAGGCGCGTCGCCGGAACAGGCGTCCGGCGGTAAACTCGCGGAGGGGGCCTTCACCGCCGCGGCCCTGGTGGCCCTCGCCCGCCGCAGCGGCGTCGAGATGCCCGTGGCCGAGGCCGTGGCGGCGGTCGTTTCGGGACAGGTCAGCATCGAGGCGGTGATCGCCGCCTTGCTGGCGAGGCCCCTCAGGGGCGAGGCCGAATGAGCGCGGGGCGCATCCACAACTTCCTTTCTGGCCGAGGACGCGACGGGGCAGGGCGCCTCATCGCCGACATCCTCGCCTTCGACGACGCCCATATCGAGGGCGTCCACGATTTCATTCAATGGTGCTTCCCGCTGCCGGAGGCTAGCCGCGCGGTACCTGGTGCGCCGGTTCTCGGCGCCACCGAAGCCGGGGCGATCCGAGTCGACGAAGAGGCGCAGGCCGGCCTGCTCGCTGCGGTCGATCGGATGAGGGGGTTCTACGGCGATACGACCGGCTGGCTGCGCCCTTACGACCACAACCACCTGCGCATCAGCCGCATCATCGCGGCGATCCGCGACCTCGTCGGGAATGAGGAGGCTCGGGCTTTCCACGCCTTCGTCCTTGCCCGCAACGCGGAGGTCGGATCCCCGATCAATCCCGAGAGCCTGCGCTACTGGCGCGCCGCCCTCGACGGGGCCTGACGGCCACGCTTGCTTCCGCTAGGAGGGGCGTCACCGGCGGAGGAAACACGATGGCGTACTGGCTCTACAAGTCCGAGCCCGCGACCTGGTCCTGGGAGCAGCAGGTGGCGGCCGGCGAGGCCGGGACGCATTGGAACGGCGTGCGCAACCACGTCGCCAAGCTGCATCTCCAGGCGATGCAGGTGGGCGACCGCGGCTTCTTCTACCATTCGAACGACGGCAAGGCCGTAGTCGGCATCGTTGAGGTGATCCGCCCGTATTATCCGGACGATAGCGACGAGACCGGACGTTTCGGGATGGTCGATGTCAAAGCCGTCGAGCCGCTGTCGAAACCCGTGACGCTGCAGGCGATCAAGGCCGAGCCGCGGCTCGCCGAGATGGTCCTCGTCAACAACAGCCGCCTGTCGGTGCAGCCTGTGACCGAGGCGGAATGGACCTTGGTGCGCGAAATGGGCGGGCTGCAGTAGCGACCCTCATCCCTGCCGCTGCGCCTGAGTAACGGCGACGTGGATGAGCTCCGCCAGCGTCCTGACCCCGAGCTTCTGGCGCATCTGCGAGCAGGCATTGGTGATGGTCTTGTAGCTCACCGAGAGGTCGCTCGCGATGGCGCCGTAGGATTTGCCCTGTGCGAGCCGCGCCAGAATCTCGCGCTCGCGCGGTGTGAGTTGCGTTTCCGGCGTCCGGCGAGGGTCCATCCTGAGCATCGCCACCTCGGTGGCGAGGCGCCGGTCGAGATGAGGCTCACCTGTGCGGACCCTGGCGAAGGCCTCGAACAATTCGGCCGAGGCATGGTCCTTGAGGACGTAGCCGAGCGCCCCGGCCTCGAGGGCGCGGGCGACGATGACCGGATCGTTGTGCATGCTGAAGACGAGGATGCGGGTCTTCGGAGCGACCCGGCGCATGCGGCGGATCAGATCGAGCCCGGCAAGCCCGCTACCCTGGAAGGTGAGGTCGCAGATCACGGCCGCAGGCCGCAGCCGGTGGAACAGACGGTAGCCGGCGAGCACGCCGGTCGCTTCGGCGATCGCCTCGATGCCGGCATCTTCGAGCACGCGGCGGCAGCCTTGCAGCACGATCGGGTGGTCGTCGATGACGAGGACGCACTCTTGCGTCGTGGCGATGGCGTTCATCGTGGGCGGGCCGAGATCGTCTCCTCGTCCCGGTCGGTATCGATCGGGATCGAGATCCGCACAACGGCCCCCTTTGCCGCCGTGTCAAGCTGGAAATCGCCGCCGAGTGCGTCGACCCGCTCACGCATCCCCGACAATCCGAGGCCGATCCGATGGTCGCTAGCGATACCGACGCCGTCGTCTCGCACGACGATGGTGAGCCGCCCGTCCTTCTCCGCGGCTTCCGCCTCGACGCGGCGGGCACCGCCGTGGCGCACCGCGTTGGTCATGCTCTCCTGGATGCAGCGGAAGACCGTGAGGTCGACGAGGTCGCCATAGCCCTGCGCCAGCGCCTCGAAGGCGCCCGTGAAAATGGTCTCCGGGTGCCGACGCGAGAAATCGCGCAGGAGGAGGTCGAGGCTCGCGGCCAGGGCCACCTGGCCGAGCCCGTGCGGGCGCAGGCGGTTGAGGAGGTCGCGGTTCAGCGTCTGGACCTGTCCGACGATGGCGCTGATGTCCTGCGCCCTGGCGGCAAGTCGGGAGCGGTCGGGTTCGGGGCTGTCCGCGATGCGCGCCACCGAGGCGGCATTGGCCTCCAGGGCGAACAGGCATGGGCCGAACTCGTCGTGGAGTTCGAGGGCGGTTCGGCGGCGCTCGTCGTCCTGAGCGGTGAGAAGTTGCCGGTTGAGTCTGCCATTGGCGGCCCGGACCTCGCCCAGGGCCTCGGCCACACGGTTGAAGCGGTCGGTGATGACGGCGACTTCGCGGGAGCCCGACGCTTCGAGCCGCACTGCGTAATCCTGCTTCTCGAGCTGTGTGAGACCCTCGGCGAGGCGCCCGAGCGGTGCGAGGACGCGGCCCAGGGCGAGGTAGAGGGCGATAAGAAGCGCGAGGTTGAGGCAGAGGCTCGCGAGTGACAGCGACATGGCGTAGCCCCAGATCTCGTCGATCTCGTCGCGCGGCTCGGTCGTGATCCGGGCGGTACCGACGCGCTGGGCGCCGACGAGAATCGGAATCTCGTGACGCTGCACGGGCGGCGCGATCAGCGCCACGAACCAATCCGGAGCCGTGTAGCGCTCGCGCCGCACCTGCGGCACCTCGGGGCTTTTTCCGTTCATGTCGACGAGGGTGACGCGGACATGGCGCAAGGTTTGGAAGCGCAGATCGAGGGTCCTGAGCAGGGCGTCGGGCGCATCCACCTGCCCGGCGCCGATCGTGTCGGCGACGAGGGGCTCCACCGTCGCGAGCGAGGCCTGCATCTCGACGACGACGGCCGAGCGGGCGTTGAGGACGACGATCCCCATCGACACGAGCGCGGCGACGGCATCGATGACAAGGACCACGGCGATCATCCGGGTCCGCGTCGCCCAATGACGCCACATCCAGCCGCCCTGTCGGCGTTCCGGTTCCGCCTTGCGGCGCGAGTCCAGACTTGGGGGGTGGTGGGCGGGCTCGTCGGGCATGGCCGCCGCTTGTAGCGATGTTAGCGTCGCGCGAAAGCTCGCACTCGCTACGGTGGTGGTGGAGTTCGAAACCCGGCTTCGAGACTCGCGAGGACGCGGCCCGGCGGCTTTCAGCCTAAGCCGGCCAGCCTGCCATGGCGGCATCCACGATCCGCATGAGCTTGTCGCGCCCGGCGCCGTCCTTGGCGAGGGTCGACATGCCCTGGACGACCGCGAAGACATGGCCGGCAAGCGCTCGGTCATCCGTTCCGGCCGGAAGTCGGCCTTCGCCGATGTCCCGCTCGATCCGGGCTCGCAGAGCGGCCTCGATGGCGCGTCGAATCCGAGCCAATGCCTCACGCACTTCGGCAGCTTCGCGCGAACTCGTGACGAGAGAGCTGGCGAGGAGGCAACCGGGTGGCGTGTCCTCCCCCGTGTCGCCTAGCACGGCAGCCACCAGCAGATCCCGAGCGGCGTCTTTTGCGCTCGCCGCGTTCTCGATGCTCTGCTCGACCGCCTTCGTACCCCCGAGATAGCGGTCGACCGCCTCCAGAAACAAGCGCCGCTTGTCGCCGAAGGCCGCGTAGAGGCTTGGCGGCGTGATACCCATGGCCTGCGTCAGGTCCGAGACCGACGTCGCCTCGTAGCCATGCTGCCAGAAGAGGTGCATGGCGGCGACGAGAGCCGCCTCCCGATCGAACGACAGCGGACGTCCCGAGCGGCGGGGGCGATCAGGCGAGGGGTTTTTCATAGCGATCGATATGTAATTCTTGACCGCCTTGGACAAGCCGCCTAGAGGGGTTCCATAGTAATCACTAGGAAACAACCCGATGTCGATGGCCTCCTATCGCACTCTCGGCCGCTCCGGGCTGGTCGTCAGCCCGTTGTCACTCGGTACGATGACGTTCGGTGTCGCGCGATGGGGAATGGAGCGCCCGGAAGCGGAGGCCGTCTTCGACGCCTATGTCGAGGCTGGCGGCAATCTCGTCGACACGGCCGATGTCTATGCCGGAGGGCGAAGCGAGGAGATGCTCGGGGCCATCATCGCCGATCGGGGCTTGCGCGACCGCCTTGTCGTCGCGACCAAGGCGGGCTTTGCTACCGGAAAGGGACCCCATGCCGGCGGGAACGGCGCCAAGCACATCCACGCCGCTTTGGAAGGGTCTTTGCGCCGCCTCGGCACGGATTACATCGACCTCTACTGGGTGCATGTGTGGGATTCAGTGACTCCGGCAGAGGAGCTGCTGCAGACGATGGCAGGCCTCGTTCGGTCAGGGAAAGTCCGCTACTGGGGGCTCTCCAACGCGCCAGCCTGGTATGTCGCGAAGATCGCGACGCTGGCGTCCGTTCATGCGCTGCCCGGACCGATCGCGCTCCAGTACTTCTATTCACTCGTCAGCCGTGAGGTCGAGTCCGAGCACCTGCCCCTCGCCCGCGACATGAGCCTCGGGATGATGCCCTGGAGCCCCCTCGCCTATGGTCTGCTCACCGGCAAGTACGATCGTGCCACGGTGGAGGCGAGCGCGCCGCGCGCCGGCGGCCTGCCAAGCGAGACCGCGACGGGCGAGGTTCGACCCGAAGGCGACAAGCGGCTCGACGGGAGCAATCCGTTCGGCGACATGTTGTTCACTGAGCGCAATTGGCGGATCGTAGACGCCCTGCGCGGCGTGGCCGACACGCTCGGCGAGACGCCCGCCCGCGTCGCGCTGGCCTGGGTTCTGTCGAAGCCCGGCGTCGATACGGCCCTGATGGGCGTGAGCCGCGTCTCGCAAGTCCATGACAATGCCGCCGCCACCGAGCTCCACCTGCCGGCAGAACAGATCGCGGCGCTCGACGATGCTAGCAAACCGGAAAGCGCGATGATCTACGGCCTGTTCACGCAGGGCGCCCGCCAAAGCTTCGTATTCGGCGGAAGCGCCGTGGCCGACCGCCGATAGGAGACACACGCTTGACCACTTCAGGGTTCCCAAGTGAATCACGCCCCTGACGCACGGGTGTAGATCGGAAGCGATGGACGCGATGCTCCGGGACGTAACCGCGCTGATCCAAGACGCTCTCGCCGATCCTGCCTGCAGCTGGAGTCTCGGCGGGTTCGGGGCGCTCGCCACCTTCGCCCGCTCTCGATCCGAGCCGGTCTCCTGGCTCGATGACGGCCGCCTCGGGCTGAGCACCGGGCGCGGGGCCATCGCCTTCGACCCCGCCGGCCTGCGCCCCATTGCCTACGAGACCGCCTTCGGAGCGGCGTGGAGCCATGCCGTGGCGCTCTGCCTGCCCGCTTCCGACCTCACGCCTGCTACGACCATCGTCACGGAGCGGGGTCGCGATGGCGATGCGGTCCGGTGCCACGACCGAGAGGCATACCTCTTCGATGGCGGGTTAGGTCTGCGGCAGGCGGCGTTCTGCCTGCGCTGTGCCGACCCGGAAGTCGCGGCCGAATGGCGGGCGGCTTGCGGCAAAGCCGGAAAGCCGGACGACCTGCGCAGATCCTGGGCTTCCTCCCACCGGATCATCTTCGCGGGTTCCAGTCGCATCGAGATCTTCGGGGATGGCGCGGATCCAGGCGGATCGATGCTGCATCTCGACGAGAAGCTGATTCGCTCGTCGCGAACTCACGCCGCGACGGCACCGATCCCCGGCGGGTTCGTGCCCATCGCGCATTTGTATCCGCCTCATCCGGTCGATGAACCGGGAGCGCCGTTCAGGCATGATCGGCACGAGGCGTTCCAAGCGCTTCTCCGACGTTGGGGACATCCGGACCTCGTCGCCCTCAAGAGCGGGCTGCTGCAAGGCGATCGCCCGGAGACCGAGGTGGGGCGCCATGCCCGTATGGTCGCCAAGGTCGTCGCGGCTCAACGTCTTGCCCGATGGTAAGGCGCCGACTCGCACCCGCAGGGTCTCGGCGACCCAAGGTGGGACGTGCCAAGTCGTCCCTGGTGGGATCTCGTTAAATCTGTGGACGTAATTCAGATTCGTTGTCGGACGTGATTGGGAACCGCCTCTTGTCATCTTGATGCCCCATTATCGGGTTCATCCTCCCGCTTGAACATCGTTTTGGGGATCGATGGTCGAGTCTGTGCGGTGGCGCGTTCGTGCCGACGCGCTCCTGTGATCGGCAGGCAACGGTCAACGCGGCCGCTGCCGTCCCTGAGGTTTCATCCGATGATGTCTTTGACGATCGATCCTTCGCAGATCCGCCCGAAATCCGCACTCGAGACGGCGCATTCCCGCCGGATGAATCCGGTGGCAAAGACCGCCGCGCTGGCCGCACTCGGCCTTTTCGGCATCGGCTCCTTCTCGGTCGCGGCCTATTCGATGCTCGGAACGCTCGCGGGCCCGCAGGTCCACAAGGTGACGATTTCCCATCGCGCCGCCGACTGGCCGGATCTCAAGGACGGTGTCCCGGCCCTGGCATCGGGTCCGGAGGCAACCGCACAGGCGAGACCCAAGCTGGCCGCGATAGCGCCGTCGACGTCAGTCACTCCACCTTCTTCGACTGCGCCTCCCATCACCGCGGCTGCACCGGTCCGTCGGAGCCTGCCCCTCATTGAGGCCGCGACGTTGATCGAGGGCACCCGGACCGCGCCGCTCGTCGGCATCGCCAAGTCCGCCGCCCTCATCGCGCCGCGCCCAGCCGAGACGGTCCGCGCCCGCGCCATCGACACCACCCTTGCGGCCCTGCCACCGGAGAACGCCGCCAAGCCGGTTCGTAAACCCGCGGCTGTCGCCCGCACCAAGCCCGCCGCGCAGCCCGGCGCCGTACCCGTGGCCGAAGCGGTGCCGGCGGAGAGCGACGAGACCGAAGTGCTGGGCGTCAAGGTACCCTCGCTCGCTGCCAGCGGGCGCCGGTTCGTCGAGGGCGTGCAGTCCCTCGGCGACGCGGTGGCGAAGCAGTTCTGAGGGTTTAATGCCGATCTGAAACGACCGCTCGCGAGCGTTTCGATCAACCAGACACCAGCTTAGCGCGGCTTGCGCGGTGCCTTGGTGCCGTAGCCCTTCGCGGCAGGTCCTTTGGCGCCAAGTCCCTTGCCCGCATGGTCCTTGCCCGCGTGGTCCTTGCCTCCGTGTTCCCTTCCGGCGACCCGCTCGTGGCGTGCCGCGCGGGGGCTCTTGAAGCCCTTGGGGCCTTTGACTTCCGCCGCCGGTGCGCCGTCGAGGAGCGCCTCGACCTGGATCTCCGGCGAGCCGTTCTTGGCGAAGGTCGCGGCAAAGCGCGAAGCCGCGCCGCCGCGGACCTCGAACTTGGTCTCGCCCTCGAAGATGCGGATCGCCCCGATCTCCTGACGGCCGATCCCGCCGCGGCGGGTCAGCATCGGCAGGAGGCGGCGCGGGTCGGCATTGTCGCGCCGTCCGAGATTGAGGCGGAACCAGACGGCGGGACCCTGTGCCTCGATGCGGGCCGCGTCGGCCGGATCGTAGACGGGACGCTCGGAGCGGCGGGCCGGGCCGGCACCCGGATCGGTGACGTCCTCCGGCGCTGGCAGCCGCGAGCGATAGATCCGGGCGAGGGCGGCCGCGAGTTCCTGCGGCGTGCGCTGGGCGAGGAGCGCCTCGCCCATGGCGACGTCCTCCTCGCTGGCGGCTTCGGTGAAGATCGGGTCCTGCCACATCCGCTCGCCGTCGAGGCGGCGGATCTCGTCGGCGGTGGGCGGAGCGTCCCAATCGGCGTTGACCTTGGCGATCGCCAGCATCTGCTCGGCCCGCCGCCGCCGCGAGGCTGGAACGAGGAGGACGCTGGTGCCCTTGCGGCCGGCGCGGCCGGTGCGGCCGGAGCGGTGCTGAAGCACCTCGGCATCGTTCGGCAGGTCGGCGTGGATGACGAGTGTCACGGTCGGCAAATCGATGCCGCGGGCCGCCACGTCGGTGGCGACGCAGACCTTGGCGCGGCCATCCCGAAGGGCCTGAAGGGCGGCGTTGCGCTCGCCCTGCCCGAGTTCGCCCGAGAGGGCCACCGCCGAGAACCCGCGCTCGGTCAGACAGGCTTGGAGGTGGCGCACCGCATTTCGGGTGTTGCAGAACACGATCGCGGTCGGCGCATCCACGAAGCGCAGGGTGTTGACCACGACGTGCTCGATCTCGCGCGGCACCACCCGGATCGCCCGGTAGGCGATGTCGGCGTGACCGCGCTCCTGGCCTTTCACTGCGATGCGCAGCGCGTCGCGCTGGTAGCGCTCGGCGAGAGTCGCAATCGCCTTCGGAAGGGTCGCCGAGAACAGCAGCGTGCGCCGCTCCTTCGGCGTGACGGAGAGGATGAATTCCAGGTCCTCGCGAAAGCCGAGGTCGAGCATCTCGTCGGCCTCGTCTAGGACGACGGCGCGCATCTCCTGCGTCGCGAGGTTGCGCCGCTCGAGATGGTCGCGCAGGCGGCCAGGTGTTCCGACGACGATATGGGCGCCCTCCTGCAGGGCACGGCGCTCGCGCTGCGGGTCCATGCCGCCGACGCAGGCGATCACGAGGGCGCCGGCCTCGGCGTAGAGCCAGGACAGCTCGCGCTGGACCTGCAGGGCGAGTTCGCGGGTCGGCGCGATGACGAGGGCGAGCGGGGCGCCCGCCGGCCCGAGGGTCTCCGCCTCGTCGAGGAGGTCGGTGGCAAAGGCCAGGCCATAGGCGACGGTTTTGCCCGAGCCGGTCTGGGCCGAGACGAGAAGGTCGCGGCCGGCGGCGGCGGCCTCGATGACGGCGCTTTGGACGGGGGTCGGCTCCTCGTAATCGCGCGAGATCAGGGCGCGCGAGAGCGGGGCCGGCAAGGAAGGAAAGGACACGGGACAGAAGCCTTGAGGGCTGAAGAGGCCGGAACGGGCAAAACGGACGCCTGCGCCGAAACCGGCGCCTCATGGTCCATTCGGCCGGATATCCGGACGCAAACGGTTGCGGAACTCCTGCGCTTCTAGCCGTAACTGCCGCCGCGCGCTATGTGCGGCCGCGCATGGGCCGACCGCGCCACCCGATGGCAACCGGTTTCCCGGTGCTTCCCAGAAAAAGGCTTGTTGATGGCAGCTGTCCTGAGGCTCGTGGTGGCGTGGGCTAGCGTGGCCGCCTTCTTCGTGTTCGGGCCCGGCTGGCTCGGCGATCTCGCCTCTCCGCTCTGGGCCACCGGCCTGTTCCTCTGGCTCTTTGCCGTCATCCTATGGTCGGCCTTCGGCGTCGTCCACGAAGCGGAGGAACTCGCCCACCGGCTCGGCGAGCCGTTCGGGACGCTGGTCCTCACCCTCTCCATCGTCGTCATCGAGGTGGTGCTGGTCTCGGCGGTGATGCTGTCGGCCAAGGCGGCGCCGACCCTCGGGCGCGACACGATGTTCGCCGTCCTGATGATCGTGATGAACGGCCTCGTCGGCCTCGGCCTCCTCATCGGCGGCCTGCGCTACCATCAGCAATCCTACAACCTGAAGGGCGCCTCCGCCTTCCTGTCGGTGATCATTCCGCTCACCACCATCGCGCTGATCATTCCGAACTTCACCACCTCGACGAGCGTCGGCACACTGACGCCGCTGCAATCGATCGCGTTCTCGGTCTTCACCGTGTCCCTCTACGGGATCTTCCTGGCGATCCAGACCGGACGGCACAGCAGCTTCTTCATCCACGCGAACGAGACCTCGGCGTCGGCCTCGGGACCGACCGAGCCGCCGAAACCGGCCCATGCGGCGGGCGGCTCGGTCCTCACCCACACCGCCCTTCTCGTCGCCAACATCCTGCCGATCGTGCTCCTCTCGAAGAGCCTCGCGGCGATCCTCGACCACGGCATCGCGGCGCTCGGCGCACCCTCGGCCCTCGGCGGCGTGCTCATCGCGGGAATCGTGTTTACTCCGGAGGGAATCAGTGCGCTGAAGGCGATCGCGCGCAACGAGTTGCAGCGGGCGATCAACCTGTGCCTCGGCGCGGCGACCTCGACGGTGGGCCTGACTGTCCCCGCGGTGCTGATCGTCGGCCTCGTCTCAGGCCAGACGGTGGTGCTCGGGCTGGCTCCCACCGAGATGACCTTGTTGGTGGTGACCCTGATTCTCAGCACCATCACCTTCTCGGGCTTGCGTACCACCATGCTGGAGGGCGCGGTCCACCTCGTCGTGTTCTTCGTCTACCTGACGCTGATCTTCAGCCCGTGATCAGCTTCCGAACCGCTCGGTCCGGATGATGGCGGGATCGACGCCCGCATCGACGAGGAGGTCGGAGACCGTGCCGACGAAGGCGTTGGAACCGCAGAGGTAGGCATGGCAAGGCCGTCCGAGCCGCGCCAACGCGTCGTCCACGAGTGCGGCATCCACTCGCCTGCCGCCGTCTCGCGTCAGGGTGAGCATCAGGTCGAAGCCTGGTTCGTCGCGTGCTCTGCCCCCAAGCTCCTCGCGGGCGATCACGGCATCGCCGGTGGCGACCGAATAGAGCAACAGCGCCTTCACCTCCGGGGCGGCGCGTGCGCGGTGGCGCAGCATGGCGAGCAGCGGAACTACGCCCGAGCCGCCGCCGGCCAGTAGGATCGGTCCGCCATCCTCCGGCCGCCAGACGAAGGATCCGCCGATAGGTCCGCGAAGCTCGATCTCATCGCCGACCTCGGCGACGGCATCGAAGAAAGCCGAGACCTCGCCGTCACCGACATGCTCGATCATGAGTTCGATCGTCCCGGTCTCGTCCGGAGCCGAGGCGATGGAGTAGCTGCGGCGGGCCTGATAGCCGTCGGGCGCGGTGAGGCGCAGGTCGACATGCTGCCCGGCAAATGCCGGCCTGTCGAACCTCACGCCGAGGCGGAACGCCTTCACGCGACTCGCGACCGAGGTGATGCAGAGAATGCGTGCCTTCTGCCAGGGGAGGGGACGCGAGGCCTCAATCACCGGTAAAGCGCTGCTCGCGCCAGGGGTCGCCGTACATGTGATAGCCACGAAGTTCCCAGAAGCCGGCGGTGTCGGTTTGCGTGAATCGCAGGCCCTTGACCCACTTGGCGCTCTTCCAGAAATAGAGATGCGGCACGAGAAGGCGCGCGGGACCGCCATGGTCGGGGCTGATCGGCTCTCCCGCATACCGCGTCGCCACCATCGCCTTGCCGCCGATGAGGTCCGCCACGGGGACGTTGGTGGTGTAGTCGTCATACCCTTCCGCGAGCAGGAATTCAGTCGGAGCAGTGATTCCCGCCTCCGCGAGAAGATCGTCGAAGCTCACGCCCTCCCAGACCGTGTCGAATTTGGACCAGGTCGTCACGCAGTGGATGTCGCCGCTCCAGGTGGTGCGCGGCAAAGCCTCGAATTCGGCCCAACTCCAGCTCTTCACCGGACGGGCGCCGTCTCGGATCGTGAAGCGCCAGGTGTCGAGGTCAATGCGCGGCGTCGGTCCGAATTGCAGGACGGGAAAATCCTCGGTGAGGTACTGCCCCGGCGGAAGTCGAGCGCGCGCCTCCTCGCTTGGCCGCCGCCCCATGAAGCCGCGTGTCGTCATCCCGTTCTCCGTCGCCCTGCGCCCCTGCCCCGTCTGTCAGATGTTCGTAGGAGCCGCCACCCCTGTCCCCTCGCAGCCGGGCCGCGGGACCGGAGCCTTGGCGGTGAACACGACGCCGTCGGGACGATAGGCGATCTCGACACGGCCCTCGATCTCCTGAGCAAGCGCCCGCTCGATCATGCGAGAGCCGAAGCCCTTGCGGGTCGGAGGTGTGACGGGTGGCCCTCCGATCTCCTGCCAATGGAGGACCATCTGCTCGACCCCGTCTTCCTCGACGAGCGTCCAGGTCAAGACCACGTGTCCCACTTCATTCGAGAGCGCCCCGTACTTGACCGCATTAGTGGCCAGTTCGTGGAGCGCCATGGAGACTGCGAGGGCGGACCGTGGGGGGAGCCGAATCGCCGGCCCGTCCGTTCTGAAACGAGAGGCGTTGCCGGTCTGAAAGGGTGCCACCGCCTTGGCGATGATCTCGCTCAAGGTAGCACCCTCCCAGGCCTCCTGGGTCAGCACATCATGAGCCGCCGCGAGGGAGACGAGGCGTGATTCGAGGGTGTGGCGCGCAGCTTCGAGAGAGGATGCCGAGCGCAGGGTCTGGTTCACGATCGCCTGGATGGTGGCGAGGGTGTTCTTGACCCGGTGGGTCAGCTCGTTGGCGAGGAGAGCGCGATGTTCCTCGGCGCGCTTGCGCTCCGTGATGTCGAGGGTGATGCCCGACATCGTATCGGGTGTCCGGTCGGCATCGTAGAAAGTCTGGCCCCGCGCGTGGATCCAGCGAACCTCCCCGTCGTCGAGCTCGATCCGATATTCGATGTCGTAGTCCGTGCCCTCCGCGACGGCGGTGGAGATGGCGCGCTGGACACGATCACGGTCGGCGGAGGAAACAGACGCCAGGAAGTCGTCGAAGGTGAATGGATCGGTCGGCTCGCGGCCGAAATTGATCTTGCAATCGTCGGACGCATCGAGACGCATCACGGGAACATCGATGCTCCATGGGCCGAGGCGACCCGCCTCCAGGGTGAAACGCAACCGATCCTCGCTGCGCGTCAGTTCTGCTGCCCGCAACGCAACCTGCTCTTCCAACGTATCGCGATCGTGCTCCAGACGAACAAGACGATCTTTCTCCAGAGTCACGTCGAATTGAGAGGCGAAGAAATAGCTGAGTTCGCCCTTCTCATCGAAGACGGGAGAAATGAGGGCCCGGTTCCAGAAGACGCTACCATCCTTGCGATGGTTGATGAGGTCGATTTCGATCGTCTCGCGTTTCTCGATCGCCGCCCGGATCTGCGAAACGGCGTCCCTCTCGGTCGACGGACCCTGGAGGAAGCGGCAGTTCCTCCCTAAAATCTCGGCGCGCTCGTAGCCCGTAAGCTTGAGGAAAGCGTCGTTCACGAAGACGATCGGATTGTCAGGCAGGCGCGGATCCGAGATGACCATTGGCATCCGCGTCGCCCGTACGGCCGCAGCGAAGGGGTCGCTCCCGTCTTGCGCACCGACGATCTCCGCGGCGATCCGAGCCTCATCGTTCGCAAAGGTCACCAAGACTTGCCTCGCCTGCGAGGTGCAGCGGACACCCTCCGCGTACGGTTAGGTTTTACGCTGCCGATGTTGACCTTCGTCACGTCGACTTCCCGCACCTGGCCCTGAATGCCCCCGGGGGTGTTGGGAATAACTCCGGCAAAGGCAGGCTCACGAGTTGGCTGGGCTTGGAGTACCACCAATAGGTTGGCACACGACGCTGATTCCTAGCGCACCGCCGCGGGCATTCCAAACGACGTCAGAGAGCTGAGTTCCCCTAAGGTTGGCCCGCTGCTGCGGCAAATCGCCGAATTTTTACATGAGGTTACGAGATCGTTCGATTCGATTGGTGAAAAACCCGCCCGGCATGTAGCAGACGTTCACCCTCCCGGCCGCGAGATCTAACGTTCAGTCGCAAAGATGCCCGCCGGACCCGGGTCCGGCGGGCATTTATTTAGCCGCTAAACTGGATCGATCAGCAGCCGTCTTGCTGACCCGCGACAGGCTTTCCGTCAGCTTGGCGAGAAACGTCCTGAGCTGACGTCGCGCGATTCGCGCCTACGTTGTTCATGGCGCCTACGGTGCCCGGTGACTCAGCCTTCGCGCCGGGCGTCACGTTCGCCGTCGACCCGGGCTCGACCCTCGAGCTTTTATCCTGAGTTGGGTTGGCTGCGTTCTGTCCAGCAGTCCCGGTGGTGCAGGGAGCGGCCATGGAAGCGGTCGCTGTCATCATTACGACTGCACCTGCGCCGATGAGCGTGATCAACTTGGACATGTTTCCTCCGAAATTTCTTTGGCTGCGGTGGAAACGGCGAAGGTCTGATCTGGTTCCATCAACCCGTCAGCGATCTGTCGATTCACTTTCTCTTCTACAATAAACCTATGTTAACATGAATTCTTGCGGTTGAGTGGATTAAAACCGTCGGAACTTTTCCGAAACTTGGCCGCTATTCCCGTTGTCCTGTCGGGACACATTCATCTGCACGCGTTCACCCGAGGGCTTGTTGCACGATCCTCTCTTCGGTTCGCCTGGGTTGTACACATGCCGACATCCGACTCCGACCGGCGTTCAGCCACGGTAAAGGCGGAGGCGTCCAAGACGTAGCCGAGCCGGGGACGGATGTCCGCTTCCCGCGTCACCTCCGGTTCACAGCCGGATCAACCTCTGTCTTTCCCGCACGATCCCGCACTGTGTTCTTGCGCGTCGTCCCATCGGGCTGCCTTGCCGGGATGGATCGGGAATGCGGATCATCATTCTGGGTGTGCCGTGAAGATCGCCCTCGTTGCCCATCTTAAATACCCCATCGCGCAACCCTTCTCCGGGGGGCTCGAGATGCACACGCATTTTCTCGCCTGTGCCCTTCAGGCGCGTGGACACAGCGTCACGCTGTTCGCGTCGCAGGGTTCACGGGCGACGTGTCAGGTCGAGGCGGTCTGCAGCCCGACGGGGACCGCGATCGACGACGCCTCCGCCCTGCGCATCGATGCCGAAGAGCTTGCCGCCTACGAGCGCATCATGGACAGGATCGCAGCCGGCGGCTTCGACTTCGTCCACAACAACAGCCTTCATCCGTTGCCGCTGTTCCGCGCCGCCGAACTGTCCATCCCGATGGTGACGGCGCTGCATACCCCGCCGTTCGAACCCTTCGTGCAGGGAGTAAGGGCCAGGGCCGACGACATGGTCTTCGCGGCTGTGTCGGAGTCGTTGGCCGAAGAATGGCGTCCGGTCCTCGGCGAAATGCTCGTGATCGGAAACGGTATCGATCTCGACGCCTTCGCATACCGGCCCAGGGCTTCGGGCCAGACCCATGCCATCTGGACAGGGCGAATCGTCCCGGAGAAGGGGCCGCATCTTGCGATCGACGCCGCCCGTGCCGCTGGATTGCCCCTCGTTTTCGCTGGTCCCGTTAGCAACACGACCTACTGGACCGATGAAATCCTGCCGCGGCTCGGGCCGGACGTGACCTATCTCGGTCATCTCTCCCATGACGAACTGGCCCAGCGGGTCGGAGAGGCCCATGTGGCGATCTGCACGCCCCGTTGGGAGGAGCCGTTCGGTCTCGTCGTCGCCGAGGCGATCGCCTGCGGCACCCCGGTCGCGGCGTTCGCCCGCGGCGCCATTCCCGATATCCTCGACGGCTCCTGCGGCGCCCTGGCAGTGGCCGATGATGTGGCCGACCTCGGACGCGCGATCCGCGTCGCCGTGGACCTCGACCGCCATGCCTGCCGGCGCCGTGCCGAGCACCTCTTCGACGCCCACACGATGATCGATCGCTACGAGGCCCTCTACCGGGGAGAGATCGGCCGCGGCGACGCCGTCCTCGGCAAGGCCAAGCGCAATGCCGGGAGGACGCCGGTGGTGGCGTCTCGCGAGGTCTCCTCGAAGATCGAGCTCATGCACGATGCGTGATTTCGATCCTGCTCTGGCGCGTACCGTCGTCTGCGTGCCGGCGCGAAACGAACAGGAGGCGCTTCCGCGCCTTCTCCTGTCCCTTAACCGACAGGATGGCGCGAGCCCTCGCGATCGGCTTCGCGTTCTCGTCCTCGCCAACAACTGCACGGACGACATGGTCGCACGCGTCGGCCTGATGGCGAGCGACGGTCATGTGCCGAACCTCGACATCCGTCTGATCGAGGCGAGCCTAGCTCCCGAGATCGCCCATGTCGGAACGGCTCGCCGCTTGGCACTCGATGCCGGCGCTGCTTGGCTCGACGAAGACCGGATCGCGGGCGGAATCCTCCTCAGCACGGATGCGGATGCCATTGCCCCGGCCGGCTGGGCGAAAGCCAACGTGATCGCCCTCGAAGGGGCCGAGCTCGTTGGTGGCCGGCTTCTCATCGACGAGGACGGGCAGCCCTCGCCTCCGGGCGTCGCCGACCTCCACGGGCGCATCGAGCGATATTGGGCCTCGGTCCGACGGATCGAGGATTCCATCGATCCGCCGCCGCATGATCCCGCGCCCCGTCACGGCGACCACGTGGCGGCGAGCCTCGGCTTGCGCGTCGATCTCTATCGTGCTGTCGGCGGCCTGCCGGCTCTCGCCTGCGGCGAGGACAACGCCCTCGTCTCGAACGTCCGCCGGGTTGGCGGCCGTGTCCGACACTGCCCGAACGTCGCCATCCGGGTTTCGGCGCGGCGTGCCGGCCGGGTCGAGGGCGGCATGGCCACCGAGATGGCGCGCCGCAGCCGCGTCCTGACTGAAGGCGAGGCCTATTGCCTGCCGCCCGCCAGCCATTGGCTCGCCCTGGTCGAGCGGCGTCGTGCCTGGCGCTTGGCATGGCGCAGCGGAACGGCCGCCTTGCTGGCGCTCGGGCTCTCCGTCGAGGATCTCGACGGGATCGAGTTCGAGACCTGCGCCAACGACATCGCTCTCGTCGAGCGCCTCGAAGATCGTTTCGGCGATGCCGGGCTTCCACCGATGACGCCGGTGCCCCTCGATATCGCCCTGAAGGGTCTCGACCGGGTTCTCGCCGGTCTTGAAGCACCGGCCAGGGCCCTCTCCGCGTGAGCACCCGGCCTGTCGGCTACTATGTCCACCACCAGGGCGCTGGCCATTGGCAGCGCGCCAATCTTCTGGCCGACGCTCTGAAACGGCCCGTCACCCTGATCGGCACGTTCGACGGCACCGATACCGGCGCCTCGCGCCATGCCTGCCTCGATCTTCCCGACGACCGCCTCTCCGGCTTCGATGGGCTCGACGGCGAGGCGGGGCGGCCGGATGCCTTCCACTATGTCCCGCTGCGGGTGCCGGCGATCCGGGATCGGATGGCCCGGATCGCCGCCTTCGTGGCGGAGCACGATCCCGTTCTGATGATCGTCGACGTCTCGGTGGAGATTGCTCTGTTCGCGCGGCTCCTGTCAGTGCCGACGCTGGTGGTGCGCCTCGCCGGCACGCGCACCGACACGCCTCATCTCGAAGCCTTCCGTTCGGCCGAACGGTTGATCGCACCCTTCCCTGAAATGCTGGAGAGCGACGGCACCCCCGACTGGGTCCGCGCCAAAACCTTCTACGCCGGATTCCTCGGCCTCGAACCGCAATCGCCTTCCGGGGAGGATGGCTCGATCCTCGTGATTTACGGCCGCGGCGGCGGAGGCGGCGCGCTCACTTCTCTCATCGCTGCGGCCCATGCGGTGCCCGATCGCGACTGGCACGTGCTCGGCCCTGTGCGGGGCGAGGGCGAGGTCCCGATCAACCTTCACCTCCACGGATGGGTCGGGGACATCGCGCCCTACCTCGCCCGCGCCTCCCTCGTGGTCGGGGGCGGCGGCGACGGCGTCGTCGCTGCGGTAGCCGCGGGAGCCAAGCGCTTCCTGTGCCTGCCCGAGGCGCGCCCCTTCGAGGAGCAGACCGCCAAGGCCCGTCGCCTTGAGGCCCTCGGTGCGGCGATCATGCGCGAGACCTGGCCCAAGCCCGAGGCTTGGCCGATTCTCGTCCAAGAAGGACTCGCCCTCAACCCCGCCCGTATCACGAGCCTGGTCGAGCCGGAATCGGTCCGGCGCCTCGCGAATGAAATCGAGGCGCTGGCGGGGCTGCTGGCCGCACCGCGCGGCTGAGGCGGCTCAGAACGGCCGGTCCGTCGGCAGCTTGGCCGCCGCGATCTCCTCCGGCGTCGGCTGGCGCAGCACCTCGATATCCTTTCCACGCTCCGTCGAAAGGCCCATCCTGGCGAAGGCATCGAGCCATCCGTCCATCGGCCAGATGCCATGGCGGGCGTGGAAGCGCCGGGCATTGCGGACGATGTCGGCGAAATGCTGCAGCGGCGGGTCGTAGGCCTGATGGAACTGGTGATAGGCGCCACCGCGGGCGCTGAACAGGATCGGGATGCCGGCAGCGTCGGCCCGGAAGGCAAGGTCGGTATCCTCGGCGCCGTAGCCGTCGAAGCTTTCGTCGAAGCCTCCGAGCCGGTCGAAGGTCGTCGCCCGCACACCGAACGCGAGGGACCAGAACAGTCCGGGATTGTCCGTGCGTGTGAGGCCGTTCTTGGGGAAATGCCGAACGGGATGGGTCAGGCCAGCGCTCCTCAGGCCATCTTCGGTCCAGCCTTCAGTCACGGCGCCAGCCGGAAGGTAGCGCACCTCGCAGCAGATCAATCCGTCGGCGGCGTCGAGGTCGGAATCGAGGCTGGCGACGAGGTCGGCTGAAGGGAGGCAATCAACGTCGAGGAAAATCAGGTTCTCGGTCCGCGCTGCATGGCGCCCGGCATTTCGGGCACGGGCGAGCGGAAGGCCCTCGCTCGCAAGATCGACCCGGCGGACGGGAAAGCCGGGGTCGAGCAGCGGCGCAGGGGCGCTCCCCATCTCCACCACGATACATTCGGCCGGATGCACACCCCGCGACAGGCCTTCGAGCAGGCGCCCGAGATGGTCGTCGCGTCCTTTGTTGAGGGTGATGACGGTGGCGCTCACCGGCTGGTCCCCGATGCCATCGTCACGAAGATCTCGTCGGAGCCGACGAAGCGGTCGATCATCTCGGGAGCCAAACGGAATCCGGTTGGATCGTCGGCGATGAAGCCGCTCGTCTGCGAGCGATGCGCCAGGATCGCGCGGCGCTTGGCCTCGCGATGCGCGCCGACATCGAGCCGGAAGCCCTGTGGCGACTCGCCGACCTCCATGTCCGCCGGCAGCGTCCAGCCCCAGACCGGGTAGGCAAACAGAGAAGCCTCCGGCACCAGCATCTGCGCCAGGGTCGTGATGGCGGCGGAAGCTTGGTGGTCGCAATGGGGGTCGTGGCCCCACGTTACGCAGATGGCGTCGGCGTCGCAGGACCTCGCCGCCCCAGCGATGACTTCGGCCGCCGCTTCCGCGTCAGGTCCCGAACTCGGCACCCCGGCATCGGGCAGGCGCAGGAAGCTCACTGCCCCACGGGAGAGGCCGAGGATCTCGACGGCGTCCTGAGCTTCGGTCTCGCGCAACGCCCGCAGCCGCACGGGCGGATATTCCTTGGAATGGGTATGCGAACCGCAGCCGTCGCTGACGATCACTACCCGGACGTCACGGCCCCGGGCCGCTGCCTCGGCGATGAGGCCGCCGCAGCCGAGACTCTCGTCATCGGCATGGG
Source organism: Methylobacterium sp. (assembly GCF_019745455.1). Lineage (GTDB taxonomy): Bacteria > Pseudomonadota > Alphaproteobacteria > Rhizobiales > Beijerinckiaceae > Methylobacterium. The sequence goes on from NZ_JAIETD010000001.1 coordinate 99,946, forward strand.
GAGCGACCACGACGAGGCCACGGCGGCTGATCGCGTCGAGGTCGGCCACGGGCAAAGCGGCGGCGGCGGCGAGGAAGGCTGCGGCCTGCATCGGTCAGAGTCTCTTGGTGTGGCGAAGTGGGATCGGTTCGAGAGTTGCGATAGGCCGAACAGTCTGAACGCGGGTGGAACCGATGCAGATGGCGACTAACGTCCCTTGGCCTTTAGCCAAGCTCTCATCTCGGCGATCTCCCTCTCCTGGTCGTCGATGATCTTCTGAGCCATCGCCTTGGTCTGGGCATCCTTGGCATGCGCGAGCGCCACCCTCGCCATGGCGACTGCGCCGAGATGGTGGGGGATCATGTGGGTGCGGAAATCGACGTCCGGGTCGCCCGTATAGGGCACCGCCATGTCGCGCATCATGGCCGCATCGGCCTCCTTGAACGCCTTGGTCGCGGGAGTGTCGCCGGCTTTCGGCCCGTGGTCGTGCATGCCGCCGTGGCCGTGATGCGTCCCCTGCGCAAGGATGGATGAGGGGGAGCTAAAAGACAGGACGATGGCTGTACCGATCAAGAACGTTGAGGCGATTTTGGCCTTCATTCGCGGCTTCCTTTCCAATCAGAGCACGTATCATTTCCAGCCGACCTCATCGCCCCGTCGGCCATGGTTCCCGGGTTCTTCTCCGCAGCCCCGTATGATGGGTTTGATCGGATCACAGGGCGAACAACCGGTGCGATGCGCCAATAACCTTCAGTGGAAAGAGATACTGGCCGTGGTGCCGTCCGGCTTCGTCAGGCGGATCGCACCCTTGGCATCCTTGGCGACGGGGGCTTCGCTCCGCCCCGTGAGGCGGTTGCCCTCGGCCGGTACGAGAGCGATGCGGGCCGGCTTGCCGGCGATCACGAAGATCGCGCTGCCGCTATAGCCTGTGGCCGGAACCGGCTCGTAGGCGGTGTTGGTGATGTAGACGTCGAGGCGATCGGCCTTCGTCACCAATTCGATATGGTATCCGCTGCCTTCCTCGACCCGGCCGCCATTGGGTCCGGGTTCGTGGGCGTGCTGGGCGAGGGCCGGCGCTGCACCGAAGAGGCTGGAGGCGATGAGCAGTTTTGCGAGAAACATGAGCGCTTTCCTTGTCGGCTGCGAGGCTGTCAGACCGCTTCCGCCGTCTGCGGGGTGAATGAGGTCTTCTCGTCGCGAGCGGCGTGCAGGCGTTCGAGGGGGGCGGCGCCGAACCGCAGGACGAGGAGCGGCGTCAGCACCATGTCGAGGAGGGTGGCGCTCACGAGCCCGCCGAAGATCGTCACGGCGACGGGATGGAGGATCTCCTTGCCGGGCGCCTCCGCATCGATGAGCAGCGGCACCAGAGCAACGCCGGCCGAGAGCGCGGTCATCAGCACTGGAATCAGCCGTTCGAGGCTGCCGCGAATGACGAGATCGCGCCCGAACGGGATCCCCTCCTGAAGCGCCAGGTTGAGGATATGGCTGACCTTCAGGATGCCGTTGCGGGCGACGATACCCGTGAGCGTGATGAAGCCTATCATCGAGGCGACCGAGAGCGGTTGTCCGGCAATCCAGAGCGCGGCGACGCTGCCGATGAGGGCGAGCGGCACGTTGGCCATGATGATCAGCGCCAAGGCTCCGGAGCGATAGCGGCTGTAGAGCAGGGCGAAGACCAGGGCGAGGGACAGGCAGGAGAGGAGCGCGATGGTGCGGCTCGCATCCTCCTGGGCCTGGAAGGTGCCTTCGAGCCTCGCCGTAATGCCGGCGGGCAGCTTCGCCTCGTCGATGGCCGCGCGGATCGCCGCGACGATCGTCGCGGTATCGCTCAGCCCGTCGGTGTTGGCCTGGACGACGATGCGCCGCCTAGCATTCTCGCGGAGGATCTGGTTCGGCCCGTCGGTCTCGCGGATGTCTGCGATCTGCCGGGCCGGGACCCAGCCCGACGGCGTCTCGATGAGGAGGTCGCCGAGCCCGACGGTGGTGCGCTGGCCCTCTGGCAGGCGCAGAACCACATCGAAGCGGCGGTAGCCGTCCACTATGGTCGAGACCACGCGGCCGTTGGATAGGCGGCTCATCTGCTCGACGATGGCGGCCGGCTGGACGCCGTAGAGGGCGGCGCGGGTATAGTCGACCCGGACCTCGAGTTGAGGAATGCGGACCTGCTTCTCCACCTGCAGGTCGGCAAGGCCTGGAATGCCCGCCATCCGTCCACGAAGGTCCTCAGCGACCCGGCGAAGGGTGTTGAGGTCGTCACCGAACACCTTCAGGGCAAGTTCTGCCCTGACGCCTGAGAGCATGTGATCGAGCCGGTGCGAGATTGGCTGGCCGACATTGACCGAGAGCGGCAGCACGGCGAGGCGCTGGCGGATCTCGGCCACGAGGGCGTCCTTGCCCCGGCCGGTGCCCTTCAGCTCCACTTCGAGGTCGGAGGAATGGACCCCCTCGGCATGCTCGTCGAGCTCGGCCCGGCCGGTGCGCCGGCCCACGGCCTTCACCTCGGGGATCTGCATCAAGAGCCCTTCGGCGATGGCGCCGACGCGGCTGCTCTCCGCAAGCGAGATGCCGGGATTGAAGGTGGCGGTGACGGTGAAGGAACCCTCGTTGAAGGGCGGCAGGAAGGCGCGCGGCAGGCCCGTCGCCGCGACCCCGGCCCCGATCACCGCCAGCCCGACGCCGATGACGACGAGGCGCTGGTGGCGCAAAGCGACGGCGAGGAGTGAGGCATTCCCCGTCTTGAGATGCCGGATCAGACCGCTCTCGTGCTGGTCGAGGCTCTTCAGTCCCGGCAGCAGCCAATAGGCCAGCACCGGCGTCAGGGTGACGGAGACGACGAGGCTTGCGAGGATGGCGACGATGTAGGCCTGGCCGAGCGGCGCGAACAGCCGGCTCTCGATCCCCGACAGGGCAAAGAGCGGCACGAAGACGAGGACGATGATCATCGTCGCGTAGACGATCCCGGAGCGGACTTCGTTCGAGGCCGAGACGACGACGTCGAAGGTCGAGCGCGGCGAGCCCGCGGCCCGGTTCTCGCTGAGCCGCCGCACGATGTTCTCGACATCGACCACGGCGTCATCGACGAGTTCGCCGATGGCGATGGCGAGGCCGCCGAGCGTCATCGTGTTGATCGACAGGCCGGCGAAGTGGAACACCACCGCGGTGGCCAGGATGGATACGGGGATCGCGGTGAGCGAGATCGCCGTGGTGCGGATGTTGAGGAGAAAGGCGAACAGCACGATCGCCACCACGACGATCGCTTCGACGAGCACGGTCTTCACGTTGGCGATGGAGCGCTCGATGAAGTCCGCCTGCCGGAACAGGATCTGATCCGCCCTGATGCCCGGCAGGGTCGCGGTGACCTCCTTCAGGGCCTGCTCGATCTCCCGGGTGAGCCGCACCGTGTCGATATCGGGCTGCTTCTCCACGGAGACGACGACGGCGGGCTTGCCTCCGTAGCCGCCGTCGCCGCGCTTCACCTTGGCGGAGAAGCCGACCTCGGCGACCTGCCGCAAGGTCACCGGCGCTCCGGCCACGGTGGCGACGACGATGCCGCGCAGATCGTCGAGGCTCATGGTCCGGCCGATGTTCCGGATCAGGTACTCGCGGGCGTACTGGTCGGTGAAGCCGCCGCCAGCATTGGTGCCGAACTGCGCGAGCGCCGCCTCTACCTGCGCGAGGGTGACCCCGAGCGCCCGCATGGCGGCAAGGTTCGGCGCGACCCGGAACTGCCGCACCTCGCCGCCGATCGGGATCACCTGGGCCACGCCCGGAATGGTGAGAAGACGCGGCCGGAGGGTGAAGTCGGCGGCCTCGCGGACCGCCATCGGCGTCGCCGTGTCCGAGGTCATTGCCACGAGCAGGATCTGGCCCATGATCGAGGAGACCGGCCCCATCTGCGGCGAGGCGCCGAGCGGAAGCTGGTCCTTCACGAGGCTGAGGCGCTCGGCGACCTGCTGGCGGTTGCGATAGATGTCCGTATCCCAGGCGAATTCGACATAGATCACCGACAATCCGACGCCCGAGACCGAGCGCACCCGGGTGACGCCGGGCAGGCCGTTCATCCGGGTCTCGATCGGGTAGGTGACGAGCTGCTCGACCTCCGGCGGCGCCAGCCCCTCGGCTTCCGTCATGATGGTGACGGTGGGGCGGTTGAGGTCGGGAAAGACATCGACCGGCAGGCGGGTCACGGTAAAGCCGCCGTAGAGAACCAGGACGGCCGCGATAGCGAGGACTAGGAGACGGTTGCGCAGGGATTGCGAGACGAGGAGCGCGAACATGGCTCAGCGCACCTGGTCGAGGAGTTCGGAGCCCTGAACGACGATTCGTTTTCCCGGTCCGATGCCCTCGGCGATGAGGATGCGCGATCCATCGAGGGGCTCTATCCGGACGGGCCGCGCGACGAATCGCTCGGCCGAGACATGCTCGTAGACCACGTCCTGCCCGTTGGCGCTGCGCACCACAGCAGAGCGCGGCAAAGCGAGGCCATCGCGGGCCGTATCGGTGGCGGCCAGCACGGTGACGAACTGGCCGACCCTGACCTCGGCGGTCTCGCCCGAGACAGCGAACTGCACCGGCACCGCCTGGTTGCGGTCGATGAGGCCGGAGCCCTGATAGGCGAGGGCGAGGCTGCGCCCGTCCGCGAGGCGGGCGCTCGCATCCTGCGCCGCCGTCAGGGTGTCGAAGCTCAGGGCCTCGACCCAGAGGCGTTTTGGATCGACGACCTGGAACAGGATGGTGCCCGGCGCGGCCATCTGGCCGGCGACCGCGCCCGCCTGGGCGATGATGCCGTCCACTGGTGCCACCAGCGCTTCCGGCTCACGGCGCGTCAGGTCGAGGGAGGCGCGTCGCTCCTGCAGGCCCTTGAGTTCGGCGACAGCATCGTCGAGCTGCGTCTGAGCGACCGCGCCCGTGGTGGCGAGCTTGGTGAACCGCTCGACCCTACGCGCGACGATGGCGAGCTGCTGGTCGATCTGCCCTTGGGTCTGGCGCATGTCCGACATGTCCACCGCCTGGATCGGCGGCGTCACAGTCGCGAGGACGTCGCCCTTGCGAACGGGTGTCCCGAGACGCGGGAAGATTCCCGATGCCGGCGGCCCGAGGCGCCCGCCGACCGAGCTCTGGACGATGCCGCTGGCATTCGGATCTGGGATGACCCGCCCCGGCAGTTCGAGGGTGCGGCGGTGACTGGCCTGCTCCGTCAGGGAGGTACGCAGAACGAGGAGGTGCTGCGTCGGTTTCGGCACGAAGACGGCGCCATCCGGTAGGCGTTGGGCGAGATCGCCTGACGCGCCGCGCGGCGGGGATAGGGCTGCGCCCTGGATCGGCTTCTCGTCGCCGGCATGATCGCCATGGGCGAAGGCCGACGAACCGGCCATGATCATCACGGCGAGAGCCAACACGGCCGCTGCGGCCACACCGCTTCGGCGCCCGAGCCGCATCGCGACGAGGCCGAGGAGGAAGCCGCCGGACGCGGCGACGATGATGGGGTCGAGCCTGGAGAGGCGCGCGCCGAAGTCTGACGCGATGGCCTGGAAGGTCGCGACGCGATCGGTTGCCGCCACCGGAGAGGCCGTCGGCGCCGGCACGTCGATGTCGAGACTGAGGATGTCCGCTTCGGCTCCGTCCGTGATCGAGACGACCAGGTCGTGATGCCCGCCCTTCGCGAGCCAGGGCGCGGCGACATGGTAGCTGCCGTCCCCGGCCGGCGTAGCGGTAACCGGTCCGTCGACCGTTTCCACGACGAGGCTCGCCGCACGCACCGGCTCGTTTGTGCGGAAGCGATCGATATGGAGGATCAGGCGGCTGCCGTCCGCGACGGCGACGAGCTCGAAATGCTCGGATGCAGCCTCGCCGCGCGGGGCGAGCGACGTCGAGACAGGCGGTGGTTTCTCTCCGTGATCATGCCCCTCATGAGCGCGGGCGGGCAGCGCCAAAGCGGCCGTAACCAGAGCCGCCGCGACAGCGACGGAAAATCGGATCGACATGATAAGGAACCATCCCTGCGCCAACGAAGGACTGGAAGCTCACCCTTCTTCGTGGATGCCTTCCGTCTCGCGCGCATCGCAAGCGATGCGCGGTCGTTACGCGTGGGATCTCGGCGGTTCGGCCAGCGCCTCGGGTCCGATCCCCGATGGCGTCGGTGAGGTCGCGGCGATCAACACGACAGCATGGCCGATGCGCAGAGGAAGGCCACCCGAAAATGCCAGGATGACCGCCGTACCGCAGCAGCCTATCACGCTGCAACCGGTACAGGCGAGGCATCGTGGGGAACAAGCTTCGGTCGTTTCGGGCGCCATGACGGCAGCAGCGGGTCGCACCGATGACATCGCCGATGTCGTCGCCACCTCAGTCGATCCGGACGGTTTCAGGTCATGGACTTGGTGCGAGTGGTGGCTGCCATGGCCCTTGGCGCCATGTCCCTCGTGGGCGCTGGCGACAGACGGCATCATGTAGGCGGCGATCATGACGATCGCTGCCAGCAGCAGGCGCAAGATGTGCCGCTCGGTAGCCATGCCGTTTCGATACACGATGTTCGCCGCACCCGGAAGTGGGATCGGTATGGCCCCCAAGACAACCTCACGGGCGGGTTAACGACGATCCCTATCGGCAACCCGACTCATGATACCCGGGAACGTATCAGACGATGCCCGTCTTCTCGAAGGGCCAGGGAAGGCCCAGTTCCGCAGCGACCTTTGCGGGTTCCGGGCCGACCGCTTCTACGGCGGCTTCCAGGCGCTCGACCGGCACCTCGAACCGTCGTGCCCAATAGGCCCTCGTCCACGGCTCGGAAATGTTTACCGTGGTGGGATCGCCGCCCGCTTCGCTGGAGGAAGGCTCGTCACTCATCGCGGCCCCGTGCAGAACTGGAAAAGGAAAGGGACCGGGCAAACGCCCGACCCCCTTCGTCTCGCTTGACCCTCAGCGATTGGTGCCGGCCGGTCCACCTGCGGTTCCACCGGTGCCGGGCGCCATGCCGGTTCCGGCAGGTCCGGCACCGGGCGGCACCATGGCCGGGTTGGCGGTCGTGGAACCTGTTGTCGCGCCCGGCATCGTCGCCGATCCGGTGCTGCGCTCCATTGCCTTCTCGCTGTTGCTCTTGATGCTTCCGGGATTGTTCACGTTACCCTCGGCGCTGCCGCCGCCCGCGGGAGTTTGGGCCAGAGCCGCGCCGGTCAGGGCCAAAGCAAAGCAGGCTGCGAGGGCGAGTGTCCTGGTCGTCATGGGTTTCCTCCGGGATTTTCGTTTCGCTACCGGTCTCAACGGCCTCCGACTTACTTATGTTCAACCCGACGACGCTCATCGTACCCGCCGGAACGGCCGAAAATTGCGAAACCGATGGCAGTTGCTTCGTCTGAGCACCCGGCGAGGAAGGCGATGGACAAGGTGGCGCTATGAAGCGTGATGAGGGGCTTTTCGCCGAGATCGCTGCTTCGGTCGCCCAAGGGTTCGACGGACAGATTGCTCATACCCAGGCGCTCGTTAGGTTCGCCTCTACCAGGGGCGCAGAGCACGACGTGCAGGATTTCGTCGCTGAGACCCTGGCGGAGCGAGGCTATGCAGTGGAGCGGTTCGCCATCGATGCCGCCGCGATCGCGGCACATCCCGGCGGCGGCGCGATCACTCCGGATCATTCCGACGCGCCCATTGTCGTGGGGCTGCATCGGCCTCAAAGCCACGCTGGGCGGTCGCTGATCCTGCAAGGGCACGTCGACGTGGTGCCGCCGGGGCCGGCGGACCTCTGGACCCGTCCGCCCTTCGAGCCTGTGATCGACGGCGATTGGCTCTATGGGCGCGGCGCCGCCGACATGAAGGCCGGCCATGCTGCCAATCTCTTCGCCCTCGACGCCTTAAGACGGCTCGGCCTGCAGCCTGCTGCCCCAGTGACCATCCAATCGGTGATCGAGGAAGAATCCACCGGCAACGGCGCCCTGATGGCTCATCTCGCGGGCTACAGCGCCGACGCCGTGCTGATCCCCGAGCCGATGGACGAGCGGCTGGTCCGGGCCAATACCGGCGTGCTCTGGTTCACGGTGGAGGTTCGGGGGCGGCCGGTCCATGTCCGTGCCATGGGGGACGGGGCCAACGCGATCGATGCGGTCTACCGCGTCGTCTCAGCCCTGCGCGCGCTGGAGACCGCCTGGAACGAACGCCGTAGGGCCCATTCGCATTTTGCGGGTCTCGCTCACCCGATCAACCTCAATGTCGGCCGGATCGAGGGTGGGGACTGGACCTCGTCGGTGCCGGCCTGGTGCCGGGCCGCCTGCCGCCTCGCGATCTATCCGGGCGTGGCTGCGGCGGAGGCCGCCCGCGAGGTCGAAGCCTGCATCGACGCCTTCGCGCGCTCGGACCCATTCCTGTCTCACTCACCGCCCCAGGTGACCTTCGACGGGTTCTTCTCCGAGGGCTACGTCCTCGAACAAGGATCGACGGCAGAGGCGGCCCTCGCCGAGGCACACAGAACCGCGATGGGCGAGGCGCTGCAGGATGTGACCATGCCCTGCTACCTCGATGCCAGGGTGCATGCCCTATACGACCGCGTGCCGGCCCTGTGCTACGGGCCGATCGCCGAGAACATCCACGGCTTCGACGAGCGCGTCAGCCTGTCCTCGCTCCAGCGCGTGACCACCGCCATGGCGTTGTTCGTCGCCGATTGGTGCGGCACCGAGGCGGTGCCGACGCGGTGACCATGAGTCAGGCCTGGCGCATCTCCGGCGTGTTGAAGCGGACCGCCATGAGGGTGCAGGCAGCGCCCGAGAGCAGGTAGACGCCGACGCAGGCGAGGCCGAACTTGCTCGACAGGCTCAGCGCCACGAGGGGCGCGAAGCCTGCTCCGATCAACCATGCGAGGTCGGAGGTCAGCGCCGCACCGGTATAGCGATAGCGCTGCGCGAAGTTCGAGGTCGCCGCCCCGGTGCTCTGACCGTAGGACAGGCCGAGCAGGGCGAAGCCGACGATGACGTAGATGGTCTGTCCGATCGCGGATTCGTCGAACAGGATCGGAGCCACGATGCTCGCCAGGGCGAACAACGCGACGAGGCCGGCGGCGACTTCCAGCAGGCGACGGCGTCCAATCTGGTCGGCGATCAGCCCGGAGGCGATGATCGCGCCGAGGCAGACCATCGCGCCGACGAACTGGACCATCAGGAACTCGCCCGCGGAGCGCTGGGTGTAGAGCACGATCCAGCTGATCGGAAACACCGTGACGAGGTGGAACAACGCAAAGCTCGCCAGCGGCACGAAGGCGCCGATGAGGATGACCCGCCCGTTGACGCCGACCACCTCGGCGATCGGAGCCGGCCGCAGCTCGCTCTGGTCGAGGAGCATGGTGAAATCCTCGGTGGCGATGAGGCGAAGCCGCGCGAACAGGGCGACGACGTTCACCGCGAATGCGACGTAGAACGGGTAGCGCCAGCCCCAATCGACGAAGTCGTCCGTCGAGAGGTTCATGAGGAAGAACGCGAACAGGAGGCTCGCCAGCATGAACCCGAGCGGTGCCCCGGTCTGCGGGATCATCGCGTACCAGCCGCGATGCTCCTTGGGCGCATTGAGCGCCAGCAGGGAGGCGAGCCCGTCCCAGGCGCCGCCGAGCGCCAGACCCTGGCCGATCCGGAAGGCGGCGAGGAGGAGGATCGAAGCAATGCCGATCGTCTCGTAGCTCGGAAGGAAGCTCACCGCCGCCGTCGAACCGCCGAGCAGGAACAGCGCGATGGTCAGCTTGACAAAGCGGCCGTGGCGGCGGCCGATCTCCATGAACAGGATCGTGCCGAGAGGACGGGCGACGAAGGCGAGCGCGAAGATGGCGAAGGAGGCAAGCGTTGCCTGGAGCGGTTCGAGGAAGGGGAAGAACACCTTCGGAAACACCAGAACCGAGCCGATGCCGAAGACGAAGAAGTCGAAATATTCCGACATCCGGCCGATCACCACGCCGATGGCGATCTCGCTCGGCGCGACCTTGTGCTCGCTCATCGCGAGATGCGCGTCGCGCTCGAGGGCGCGGGAGTTGGGGAGCGCCTGATCTGAACTCATCGGAAAGACGCGTCGCTCCATGCTGATCCGTGATGGGCACCCGCCTCGCACCCCATGGTGGTGAGATATGATCAACCCGGGCCTGGCGTCAAAGCGCAGGCCGATGCGGCGGGGTGAAGCGTGGAGGTCGACCGGGTACGGGAAATCTTTTCCGACGGATGGCCGCTCCGGCATCGGCTGCACGGTTGGGATGTAACCGGACCAGTTGACGCGGCGCCTTCCCCGCAGGAGTAAAGCGACGTCGCGCGGGCATTCCGGAGCGTCGTGACCGGCTGCGACACGCGGTCCGAAAACGGCGCAAAAGGTTGTTGCAGCGCGGGAGAACGCCATCTGCATCGGTAGGCCCGCAAGGGCGAGAAGCCGATCCCGCCCTCGCTCGGATGCCGGCCTTGTCTTCGATGATGATTCCAGATCGGATGCCGTCCCGCCTCTCCCGCGCGATCATTTTGGCACCGCTCGCGGTTGTGTTCGGCGGTCTGCTTTCAGGCTGCAACGTGGTGTCGATGAACCCGTCAGGCGACGTCGCGGTGCAGCAGCGCGACCTCATTCTCGCCTCGACGGGGTTGATGCTCCTCATCATCGTCCCGGTGATCGCGCTGACGCTGCTCTTCGCCTGGCGCTACCGTCATACGAATACCGAGGCGACCTACGATCCCGACTGGCACCACTCGACGCAGCTCGAGGTCGTGATCTGGGCGGCGCCGCTCGCCATCGTGATCGCCCTCGGCGCGCTGACCTGGATCAGCACCCACCTCCTCGATCCGTACAGGCCACTCGGTAGGCTCGACCGCAACCGGCCGATCCCCGCCGACGTGAAGCCGATCACCGTCGAGGTCGTCGCCCTCGATTGGAAGTGGCTGTTCTTCTACCCCGACCAGGGCATCGCCACCGTGAACGAACTCGCCGCGCCCGTGGACGTGCCGATCAATTTCAAGCTCACTTCGGCGAGCGTCATGAACACGTTCTTCATCCCGGCGCTGGCCGGCCAGATCTACACCATGGCCGGCATGGAGACGAAGCTTCACGCCGTGATCAACAAGCCGGGCGTCTTCAACGGCTTCTCGGGAAACTACAGCGGCTCGGGCTTCTCGAAGATGAACTTCAAGTTCCACGGGCTGGCCGACAGGAGCGAATTCGACAGGTGGGTCGGCAAGATCAAGTCCGAAGGCAAGCCCCTTGGCCGCGAGGAGTACATCGCCCTCGAGAAGCCGAGCGAAGCTGAGCCGGTGCGCTACTTCGGCACCGTCGATCCCGGTCTGTACAAGGCGATCCTCAATATGTGCGCCTACCCGGGCAAGATGTGCATGAGCGAGATGATGAACATCGACGCCAGGGGAGGTGCTGGCAAGAATAGCCAGGCGAACCGGACACGACTCGAATACGACAACCGTCATGGCCAGCAGGGCGACGAGGCGCCGGGTGCGACCTTCCCGGCTTCGGGGCGCGAATCAAGGAGCGACGAGAAACCGGAGGGCGTGAAGTCCGGCGGCTCGCGCGAGGAGCCGAGCAAGGCCGATCCGCACAAGGGACACGGACATCACGACCATGGCGGGTCAGCACCCGCTCAATTGAACAACTGACCCGACGAGAAAGAACTGGCCCAGCGCATGTTCTCCAATCCCGACCTTCAGAAGCTCGTCTTCGGGCGCCTGACCTGGGACGCCATCCCCCTGCATGACCCGATCCTGATCGTGACCTTCATCGGCGTCGTACTCGGCGGCACGGCGCTCCTCGGCGCGATCACGTATTTTCGATTCTGGGGCGTGCTCTGGCGCGAGTGGTTCACGAGCGTCGATCACAAGAAGATCGGCATCATGTACATCATCCTCGCCCTGGTGATGCTGCTGCGCGGCTTCTCCGACGCGCTCCTGATGCGCAGCCAGCAGGCCATCGCGTTCGGGGCCAACGAAGGCTACCTCCCGCCGCACCATTATGACCAGATCTTCACGGCGCACGGCGTGATCATGATCTTCTTCGTGGCGATGCCGCTCGTCACGGGACTGATGAACTACGTCGTCCCGCTGCAGATCGGCGCGCGCGACGTCGCCTTCCCGTTCCTCAACAATTTCAGCTTCTGGATGACGGTCAGCGGCGCGGCGACCGTCATGGTGTCGCTGTTCGTCGGCGAGTTCGCCCGCACCGGCTGGCTCGCCATGCCGCCGCTCTCGGGCGCGGAATACAGTCCCGGCGTCGGGGTCGACTATTACATCTGGGCGTTGCAGATTGCCGGCATCGGGACATTGCTGTCGGGCATCAACCTGATCGCGACCATCATCAAGATGCGCGCGCCGGGCATGACCATGATGAAGATGCCGATCTTCGTGTGGTCGGCGCTCTGCACCAACGTGCTGATCGTCGCCGCCTTCCCGATCCTCACGGCCGTCCTCGCGCTCCTGTCGATGGACCGCTACGTCGGCACCCACTTCTTCACGAACGATCTCGGCGGCAACCCGATGATGTACGTGAACCTGATCTGGATCTGGGGCCATCCCGAAGTCTACATCCTGATCCTTCCGGCCTTCGGAGTCTTCTCCGAGATCGTCTCGACCTATTCGTCGAAGCGCCTCTTCGGCTACGCCTCGATGGTCTACGCCCTCGTGGTCATCACCATCCTCGCCTACCTCGTGTGGCTGCACCACTTCTTCACGATGGGCTCGGGCGCGTCGGTAAACTCGTTCTTCGGGATCACCACGATGATCATCTCGATCCCGACGGGCGCCAAGATCTTCAACTGGCTGTTCACGATGTATCGCGGCCGCATCCGGTTCGAGGTGCCGATGCTGTGGACGCTCGGCTTCATGGTGACCTTCGTCATCGGCGGCATGACCGGCGTGCTTCTCGCGGTGCCGCCGGCCGACTTCGTGCTCCACAACAGCCTGTTCCTGGTCGCCCACTTCCACAACGTCATCATCGGCGGCGTGCTCTTCGGGATGTTTGCCGGCATCACCTACTGGTACCCCAAGGCTTTCGGATACAAGCTCGATCCGTTCTGGGGGAAGGTGTCGTTCTGGTTCTGGCTCAGCGGCTTCTACGTCGCCTTCATGCCGCTCTACCTGCTCGGCCTGATGGGCGTGACGCGCCGGCTCAACCGGATCGAGGATCCCTCGCTGCAGGTCTGGTTCGTCATCGCGGGCCTTGGCGCGGTGCTGATCCTGTTCGGTATCCTGTCCTTCATGATGACGCTGTTCGTCAGCTACCGCCGCCGTGAGGAGCTGCGGGACGTCAGCGGCGATCCATGGCACGGGCGGACCCTCGAATGGTCGACCTCCTCGCCGCCGCCCGACTACAACTTCGCCTTCACGCCGGTGATCCATGACTACGACGCGTGGTGGGACATGAAGCGACGCGGATACGAGCGCCCGCGTGAGGGCTACAGGTCGATCCACATGCCCAAGAACACCGGCACGGGCGTGATCCTCGGCGCCCTGAGCACGGTCTTCTCCTTCGCGGTCATCTGGTACATGTGGCCGCTGGCGGCACTCGCCATCACGGGAATCGTGGTCGTAGCGATCGTTCACACCTTCAACTACAACCGCGACACCACCATTCCGGCCGAGACGGTGGTGAGCGTCGAGGCGCAGCACACCCGCATGCTCGCCGCGGCACAGGCGTGAGCAACATGGCAACTCAAGCCGACGCCACCGCCGATCGCGAAGAAGCTCTTCGGTTCTACGAGACCGAGGATCATCCTCATGCGCCGGCGACCCTGATCGGGTTCTGGCTCTACCTGATGAGCGACTGCCTCATCTTCGCGGTTCTGTTCGCCACGCATGCGGTGGTCGGGCGAAACTACGCCGCTGGGCCGTCGCCGGCGGATCTCTTCGACCTCAAGCTCGTCGCGCTCAACACCGCGATGCTCCTGTTCTCCTCGATCACCTATGGCTTTGCCATGCTGGAGATGGCGAAGGAGAGACGCGGCGCGACCCTGCTCTGGCTCGCCGTCACGGGTCTCTTCGGCATCGCCTTCGTGGCGCTCGAACTCTACGAGTTCAGCCATCTGATCCATGAGGGCGCGACGCCCCAGCGCAGCGCCTTCCTGTCGTCCTTCTTCGTGCTCGTCGGGACCCACGGGCTGCACGTCTCCGTCGGCATCGTCTGGCTCGCGGTCCTGATGGTTCAGGTCGCCCAGCGTGGCCTCCAGGAGGACAACAAGCGCCGGCTGATGTGTCTGTCGATGTTCTGGCACTTCCTCGACGTGATCTGGATCGGCGTGTTCAGCTTCGTCTACCTGATGGGGACCTTGCGATGAGTTCGACCACCTCCGCGCAGTCCGTCGAGGCCCACGGAAAGGACTCGGTCGAGGACGAGCCTCACGGCACCTTCAAGGGCTACGTCACCGGCTTCGTTCTCGCCGCCATCCTCACCGCAATCCCGTTCTGGCTGGTGATGGGAGACGTCCTCGGCGATTCCCGCGTGACCGGCATCGTGGTCATGGCTTTCGCCATGGTGCAGGTCGTGGTGCACATGATCTACTTTCTGCACATGAACACTCGCGCCGAGGGCGGCTGGACGGTGCTGGCGCTGATCTTCACCTCGACCGTCGTGATCATCACCCTGGTCGGCTCGCTCTGGGTCATGCACCACCTCAACGTGAATATGATGCCGATGTCGGTTGAGGATATGAAGAAGCACATGCACTGAGGCATCTTGGGTGGAGGCACCGCTCCCCGGCTATGCTGGACACCGACTCTCTCGGCTAAGAACCGCGCTTCTGGGGCTCGGCCTGCTCCTCGCCTTCGCAACCTTCCTCGGTCTCGGAACCTGGCAGGTGCAGCGCCTCGACTGGAAGCGGGATCTCATCGCGAGGGTTGAGGCCCGGATAGGCGCCACGCCGGAGGCACCTCCTGCCAGGGCGGATTGGGCGGCCGTGAATGCCGCAGCCGACGAGTATCGGCGCGTCCGTGCCGAAGGGATCTTTCTGGACGACCGCGAGACGCTGGTCCAGGCCGTCACCGATCTCGGCGGTGGCTATTGGGTGATGACGCCCCTGCGTCAGGCGGATGGCACGACGGTGTTGATCAATCGCGGATTTGTCCCGCCTGAGCGACGCGATCCGGCCACGCGCCCGCGCAAACCGGAAAATGCGGTGGTCACCGGTCTGCTGCGCATGAGCGAGCCTGGCGGCGGCTTCCTGCGCCGAAACGATGCTGAGGCCGGTCGATGGTACTCGCGAGATGTCGCGGCGATCGCGGCAGCGAAGGGACTTCGCGAGATGGCGCCGTACTTCATCGACGCCGATGCGGACACCGAAAAGGGTCGCATGCCGGTGGGCGGCCTCACCGTCGTCAGCTTCTCGAACAATCACCTCGTCTATGCGGCGACGTGGTACGCACTCGCACTGATGGTCGTCGGAGCCGCCTGGGTCGTCGTTCGCGAGGTGCGTCGCGTCGGACGAGTGCGGCACCGGAGCCAAGTGGCGCCGGTGCCGGAAGAGCTTACTTGAGCAGAGCGGTCAGGCTCTTGCCGGCCTTGCTCTTGAGCTCCTTGGCTTCCAGAGTGCCATCGTTGTCGGGATCGGCGGCCTTGAACAGGCTTTCGACGACCGCGAGATATTCCTTCTTGTCGAGGGTGCCGTCCGAATCCGGATCGGCGGCCTTCAGGCTGGCCTTGCTGATCCGGCCTTTGAGCTCCTTGGCATCGAGGGTGCCGTCGGCATCCTTCTCGAGCTTGTCGAAGGCCGCGCTGGCGACGGCGGTGACTTCCTTCAGATCGATCGTTCCGTCGTTGTCGGTATCGACCATCGCGATGACCTTGGACGGGCCGGCGGGCTTCGCCGCGGCCGGGAGCACCGTTATCGGAGCAGTCAGGACCAATGCTGCGACTGCAGTAGAAATACGAAATACCATCGTCATTCTAGAAACTCCGCCTCTGTTTTGGGCTCTCCGATCTATCATGTGTCATCTGATTTCACCAAGTGTGATGTTGCGGCGCACTGTGCTGCGCAGCCGGATAATTTGTTGATTTCGAGCCCTGTCCTGAACTCGGCCCTGCTTCAATGGATGCATCAATCGTCTCAAAGCCTTGCTCGCGGAGTAGGAGGGATGGCTTGCCGACCATCTCGACCGTGCAGATCGCCGCTCAGAGCACCGCTTCAATCAAACCCAGCGCCCGGGCTTCTTCCGCCTCGATGTACCAGTTCGACGGCGCCCGCTGGAGGACCTCGTCCATCGTCACCTCGGAGCCGGCGATCAGGTTGGCGAAACCTTCGTTCTGAATCGCAATGGAGGCTTCGATCTCGTGCAGGGTTGCGGTTACCGTGGCGATGCAGGTCGTGAGAGGGCCATTGATCCTCAGCTCCTTCGACAGTTTCCGCTGGTGGATCATCAGCCGCGTCCCTCGCGTAAGGTAGCGGTTGCGACGTGCGAAGAAGCTCATGAAGGTGGTGCCGGCGGAATAGATCGCAGCCTTGCCGAGGAAGGCGAACCGGCGACCGGGTTCGAGCTCGCTATGGAAGCGAATGTCCTCGCCCATCATTCGGGCTACTTCCGGGTCGCCGCCGAGGGTCGACAGCTCGATGACGACCACGGCACGCTCGGACGTGGCGTCGAGTTGGCGCCTGAATTCACGGTACATGTCGTCGTTCACCGGCCCCGAAAGCAGGATCGCCGGTGAGCGGAAGGCCGACTTGGTCAGTGGTGCGTGGTCCATCGGAACCCCCGAGCCCCTCGAAAGGCGGACGCAGCAAGATTCCTGCCTCTGCGCAGCCGCTCTTGCCGGCGCATCGTTCTGTGCGGGGCAGATGAGGCTCCAGGAAACTGCCCGCAGGTGGGTTTCGGCGAGCTTACGTCGAGCACCCTGTCGCCGTGGCGAGATCACGCGACCACGGTCGGCGAAAGCGACTTGGATCGATGGCCGAATTCGGATCGGCCGTATCAGCCGATCGATAGTCAGGCCCTATGCGCGCGCTTCGGCTCTTCGGCGGCTTCGGGGCCAGCTTCGAGTTCGGGCTTGGCCGATTGAGCGGCAAGATCGCGCAGAGACGCCACCATCGCATCGGTCTGCGTGTCGATGTCCCAATTCGCGTCCGATTCGTGCGTCGAGCGGCGGGTGAGATGGATCGCCGCCAGGACGGCGCAGAGGCTTCCGCCCAGAGGCGCGGAGAGCGCTGCAACGACGCCTCCGAAAGGCGACAGGATCGACGCCGTCGCCAGACCTCCGCCGATCGCGGCAAACATGAGCAAGAACATCTTTGCTCCTCGACCTAACGGGTGGCAGGCTCGGATCTCGTCGAGGATCGATGACCACCAATGGTTAGGGTCGAGTTAAATCGACGTCGAATCGAACTCGTCGGAATGAGCCATGAGCGCCACCAGACTCGAAGGGGTGAGGATGAGGCCGCTATCGGTGATGATCCAGGGCGAGCCCGTCCCGCCACGCAGCGCGAAAAACGCTTCCGCAAAAGCTGCGCGCAGACTCGACACCTCCTGCGGCTCGACACCTTTCGCAGTGATGTCGCAGAGTGGCCAGATGGTGAGAAGCGCCGGCCGGTCGAGATCCACGGCGGAGATGCCGATGCTGCTCAGCTCACCCTCCGGTCACCATCCAGCTGCGAATGCTTCCAGCACGCCTCGTGCCACGTTGGTGGTAGGGATGCTTCGCGACCCCGAACATCCGCTGGCGATTTGGAACCGGCATCCTTTGCCTGGGTTTGATCGCAAGCCTCCGAATTCGTGAAGGTGGTCACGATGATGATCCAAAACCGGCTGGTCCTCGCTACGGCGATCGTGGCGGCACTCTCAACGCCTGCTTTCGCGCGCGGCGGCGGCGGAGGCGGTGGAGGAAGCGGCCTTTCGCCCTACTCGGCCCTGAGCGGCAACGACCGGTCGGCCGGCGTTAACAACGGCAACTATCGCGATCCGGGCCTCGACCCGTATCTCGGCGCGTATGAAGGCCGTTACGATCGGCCGGTCCGCTACGATCGTGGCGTCCCGCGAGCCGTACCCTTTTACGGCACTCCCTACTGACTCTGACCCGTCGGACGGTCCGATCTCAGCGCTCCGAGTCAGCGCTTCTTGCCAAGTTCGGTCGCGATGTCCTTGACCATGCGGCCGACCTTGCGGTGGGCGCTGACGATCTGATCCTGGGTTACGCCCCAGCGCTTCATCCAATACTCGACCGCCTTCCTCTCGGACAGGTCGATGCGGTCCTTGTCGATGAAGCCGCGCTTATCCTTCAGCCCTGCCACGATTCGCTTCCTGAAACTGCCTGTGGCTCGAATGCTTGCGCCCGGGCCTTCCACCGATCGCGATCCGCCGTCATGTCGGCGAGCGCGGATTCGGCGCGTGCTGCACGCGCTGCTTCGGCTTTGGCGAGGGCCTGTGCCCGTTCGCGTGCCCGCGTTTCGGCTGCCATCTGGACCTTGAGGTCCCTGGGCGTCGCCATCGACATCATCCTGTATGTCATGAGCCCGGACGTCCGGATTCGTAGCGGGGGCTTGCACCGCCTCGCCTGCATCCGGTACGACGCCCGGACGGTCCGGGCGGTTAGCTCAGTTGGTAGAGCGTCTCCTTTACACGGAGAGGGTCGGGGGTTCGAGTCCCTCACCGCCCACCAGATCCTACGGCCGCGCTCACGAGAGCATCGACCCCATGGAGACCATAGACTGCATCGTCGTGGGCGCTGGGGTCGTCGGCCTTGCCTGTGCCCGGGCCTTGGCTCGCGCCGGGCGAGATGTGGTCGTCATCGAGGCCGCCGGATCGATCGGCACCGAGACCTCCTCGCGCAACAGCGAAGTCATCCATGCCGGTCTCTACTACCCGCCTGGCAGCCTGAAGGCCGAGAGTTGCCTGAGCGGGCGGCACGCGCTCTACGCCTACTGCACCGAGAGGGCCATCGCCCATCGACGCTGCGGAAAGCTGATCGTCGCCTGCGACGAAGAAGAGGTCGCCAGACTCGAAGCCTTGCTGACCAACGGTGTCGCCAACGGCGTCGAGGGTTTGGAATGGATGGACGCCGAGGCGGTGACTGGGCTCGAACCGGCTCTTCGATGCCGGAAGGCCCTGTTCTCGAGGGAGACGGGGATCATCGATTCCCACGCCTACATGTTGTCCCTGCGGGGCGATCTCGAAGACGCGGGCGGAATGATCGCCCTGGAGACTTCGGTCCTCGGCGGGGAGATTTTGGCGGATGGCATCGGGCTCCGCACGCGTGGAGGCGACGGCGCCGAGACGAGTTTTCTCGCGCGGTCCTTGGTGACATGCGCCGGTCTGCGTTCCGATCGGCTGCTCCGCGCCCTCTCGGGATTTCCTGCAGGGCAGGTGCCGCGCCTTTCCTATGCGAAAGGCAATTACTTCACCTATTCGGGCCGCTCGCCGTTCCGCCACCTCGTCTATCCCGTCCCCGAGGCGGCGGGCCTCGGGGTCCACATCACCCTCGATCTCGGCGGGCAGCTCCGCTTCGGACCCGACGTCGAATGGACCGACAACCTCGACTACGACGTCGATCCGGCGCGCGCCTCCGGGTTCTATGATGCGGTGCGCCGTTACTGGCCCGATCTGCCGGATGGGACGATCCAGCCGGGCTATGCCGGCATCCGCCCCAAGCTTGCCGCGAGAGGCGAGCCGGCGCGGGACTTTCTGATCCAGGGGCCAGAGACCCACGGCATACCCGGCCTCGTCAACCTGCTCGGCATCGAGAGCCCCGGGCTGACCGCCTCCCTCGACCTCGGCGACAGGGTGGCGAGGCTCCTGGCGGAAGCCTGATCCGCTCAGCCGCTGGCGAGAACCAAGGCCCAGAAGCGCTTGTAGCGCGAGCCCGGCGCATCGACGCGGGCGATGCCGATCCGGCTGAGTTGCGGGATCAGCATGTTCTTGTTGTGCTCGGTCGAGGCTTTCCAGCGAGCGAGTGCCTCTTCGAAGGTGGCGGCGCCGGCACCGAGATTTTCGGCAGCGTGAGCCCTGCCGTACCCGGCCGCGGCCATGCGGGACGTGAACGCCCCGCCGAGGTCGTGGCTGAGTCGGCCGGCCTGGGCGTTGACCCTGGCCTGGGCTTCCGCAGCCCGGGTCAGGCTGGTATCGACCGCCACCGGCCCGAGGCCGTGGCGTGCTCGATACTGAGAGATCGCCGCGGCCGCCGCTCGCTCGTCGAGGATAACGGCGCTGGTCGGATTGGCGGGTTCGGTGAGGATCGAAGGGGTCCCACAGCCCGACAAGGCCAGGACGATCGTCATCGCGAGGATAGAGCGAATGTGACGGAGGTTCATATCGACTGCCGAAAGAGGATGCATGACGTCCTCTCGCCCCGCCCATGCGGCAAAAGCAGGGCGGCGTGCCGCCATCGGACGGTTTCCGAAGGCTCGAACAGGCTGTCGGGGTATAGATGTCCATGGCGCGGGCGACGGGGCTCGAACCCGCGACCTCCGGCGTGACAGGCCGGCACTCTAACCAACTGAGCTACGCCCGCGTGGCGTTCCGCCGAAATCGGGCGGCGACGAGGCGGGGTTTAGGGACGGGGCTGAAGGCTGTCAAGCACAGGAACAGGCTCTGTTTGAAGTTCATGGTCGGCGCCTCGCCTCGGAATCGTGGCGGCCAAAGAACCTCACCCGGACCCCCTGCGCCCATCCGTCGTGTTGCGGCTGCCTCCGGCGATCATACCTACCGGTCATAAGCAATTTTGTGTGGCGCATGACGCCCTTGTTTCACCCATGACGCTCGTCTAAGCG
>NZ_JAIETD010000020.1 GCF_019745455.1 Methylobacterium sp.
CTAGAAGCGGACGCTCTGAAAATCCGACAAGGCTCGACGGGAGTCGGAGGCCTCTGACGCGACTTCAGGCACACTTCGTTCCGGCCAGACCCAATCCCTCGCCTCCGACAGGTCGTCGGCGATGCGACGGACGTGCTCGTGCTGAGCCGCAAGTGCCTTCCGAAGCGCTGTCTCGGCATGCTCGACGCGTCCGGCGAGCCGAGATGCCGACTGCAAGGCTGCCAGCGCCAGGTGAAGGCGGTCGATACGGTTCAACACGCACATGTCGAAGAGCGTCGTGGTGGCGCCTCCTCGATGAACCCGTGCACGTGGCATTGCGGGTGATTGGTCCGCTTGTAGGTCTGCCGGTGGAACAGCCAAGGACAGCCCTGATAGGCGAATACCACCGGGCGGTCGCGGGTGAACAGGCTGTCGAAGGTCGGGTC
The DNA here is from genome assembly GCF_019745455.1 of Methylobacterium sp. Lineage (GTDB taxonomy): Bacteria > Pseudomonadota > Alphaproteobacteria > Rhizobiales > Beijerinckiaceae > Methylobacterium. The sequence goes on from NZ_JAIETD010000020.1 coordinate 426, forward strand.
GTCGAGGCCGTGCGGGTGCATCTCGCGGGACGGCAGCGTCATCAGGTCGACGACGTTCACCACTCTGACGCGCAGCTCCGGGACGTGTCGGCGTAGCCAGTTCACGGCAGCAAGGGTCTCCTGCGTCGGGACATCGCCGGAACATGCCATGACCACGTCTGGCGCTGCCTCGCCCTCTTTGGAAGCCCAATCCCGGGTCGCAGCGCCCGCCGAACACTGGCGTGCTGCGCTCGGCACGACGCCTGCACGCCTGTCGCAGCCCTGCCTTCCATCTCCTGCAATCTTCGCCTGCAATGGGAAGCAGATCGCATCTCGCGCGATCCACGGCTGCCGGACGACCTGAGGCTCCTGGCAGGCATCGTTACCGCTAGTGCCACCCTCCTTCCCTTCGATCCGACTTCCGTTGCGGCGTCAGCTTTGCAAAGAGGTCTTGGCCCTCCTGTGGAGCAGGCACGCCCCCGCCGGCGACGGCCTTGATCCACCTCAAGGCGAGGCCCGTCGCCGCGGTGATCATGGCTTTCGTAATCGAAAACGGGAGCGGGCGATGACCCTGGTCGTGAGATCCACCTACATCGAGACCATCCGGTACATCCGGATGCCGGTTGGCCTGCGGGCGAGCAACTCGGATGCGCCCTCCATCGTCACAGAGGGGCACCGCTACCAGAGCATCGGCAGCCTGCAGGCGCTTGGCCTCGCGGTCGCGGCTGCCGTGGTGACGCCGATGCTGCTTTGGCTGGTGCTCTGAAAACGCAGGCAACACCGCGTGGGAGATAAAAGATGGACGACATGACCTTGCGCCAGCACGTTCTGGCGGAGTTGGATTTCGACCCGAAGGTCGACGCAGCGCATGTCGGCGTGGCCGTTCGGGACAGCATCGTGACGCTGTCAGGTCACGTCGCCACCTATGCCGAGAAGATCGCAGCCGAGAAGACCGTGCAGCGGGTTCAGGGCGTCAGGGCCGTCGTCGAGGAAATCGAGGTCCGCTACCCCGCCGACGAGAAGACAGGTGACGAGGAACTCGCCGCGCGTGTCGTGAAGGTCCTGGCCTGGAACGTCCAGGTTCCCGACGGGGCGATCAAGGTCAAGGTCGAGCATGGCTGCGTCACGCTCGATGGCTCCGTGCCCTGGTACTACCAGAGGGTGGTCGCACAATCCGCCGTATCAAGGCTGACCGGGGTCCGGGAGGTTCTGAACCTCCTCGCGGTCAAGCCGACGGCGAGTTCTGCGGACGTGAAATCGAAGGTCCTCGCGGCTTTAAGGCGCACGGCGAAGGACCCCGACAACATCACGGTACGCGTCGAGGGGGACACGGTGTTCCTCGATGGGTATGTCGACGTCTGGAGCGAGCGCGAACTGGCCGAGCGTGCGGCGTGGTCGGCTGCTGGCGTCCATTCGGTCCATGACCATTTGAAGCTGGCTTGAGTGGGTCGGGCAGCGATTGCGTAGCACACTGCGCGAAGTCGGCGGGCTCCTCGTGCAGATGACTAGGCTAAGAAGGCTCCGTGAAATCGCAGGGCTCGACCTTTGCATCATTCGCAGCCGAGTTGCAGCTCCGCCCGCATCTGCTTCTCCCGCGACTGCCGGCGGAGGCTGCGTTCGCAGACCGACGCGCTCGAAGAGCTCAGATCCGCGAACATTCTCGCGATGACGTCGTCATGCCCCGGCTCCTCAAGGTCGGCGAAGCGTACGGTCCAAGCGCAGGTTTCCGCTTCGAGTCCTATCAGACCAAGGCGTTCTGCTGCCCAAAGACCTACAGGACATTACGGCGGGCGATGACGCCCTCGCGTGTGTCCTTCTCGATGAGCAGCGCCTCCGGGCGGGTGAGACGATCGATGGTGATGAGGTTCATGGCTCTTTGCTCCTTGTCGTGGCCTTCCCCGATTTGGAGGGGCCGCTCTAGTCGAAGATCGGCCCGTCCGAGGCGCGTAACCCGGGGGTAATCCCGCGCCTTTCCGGAACCGAGCATGGCCGGCTCCGAACTTGATCCTCGTCAGCGGGGAAGCGATGTTGCGCCCTGGGCCGAAGCCGCAGCTGCGTGGCTCCTCGTCTTCCACAGGCTCCAGAGCACGCCCGTAATGAGAAGGCCGAAGGTGATCCCGAGCGACAGGGCCGGCGGGAATTTCTCCATACCTAAGATACCCGCCACGAAGATCTTCGATCCGATGAAGATCAGCACGCCAGCGAGCGCGTATTTGAGGTAGTGGAAGCGGTCCACCATTGCCGCGAGTGCGAAGTACAGTGCGCGCAACCCGAGGATGGCGAAGATGTTCGAGGTGTAGACGATGAACGGGTCCGTGGTGATCGCGAAGATGGCCGGAACCGAGTCGACCGCGAAGATCACGTCGGCGATCTCGATCATCACAAGCGCGAGGAACAGCGGCGTCATGAACCACACGGCCTTGCCGGTCGTCGGCGAGGTCTGGCGAACGAAGAACTTCTCGCCGTGCAGATCATCCGTGACGTTGAGGCGGGCACGCATGAAGCGCAGCACGGGGTTCGCGGCGACGTCGTAGGTCCTGTCGGCGAACACGATCATCTTCACGCCCGTGGCGATGAGGAAGATCGCGAACAGGTAGAGAACCCAGGAGGCCTGTGCGACGATAGTGGCGCCTACCCCGATCATGATCGCGCGCAGCACGATGACTCCGAGGATACCCCAGAACAGCACCCGGTGCTGATAGAGGCGCGGCACAGAGAAGAAGGTAAAGATCATCGCGATGACGAAGACGTTGTCCATCGCCAGCGCCTTCTCCACCGCAAAGCCCGTCAGATAGGCCATGCCGGCGTCTTGGCCGAGGTACCACCAGATCCAGCCGCCGAACGCGAGACCGAGCGCGATGTAGATCGCGCTCAGGCCGAGGCTCTCGCGCACCCCGATCTCGCGCGTCTTGCGGTGAAGAACGCCCAGGTCGAGAACCAAAAGGGTCGCGACGATCGAAAGGAAAGCGAGCCACATCCAGAGCGGCTTGCCGAGCCACAGGACGGAGACAATGGCGAGTTCCACGAGGTACCCCTGCTGAGGCCGGCAAGCGATGTCGAGAACGATCCGACATCGCGAGAGCGCCGACAGCTCTCACCAGAGGGGCCCGGATCCGGGTTGCCATCGAAGTTGGGCGGCTGAGCAGGGTTGTGAAAGGCCCTAAATCTGCAATGACGGTCATTGCGAAAGGCAATGGGTTTCTCGACCATCTTGGATTTGCGGAATTTCATTTCCAGCCGCAGAGGCGACCGAGATGTGCGTCGGCAGTCGAAGCCCCGGCTGGATCCCTGTCCGCACCGTAGAATGCCGAAGCCGAACCCTTGAAGAGCCGACGATGCAGCCCCTGCCGTTCGACCTCGACGTCCTGCGTACATTCGTCGCCGTCGTCGACAATGGCAGCTTCACGCGGGCCGCACAGCGGATCAACCGAGCGCAGCCGACGGTCTCGCTGCAGATCAAGCGCCTGGAAGACAGCCTCGGATGCCGGCTGTTCGACCGTGAGGGACGCGAGGTGCAGCTCACGCCGCACGGCGAAATCCTGCTGAACTACGCGAGGCAGATGCTCAAGCTCGGCAACGAAGCCCGGGCGCGCGTGATGGAGCCTGACGTCTCCGGAACGGTGCGGCTCGGGACACCCGAGGACTTCGCCACAACGCATTTGTCGGAGATCCTGGCGCAGTTCGCTCGGGCGCATCCGCAGGTCGCCCTGGAGGTCAACTGCGACTTCACCGTCAACCTTCTCGACGATTTCTCGAAGGGCCACTACGACCTCATGCTGTTCAAGCGCGAGCCGCAGGGTCCCGGTGGCGGCATCGGCGTCTGGCGCGAAATTCTGGATTGGGCGGCGTCGCCGCGGCTGGTTCTGAGCGAAGACGCGCCGGTGCCCCTCGTCCTTTCGCCTGTTCCCGACGTGTACCGGAAGCGGGCGCTCACGGCCCTCGACGCAGCCCGCCGCCCTTGGCGCATCGCCTATACGAGCCCGAGCCTGGCTGGCTTGCAGGCGGCCGTGCAGGCAGGGCTCGGGATCACCGTCCTCCCCACCGAGATGGTGCCGGCGGGGCTGGTTTCGGTGGCCGTCCAGCTGAACCTGCCCAAACTGCCGGATACCGAGATCGTCCTCTACCGTGCGCCCGGCGTCCTTTCGCGCGCTGCGGAGCTGCTGTCGGACACCATCAAGACATCCCTGGAGCGAAGGAGTGCCCACGCCTCGCCAAGGACCCCGGAGCCCATCGCCGGGAACAGCCCTCTGCCGGGTGCCGATCATCGATAGAGGAATTCAACGGCTTCGACGAAACTCATTGCCTAAAGCAATGTGCTGCCTAGATCCCGCGACATTTATCGCTCCGTTGGTGCCTCTATCCTGCACCTCGAGACGGTGACCTCAGGAAGCGAAACGCCGCCCCGGTAGTCCAATGACTGCGCGGCTCGTCGCTCGTCCGAGGCATCTCAACGACCCGGAGCAGACCAGATGACAGCCCTCGAACTCGCGCAAGCCAACCTCCTGTCGCCGGCGGTCCTGTGTTTCGGTCTCGGTGGACTGGCCGTCCTGGCCCGATCCGACCTTCGCGTGCCGGACGGCGTCTTCGCCGCTCTGTCGATGTACCTGATGTTCTCGATCGGCCTGCGCGGCGGAGCGGAGCTGCGTCACGCCGACCTTGCGGCCATCGCCGCCCCGATCGCCGGCGCGCTCGCCCTCTGCAGCCTGATCCCGCTCTGGAGCTACGCCGCCCTGCGCCGCTTCGGCGGCCTCTCGGTGGAGAACGCGGCAGCGATCGCTGCGCATTACGGGTCCGTGTCCGCCGTGACCTTCGCGGCCGTCACGACCATGCTGGACCGCCAGGGCACGCCCTATGAGGGTTACGTGGCGGTCCTCCTCGCGACGATGGAGGTGCCGGCCATCATCGTCGCCATCGCTCTCGCGCGCCTGGCGCAGAGCGCAGGTGCGAACCACCTCGTGGCGAGCGGCGGAGGCGGTGCTTTGATGCTCGGCGACTCACCGCAGCTCGGCCGTACGTGTCATCATTCAATCCTGGCGGAGGTGCTGTCTTCCAAAAGCATCGTCCTCCTCCTCGGCGGCCTCGCCATCGGGGCGCTCGCCGGACCTGCGAGCATCGACAAGGTCAAGCCGTTCTTCGTCGATCTCTTCCAGGGTGCGCTCTGCCTGTTCCTGCTCGAACTCGGCCGGATGGCGGCGAGCAAGGCGGGAGAGTTCCGCAAGGTCGGTGCCTTCCTCATCGGGTTCGCACTGGTGATGCCGGTCCTGCACGGCTTGATGGGAATCGGACTGGCGCATGTCCTGGGGATGTCGCCGGGCGGAGCGGTCGTGCTCGCGGCGCTCGCCGCCAGCGCGTCGTACATCGCAGCTCCAGCCGCCGTGCAACTGGCGCTGCCTGAGGCCAATCCTGGCCTCTACCTGACCTGCTCGCTGGCGATCACCTTCCCGTTCAACATCCTTGTCGGGTTGCCGCTCTATCAAGCCCTCGCTCAGGCTCTCTACAGCTGATCCTGCTCACGGCGCCAATCCATGGAACCCACCCTTGATGGCCGCATCGGCGAACGAAGGACACACCGTCGTGTCATCGGCTTCAGCCTTGGACCGACCATCACCAACCCTTGAGATGGATCAAGGCGGTCCGCAGGCGTGAGTGCTCAATCCTCCCTATGGCTGGCGCAACTGACCAGGGAGAGGCATAAATGAAGATCTCCAACATAATGGTGTCGCTCGATCTCGGGTCAGCCACAGCGGACAGGGTCCAGCTCGCCGCAGGTCTCGCCGAGCGCTTCGAGGCCACGTTGACCGGCGTCGCCGCGCGCCAGGTGCCCGGCCTCGTCGCTGTCAGCGACGTCGGGGAGGTGGAGCGAATTTACGAGGTGGAGGAACGGCGCGCGAACGAGCAACTCGCCGAGGTCAGAGCCGTGTTCGAGCGTGAGGTGGAACGTGGCGTGCGGATGGCATGGCGCGCGGCATTGGCCAACCCGACGGCTTTTCTAGTCGAACAGGCCCGCGCCGCGGATCTGGTGGTGATCGGACGCCAGGGACCGGCCGACGGCGATCCTGGCCTGATGGGCGTCTCGGCCGGCCCGCTCCTGATGGAGGTCGGTCGCCCCGTGCTCGTCGCTCCGCCCGGCATCGAACGTCTCTCGGCCAAGCGGGTCGTCGTGGCCTGGAAGGATACGCGCGAGGCACGGAGGGCTGTCCAGGACGCCTTGCCGTTCCTTTGCCGCGCGGACGCGGTCCATGTCGTGGTGGTCGGATCACATGCGCATCAGGAGGGGGCCGAGGACGTGGCCGCTTATTTGTCAGGACATGGCGTCAGCGTGACCACGCACCTGCTGCCGAACCCAACGTTCGAACCGTCCGACGAGATCATGAGCCTCGCCCAACGTGAGCGAGCCGACCTCGTCGTCATGGGCGCCTACGGCCACACCAGACTAAGGGAGTGGATCTTCGGTGGTGCCACTCGCGACACTCTACAGACCATGCCGGTCTGCTGCCTGATGAGCCACTGATGCTCCGCTCAAGCTCTGTCCGCATCCTAGCCGTCCTGGCGCTCGTTTTCATCGAAACCCTTTCGGTCGGTTCTGCGGCCGCCTGGGACCGTCGGGTCAAGCGGGGCGAGCTCATCGCCTTGGCCAACTGCGCCCGTTGCCATGCCGTGGCGCGGTTCGGGTCTAGCCCCCTTCGCGAGGCGCCCCCCTTCCGCGCGCTGCACGAGCGCTATCCAGTCGGGGACTTGGCGGAGGCTCTGGTCGAGGGGATCACTACTGGACATCCGACCATGCCTGAGTTCCGGCTCGAACCGGACGAGGCGGACGCTCTCATCGCCTACATGAAATCGCTGGCGAATTGATCCGCCGCCCCGAGCTCGATTTCCCTATGGTGGTCTGCATACCTGCAGCTGATGGCAAATGCTTCGCTGAACTCGCTGAGAACCGCCGCCGCGGTGCGGTTCGGGTCATCGGATGATCCATAGCCCTATGACGGTAAGGCTGACCGTATAGACCGGGCAATGATCTGCGTCGCTGACTACGACGGCGTAGATGTGGGAGTCGCTGCCTTGAGAAGCCTCATCTCTCGCGATGTTCGGCAGGAGCTTCTTTGCCACGAGGCGCGCAGCCTGCAGATCTTCGCATTGGACGCCTTCTTCGTCCAACTGCATAGCGCCATCATAAACATCGAAGAAATACAAGGGCATTGCAATCCCCGAGAATGGTATATTCCAACGAATTACCGGTCTATCCGTTCTGCTTGGTCTTACGAGATGGACAGGATGAGGTCCCGCGACGTGTCGGACTTGGTCAGTGACTCATCAGACAACAGACGGGGCAGCTCGCGAGCAGGTCTCGCGTAACACCTCCGAAGGCCCACTCGCGCAGACGACCATGTCCGTAGGCGCCTGCCACGATGAGGTCGGCGGCATGTTCGCAGGCCGCCTCGACGAGCACCTCGGCGGTCGCGGCGCCATAGGCGTCCTTCGCGACGGCGGTGGCGTAGACGTCATGTGCCTGGAGTAGGCCGACGACGTCGCGGGTGTCGGCCGCGCCTTTTCCGTCGTCGATGCTCACCACCACCACGTGGGACGCCAGGTTGAGAAACGGCAAAGCGTCTCGGAGGGCTCGGCGTGCCTCGCGCGTGTTCTTCCAGGCGATCGCCACACGCTTGATGTCGAGGCGGTCGATTTCGGGTGGGACGACCAGCACCGGACCGCCGAGCTGCATCAGCACATCTCCCGGATCGACGGACAGCAGCGGGTTGCCGTCGTTACCTCGGCCCGTGATCACGAGGTCTGCGGCGGCCGACTGGCGGGCGAGGAACGCCATCGGGAGGTCGAGGTTCGAACGCCACTCGACGCGGCTTCGGCCACGGGAGGCTTCGTCGAAGGCGGCATGGGCCATCTGGAGGTCGACGAGTACGGCTTCCCGGATCGAGGGGAGGCTATACGCTCCGCCGAGCGTCGGACCGACGGGTGCGGCCTCGTAGGCCGGCATCTCGGCTGCGACGCCGATGAGGCGCGCCCCGAACTCGTCGGCGAGGTGCCCGGCCAGTCGGACGCGGTCGCGCGCATGCTTGCCGAGGTCGACGGCGACCATGAGGCTGGCGTAGGTCATGGAAGATCTCCTGCTCAATGACGGCTTGGGGTAGGTCCAAGCGTATGGGCGTCCAAAACCGAGCTTTCCTCTGGCTCCGGCCTGCCTCTCATCCCAGCGTCAGGTGATCCACGACGGACCGCACGCCCGGAGCCGACCAGGCGGCATTCTCGACGAGGCTCCGCTCGTGCCAGGCGTGCACCTTCCCCTTCAGAGTCACCTTCGCGTCCTGGACCGTCACCCTGATCGCGTCGGCCTCGACCTCTGCGTTGCGCTTGAGCGCCGCCTCGATCTTCTTTCGCACGTCGGCGGCATTCGCCTTGGGCCTCACCTCGATCATGTTGATGATGCCGGCGACGCCCGAGAGCCGCTTGAGGGCGGCCTGGGCCTCCTCCTTCTGGAACTGCCACTCGACGTCGCCCGTGAGCGTCACCCAGCCGTCCTGCACCTTCACCTGGACGGCGTTCTCGGGAACCGTGACGGACCAGTCGAGCATCTGCACGGCGCGTTTGGCCAAGTCCTCGTCGCGTGGCGCCGCTTGGCCGGCGAAACGGACCTTGATCTCCTCGACCACTCCCCGCACGCCGCGCACCTTTCGAGCGGCTCTTTCGGCCGTCAGGCGCTCGGCGTAGCTCCCGACATGTCCGGTGAGCGTGACGATGCCGTTGTCCACCGCGACGCCGATGTTGGCCGCGTCGATGCTGGGCTCGAAGTCGAGCTCGTCGATGATGCTCTGGCGAAGGATCTTGTCGTTCATCGGGAATCTCCCTTGGACGGAGGAGGCCGGCAGGGATTCGGATGTTCCGGGCCGGGTAATGCATCCTCGCCCCCGCAGGACGGGGGGCATTGATTCAGCGCAAAGGGTTCACCGGACCGGATCCTGTCCTCCATCGGGCATGTCCTGAGCTCCGCTTGTCCCCCCTCCGGCAGTCGACCCGTCCTGACGGCCCGTTCGACGACCTCGGCCAAGCAAGGCCGGTCGAGCACCGGGATGTCGAGGAAGGACCGCGGAACGAGGATCGAGCCCGAGAGCATCGCGAAGGGAATGCCGCGGCGGCGCAACGCGCAGGTCAGCGGAAAGCAAGGTCCTTCCCGGAGGTCGACGCTCACGATGGCGAAGGCCGGCTCGCTGCGGGCAAGTGCATCAACGGCCGCCTCGCAGGTGGCGTAGGGCCCCTCGACCGTGAAACCCTTCTCGGCCAGCGTGTCCTCCAGCCACATGGCCGGCAACGCCTGCGGCTCGGCCACGAGCACGGCTGGTCGTGAAGGTTGGTCTGTCTCTGGCATGGTGCGCCCTTGCGTCGATGGGTTCACCGAGGATCCAGCAGCTAGGCTTGGCCGGCCTTGATCTATCGCAAGGGAATAACTGCGCCGACCAGCATCGCTGCGACGGCGAGCAGCATGCAGGCGGCGGCCGTCCACTCAAACCACTTGATGGGGCCATGCACCGCGAAGGTGCCCATGATGTCGCTCCGAGAGGCGGCCCGCATCATCACCCCCATGATCGGCACCGCAATGACGTCATTGCGCTCGGGCCTACCCGTAAGCGGCGATCCCACCAGGATCGTCGTCCGAGGCGCCCGTGATCAGGCGCGATCCGGGAATGCCCACAAGACGCGGTTTCGAGGGACCGATGGCGGTGCTCAGACCTTCCGGATCATCGGGTTCTACCGGCTGTTTCAGCGCTGGCGCCAGGTCGCTCCTGTCCCTGCCCTTGTGCCTTCCAAGGGCGGGGCACAGGGGCGCGACCAGATCGACCTGGCGACCTTCACGGCGGCGTTCAGATCGTCACGGTCCGTGCCATAGCGGCGGTGCAGGCTATTGAGCCAACCCGGCGGCCGCCCATTGTCGTCCCAGATCTCGGACGAAGGGACATGATACATCCCGTCGAGAGCTTCGATCCCGAACTCGGTAACCGCCCATTGGCGGCCCTGCCAATGCACGTGATCGGTCAGATCGTGGACCATGACGTCGGTCTCCGTTCGAGCAAGGCTAGGTGAACTTTTCCTCTATCACCGTGGCCTCGCATGTATCCGCGCGAAGCCGCCAGTCGACGATGCCGTTGGCTTCGCAAAACAGGGCTTGTCCACCTGCGATGGCTGACGCTGTCGATGTCGCCGGAATGAGGACCTGGTGCTGAAGCGCGCACCGCTCGTAACCCCGTCCATCGCCGACCAGCTTGTGGAACGTCACCAGAAACTGCCTCATCGGCTCGCCTCCGATCTCCCGTGAAGAGATGATGTCTCGTCTTCTGAGAGCGGGATGGAGCCTGTGGCCAGGCGGGCGCCTTGATCTGCCGCAAACGCGGCACCCACCGCCGGATAGAAGCGAGCGCGTTTCGTTTCCATTTCGACGACATCGAGGCCGGCGCTTCCTGCCTCTTGCGTGAGACCTTTCCCGTGCAGCGGCCAGTAGCGTTCCATGGCGAGATACGTGAAGGATGCCGACCAGCCGATCAGGAGTAGGCCATTGAGCGCCTCGACGCCGGAGATCAGCCGCGCGTGGCCTGTCGGGAAGTGGTCGCCGAAGCCCAGCGAGGTATAAGTCACCACCGAGAAGTAAAGGCAGTCCTCGAAGGTGGTGACGGGCACTCCCGCGAAAGCGCCGTTGCCGAGCTGGAGCACCAGAAGCCAGTAGGCGCCGGCATAGATCCAGACTGCCGCCGTATGGCCGACGAAGGCTGCCAGCACCACGACGAGAATGCGGGCACGCGGCGGGATCGGCAGTTCCGCGAGGTGCTCGGAAGTCAGGCGCAGGACTTCGTACAGCACCATGATAGTGCCGATGACGAGGATCACGCTGGCGAACATCGCGAGGAGCATGGTGCCGACCCGGGGCAAGGCGTCGAAGGATGTACGCGCACCGCTGCCAGCGCCGCCTTGATGTGCCTCAACCCCGGTCGGCGCGTCTCGACCTTGAAGCGGACGGATGCTTGCTGATCCAGATCAACGCGGCCGCTGCCTCGATGCGGAAACTTTCCCTCGTGGGATCCGGGTGTCGGGTGCCATGAACTCAGGGAAGCAGGCCATGCCGGACATTCGCGTATCCGAGGATCTCTGGTCCACGGGGATGCTGCCCGAAGGCATCCTCGAACGCTGGCTCGTGGAGGACGGAGCGAGGGTCAGGGCCGGAGAGGCCGTGGCGACCGTCCGGATCGGTGAGGCTCTCCATGACATCATTTCGCCGACTGGGGGGCAACTGGACGTCATCGCGCCCGCCAGCGAGATCGTCGATCCCGGATGCATCATCGCCGAGATCCATGCCTGAAAGCCCGCCCCGCTTCGTCTGGAAGGGTAAAGCCATGGCTCGGGTTCGACGACACACCTCTCACAATCCTGTTTGGCGAACCGACGAAATCTTGCTCGGGATACTTCAGCAATTAGCGAGCACCGCATTGATCGTGTCCGCTTTCGTCCTGGTTGTTTCCACCAACCAAAGCCGAGCCGCAGGATCGGCGCTTCTGCTCGGTCTCCTGATCTCAGCTCTGACCCGGGCCAACCAGATCCGCTTCCGAACGGCGGTCGAGTACCTCGTCGCGGTGGCTGGTGCGTGCGCCGTGCTTGCTCCCTGGATGCTCGGCTTCGCCGCTCATGACTTCGCCACCTGGGCACACCTGACACTCGGCATCCTGTCCGTCGGTTGCGCGATGGTTTGGCTGAAGTTCGAAAGGGAGCCATGACCCGCGGAACGTCATGCCGGATCGTAGCGACTATCGTTGCAGGATTGCTGACGGCGTCTGCCCGCCATCCGGCCAGCGAGGCGAAAGTGGACCGTCGCATCCCGGGGTGGACCGTGTCGGTGGAGCTCTGCAGCCGGTGTCACGTCATCGGCAGGGAGTCGCAGCCAAACGGACATGTCGGACCTTCCTTCAGGACCATCGCTGCCATGCCGCCGACCGCAGGCTGGGCGCTCAACGTCTTCCTGCGGAGCCATTACCAAGGGACGCCCAGCATCAGGCTGGATCGCGATGAGATGGATGCAGTGATCGACGACATCCTCACCCTGAAGTCCGACAGGAAGGCGAATCCCCGAGGCAAGTGCGGGCTGGCCCGCACAGGAGGAACTGCCGCGATGCTGACCTATCCTGTCTTGCTCGCTGACGTCGTTGGTACCTACGCGCGTTTTGCCGTCCTCGTGAGTACCGGGACTCATCCGACGCCGATCTGGAAGGTAGCGACCGCCGATTTTCACGGTCCACTCGCGGCCATCCAGGCTTATCTGAACCCAACAGGACGCAATCCGACCGCGTTCCCTTCCTCGCCGTCGCAGGGCGGATCAATGGTGGCGTGACTCGCATGGCAAATGCGGTTTGTCGGTTCGATCTCAACGAGATTGGCATTGTTTTTGGACTTGAGGCGATGCGCCTCGTCAATGATTACAGTCCCTATCGGCAATTCTGACCGTCCTCGACCAGGACGATCCGGCCGATTTGGTGCGGATCGCCAAACAGGATCCGGAAAGGGCACGCGTCTCGTCATCGGACCGGGCACGGGTCTCGGCGCGACGGCCTTGATCCCGGCCGGCAACCGTCACCTGATCCAGACGACGGAGCCCCGAGCAGGGTTTTCCTTCGTTTCGGCCCCAGTTAGGGCCTCACTGAGAAAAAGCGGCCCGGAGGCCGCTTTGAAGCATCGCTGATTAAGAAGGGAAAATTGCAGTCTGATTTGGAGCGGGCGAAGGGATTCGAACCCTCGACCCCAACCTTGGCAAGGTTGTGCTCTACCCCTGAGCTACACCCGCTCACAAACCGTGCCGCTGGAGGTAAGAAACGCCCCGGCGGCTGCGGACGGCGTCTCTAAACACCATTCCGCTGGCGCTGGCAAGCGCGGAAATCGCGATGCCGGTAGCCGGCGCGTCTTTGGTCCATGGACGTTCCTCACCAGATGGCTGCCGGTGCCGAGCCGTCGCGGATCTCCCTGAGGCGCTCGCGGGTGGCGCGGGTGGTGCCCTCCGGCAGGGAGTTCAGCGGAAAGAAGCCGCAGGCCGCGATCTCGCGGTCGGGCTCCTTCTGCTTGGGGATGGTGAAGGAGGGCGCAAGGAACAGGGCGACGTGGTCGCGGCGGGAGCCGGCCAGATTGTGGTAGAATCCGTGAAGGCGCAGCGGAACGGCCGGATCGACGACGATTTCCGCCTCCTCTCGAAATTCCCGCGCCATCGCCAAGGCCGCGTCCTCGCCGACCTCGATGCCGCCTCCCGGCAATTGCCAACCCGAGACGTAGGTGTGGCGCACGAGGCAGACGCGCTCCTGCTCGTCGATGGCGACGCCCCTCACCCCCAGCGTCATTCCGCGCAAGGCCAGGGCGCCGAGGTGGAACAGGCGCCGGAAGATAGGCCGATCGAGCAGCATGAACTCGCTCAGGTCACGACGAGGCTGATCGTGCCGAGGCCCTCGATGGCGGCACTCATCGTCTGCCCGCGATCGACGGGGCCGACGCCCGAAGGCGTGCCGGTGAAGATGAGGTCGCCAGGAGCCAGGGTGAAATAGGTCGAGAGCAGCGCGATCTGCTCGGGCACCGACCAGATCATCTCGCCAAGGTCACCGGACTGGCGGACCACGCCGTCGACGCCGAGGGTGATGGCTCCTCTGTCGGGGTGCCCGAACGACGCGGCGCGATGCAGAGGACCGATCGGTGCGGAGAAATCCGCGGCCTTGCCGAGATCCCAAGGGCGGGCGAGCTTCTTCGCCTCGTCCTGGAGATCGCGCCTCGTCATGTCGAGGCCGATGGCGTAGCCGTAGACATGCGCCGCAGCGCGCTCCTTCGGAATGTCGATGCCGCCCTCTCCAAGGGCCGCCACCAGCTCCACCTCGAAATGGTAGTTCGTCGTGCGCGGAGGGTAGGGATGCTCCGTCGTCCCGTGAGCGGGAACGAGCTGAAGGGCGTCGGCCGGTTTCATGAAGAAGAAGGGCGGCTCGCGATCGGGGTCGGCGCCCATCTCCCGGGCATGGGCGGCGTAGTTGCGACCGATGCAGTAGACCCGGCGAACCGGGAAGAGATCGTCGCTGCCGACGATCGGCAGGGCGATCCGCGGCGGATTGGGGATGACGGAGAGCATGAGCGCCTCGCTGGTCGGCGGCGCTTCGGCCTGCCGAATGGAAATCCTCGCCCCGCCTGCAAAGACGCGGCCGTCCCGCTATCATAGGCGGGAGAGTCCGGCGCGCCAGCCGCAGGCCCATCATACGCGACGCGAGAGGCGATTTCCGCATGACGTCATCCGACACGCTGCTCGCCACCCTGGTCGAAAGGCTCGGTGCCCGCCACGTCCTCACCGACGCGGACACCATGGCGCACGCCCTCATCGAGACACGCGGCCTCTATCAGGGCCGCGCCCTGGCGCTGGTACGTCCTGCCGACACGGCGGAGGTCGCCTTCGTGGTCGCCGCCTGTGCCGAGGCAGGGGTGCCGGTGGTGGCGCAGGGCGGCAATACCGGCCTCGTCGGCGGCGGCGTTCCCGACGGTGGCATCGTGCTCTCGCTGGTGCGGCTCTCCGCGATCCGCGGCCTCGACCCCATCGGCTCGACCATCACGATCGAGGCCGGCGCGACCCTCGCCGAGGTCCAGGCGGCTGCGGGTGAGGCAGGGCTGCTGTTCCCGCTCTCCCTCGCCTCCGAGGGCTCGTGCCGGATCGGCGGCAACATCGCCACCAATGCCGGCGGCACCGCCGTCCTCGCCTTCGGCAACACCCGCGACCTGGTGCTCGGCCTCGAGGTCGTGCTGGCCGACGGGCGGGTCTGGAACGGGCTGAAGGCACTGCGCAAGAACAACGCGGGCTATGACCTGAAGCACCTCTTCATCGGCTCCGAGGGGACGCTGGGCATCGTCACCGCCGCGGTGCTGAAGCTGTTTCCCAAGCCCCTGTCGCGCGCCGTCGCCTTCGCCGGGCTCGCTTCGCCGCGGGATGCCCTCTCCCTGTTCGGGGACCTGCGCCGGCAGGCCGGCGGCGATCTCACCGCCTTCGAGTACATTCCGCCCTTCGGCCTCGAAATCGTGCTCAAGCACCTGCCCGGCGCCCGCAAGCCCCTGGAGGGCGAGCATGCGGCCTATGCGCTGATCGAGCTTTCCACCCCCCGGCCCGGCGCCGTCGCCGCCGATGACCTCGCCGCCGCCCTCGAGAGCGGGATGGAGAACGGCCTCGTCGAGGACGCCACCATTGCCGCCAGCGATGCCCAGGCCGAAGCGCTCTGGGCCCTTCGCGAGAACCTGTCCGAGGTGCAGCGCCAGGAGGGCGGTTCGATCAAGCACGACGTCTCGGTGCCTCTCGGACGCCTCGCAGATTTCCTGGAACAGGCAACCGTTGCCTGCGAGGCCGCCATGCCGGGCCTGCGTGTCTGCGCCTTCGGGCATTTCGGCGATGGCAACATCCACTTCAATCTCAGCCAGCCCGTCGGGATGGGCAAGGCGGCGTTCCTTCGGGAATGGGGCCGATTCAACCGAATCGTCCACGACATCGTCCACGGCATGGATGGCTCGATCGCTGCCGAGCACGGAATCGGTCTGATCAAGCGCGACGAACTGGCTCTGTATGGCGATCCGGTCGGACTCGACTTGATGCGCTGCCTCAAGAACGCCCTGGACTCGCGCGAAACCCTCAATCCCGGAAAGGTCGTTCCCGGCAAGGTTGTGCCGGGCGTCCTTGCTTCAGATGAACCGAAAGTCCCGTCGGCCAGTTGGTAAGGTATCAGATTTTCCGAGCCGAAAGGGGATTGTGCGGCGCACAAATCCAGGCAAGGATACCGGACGCATTGCAGCAGACCGACGGAATTCCCACTCCCGATGTTAGCCGCGCGTTAACCGACGGGAAGCATTTTCAAGGTCGCGATCGCGCCTTGGCTAGCAGGTCTCGGGTCCGCTGCACTGCCGCGATCCTGGTCGATTGGACTGGGACCGAAGCATGATTTTGGAGACGACGAGATGCCGACCTCGCAGGCCCGGGTGCCCACTGCCGAAGCGAGCCGCTACCTGAAGCAACTTTGCCGGCACTGGAGCCACAAATTTCCGGTGGAGACGACGGACGATCACGGTACCGTACCTTTCGGCGACGACCGTGTCTGCACCTTCGAGGCGGAGGCCGACGCCCTCCTGATGCGTGTCGTGACCCCGGACCCTGCGGCTTTGACCCGTCTCGAGAATGTTGTCGCCGATCACCTCCTGCGTTTCGCCTTCCGCGAAAACCTCGGCGAGATACGCTGGTCGCGCGCTGCTTGAACCGCTGCGACGCATCCCGAGCTTGAACGGGACGCCGTTCCCGCCTACCCGACGGGGAACGCGGGAGACAGATCATGACGCATGCCGGCAATGCGATGGGATCGAACCGTCCTCATGAGGCCCGCCTTGCGCGGCTTGCGGAGGTGGCGGTTAAAGTCGGCCTCGGTTTGAAACGCGGCCAAGAATTGGTGATCACGGCGCCGCTCGAGACCGTTCCGCTGGCGCGGGCCATCACGGAAGCCGCCTACAAGACCGGCGCCTCCCTGGTGACCACCTTCTACACCGACGACGCCGCGACGCTCGCGCGCTTTGCCCACGCCCCCGACGAGGCCTTCGATACGGCTTCGGGCTGGCTCTATGCCGGAATGGCCGATGCCTACCGCAACGGCGCCGCCCGGCTCGCCATCGCAGGGGACGATCCATCCCTGCTCGCGGGGCAGGACCCGGCCAAGGTAGCACGCGCCAACCGGGCTCGGTCGAAGGCCTATGTGCCGGCCCTCGAACTCATCGCGAATTTCTCCACCAACTGGACCATCGTCTCGGCTGCGACCCTGCCATGGGCCCGTACGGTCTTTCCCGACGAACCCGACGACGTCGCGGTGGCCAAGCTCTGGGATGCGATCTTTGCGGCCTCACGCGTCGATGGCGACGATCCCGTCGCGGCTTGGGAAGCGCATAATTCCGCGCTTCGCAGCCGGACCGAGTCGCTGAACTACCACCGTTTCGCAGCGCTGCATTTCAAAGGGCCTGGCACCGATCTCACGGTTGGATTGGCCGTCGATCACGAATGGTGCGGCGGCGCTTCCACTGCCCGCAACGGCATCGTCTGCAATGCCAACATTCCGACTGAGGAGGTCTTCACGACGCCGCACAAGTCGCGGGTCGACGGCTTCGTCACCAGCACCAAGCCGCTCTCCTATCAGGGCACCTTGATCGAGGGCATCACGGTGAAGTTCTCGGAAGGACGCATCGTCGAGGCGAATGCCCGCACCGGTGCCGACGTCCTCGCCAAGGTGCTCGATACGGACGAGGGCGCCCGCCGGCTAGGCGAGGTCGCCCTGGTGCCGGCCTCCTCCGCGATCTCGGCTTCGGGCCTCCTGTTCTACAACACCCTCTATGACGAGAACGCCGCGAGCCACATCGCGCTGGGCCAAGCCTACAGCAAGTGCTTCCGCAATGGCGGCGAGGGCATGAGCGAGGACGACCTCGCGGCGCGCGGCGCCAACCGCAGCCTGATCCATATCGACTGGATGATCGGATCGGCCGAGGTCGACGTCGACGGGCTCACCCAGGAAGGCCGCGCCGTGCCGGTGATGCGCGGCGGCGAGTGGATCGACTAGCCCTTAGGTTCCTTCGGCTTCGGCAGCATGTTCGGGCGCCAGCGGCGGTGCATCCACAGCCATTGGCCGGGGTTCTCGCGCACCCATTCCTCGACGATCCGCGTCATCGCCTGGGTGGCGCCCTGAACATCGATGGCGCCAGAGCCGTCGCGCGGCAGGTCGAGGGGCGGGGTGAGTTCGAGCTTGAAACGGACGCCGGGGCGCCGGATAACCCGTACGCCGTGGACAGGGCATTCGTAGTGCCGCGCGAGCTTGGCGAGGAGCGGGTTGGCGAGGACCGGCCGGCCGAAGAATTCGACGACCACGCCACGGGTGAAATGCTGGTCGATGAGCTGGCCGAGATGGCCGCCGCGCTCCACCACACCCTGCATCGAGAACACAGCCCCCTGCCCTGCCGCGGCCAATCCGCCCATGGTCTCGCGGCGGATCTCCTGGACGAGGCGGGCGGTGGCAGCATCGTTCGGCGGCCGGAAGATCGCGGTGGCGTCGAGGCCGTAGCGCGCGGCGCAGATCGCCGGTAATTCCCAATTTGCGAGATGAGCGGAAAAGATCAGGCCGGGCTTGCCGTCGTCGCGCAGGGCCTCGAAATGCTCGATGCCCTCGACCTCCATGCGCGAGCTGATCAGTTCGCCGTCCGCTGCGTCGAACAGGGTGTGCAGGTGAGCGTATTCGGCGCCTGTTCGCCCCAGATTGTCCCAGGCTTCAGCGGCGAGTGACCGAATCTCCGCCTGGTTCTTTTCGGGAAACGACGCGCGCAGATTGGCGAGGGCTGTGCGGTGAGCCGGTAGCCAGGGGCCGACGGCCCGGGTCAGAGCGCCGCCATAGCGGCTCGCCCTCTCGGGCCCCAGCGCGCGCGCGAGCCAGAACAGGCCGCGCACGAGCGGGATCATCGCCAGTCCCGCGAGGCGCGGCAGGTGACGGTTCAGGATCAGGGCGAGGCGGAGCAAAGCGGACTCGAGTGTGGGGCAGCGCCCGACCGGGCACGGTAGCGCTTCGCTTAATGCGATTTCTCCGCCGCGGACACCCCTTGGCGACCTACAGCGTCACCAGGATCTTGCCGAAGACCTTTCGGGATTCGAGGCGCTCCAGGCCCTGGCCGAACTCCGCGAGCGGCAGCACCGTGTCGATCACCGGCGTCAGACCCTCCGCCATCTTCGCCAGCGAGGCGCGAATGTTGGTCATCGAGCAACCGAACGAGCCGGTGATGCGGTACTGCTGCTGGAAGAGCTGCATCAGGTTCATCGACGTCGAGACGCCTGAGGTCGAGCCACAGGTGACGAGACGCCCGCCGCGCTTGAGGCAGAGCAGCGAGCCGTTCCAGGTCTCCGGCCCGACATGCTCGAACACCACGTCGACGCCCTTGCGCTTCGTCAGCCGCCTGACCTCACCCTCGAAGCGCTCGGTGCGGTAGTTGACGACGTGATCGGCGCCGAGGGCCGCCGCCTTCTCGCCCTTGGCATCGTCGCCGACCGTGGTGAACACGGTGCAGCCGATGGCCTTCGCCATCTTGATCGCGGCGGTGCCGATTCCCGAACCCCCCGCATGGACGAGGATGCTCTCGCCGGGCTCAAGCTTGGCGTTGTCGAACAGCATGTGCTGGACCGTGCCGAAGGCAATGGGCGCGCAGGCGGCATCGGTGAAGCTCACGCCCTCCGGCACCTTGATGACGAGGCGCGCCGACATGGTGACGAATTCGCGGGCGAAACCGTCGAGGTGGAAGCCCATTACGCCCGAAACGTCCTCGCAGAGGTTGTCGCGGCCCTCTCGGCAGGCCTTGCAGCGGCCACAGGTCTGGGCGCCGTACATCACGACGCGATCACCCTCGGCGAGGCCCTCGACTCCCTCGCCGACGCCCACGATTTCGCCCGAGGCCTCGGCGCCGACGGTGAGCGGGAGCTTGCGCTTGGCGAAGGCCATGCCGCGAAAACCCCAGACGTCGATGAAGTTGAGACCGACGGCACGCACACGGATCCGGACCTCGCCGGGGCCGGGAGCGGGCGGAGGCTCGACCTCGCTCACGCGCAGGTCGCGGTCGCCGAAGAGTTGGAGGGCTTGCATCAGCTCGTCTCAAATGAGGAATGGCGACCCATATCGGACGAAAGTCATCTCACCTCAATCCGGCGCGAGATAGCGCCGCCGCGCCCAGCCGAGGATTGGGCCGGCCTTGACCCGGCACCAGGTCAGCCTGCTCGGCGTATCCGCGGTGCAGCCGAAGCCGCGCAGGCGGGCGCCGGATGGGGCTTGTCCCAAAGCGACGGCCTCGGCGTCCGGTGTCTCGCGGATGCTCAGGGTGTCGCCCGGCGGCAGGCCGGAGACGCGAAAAGCCTCTTGGGCGGAGGCCGACCCGGCCCAGCACAAGACGACGAAGACGCAGACCGGACGAAAGATCATGCTCGACCTCAGGCGCGATGGACGCCCATCATCGCGGTCAGGCCGCCATCCACCGGCAGCACCGCCCCGGTGATATAGGAGGCCGCATCACTCGTGAGGAAGGTCGCCAGCGCCGCGACCTCATCGGGCATGGCGAAGCGGCCGGACGGGATCTGGCGCTCCATCCCCTCGCGATAAGCGGCGTAAGGCGTCATCATGTCGGTGTCGATGAAGCCGGGCGCGATCACATTCACAGTGACGCCGCGCTTGGCGGTCTCGATGGCAAGCGTGCGGCAATAGGCGATGAGCGCGCCTTTCGTCGCCGCATAGGCCGCGTTGCCAGGATTGGCCTGGAGCGCCGCCACGGAGCCGATGGCGACGATCCGGCCCGAGCGGGCTCGGATCATCCCGCGCACGAGGCTCTTGGCGAGGCGCGTGAGCGACCAGAAGTTCACCTGCATGGCGGCTTCCGCCTTGTCCTGCGCCATCATCGCGGCCAGCACGTCGTAGGATTGCCCGGCATTGTGGACGAGGCCGTGGAAGCCCTCCCCTTCTACGTTCTCGCAGAAGGCGTCGAGCGCGGCTTTGTCGGCAAGATCGAGGGAATGGGCCTGGAAGCGTCGCTCCGGGTACGAGGTCCGCAACTCCGCCATCAGAGCCTCGGCCGCATCACCCGAGGAGCGATAGGTGAAGTCGACATCGCGGCCGGCCGCGGCCAGCCCACGCACGATGGCCGCTCCGAGCCCCGAGGCGCCACCGGTAACGAGGATGCGCCGGGCGTCGCTCATGTCGGCTCTCCGCCGAAGACGAGGCAGGTGTTCTGGCCGCCGAAGCCGAAGGAATTCGAGAGCACGCGGTTGACCGGCATATCTCGCGTCGTCGCGACGATATCGAGGGGAATCGCCGGATCCGGCACCGCGTAGTTGATGGTCGGCGGGATGCGGCCGTGCCGGATCGTGAGGAGCGAGACCACTGCCTCGATCGCGCCGGCGGCGGTGAGCGTATGGCCGATCATCGACTTGTTCGACGAGATCGGGATAGCGCCCATGCGCTCACCGAAGACCGCCATGCAGCCCATCGCCTCCATCTTGTCGTTCTCGGGAGTCGAGGTGCCGTGCGCGTTGACCGTGTCGATCTCCGCAGGCGAGGTGCCGGCATCATCCAGCGCCGCTTGGATCGCCGCGATGATCGGGGCGCCGTCAGGGCTCGACCGGGTGCGATGGAACCCGTCTCCCTTCTCGCCGCAGCCGAGCACGTAGCCGAGGATCTTTGCACCCCGTGCCCTCGCGGCCTCGGCGTCTTCCAGGATCAGGGCGGCGGCGCCTTCGCCCATGACGAAGCCATCGCGATTCTTCGAGAACGGTTTCGAGGCGCCCTCCGGCGGGTCGTTCTGGGTCGAGAGCGCCGAGAGCAGCGAGAAGCGGATCAGCGATTCCGGGTTCACCGAACCGTCGGTGCCGATGCAGAGCGCCGCCGACATTTCGCCGCGCCGTATCGCCTCGACGCCGAGCTGGATCGCAGTTGCCCCCGAGGAACAGGCGGTGGAGAGCGAGATCGGTGATCCCTTGGTGCCGAAACGGTCTGCGATCCTGTCGGCGACGGTCCCGAAGATCATGTAGGGGTGCAGGGCATCGAAGCGCCGGCTGGCGGCCGCCCGCTGCAGCACCGCGTAGGTCACCGGTCCTTTTTCACCGAGAGCCTCGGCCATCGCCCGCCGCTGCGGCCATTCCATCTCGATCGGCGGTACTGCGATGAAGAGCGCACCAGGAAAATCGCCTTTCGTGCCGATGCAGGCCTGGGCCACGGCTTCGTCGGCCGCGCTCTCGGCGAAGCGCTGCGAAAGGGCGGGCGCCACCAGCGGTTCGGCATCGAGGAAGTCGACCGTGCCGGCGATGCGCGTGCGCAGGCCCTCTGTGGGAAACCGCGCGATGGTGTGAATGCCCGAGCGACCGGCCGTCAATGCCGTCCAGTTGTCGTCCTGGCCCTGGCCGAGGGAGGTCACGATGCCGAAGCCCGTCACTGCCACCAGCGGCCGGCCCTTCGAGTCGCGCAGAGGTGAGTTGGTCATCACGCCGTCTCGGTCGATCCGTCGCGCCGGCTCCGGGCGACCCTCATAGATCATTTTTCGGATGATGGCAGCGCAAGTGCCGCCGGCTCAAGGAATGGCCGTCAGGCGCAGCGCGCCCTCGCCGCGGTGATGCCCAACCGTCGTCACCGCGACCTCGCGGGCGCCACGCTCGGCAATGAGTGCCACGGCCAGGGCGGCGCCGAACGGGGCTGTGACTTCGAGGCCATGGCCGGTGACGTCGCCGAGCGTTGTGACCGGCGCGCCCGGAGCGAGGCGCGACAGGGCATCCAATTCCTCGGTGGTCGCGGCTGCAACGCCCGAGGCGCCAGAGATCACGGCATCCGGCGTCGCGATCCCGGCCTCGCGCCAGATTCTGTCGAGGCTTAAGGCGACGGAGCCGGGCTCGCGTCGAGTTCTGTCGCTCGCGACGGGGAAGATCTGCGCCAGCGCCCTGGCTCCCCGTGCGGCGGCGTGATCGGCCGCTTCCAGCACCAGGAAGGCTGCGACGCTGCCGAGGATCATGCCGCCCTCGCCAGCACGCGCCCGCTCGGCGATGGGGCGGTACTCGCCCTTGGCGAGATAGCCGCCCATTTCGTGGACGACCATCACGTCAGGGCGCTCGGCGCTGTAGGAGCCGCCGACCAGCATGGCGTCGAGCTGCGAGGCCGCGATCCGCGCTTGCGCGATGCGCAGGGCATCGGTGCCGGCGGCCTCCTCGCCCATGAAGGTGCGCGAGGCGCCGGTGACGCCGTGGACGATGGCGATGTTGCCAGCGAGGAGGTTCGAGAGCTGGGCCAGGAACAGCGTCGGGCGCAGGTCGTTCAGGAGGTGCTCGTTGAGATAGGCGCCGGGATCGGGGGCATCGCGCAGACCCGTGAGGATCGCGCCGTCGACGGCGGTATCGCGTTCGCCGCCGCCAGCGGCCACGACAAGATGCAAGGCAGACTTGAAGGCTGCATCGTCCTTCACCCCTGCGGACTCAAGGGCGAGGCCGGCTGCGTAGACGCCGAGCCTCTGCCAAGGCTCCATCTGTCGCTGGTCGGATTTCTTGGGGATCTGCCCGTCGAGGACGAGGGGTGCCACCGGATGGACCGGATAGGGTGCGAAGCTTGTCGTATCGATGCGGGCCGGCGCATCGGCATTCAAAGCGTCGAGATGAGCCGCAATGCCCTCGCCGGCGCATGAAACGAGACCGATGCCCGTAACGACGACGTCGCGCCGGTGACCGCTCACGAGAACGGCCCGAAGGCGAGGAGACCGATTGCCTGGGCGCGCTCGCGCATCGGCGCGGCCAGCGAATCCGGGAACGGCATGGTACGGAAGCGCAACTCGGAATCGGCGACGAGCTTGGTGCCGTTGCGGATCGCCGCCTTGGTCACAGCGTAGCCGGAGCCGTCATGTTCGAGGCTGGCTTCGACGGTGAGCGACGCCTCCGGCCCAACGAAACCGCGGAACCGAGCCTTTTCCACCGACATCAGGAACGGCATCAGCTTGAAATCGAGATGGGCGAGGAGAAGGTAGCCGGAGGCCTGGGCCATCGTCTCCGTGAGGAGTACCCCTGGCACGAGCGGATGGCCGGGAAAATGACCTTCGAAAACCGGGCTCTCGCGTGGCACGTCGGCCCGCACGACGATCCGACCGGCCTCGCGGTCGAGTGAGATGACCTGATCGATCATCTCGAAATATTCGAGGCGCATGGCGATCGCTTCGCGCTGGTGGGCTTCGGGTCAGATCAGGCCTTGGCGGCCTTCTCGGCGACGAGGGCGTCGATGCGCGCACAGAGGTTCTTCAACACGAAGTATTCCTCGGCCGGGACCTTGCCCTCGTTGACCTCCTGGGTCCAGCGCTCCAGCGGCAGCTTGATCCCGAAGGCCTTGTCCACCGCGAATGCGATATCGAGGAAGGCGAGCGAATCGATGCCGAGATCGTCGATCGCATGGCTCTCGGGGCTGATGGTGTCGAGCGGAATGTCGGCGGTCTCGGCGATGATGTCCGCGACGCGGTCGAAGGTGACTGTGGAGGGGTCGGACATGGACACTCGCTGGTTTCTCGCACGCCCGGCGGCATCCCTCGCGCTGGGGAAGCGACGTTCGGCGATCGGGGCAGGATGCAGGACGCCCGGTGCCCCCGGTCGCGCGGTCTTGCGACGCGCAGCGCGCCGCTCGACACGGCGGGTGCGCGATGGCGGTGGCTTACACGAGGGGTGTTGGAGGGGCAACCTTGGCCTCATTCCGAGTCTTCTCTGCTTGGCGGTTAAACCTTGACGGTTGAACCATCGGTTGCGACCCCGGGGCGGCGACCTATTCCCCCGTGGCAACTCCGCGCCTATGTCGAGGCCGCGCCGCCCGGCTGCGCCTGAGTCCGAGAGGGCCCGACCATGGACCGACCCCTGCGGGCCGCGAACGACACCGAGCCGGTTCTGACGCGGGCGCGATCACAAGCGATTGCCCGCGTCGCCCTCGTCCTCGCTCTGGCGGCTACGGGCCTGTGGGTCCTGCACCCTTTCCTGCCGGCCTTGGTCTGGGCGGCGATCCTGGCGATCGCTCTCTGGCCGCTCTACGCGAGGGCTGAGCAGCGATGGCCGTCGATTGGCCACCATGTCGCCCTGCCAGCCCTGTTCACGGCCCTCGTCGCAATCGTGTTCCTGGCGCCGCTCGTGGTGCTCGGCGTGCAGGCGGCGCGCGAGGCCCACGATGCCTTGACATGGGCGAAGGAGGCCGAGCTGAACGGCATCCCGGCGCCGGAGATCCTGAACAACCTGCCCTTCGGTGCTGCGCAGGCGATGGCCTGGTGGAATGAGAACCTCAGCCATCCCTCCGCCGGCTCCGACCTGCTGCACCGGTTCGATAACTCCTCGGTTCTCGGCATGACCCGTAGCCTCGGTTCAGAGATCGTCCGGCGCGTCGTGCTGTTCGGGTTCACGCTGGTGACGCTGTTCTTCCTTTTTCGCGACGGTCGGGCGATCATCGCGCAGGGACTAACTGCGAGCGCCAAGCTGTTCGGCCCGCGCGGCGAGCGCGTCGCCCGACAGGTCGTTGCGTCGGTCCACGGCACCGTCGACGGCCTCGTCCTCGTCGGGATCGGAGAGGGCTTCCTGCTCGGACTGATCTATTATTTCACCGGCGTGCCGCACCCGGTCCTGCTCGGGGCACTCACCGCGGTGGCGGCGATGATTCCATTCGGGGCGCCACTGGTCTTCGGAATCGCCGCGCTGCTGCTGCTCGCCAAGGGCGCGATGGTCGCCGCGGCAATCGTCGTCGCGGCCGGCTTGGTGGTGACGTTCGTCGCCGACCATTTCGTGCGGCCGGCGCTGATCGGCGGCACGACCCGCCTCCCCTTCCTTTGGGTCCTGCTCGGCATCCTCGGCGGCGTCGAGAGTTTCGGCCTGCTCGGTCTGTTCCTCGGGCCGGCTGTGATGGCGGCTTTGATGCTGCTGTGGCGGGAATTCACCGACACTGAGTCGCACGCATGAAGCGCATCACTTCACCCCTCTGATTCCCAGGTCAGAACGGGATCAGAGGGGCAGCTTCTTGCTTGTCAGGCCGCTAGCGAGCGCAGCACGTAGGGCAGGATACCGCCGTTGCGGAAATACTCGAGCTCGTCGAGCGTATCGATCCGACAGGTGAGCGGCACTTCCTGCTTGGTGCCGTCGGCCGAGGTAATCACCGCGACCATGGTCTGACGCGGTTTGATCTCGCCTGCGAGCCCCAGCAGGCTCACGGTCTCGTCGCCCTTGAGGCCGAGGGAGGCCCAGGACGTCTCGCCCTGGAAGACCAGCGGCACGATGCCCATGCCGACGAGGTTCGAGCGGTGGATGCGCTCGAAGCTCTCGGCGATGACGGCACGGACCCCGAGGAGCTTCGTGCCCTTGGCCGCCCAATCGCGTGACGAGCCGGTGCCGTATTCCTTGCCGGCGAAGACGACGAGCGGCGTGCCTGCTTCCGCGTATTTCTGCGCCGCGTCGTAGATGAACATCCGCTCGCCCGAGGGTTGGAACAGCGTCCAGCCACCTTCGACGACCTGGCCGGTTTCGTCGCGGACCATCTGGTTCTTGATGCGGATGTTGGCGAAGGTGCCCCGCATCATGACCTCGTGGTTGCCGCGCCGCGTGCCGTATTGGTTGAAGTCCTGCACCCGGACCTGATGCTCCTGCAGGTAGGCGCCAGCCGGAGAGTTCGCCCGGATGTTGCCGGCCGGCGAGATGTGATCGGTGGTGATCGAATCGAGGAACAGGCCGAGGATGCGCGCATCGACGATGTCGGTGACGGGCGCCGGCTCCTTCTGCATGCCCTCGAAATAGGGCGGGTTCTGCACGTAGGTGGAGGTCGAATCCCAGGCGAAGGTCTCGGCTTCAGTGACCTCGACGGCTTTCCAGTAATGGTCGCCGCCGAACACGTCGGCGTAGCGCGACTTGAACAGGGCCGAGGTGATGTTGGCCTCGATGAACGACTGGACCTCCGCGCTCGTCGGCCAGATGTCGGCGAGGTAGACAGGCTTGCCGTCGGATCCCGTGCCGAGCGGCTCCGTCGTGATGTCGATCTGCATCGAGCCCGCGAGCGCGTAGGCGACGACCAGCGGCGGCGAGGCGAGGTAATTCGCCCGCACGTCCGGGTTCACGCGGCCCTCGAAGTTGCGGTTGCCCGAGAGCACGGCGGCCGCGACCACGTCGTTGTCGTTGATCGCCTTCGAGATCGGCGCCGGCAACGGCCCCGAATTGCCGATGCAGGTGGTGCAGCCGAAGCCGACGAGATTGAAGCCGAGGGCGTCGAGTGGCTGCTGCAGGCCGGCCTTCTCGAGGTACTCGGCGACGACCTGGGAACCGGGTGCCAGCGAGGTCTTCACCCATGGCTTCGAGCGCAGGCCCTTGGCCACGGCGTTGCGGGCGAGAAGCCCGGCGCCAATCATCACGCTCGGATTCGAGGTGTTGGTGCAACTCGTGATCGCGGCGATCACGACGTCGCCGTGGCCGATATCGAAATTCGCACCCTCGACCGGATAGCGCTTGGCGATGTCGGCGGCCTTGCGGAACTCGGTCTCCATCGACTGCGCGAAGCCGGGCTTGGCGCCGTCGAGGAGAACCCGATCCTGCGGACGCTTGGGGCCGGCGAGCGAGGGGCGAACCTCGCCCATGTCGAGTTCGAGGGTGTCGGTGAAGACCGGGTCGGGCGTATGGGCATCGCGCCACATGCCCTGCGCCTTGGCATAGGCCTCGACGAGGGCGATGCGCTCATCGGTGCGGCTCGTGACGCGCAGGAAGTCGATGGTCTTCTGGTCGATGGGGAAGAACCCGCAGGTGGCGCCGTATTCGGGGGCCATGTTGGAGATCGTGGCGCGGTCGGCCACCGCCATGTCGTCGAGGCCGGGGCCGTAGAACTCCACGAACTTGCCGACGACGCCCTTCTTGCGCAGCATCTGCGTGACGGTGAGCACGAGATCGGTGGCGGTGGTGCCCTCGGGGAGCTTGCCCGAGAGCTTGAAGCCGACGACCTCGGGGATCAGCATCGAGAGCGGCTGACCGAGCATCGCCGCCTCGGCCTCGATCCCGCCTACGCCCCAGCCGAGCACGGCGAGGCCGTTGACCATGGTGGTGTGGGAATCGGTGCCGACGAGCGAGTCGGGATAGGCGACTTCCGTGCCGTCCTCGTTCTTGGTCCAGATCGTCTGCGACAGGTATTCGAGGTTGACCTGGTGGCAGATGCCGGTGCCCGGCGGCACCACCGAGAAATTGTCGAAGGCCGACTGGCCCCATTTCAGGAAGGTGTAGCGCTCGCCGTTGCGCTCGTATTCGAGGGCGACGTTGTCGGCGAGGGCCTTCGGGGTGCCGAACTCGTCGACGATCACCGAGTGGTCGATGACGAGATCGACCGGCACCAGCGGGTTGATCTTTTGCGGGTCACCGCCGAGCGCCACCATGGCGTCGCGCATCGCCGCGAGATCCACCACGGCGGGCACGCCGGTGAAGTCCTGCATCAGCACGCG
This sequence comes from Methylobacterium sp., assembly GCF_019745455.1. Classification (GTDB taxonomy): domain Bacteria; phylum Pseudomonadota; class Alphaproteobacteria; order Rhizobiales; family Beijerinckiaceae; genus Methylobacterium. Next base: position 28,455 of record NZ_JAIETD010000020.1, read on the forward strand.
CGAGGGCCGGAAGGCGATCTCGGTCTCGACCTTGCCGCGGTTGCCGAGCCAGGCGACGGTGGCCGAGATGTCGTCCTTCTTCACCGAGCGGTCGTCCTCGAACCGGAGTAGGTTCTCGAGGATGACCTTCATGGAGAACGGCAGCGCCGTGGCGTCGGCGAGGCCCGCCTGCTCGGCATGGGGGATCGAGTAGTAGGTGTAGGATTTGTCGCCGACGGTGAGGGTCTGGCGGGAGCGGAAGCTGTCGATCGATGCCACGGTGGTTGTCTTCCTCACGAGCGGTTGTCGAACACGCGCAGGCATGACCTGCGCCACGAAGGTCGTGTTCGGCTGGAGCGCTTCTCAAAAAAGCGCGCGCCGCTCCGGGGGTGCCCGGACAGGATGATGCGCGACGAGCGATTTGGACGCTCGGGATTCGCGCGGCGCAGCCTGGAATCGGTATAGAACAGTTCGAAACGGGCCGCTACGCCGCGCGGTGACACGGGACGGCGTGTGTCGTGTCGAGGTCGGCAGAGAATTGAACGTGCAGGACACCTCGTGCGGCTGACCGCGTCCCATCTCGCCGCCCGCCGCTCCGGCCGCCGCATCTTTTCCGATCTGTCCTTCACCCTCGTCCCCGGCGAGGCGCTGATGGTGACGGGGCGCAATGGCGCGGGCAAATCGACGCTGCTGAGCCTGCTGGCCGGCCGGCTGAAGCCCGATGCCGGCACGATCACGGTGGAAGATGTCGGCGAGGCGACGCTGCCGGAATGTCTTCACGTCGTCGGTCATCGCGACGGGCTCAAAAGTCCCCTGACGGCGGAGGAGAACCTCGTCTTCGCCCGCGATCTCCTCGGCGCGCCGACGCTGAGCCCCAGAGCCGCCCTGGAGGAACTCGGCCTCGGCCATGCCCTGAAGCTTCCGGTCGCCTATCTGTCGGCCGGTCAGCGGCGGCGGGTGGCCTTGGCCCGGCTCCTCGTGTGCCGGCGCCCGCTCTGGCTCCTCGACGAGCCCACCGCCGCACTCGATACCGCCTCGCAGGCCGTGCTCGCCCATCTGATGACCCAGCATCTCTCGGAGGACGGCCTCGTGATTGCCGCGACCCATCAGTCGCTCGGCCTCGAAGGCACCCGCGAACTGAACATCGGCGAGGCGGCGGCACCTCGAGCTGCGACGTCTCCCCTAACTGCGTCGGCGCCCGAGGTATGGTGGTGATCCGCGCCCTCGTCGCCCTCGTCCGCCGCGACCTCCTTCTCGCCGCCCGGGTGGGCGGTTCGGGCGCGTTGTCGCTCGTCTTCTTCCTGATGATCGTGTCGATCGTCCCCTTCGCGCTTGGGCCGGATCTCAACCTGCTCAGCCGGATCGGACCCTCGATCCTCTGGCTCGCGGCAGTGCTCGCCACCTTGATCGGCCTCGACCGACTATTCCAGGCCGATGAGGAGGACGGCTCCCTCGACCTCATGACGGGGGCGCCGGTCCAGATGGAGGCGGTAGTCCTCGCCAAGGTGCTCGCCCATTGGCTCACCACTGGCCTGCCGCTCGCCCTCGCCTCGCCGCTCTTCGGTCTGCTGGTGGCCCTCGACGGCACGACCATGGCGGCGACGGCCCTCACGCTCCTCGTCGGCACCCCTGCCCTCACCTTCGTGGGCGCGGTCGGCGCGGCCCTCACCGCCTCGATCCGCCGCGGCGGACTCATCCTCGCGGTCGTGGTGCTGCCCCTGATGATCCCGACGCTGATCTTCGGAGTCTCGGCGAGCCAGGCGGCCTCCGGCGGCACCGTGCCGTTCGCGACGCCCCTGGTGATCCTCTCCGCCTTGAGCCTGATCGCCGCGGTGATCGGCACCCTAGCCGCGGCGGCGGCCCTGCGCTGGTCTGAGTGACGGTGATTCCGCTCAAGGAGATAGGCTAGGCGGCTTCTCTCCTCCTTGTGGGGAGTGGATGCGTTCAGCTCGGACACGCCGAAACGATTGAGCGCAGCCCGTCAGGACATCCGCCCCCGCTCCGCGAGACGCGCCTGCCCGGTCGGGCAGAGATCGACCAGCACGCAGGCATGGCAGGCCGGGGCGCGGTGGCGGCACACCTGCTGGCCGTGAAGCATCAGGACTTCGTGGTTGTCATAGAGCTCCTGCGCGTTCCAATTTTCGGGGAGCTGCCCCCGCAGGACGGGGTGCGACGGGCCGACATCCATCGACGCCGGAATGAGGCCGGTACGCTGGGCGACGCGGTGGTGATGGCTGTCCACTGGCAGGGCCGGCATCCGGAGCAGACTGAAGGCCAGGACGGCGGCGCTCGTCTTCGGACCGATGCCGGGAATCGCCTCCAACCAGCCCCGTGCCTCCGCGACGGGGAGATCCGCCAAAAAATCGAGGTCGAGTGAACCGCGGCGCTCGCGGACCGCACGCAGGATCGCCTGGATGCGCGGCGCCTTCAGTTCGGGCCAGGTGACGCCGTCGATGAGCGATTCGACCTCCGTTACCGGTGCGTCGAGGAAGGTTTTCCAATCGGGGTACCGCGCTCTGAGCGCCTTGAAGGCACGGCCCGACTCGGCGTTGCGCGTCCGGTGCGAGAGCAGCGAGGAGACGAGTTCGCTGACCGGATCGAGGCTGTGGAAATAGGGTATCGGGCAACCATAGACCGGACAGAGCCGGCGATGGATCTCAAGGGCCGTGTCGCGCAAAGCCGCCGGATCGGGGCTGCGGCTCCTTGATCGAACGGTGAAGAGGTCGGGTGTCGATGCAATTGCCATAAGACGCGAATCCACAAGATTCGCGCATGGTTCCGATCACGTCATCGCGGTGAGGTCACCGGGGCAAGGCGTAGATATTCACCTCCAGCCGATCGTCGGCCCTGTCGCTCAAGTCGGTGACGTATTCCTCGATGAAGCGGTCCTGCACCACCAAGTCCTTGGCGTCGAGATAGGCGGTCAGCGTCTCGTAGGTGCCGTCGATGTCGTCGTAGGAGCCCTTGTGGTTGAAACGCAGGGCCTTGCCGCTCGGGGTGCTGCCGAAGCGGACGTCCTCGCCCAGCGCCGGCTTGCCCTCGGGCACTCCGGTGATCGGGACCATCGCCTCGAAAAGGAAGCCGTCGTCGTCGGTCTTGGCGAAGACCGCGAGGGGCCTTCCGGCCGGAGCAAGGCCGGCCTTGGCGAGCTCGGCCTCGATGCGCTTGAAGGCGCCCTGCAGGGTCGGCACCGCCTCCTCCCATTTGGCACGGCCGGCGAGGATGGCGGCGGGCTTGGCCGGTAGCACGACGTCGTCGACGTCGTTGGTCTCGCCGGGCGTCTCAACCAAGGTCGGCAGCGCGGGAGTGGTGGGTTTCGCTGGCGCCAGCGCCTGGGGGACGGATTGCGCCGGGGCCGGGATCTCGGGCGTCGCGGGCTTTGCCGGATCTGGCGAGGTCGTCGTCGGAAGTGGGTTCGTGACGGCAGGAGACGGAGACTGCGCCAGGGCAGAGGCGGAAACCGCCAGGGCGCCGGCCAAGGCACACGGCAGGACACAGGGCAAGACACCAGGAAGGAGCGAGAGGCGAAGGCGGGTCACTGCGGCACTCCGGCGGCGTCACGTTGAGGTCGCGCGCTTCACCATGGCGCTTCCGTCACCGTATCGGCGAATGGGTCGACCCGCGAGCCATCGCTTGTGCCGTAACGCACGATGGGGCGCGAGCGCGGCGGTTCTGCAACGCCGTCCCGGCGTGCGCCCTCCTTCGCTTTGCCCTATAGGCAGCGGATCGCTAACCCGAGCAAACCCACGCATGAGTCCCCTCGCCCATCGACGCTTCCTAAAAATGCACGGCGCCGGCAACCGGATCGTGGTCCTCGACCTCCGCGGCTCGAGCAACCGGGTCACGTCGGAGGAGGCTCGGCGCATCGCGAAGCATCCGCGCTCAAGCTTCGACCAGCTGATGGTGATCCATGATCCCCGCTCGGCGGGCACCGACGCTTACCTGCGGATCTACAACACCGACGGTTCGGAATCGGGGGCCTGCGGCAACGGTACCCGCTGCGTGGCCTTCGCGATGCTCGACGACCCGGCCATGGCGCGCCCGGCCGAGGGCGGAAGGCTGACCCTGGAAACGGTCTCCGGCCTCGTCACGGTCGCCAGGATGGCCGAGCGCTCTTTCACCGTCGACATGGGTCGGCCAAAGCTCGCCTGGGACGAGATACCCCTGGCCGAGCCCTTCCCAGATACCCGCCGCATCGAGCTGCAGGTCGGCCCGATCGACGATCCGGTCCTGCATTCGCCGGGAGCGGTGAGCATGGGCAACCCGCACGCGGTCTTCTTCGTCGACCGCGATCCCGACAGCTACGACCTCGGCCGGATCGGCCCGATGCTGGAGAACCACCCGATCTTCCCGGAGCGAGCCAACATCTCGCTGGCCTGGGTCACCGGCTACGAGGCTATATGCTTGAGGGTCTGGGAGCGCGGCGCCGGTCTGACCCTCGCCTGCGGCACCGCCGCCTGCGCAGCCGTCGTCGCGGCTTCGCGCCTCAGAATGATCGGCCGCCACGCCACCGTGAGCCTTCCGGGAGGCGACCTCATGATCGAATGGCGCGCCGATGAGCATGTTCTGATGACCGGCCCGGTGGCGCTCGAATGGGAGGATGCCTTCCCGCCAGAGATCTTCGAGGCTGCTTGAGTGGCCGTCGAGACCCTGACCTTCGGCTGCCGCCTCAACATCGTCGAATCGGAAATCATCCGCCTCCACGCCGAGGCTGAGGGCCGCGACCGCGTCGTCGTCAACACCTGCGCTGTGACGGCGGAAGCCGGGCGCCAGGCCCGCAAGGCGATCCGAAGGCTCGCCCGGGAGCGGCCCGGCGCGGAGATCGTCGTCACCGGCTGCGGTGCGCAAGTGGAGACAGAGGCCTATGCGGCGATGCCCGAGGTCGCCCGCCTCGTCGGCAACGATGCCAAGCTGCGGCCCGAGACCTGGCGTGAAAAGCAGATTGGGCCCGCCGAGCGCGTGGCCATCGACGACATCATGTCGGCAAGGCGACCGGCCGCGACCTCCCTCGCGCATCTGCCGGGCCATACCCGCGCCTTCGTGCCGGTGCAGAACGGCTGCGATCACCGCTGCACCTTCTGCGTCATCCCGTTCGGCCGCGGCAACTCGCGTTCGGTGCCCCTGAACGCGGTGGTCGAGCAGGTCGCACGCCTCGTCGACCATGGCGGCCGCGAGGTGGTGCTGACCGGCGTCGACCTTACCGCCTATGGTCGCGACCTCGACGGAACGCCGACGCTGGGGCGGCTCGTGCGCGCCATCCTCGCCCGCGTGCCGGACCTTGCGCGGCTACGGCTCTCCTCGATCGATTCCGTCGAGGTGGATCCCGAACTGATGGAGGCTCTTGCGACCGATAAGCGGCTGATGCCGCATCTCCACCTCTCGCTCCAGGCCGGCGACGATCTCGTCCTCAAGCGGATGAAGCGGCGGCATTTGCGCGACGACGCAATCCGCTTCTGCGAGGAGGTGCGGCGCATGCGGACTGGGATCGTGTTCGGCGCCGACCTGATCGCAGGCTTTCCGACCGAGACCGACGAACAGTTCTCACGCAGCCTCGACCTCGTGCGCGAGTGCGGACTGACGCATCTCCACGTCTTCCCATACTCGCCCCGGCCGGAAACTCCCGCCGCACGCATGCCGCCGGTCGCTGCCGAGATCGTACGCGAGCGCGCTGCGAGGCTGCGCGAGGCCGGTGCGGCGGCGCTCACGCGCCACCTCGACGCCGAGGTCGGCCTGACGAGGCGGGTGTTGACCGAGCGCGGCGGGACGGGGCGGACGGAAGAATTCACGGTCGTTCGGCTTGCCGGCGAGCCCGGCGAGATCACCGACGTCGTGATCGCGGGGCACGATGGGCGGGTGCTGATCGCGGCTTGATGAACCCGCACTCTCGCGAGAGCGAGGCAAAAGAACCTAATCCGACCGCCGTGCCGTCCACCCGCACCCCTCCAATCCCGCCCGCATATGCCCCGGTGCCGGCGCCTCGACGACGATGGGCGGCTTTCTCGGATAGAGCGGCAGGCTCAGCCGCTGGGCGTGCAGTTGCAGCCCAGGCCCTCCCGAGCGCGGCGCATTGCCGTAGATCGGGTCGCCGAGGATCGGCCAGCCCATGGCGGCGCAGTGGACCCGGAGCTGGTGCGTGCGGCCGGTGACGGGGGTCAGGGCGAGCCAGGTTTGGGTACGGTCGCCGCTGCGTCCCATCACCTGCCAATGGGTCAGCGAGGGATCGCCGGCCGGATCGGTCTTCATCCACCAGCTTCGAGGGTCGTCCGAGCGCCGGGCCAGCGGCAAGTCGATGCTGCCGGCCTCCTCCGCTGGACCGCCTTCGACGATCGCCCAATAGGTCTTGCCGACGGCGCTGGTGGCAAAAAGCTTGTTCAAGCGGGCGAGCGCCTTCGGATGCCGTCCTAAAGCCAGGCAGCCGGAGGTGTCGCGGTCGAGGCGGTGCGCGGCTTCCGGCCGGCGTGGCAGACCAAACCGCAGGGCGTCGAGCCCGTCAGTGAGCGTCGGTCCACCCTTTGGGCCAGGATGCACCGGCAATCCCGCCGGCTTGTCGATGACGAGGACGAGGCCATCGCGATAGAGGAGGCGTGCGCCTATGTCTGCTAGGAGGGCGTCGGCTGAGGGCATGGCCCTGCGCTAATCAGGCCGGGGCCGGGGAGCAAGCGTGAATGAGTGAGGACAAGAGACCCGGCTGGCTGCTGCGGCGGATGTTCGGGACGAAGGAGGAGTCCTGGCCGCCGAAGCCGGTGCCGGTTCAGCCGCCCGATCCGAAACCGGAACCCGTCACGCCGCCGCTCGACTCGCCCGCGTCCCTCTCGGAAGGCCAGCCCGATTTCGCCACGGCTGCGGATGACGTCGCCCACGTTCCGCTGCCCCCGAGCGAGCCGTCTTCCGTCGAACCCGACGCCAACGCCGTTCCGGACGAGATCGAGGGCGCCGACCTGCAGCCGGTGGAAGGCCAGGAGGAGCGCCCGCCCGCCGGCACCGCCGGCGATCCGCCGGAGCGCGGCGGCGAGTGGGCCGACACAACGAGCCAGGCCTTTGCGCCCCTGACCTCACCCCCTGAGGTAGCCAGCACCGAGCCGGAGAAGCGGAGCTGGTGGAGCCGCCTGACGGGGGGCATGAAGCGCACCTCATCCGCTCTCTCAGAACGGGTCACCGGGCTCTTCACCAAGCGCAAGCTTGATGCCGATACCCTGGAGGAGCTGGAAGATGCGCTGATCCAGGCCGATTTCGGCGTCGAGACCGCGACGCGGATATCGGAGGCGGTCGGCAAGGGCCGCTACGAGAAGGGCATCTCCCCCGACGAGGTTCGGTCGATTCTGGCGGCGGAGGTCGAGCGGGCGCTGGCGCCCGTGGCCATCCCGTTCTCCATCGACACGGCGAAGAAGCCCTTCGTCGTCCTGATGATCGGCGTCAACGGAGCGGGAAAAACCACGACCATCGGCAAGCTCTCGCTCAAGCTGAAGGCGGAGGGGCATAGCGTCATGCTGGCGGCCGGCGATACTTTCCGGGCGGCCGCGATCGAGCAGCTCAAGGTCTGGGGCGAACGGACCGGCACGCCGGTGATCTCCGGCGCACAAGGGGCCGATGCGGCCGGCCTCGCCTTCGAGGCCTTCCAGAAGGCCAAGGTGACGGGCACCGACGTCCTCCTCATCGACACCGCCGGGCGGCTGCAGAACAAGGCCGGGCTGATGGCGGAGCTCGAGAAGATCCTGCGGGTGATCCGCAAGATCGACGCCTCGGCGCCTCATGCGGTGCTGCTCGTCCTCGACGCGACGGTCGGACAGAACGCGATCAGCCAGGTCGAGCTGTTCTCGAAGGCCGCCGACGTCACCGGCCTCGTGATGACCAAGCTCGACGGCACGGCACGCGGTGGCATCCTGGTGGCGCTGGCGGCGAAGTTCGGCCTGCCGGTCCATTTCATCGGCGTCGGCGAGGGCGTGGACGATCTGGAGCCCTTCGCGGCGCGCGATTTCGCGCGGGCGATCGCCGGGCTGGAGGCGGATTAGGTGATGGGCATGAGGCGGCGTCTCCGCGTCGCTGGAGGCTCGTCCCTGATCTGATGTATAGCGGCCGCGCCGGCAACGCCCTTGCCTGCGCTCGTCGGGACCCGTAGCGACCCTCATGATGCAGATCGAAGCCGTCCCGCCGCAGCGCCACCTGCCGCCGCTCCTGAAGCTCGTCCTGGAGCTCGGGCCTCTCGTCGTGTTCTTCCTCGCCAATGCCTATGCCGAGCGGTTCGGCGTGACCGCGGACCAGAAGCTCTTCGTCGCCACCGGGGTCTTCATCCTCGCCACCGTCGTGGCGCTCTCGATCCACTACGCATTGATGCGCAGGCTGCCGATCATGCCGCTCGTATCCGGCGTGGTGGTGGTGGTGTTCGGCGGACTGACCCTGCTGCTGCAGGACAAGACCTTCATCATGATGAAGCCGACCATTGTGAACACGCTGTTCGGCATGGTCCTGCTCGGTGGCCTGATCTTCAACAAATCGCTGCTCTCGGTGGTGCTCGACAGCATGTTCGCGCTCACCGAGGAGGGCTGGCGCAAGCTCACCTTCCGCTGGGGCCTGTTCTTCTTCCTGCTCGCCATCCTCAACGAAGTGGTCTGGCGCACGCAGACGGAGGATTTCTGGGTGAGCTTCAAGGTCTTCGGCATCATGCCCCTGACCGTGATTTTCGCGCTCTCGCAGACCCCGCTGCTGATGCGTCACGAGCGCAAGGACGCGCCGAAAACCTGAACCTTCAGGATTTGGCCGCGGCAGCCCTGATCTTGTCGAGGATCGACCCGTAATTCTCCGGCGTCAGGATGCCGACGAGCTTGTCGCGGATGATGCCGTCGGGGCCGACGATGAAGGTCTCGGGCACGCCGTAGACGCCGAAATCGATGGCGGTGCGGCCGGTCGAATCCATGCCCACCGCCTGGAACGGCACGCCGTTGCGGGTGAGGAAGCGGCGTCCGTTCTCGGGTGGATCCTTGTAGTCGATCCCCACCAGTCGGACGCCGGGCTCGCGCGCGAGCCGCATCAGTTGCGGGTGCTCGACCTGACAGGGCGTGCACCACGAGGCCCAGAAATTCACGACCGTGACCCGGCCCTTGAACTCGGCGCTCGACAAGCCCGGCACCGGGCCGTTCTCGCCGACGAGGCCGGGCAGCGCCTCGAGTACGAAGGAAGGCGCCGGCTTGCCGATCATGGCGGATGGTACGGCCGAGGGGTCGGCGCCGGAGCGCAGGCGCAGGAAGAACACGGCGCAGAGGGCCGCAAAGGTCACGAGCGGCAGGATGACGAGGAGCGACCTGCGCCGCGGCGCCGCGGCCTGTGCGTCGAGGCTCACGAGCGCTCCCCGGGCGTACCGCCTTCGTCCTGCATCGCCGCGAGCGACCGGCGCTGGCTCCGGTTGTCCAGAATGGCGTGGAAGATCAGGCCGCCGATCACCAGGGCGGTGAAGGCATAGGCGCCGATGATGAAACTGCCGTGCTGCCCGAGATCCATCGCCGTCACAGGCCCTGCATCGCCGGGCCGCCGGGCGGGACGGCGCCGCGTCCGACGCTGCCGGCATCGAGGCGCTCGGCCTCGCGGATGGTCAGCACCCTCACCCGTCGGCGCAGGATCTCGGTGCGCATGGCGTAGAGGTGCAGGGTGATGCCGAGGAGTGTGAAGGCGAGGATCATCAGGAGCAGCGGATAGAGCATGCTCGGATCGATCGAGGACCCGCCCATCCGCAGGATCGAGGCCGGCTGATGGAGGGTCGACCACCAGTTCACCGAGAACTTGATGATCGGTAGGTTCACGGCCCCGACGAGGGTGAGGATCGCGATGGCGCGGGCCGCCCGGTTCGGATCCTCGATCGTCCGCCACAGGGCGATGATGCCGCAATAGATGAGGAACAGGACAAGCATCGAGGTAAGGCGCGCGTCCCAGACCCAGTAGGTGCCCCACATCGGCTTGCCCCAGAGCGAGCCGGTGACGAGGCAGATGATCGTGAAGGCGGCGCCGATCGGCGCTGCCGCGCGCTGGGCGACGTCGGCGAGGGGATGGCGCCAGACTAGGGTGCCGATCGCCGACAGCGACATCGACCCGTAGAAGAACACACCGAGCCAGGCCGCCGGAACGTGGATGTACATGATCCTGACGGTCTCGCCCTGCTGGTAGTCGGGCGGCACCACGAACCAGGTGAGATAAAGGCCGGCGGCCAGGAGAAGCCCCGAGAGCCCCGCGAGCCAGGGCATCAGCGGGGCGGTCCAGCGAAGGAAATGGCCGGGATGAGCAAGGCGCGTCCACATGCGCCGCCCATAGCGCAGGGTGCAGTGCAATCGCAATGCGGGGGTTCGGCGCATTGGCGGCTTTACCTTGACCCTCCCTGACGACCGGTCCAGAAACCTGCGCCCGCGCCGCGTCCGGAAAGGACAGCCGCGCGGCTTGCTTTCTCGCCTCACGAACGCACGGGGACACGCGCGATGGCCGCGTTCAACGATCTGGTCTTCTCCGGCGTGCAGCCGACCGGGAACCTGCATCTCGGCAATTATCTCGGCGCCGTGAAGCGGTTCGTGGAGATGCAGGCCCGCGAGGCGCAGTGCCTCTACTGCGTCGTCGATCTGCACGCGATCACGCTCTGGCAGGATCCGGCCGAGCTGAAGACGCAGATCCGCGAGGTCACCGCCGCCTTCCTCGCGGCCGGCATCGACCCGGAGCGGTCGATCGTGTTCAACCAGAGCCAGGTGCCGGCCCATGCCGAGCTCGCCTGGATCTTCAACTGCGTCGCCCGCCTCGGCTGGCTCAACCGCATGACCCAGTTCAAGGACAAGGCCGGCAAGGACCGCGAGAACGCTTCGATCGGCCTCTACGCCTATCCGGTCCTGATGGCGGCCGACATCCTGGCCTATCGCGCCACCCATGTCCCGGTCGGCGAGGACCAGAAGCAGCACCTCGAACTGACCCGAGACATCGCCCAGAAGTTCAACAACGACTTCTCGCAGTCGATCGCGGCGCATGGCCATGGCGAGGCGTTCTTCCCCGTTACCGAGCCGCTGATCGGCGGCCCGGCGGCCCGGGTGATGTCCCTGCGCGACGGCACCAAGAAGATGTCGAAATCCGACCCCTCCGACAATTCGCGCATCAATCTCACCGACGATGCCGATTCCATCGCCAACAAGGTACGCAAGGCCAAGACGGACCCCGAGCCCCTGCCCTCCGAGGTGGCGGGCCTCGCCGGGCGGCCGGAAGCCGACAACCTCGTCGGCATTTTCGCGGCATTGAAGGGGACGACCCGCGAGGCCGTGCTGGCCGATTTCGGCGGCGGGCAGTTCTCGGCGTTCAAGGGCGCCCTCGTCGAACTCGCCGTCGAGACCCTCGCGCCGCTCGGCGCCGAGATGAAGCGGCTCGTGGCCGAACCAGAGCATATCGACGCGGTCCTCGCCGACGGCGCCGAGCGGGCCGAGGCTATCGCCACTCCGACCCTCGACGCGGTCAAGGATATCGTCGGCTTCGTCCGGCGCGGGCCGCGCCTGCGCGGCGTCTGATCATGGCGATCGCGGCCCTCGTCTTCGACGTCTTCGGTACGCTGGTCGACTGGCGATCCGGCGTTGCGCGGGAAGCGGCGCGCATCCTCGGACCGGGGATCGATGCAGGCGCCTTCGCGGATGCCTGGCGGCGCCGCTACCAGCCCTCGCTGGAGCCTATCCGCTCGGGGCAACGTGCCTACGTCGATCTCGACGCGATCCATGCCGACAGTCTGGACGAGGTGATGGCCGAGTTCGGCGTTGCGGGCGTTGATCCCCAGACGAGGGCGGAACTCGTTCTTGCCTGGCACCGGCTCGATGGCTGGCCCGAGGTGGGAGAGGCCCTCGCCCGCCTGCGCTCACGCTACCTGCTGGCACCGCTCTCGAACGCCCATGTGGGGCTCGCCGTCGCGCTGGCGCGCCGCAATGGCTGGCACTTCGATGCGGTCTTCGGCGGCGGGTTCTCTCGCGACTACAAGCCGAAGCCCGCGCTCTACCTCGATGCCGTCGCGGCCTTCAGACTGAGGCCGGACGAGACCCTGATGGTCGCCGCCCATTCGAGCGACCTTGCGGCGGCGGGCCAGCTCGGCCTACCCACCGCCCATATCGCCCGTCCGCTGGAGAACGGGCCGGGCGGCGGCGAGAGGCGGCCAAGCGTGCCGACGACCTATGCCGCCGCGGACCTCGCCGATCTCGCCGCCCAACTCGGCTGCTGAGGCCTCAGCTCTCGCCGCGCGCGACGCGGGCCTCGTATTCGGGCAGCTCGATCCGGCCCTCGCGGGCGACGCGGGCCTTGTCCTCCTCGGAGATCACGTCCCCGACCATGTCGAGGCGCTTCCAGAGCGCGAGCGGCGTCTCCTTCTCGGGGACCGGCACGTAGCGGTTCTGCTCGAGCTTCTTGTACTTGTGGATGTAGCGCGGGCAGTTGACCCAGGCCTTCGTCACCTCGATCCGTACGAGGTACTTCGCCTCGGTGAACTCCGCCATCAGGGGATCGTCGCGGAGCATCCGGGCGTGGCCCTGGACGCGGACGCGGTGCGGCGTCTCGAAATCGATGAAGAGGAGCCCGACCTTCGATTGCCCCTCGATGTTACCCATCGAGTAGAACATTCCGTTGCCGTCGAGGCCCGGGAACACGAGCGTGTTGCCGTCGACGACCTTCACGAAGCCGGGGCTTCCACCCTTGTAGGAGACGGTGGGCATCCCGTCCGGGTCGACGGTGGAGAGGAAGAACATGTCGCGGCTGCCGATGAAGGCCGCCTCGTTCTCGCCGATCCGGTCCTGAACCCAGCCGGTGTCGAGGCGTTCGGCAAGCTTGACGGTGTTGAACTCTTCCTGAAGCGCGCGGTGCGCATCGTAGTAAAGCGACGCCATGACATCCTCCCTTGATGGCTTTTGAGGGCGGCGGCCTCGCTGGAATGGGCCGCCTGTCCTGCTCCGCTTGTGCCCGAAATCCCGGCTGAAGGGAAAGCCGAGCCTCGATCTTTACGGCCGATGCGCTTTCAGAAAGTGCGCTGCCTCGTTGAGGGAGCGCCGCGCCTCCGGCAGGAGCGGATCGGCGAACTGCCAGCCATGGGGGACCACCTTCCACAGCTTCAATTCCGCGTCGCCACCCGCGGCCTGGATCTTTCCCGCGAGACGCACCGCATCGTCGCGCAGGACCTCGCGGGCGCCGACATGGATCAGCATCGGCGGCAGGTCACGCATCTCGCCTGCAAGAGGCGAGGCATATGGATGAGCCGGGTCAGCCTCACCGAGATAGCATTCGGCTAGCCGCTCAAGCGCGTGCCCTCCGAATATCGCATCGCGTTCGGCATTCTCCGTATACGAGGGTCCGGTACCGATGAGATCCGTGACCGGCGAGAACAGAACTGCGGCGATGGGCGGTGTGAAGCCTTCGTCCCGTGCCCTCATCATCAGTGCCAGCGCCAGGTTGCCTCCGGCGGAATCTCCAGCAATGGCGGCAGGTCCTTCACGCGAGAAATCGAGCCAGGCGGCAATGGCGTCGTCGAGGGCTGCGGGGAACGGGTGTTCTGGCGCCAGCCGGTAATCGACTGTCAGCACGTCGAAACCGCGCAGTGCGAAGGCTCCTGTGAGCGGCCGGTAGATGCGGCTCGACATCGCCACGAAGCCGCCGCCGTGCAGGTAGAACAGCCGCGGGCGGTCTCCCGGCCGGGCCTGTACCCGTTCGCAAGCGACATTTCCGCTCAAGCAGGGAGCGTAATGGACGCCCCTGCGCGCCCGCAGGAGGGGCCGGTCGAAAATCTTGTCGAAGATCTTCCGGAACCGCCGTGCGTCCTTCGCTCGTCCGAAGTGATCCTTCACCGTGCGATGCAGGAGGGCATGGAGGAAGTGGGCCCGCAGACTTGCCAATGGCTGTGTTCCGGCGCGCGTCGCGTCTTATCCGACCGCCTGCCGGCCGACACCGGTCAGATCGTTGGTTCCCTCGGGAGGCGGGATGAGCCGGCTTTCGCGCGGGGGATCGCTTCGGGTCGCTCGGAGAGCGGTCGGGGGTGGGCCGGATGTACCATTCGCGGCCGCCGCGCGTTGTTCGGCGAGCACCATGCGGACTCGCATCCTGGCGAGGACGGGCATGAAACGTTGCGTCCACCATGCCACCCGGGCCAGGAACGGCCTGACGACAACACCCTCCCCTCGCTCGACCGCATCGAGGGCCTGCCGCGCGAAGACATCGACCGGCATCGGCGCACCGCAGAGGCGTGTCAGGTACGAGCGATTATCTGGCCGCCACGGCACCGACGGCAGGTCGGACGGATTGTCCCGGTCGAGGATCGGGGTCTCGACGGCACCGGGGCAGAGGACGCTGACATTGACGCCATAGGCAACAGCCTCAGCGCGCAGGCTGAGCGACAGCCCGACAACCGCGTGCTTCGTGGCCGCGTAGGGCGTGCCGAGCGGGCCGAGAGAGAGGCCGGCGATCGACGAAACGTTGACGATAGTGCCGCTGCCCCGACGCTGCATGGCCGGATAGGCGGCAGCGACGCCGTGGACGACGCCGCGCAGGTTGATGTCGATGATGCGGTCCCAGTGAGCCAGCGTGAGATCCTGTACCTCGCCACTGATCGGGATGCCGGCGTTGTTGACCAGCATGTCGAGGTGCCCGGACTCCTCGACGATGTGTCGGACACAGGCCGCGACAGCCTCGGCATCGCGCACGTCGAGGCTGGCGTGGCGGCTGAAGGGCCCGATCAGGGCGGCGGTCGCCTCGGCGCTCGAGCCGTCGATATCCGTTGCGGTGACGAGGAAGCCGCGTCGCCCGAGTTCACAAGCCAAGGCACGGCCGATGCCCGAACCCGCGCCTGTCACCAGCGCCGTCCTCGGCGCCGATGCTGCCGAATGTCGTCCCAAACCGGTCATGCCGCGAGTCCAGGATCGCGGTTCGAAGGCGCTTCAAGCATCAACGGCCCTTCGCTCCGCTCGGAAGATCGATCGACGGACCCGGCTCTCGACATCACGCGGAGATCCCGACCCGCCGGCCAGAACGAACTCATGACTGAAAGTCGTAATCATCGCGTTTGAAGCGACGCGTCATAGCCCGGAATCGGCTTACGAGTCCTGGCCAATTGTTGGTGATGCGGCCGTCGGTCGTCTTGTACCAGGAGGGGCAGGACACGTTCCAAACCGTTTCCTTCAAATGAACCCTCAACCACTGGTCGAAGGCAGTCGCCGCTGCCGGCTTGACGCTGAGGGTACGCAGCCGATGCTCCTCAAGTAGCTTGATGCCTTCGACGACGTAGTCCGCCTGCGCCTCCAGCATCTTTACGATGGAATCGTGGCTGAGATTGGTGTTCGGGCCGTAGAGGATGAACAGGTTGGGAAAGCCCGGAACGCTCATGCCGAGATAGGCGAAGGCACCCTTCCCCCAGGCCTCGTTCAGCGCACGTCCATCTGGCCCGACGATATGGAGTGCCGCCAAGGGGTTGGCGGCGGCAAAGCCGGTCGCGAGCACGAGCGCGTCGGCTTTGTGCAGGAACCCTTCGGCCGTCACGACCCCATCCGCCACGACCGCAGTGATCGCCTGAGTGACGATCTCGACCTTGTCCTGGTCGAGGGCGGGATACCAGTCGTCGGAAATCAGGACACGCTTGCAGCCGAGCCGATAGGTCGGGACTAGCGCCGAACGTTTTTCAGGCGAACGCACGCCGCGCCGGATCCGCCGTCGCACGCGCCACGCCATGGGCGCCAGCATCCACGGGAAGCGGACGAAGGCGACCCCGCGCATCTCGTTCTTCGCGCCGATCGCCGTCCGGTAGAGGCGCGCCAGCGAAGGCACGGCCGACAGAAGCCTGCGTTCCAGCCGCGTAAAAGGACGATCGCCCTTTGGGAGAACCCAGGCCCCCGAGCGCTGGAACAGGATCAGCCGCTCCACTGCCGGAACGATAGACGGTACGATCTGAACTGCGCTCGCCCCCGTCCCGATGACCGCAACGGTCTTGCCGCTCGGATCGAAGGCGGCGTCCCAGCGCGCGGAGTGGAAGCAGGGACCCGCAAAGCGTTCGAGACCGGGGATCGCCGGCATCGATGGACGATTGAGCTGACCGCAGGCTGGAGCCAGGATTCGCGCCTCGATGATTTCGCCCTCGCCCGTCGAGAGCCGCCATCGCCCTGCCGTCGCATCGAAGACGGCGCTCACGATCTCGGTCCCGAATCTCACATGGGACAACAGGCCCTGATCGCGCGCGCATGCGGCGAGGTAGCGTTGGATCTCGGCCTGGCCAGCGAATTTGCGAGTCCACGCTGGCGTCGGAAGGAACGAGTAGGAATAGAGGTACGAATCGATGTCGCAGGCTGCGCCCGGATAGGCATTTTCGAACCAGGTGCCACCGACCTCCGGGTTCTTGTCGATCACCACGAAGTCGTGAATGCCCGCGGCCTTCAACTTCATGGCGAGACAGAGCCCGCCGAAACCCGCGCCGACGATCGCGACGGTAACGGCGGGATCAGCCAACGGCTTCACGCCCGATGGTCGGCAGAGAGGATGGCTTCGCGATCCTCGAACGGGATGGGCGGGTCTGGGAGATCACGGCGAACCTCATGGGACGATCCGATGGAAGAGGTTCATCCCGATCACGCTAAGGTTCGGGAGGAAACACGAGGTCGCACACTCGTCTCAGGATGCCGCGGCAAAAGAAGGGCCAGGCTCCATCGGAGCCTGGCCCAACTGAAAAAACCTCGGCTGTCGCCGCTCCGACGTCCTCAGTTCCGGGTCTTGTCCACCAGAGCCTTCTCGCCGATCCACGGCATCATGCCGCGCAGGCGAGCGCCGACCTCCTCGATGGGGTGGGCGGCGAGCTTGGCGCGGGTGGCCTTGAACGAGGTCTGGCCGACCTTGTTCTCCAGCATCCAGTTGCGGGTGAAGATGCCCGACTGGATATCCGTGAGGACGCGCTTCATCTCGGCCTTGGTCTCGGGGGTCACGATGCGCGGGCCGGTGACGTACTCGCCGTATTCGGCGGTGTTCGAGATCGAGTAGTTCATGTTGGCGATGCCGCCCTCGTAGATGAGGTCGACGATGAGCTTCACCTCGTGAAGGCACTCGAAATAGGCCATCTCGGGGGCATAGCCCGCCTCCACCAGGGTCTCGAAGCCGGCTTTGATCAGCTCGACGAGGCCGCCGCAGAGCACGGCCTGCTCGCCGAACAGGTCGGTCTCGCACTCTTCCTTGAAGGTGGTCTCGATGATGCCGGCGCGGCCGCCGCCATTGGCCGAGGCGTAGGACAGTCCGAGGTCATGGGCGTTGCCCGAGGCGTCCTGGGCGATGGCGATCAGGGTCGGCACGCCGCCGCCCTTGAGGTACTCGCCGCGCACGGTGTGGCCGGGGCCCTTCGGGGCGACCATGAGGACGTCGAGATCCTTGCGCGGCTCGATCAGGTTGAAGTGGACGTTGAGGCCGTGGGCGAACAGGAGGGCGGCGCCCTGCTTCATGTTCGGCTCCAGGGACTCCTTGTAGATGTCGCCCTGCAGCTCGTCCGGGGTCAGCATCATGACGACGTCGGCCTGCTTGGCGGCGTCGGCGACGGACATCACCGTGAAGCCCTCGTGCTCCGCCTTCTTGGCGGTGGCCGAGCCCTCACGCAGGGCGATGACGATGCCCTGCACGCCCGAATCGCGCAGGTTCAGTGCGTGCGCGTGGCCCTGGCTGCCGTAGCCGACGATGACGACCTTCTTGCCCTTGATCAGGTTGAGGTCGGCGTCACGATCGTAATAGACCCGCATGGCGGTCCCTTCTCTTCCAATAGACATGAGTGCGCCCCGGCGCCCTCATCTGAAACGACATCCGCGCGGCCGTGCGAGAGCCGGCTTTTAGCGGGGTGATCCCCGCGGCGAAAGGGGGAATTGCTTCACGCCGGCAGTTCCAGGCCTTCCCGCGCGAAGACCGCCTGCACCGCAGGCCGCTGCGCCATGGCGCGGGCATGCGCCGTCCAATGCGGGAAGCGGTCGGGCATGTCGAACTTGAGCGCGGGACCGCGACCCCAGGTCCAGAACAGCAGCAGGTAGGGATCGACCACGCTGTAGCGATCCGCCACGGCCCAGCCGCCGTTCGAGAGCTTCACCTCTGTCATCGTGAAGAGATCGCCGCAGGTGTCGGCGCCCTTGGCGCTGATGGCCAGATAGGCCTCCTCGTCGGCGGTATATCGCTCTGGCCGGCGGACATGCGCGTAGGCGATGTGGTGGCTCGTCGCCATCCAGGTCAGCCACTCGTCGGCGATCGCCTGATCGCGCGGAATCTCCGGCCAGAAGGTGGGATGGAGACGGGCGATGTGGCGCAGGATGGCGGTGTTCTCCGTGAGTACCCAGCCGTCCTCGACCAGAGCCGGCACCCGGCCGCGCTCATTGACGGCAAGATATTCGGGGCTGCGCTGGTCACCGGCCATGAGGTTGAGACGCGCGGTCTCGAAGGGAGCGCCCGCCTCTTCGAGGGCGATGTGAGACGCTAGCGAGCAGGCGCCGGGGGCGTAGTAGAGGGTGGTCGGCATCGGAGATCTGTGCTTCCCGTCAATCGTTACGAAGACCGAGCAGAACCGCGATCTGATCCTTCGCCTCGGTGAGAACATGGTCCGGAACTGAGCCTAGACGGCGCAGAATCCGCTCATGGCGATCGATGGCCCGCAGTTGATCCGTCAGCACCGCGCCCTTGGCAGCGAGTCCTGGCGGCAGCAGGACCTTGCTCGGCCAAGGATCGATGTTGCTCGTGATCGGGCAGATGAGAGCGCGTCTGGTTAGAAGATGTACGTTCCGGACCGAGACGACGAGAGCTGGACGGCGGCCGTCCTGCTCGCTGCCGCGCACGGGTCCGAGCTCGACCAGAACGAGGTCACCGGGCTCGACACCTACGTCATCGCGGATCGTCATCAATGATCTCGGAACCGCGGTCTGGCCCCCAATCGATCGTTTCCGGCTCATGAGCGGGTCCAAGCCGCCGCATCTCTGCGAACATCTCTTCGGCCGTGATGCGTCGCCGCTTTGGAGTCACCTCGACGATCTGTCCCTCGCTGAGGCCCAGCGCACGGACCTCATCGGAGGAAAGCTTCACCGCGAGGTCGTCGCCCCATCGGACTACCTTCGCTTCCATGGCGGTCTCCACAGGTTAGATGACACCGAAGTGATAGCGTAGAACGACGCTGAAAGCTTCGCCTCACATCGGTTCGGCACCCCGTCCCATGGCGGCGATCCCGGTGCGGGAGATCTCGACGAGTCCGATCACCGTCATCAGGCCGATGAAGCGGTCGATCTCCTCCGTCGTGCCGGTCACCTCGAAAACGAAGGAGTTCAGGGTTGCGTCGAGGGTCTTGGCGCCGAAGGCGGCGGCAAGGGTGAGGGACTCGGTGCGATGCTCGCCGGTGCCTGCCACCTTCACGAGGCAGAGCTCGCGCTCGAGTGCCTTGCCTTGGAGCGTCAGGTCGACGACCCGGTGCACCGGCACCAGCCGGTCGAGCTGCGCCTTGATCTGCTGGATCACCGCATCGGTGCCGGCGGTGACGATGGTGATGCGCGACAAGTGGCGCGCCACCTCGGTCTCCGACACCGTCAGGCTTTCGATGTTGTAGCCTCTCCCCGAGAACATGCCGGAGATCCGGGCGAGGACGCCCGGCTCGTTGTCGACGATGACGGCCAGCGTGTGCCGGTTGATGGCCTCGACCTTGCCGGCGTCGGGGTAGTGCGTGTTCATGGCGTTCATGGGCGTGTCTCCTCAGCCGGCCGTCAGACCAGCATCTTGCCTTCTTCGGAGATCACGTCGCCGAGCTCGACCCCGGTCTCGCCGAGGTAGTCCGACAGCAGCATCTCGTTATGCGCCTTGCCCGACGGGATCATCGGGAAGCAGTTCTCCTTCTTGTCGACGACGCAGTCGAACAGGACCGGCCCGTCGTAATCGAGCATCTCCTGGATCGCCGCATCGAGGTCGCCCGGCTTCTCACAACGGATGCCCTTGGCGCCGTAGGCCTCGGCGAGCTTCACGAAGTCCGGCAGGCTCTCGGAATAGCTCTGCGAGTAGCGAGAGCCATGCAGCAGTTCCTGCCACTGGCGAACCATGCCCATGTACTCGTTGTTCAGGATGAAGATCTTGACCGGTAGCCGGTACTGAACAGCCGTCGAGAGTTCCTGCATGTTCATCAGGATGGAGGCTTCGCCGGCGATGTCGATGACGAGGCCATTGGGATGGGCGAGCTGAGTGCCGATGGCGGCGGGCAGGCCGTAGCCCATCGTGCCGAGGCCGCCTGAGGTCATCCAGCGGTTGGGCTCGTCGAACTTGTAGTATTGCGCCGCCCACATCTGGTGCTGGCCGACTTCCGTCGTGATGTAGGTCTCGCGGTCCTTGGTCGCCTCATAGAGGCGCTGAACGGCGTATTGCGGCTTGATGATCGTGCCCGACGGCCAATAGTTCAGGCATTCCCGCGCCTTCCAGGTGCGGATCTTGGAGAACCACCCCTCGAGCCGATCCTTGTCGGGTTTGGCCGGCAGCGCGCGCCAGGCGGCGAGCATGTCCTCGAGCACCGAGCCGCAATCTCCGACGATGCCGACATCGACCTTGACGACCTTGTTGATCGAGGAGGCATCGACGTCGATGTGGATCTTCTTCGAGAATGGCGCGAAGGCGTCGAGGCGTCCCGTGATGCGGTCGTCGAAGCGCGCCCCGACGCAGATCATCACGTCGCATTCATGCATCGCGAGATTGGCCTCGTAGGTCCCGTGCATGCCGAGCATGCCGAGGAACTGTTCGTTCGAAGCCGGAAATGCGCCGAGACCCATCAGGGTTGAGGTCACGGGAAAGCCTGTCTCGGCCGCGAGCTTGCGCAGCAGCGTCGATGCGTGCGGGCCGGAATTGATGACGCCGCCGCCGGTATAGAGGATCGGACGCCGTGCGGAGGCCATCAGCTCGACGGCGGCCTGGATGGCCTGGGCGTCGCCCTTGAAGGCAGGGCGGTAGGTCTTGTGGCCGTTCTGGGGCGGGCGCTCGTAGAGTCCGCTGGCAAACTGGATGTCCTTGGGCAGGTCGACGACGACGGGGCCGGGACGGCCGTTCGAGGCGACGTAGAAGGCCTCGTGCAGGATACGCGGCAGGTCGTCGATCGATTTGACGAGGTAATTGTGCTTCGTGCAGTGGCGCGTGATGCCGACCGTGTCGCATTCCTGGAAGGCGTCGGTGCCGATGAGGTGCGTGGGCACCTGCCCGGTGATGCAGACGAGCGGGATCGAATCCATCATCGCATCGGTCAGCCCGGTGATGATGTTGGTGGCGCCGGGCCCGGACGTGACGAGAACGCAGCCGACCTTGCCGGACGAGCGAGCATAACCTTCGGCCGCGTGGACCGCGCCCTGCTCGTGGCGCACGAGGATGTGCTTGAGCTCTTCCTGATGGAAGAGGGCATCGTAGATCGGCAGCACCGCGCCGCCCGGATACCCGAACAGCGTGTCGACACCCTGATCCCGGAACGCCCGGATGACCATTTCGGCCCCGGTCATGACCTCGCCGCTCATCGTATCTGCTCCTCGAAACGCGCCTGAACCGCGTGTCATTCGTCTCGTCACGGGCAATAAAAAAGGGCCCCGAGGGACCCTGCATGCGCCACCATCCGGATCGCGACCCCTGGTATCAGGGGCGCCCCGTCGGTGACGCTTCCGTTACGATAAGGATGACGCGCATCGAAAACCCAAAAGTCCCCGTATCGCCACTATGACGATTCGAACGTTAGTGCGTCTGAATATCCGACGGCGCATAGCTGGTCAACGGCGAAACCGCCGCCATTGCTCGCATCGCATCGGGTGATCACTGTTCTCGTTTGCTCCCATCGGCAAGTCCGTCCTATTTCAGGCCTTGGTCTTCACCGTCGTACCCCTCGCGCCGCCTCGACCGGAGTCACTCCCTGGCCCTCTCATCGACCACGGCCTATCTCCTCCTCACGGTGGCGGATACGCGCTGCGCCCTCG
This sequence comes from Methylobacterium sp., assembly GCF_019745455.1. Classification (GTDB taxonomy): domain Bacteria; phylum Pseudomonadota; class Alphaproteobacteria; order Rhizobiales; family Beijerinckiaceae; genus Methylobacterium. The sequence continues at coordinate 50,381 of NZ_JAIETD010000020.1, forward strand.
CACAGGCCGAGATACGCGAGATTCTGCCGCTTCCCCATCTCCATCGGCCGCCGGCGTCGGGGCCGCTCCTCGCAGGCTTCCTCGATCTCGGCGGGATGCCGGTGGCGGCGATCGATCTCGCCCGGCTGCTCGGATTGCGGTCGAAAACGCCGTCGCCACAGGACGACGACCCTTATCGCCACCTCATCCTGTCGGCATTCTCAGATACTGCCTTGCTGGTCGACCGCGTCGAAGACCTTCTGCGGGTTCCAGCTGACGCGATTCGCCCGGTTTCCAGCGCCCATACCCTGAACGGCTGCGTCGTGGCTGAAATCGCCTGGGATGACGCCCTCATCCCGGTTCTGGCCATGGCCCAGGTTCTGACCGCCGAGGAGACGAGCCGCGTGGCGGCACTCGCGGGGCTGGAGGCGGAGCGTCTCGCCGCGCTGGCGATCTGATGATGCGCCCAATCCGGCCCGGTCCCGGTGAGGACCCGGATTACCCGGCGCTCAAGGCGCTGGTGATCGCCCGAACCGGCCATCATTACTACCTCGACAAGGATTCCCTTCTTTTCGATCGACTCCACCGGAGGTTCAAAGCCTGCGGGCTGGCGGATTCCGGCGGCTATCTCGCCCGCTTGAAGGACAGAGAAGCAGGTCCGCCGGAATGGGCAGCCCTGGAATCCGAGATCACCATCGGCGAGACGTTCTTCTTCCGCTACGCCGAGCAGTTCGCGGCCCTGCGCGAAACGATCCTGCCCGGCCTAATCGCGGCGCGTTCGAAAGACCGGACGCTTCGAATTTGGAGCGCCGGCTGTTCAACCGGTGCCGAGCCCTACTCTATCGCGGTCCTGCTTTACGACCTTCTGGGCGCCGAACTCACCAGCTGGAATATCTCCATCACCGGCACCGATATCGACGCTGCCGCGCTGGAGGTGGGTCGCTCCGGGGAATATGGCCGCTGGGCTCTGAGGACGATGCTGCCGGACGAGCGTCAGCGCCTGTTCGTCGCCGGCCCTCCGGCTCCGGGCGCCGCCCGCGAGGGCAGCTTCACCCTGCGTCAGCAATTCCGTCGAATGGTCAGGTTCGAGCTCCAGAATCTCCTGGCGCTCCTTGACGGCGGGTTGCCCCGGTTCTCCGATTTCGACCTCATCCTGTGCCGCAACGTACTGATCTATTTCGATGCCGAGACCGTTCTGAGCCTCGTTCGCAGTTTCGGCTGGCGTCTGAAGCTCGATGGTTGGCTCCTCCTCGGCCATGCCGAGCCGAACCCGAGCTTCGCCGACGTCCTCGACCCGGTCACCCTTCCCGGAACCGTCGCGTACCGCCCGCGCGGCGCCATCCCGATCCGGGCGCCTCGCCCGGAATGGAGGCCGCTGCCGATGCCGGAGCTCGATCTGGAACCGGAAATGAAACCTGAGTTCGAGCCAGCGCATCGACCGCCTTTGGCTCCACCTCCGGCAGTCTTCGCAATCGCAGAGGGCCCGCAGGCCACGTCGTCTCTCGACCGGATCCGCATGCTTTCGGATGCCGGAGAGACCGCCGAGGCGTGGCGCGAGGTCCGCGTGGCGATCGACGACGACCCGACCTTGGCGCCGCTGCACTATTATGACGGCCTCCTCGCCTGGAGCCTGGGGCGCGATGCCGAAGCCGAACGGGCGCTGCGGGGCGCGCTCTACCTCGACCGTGACTTCGTCATGGCGCATTACCAACTCGGGCTTCTCATGATCTCCACGGGCCGGGCGGCCGAAGCTCTGCGCATCCTGGACAATGCCGTTCGGATTGCGAGCCTCCTGCCTCCCCAAGAAGCCCTGCCCGAGGGCGATGGTACCCGCGCGGGCGACCTTGCCGTCGGCGCTGCCCTGGCGCGCGATGCGCTTCTGGACAAAGTCTCATGACCATACCGCTCCCCGTCGCTGAAACACCCCGAGATTCGGACGCCCGTATCAAGGCCCTCCTCGACGAGCGCTCCGTGGCCTTGGCCCGGCGGGGAGCCTCCGAGGCAGCTTTGGCCACCCGCTCGATTCTACTCTGCCTCTGCGGGCCCGATCGCTACGGCCTCTCGCTCGACAGCGTCGCCCAAGTCATCCCAGCACGGCATTGTACCCGCGTTCCGGGAGCCAGCGCGGCGGTCGTCGGTCTCGCGGGCCTTTCCGGGCGCGTCGTGAGCGTCATTGCCCTGGCTGCCGCGATGGGAGGGCACGCGCGCCACGTCGAAGGCTACGAGACGGAGCAGCCATCCGGTCACTTCGTGGTGCTCAAGGGGGCTGGAGCCGCGTTCGCCCTCGCCGTCGATCGCGTCGAGGGCGTCGTGGAGATCCCGGTCGACGCGATCGATCCGCCCCCAGGCAAGGAGGGCACGGGCCTGGGAAGCGCTGCGGTTTCGGTCTATGCAGCGACCGGATCGTCGAACGAGGCCATCGTCTTGGTCGACACGCGGCGCCTGCTGCGACGCTACCGCCCCTGAGGCGGCCGGACCTCATCCAGGGAGCTTCATTGAGCGTGGCGATCTCGATCGGAAGACGCATCCTCCTCGGCTTCGCGGCCATCATCGCGGTGATGATCGCCCTCGGCATCTATGCCTTGAGCCAGGTCGGCGCCGTGCGCGACAATACGAACACCATTATCGGCCGCGACCTGTCGATCGCCCGCAAGCTCGATGACCTCGCCAACAAATCCCGCGACCTCGGCCTTGTCCGGCGCAATGCCGTGATCGCTGCCCTCAGGCCGAGCCAGGCCGGGACGGATCAGTCGGGGACAGCGGAAACTTGGCGACGCGTCGCGGTGGAGGCCGAGGCCATCCTCAACGACATCGTTCGCACTACCACAGACTATTCCGCCACGGCGCCATCCTCCGAGCGGTCGGCGATCTGGAAGAAACTGAGTGATACCGGCGGCGTCGCCCTCGCCAGCTTCCGCCAGCTTCAGGCCGCGAGCGAGGCGCAGTTCGTCGCCATCGGCGCCAGAGACATGGACGCGGTCGAGGCGCGGAACGACACCGTGAACCAGATTCAGGATGCTCTGCTGCGCAATATCGGACGGGCGCGGGACGTCCTCGATGACGGCATCGCCGCCGGCCAGCGGCGGTCGACCGAGATCTACGAGCTGAGCCGCCTCTCCATCGGCCTGTTCATGACTGCCTGCGTTGTGCTGAGCCTCATTGTCACGGCACTGATCCGGCGTGGGGTGGTCCGACCCCTGGAAGAGATCATGGAGTTCGTCGAGCGGGTCGGCTCGGGGGATCTCACCGGCAATCTCGCCCGCGCCGGCAGCGACGAGATCGGCCGTCTGGGAAGCACGCTCAACGCCATGGTGGCTGGCCTCGCCGACCTCGCCAGGACGAACAGGGCAGCGACATCGGACCTGAACGCTGCGGCCGCCCAGATCCGGGCTTCGGCGCAAGAGCAGGCGGCCAGCGTCGAGGAGCAATTTGCCGCGGTTCAGGAGACCGCCGCCACCGTCGACGAAATCACCCATTCGGGCGCTCAGATCGGCAAGCGCGCCGGCGAGGTCATCGCGACGGCCCAATCCACGGCGCAGACTTCGCGGGCGGGCCTGCGCTCCGTCGCAGACACCGCAAAGGCCATGGACGCGATCCGCGAGCAGGCCGAGGCCGTAGCCGGCAACATCGTGTCCCTCAGCGAGAAGACCCAGGCGATCGGCGAGATCATCACCACGGTCAACGACATCTCGGAGCGGACCCATCTCCTCGCCCTCAATGCCGCCATCGAGGCGGCGGCGGCAGGCGAGAGCGGACGCAGCTTTGCCATCGTCGCTTCGGAGATGAAGCTTCTCGCCGATCAGGCCAAGGGCGCTACGGCCCAGGTCCGTTCGATTCTCTCGGAGATCCAGCGTGGAATCAACACCTCGGTGATGCTCACGGAGGAAGCGGTGAAACGCGCCGCCGCCGGCAAGATCCGCTCGGACACCACCCAGCGCACCATCGAAGAGATCACGGCCCGGGTCGAGGAGAACGTCCAGACCTTCCAGCAGATCGTCGCCTCCACCAACCAGCAGCAGCTCGGGATCGAGCAGGTGATGGGCGCCCTGCAGAACATCCGTCAAGCCAGCCAGCAGACCGCCGCGGGAACCCGCGAGGTCGAGGCGGCCTCGGCCAACCTCACCGAACTCGCCCAGGCGCTGATGACGCTGGCCGAACGCTACCGGCATTGAGAGCGGCCGCAGGCGGTGGATATCCGGCAGCAGCTCCTCGAAGCCTTCGCCATCGAGTATCGCGAACATCTCGACGTGATCCGCGCGGCCCTGGCGGGCAGCGAGGGTCGGCCGCCGGACTGGAACGACATCTTCCGCCGCGCGCACAGCCTCAAGGGTGCATCGCGGGCCGTGGATCTGCCTGCAGTCGAAGCGGTGGCGCATCGCCTGGAGACCCTGTTCGAGCGAATCATGGACGGCTCCGCCGCCCTCGACCGGCCAGCCCATGCGGCCGTCGACCTTTCCCTCGACCGGATCGAGGCTTGTGTCGCGGACCTTCAGGCCGGCCTCACGCCCTCCCCGCCGGAGGATGCCCTGGCCGCCCTCGATCTGTGCCTCGGCGTTCCCCGCACCGCCCCGCCGGCCGCGCCTGCACGCAGCTCACCGCCCCCCGACGTGCAGCCATCGGCTGAACCATCTCAGGAAACGGGTCCGACAGTCCTCCGCGTCCCTGCAGATGCTGTCGAAGGCCTGTCGCGAGCGAGCCATGAGCTCGCGACAGCTCTCATCGGCGAGGGCGCGGTGGCGGAGGGTCTCGCCGGCATCCGGCGGAGCGCTCTCGAACTCGGCCATCGTGTCGAGAACCTGCGGGTCGCGACCACCGGGAGGCTCACTCGCTCGAAACGCGGCGGTCAGAACGAAGCGCGAGACGGCAAGATGGACGCGACCATTGCCGAGTTTCGCGCCTTGGAGGCTCATCTCTCGGCGCTCGCCAGAGACGCTTTGGCATTGTCGCGTCGGCGAACCGTCGTCGCCTCCGCCATTGACGCCGCGGCGACGCGCGTGCGCGACGGTGCGGAGCGGCTCGCCCTCGTCCCCGCCGAGGCGGTGTTCGGCGGCTTCGCCCGGGTTCTGCGTGACATGGCACGGGATGCGGGCTCCGAGGTCGAGGTCCACATGTCGGGGCTCGATCTGCCGGTGGACCGGGCCATGCTGCAGGCGCTGAAGGACCCGGTCCTGCACGCCCTGCGCAACGCCTTGAGCCATGGCGCCGAGCCGGCTCAGGTGCGGTCACGGCTCGGCAAGCCGCCCGCTCTGACGATAGGCCTCGAAGTGGCCGCGCAGGGTGGCCGGCTCGTCATCGCGGTGACCGATGATGGTGCCGGCCCGAACCTTACGGCGATCGCAGCCACGGCGCGCAGGCGCGGTCTCCTCATGGAAGGAGCGGCGCCCGACCCGGACGCGATCCTCGCCGTGGTGTTCGAGCCGGGCTTCTCGACGAGCGCATCCGTGGACACCCTGTCGGGCAGGGGAATCGGACTGTCCGTGGTCTCCGACACCGTGGGCCGGTTGAACGGAACGGTGAGGCTCCAGCCTCGCGAGCCGTGGGGCACGGCTCTGACCATGAGCCTTCCGCTCTCGGCTGCGCGGCGCAACCTCCTGCTGGTCGCAGCGGCCGGCGATACCTACGCCTTACCGAGCCGCTCGATCGAGCGGCTCCTTCGCTTGAATCGAGGCGAGGTCGCCAGCGTGATCGGCCGCCCGACATTGCGGATTTCTGACCAAGACGGGAAGTCGACCTCGCTGCCCATCATTCGCCTCGGCGACCTCATTGGCGTCGTGGGAGAGCCGCCAACAAGCGAAACGAGCGGCATGAACGCCGTGCTTCTTCGCGGTGGCAACCGCCGCTGCGTCCTGGAGGTGGATCGCCTCCTCGATGTGCGGACCCTGCTGATGATGCCCGCTCCGCCGGTCGTCGAGGATATGAGGCTCTTCTCCGGCACGATCATCGATGGCGATCGGCCGATCCTCGTTCTCGACGTCGACGAGGTCGTAAGCCGAGCCGCCGATGCGCGTCCGTCTGCGACCGTCCCGCGCAGCAGAGATGTCGAGACAGCCACGAAAGGAACGATCGCTGCGACGCAACGTTCGACGATCCTTGTCGTCGATGATTCGATCACCACCCGCACCTTGGAGAAGGGCATCTTGGAAGCGGCGGGCTATCGCGTCGTGGTCTGTGTCGATGGTCAGGACGCCCTCGACCGCATGCGCGCCGGCATCGAGCCGATCGACCTCGTGGTCGCGGATGTCGAGATGCCGCGCCTCGATGGGTTCGGACTGCTCGAGGCCCTGCGTAAAGAGGCTTCCTTTGCGCGCCTGCCGATCATTCTGATGACATCGCGCGGGGATCCTGACGACGTCGCCCGCGGGCTCGCCCTCGGGGCGGACGCCTACTTGACCAAGCAGAGCTTCGATCAGGGCCGGCTTCTCGAAACGATCGGGCAGCTCCTATGAGCGACGGCATGCTGGAGGGTCCGGCGCGGGTGCGCGTGATGATCGTCGAAGATTCCCTCGTCGTTCGCCAACTCCTCACACACATCGTCGGTAGGGACGCCAGGTTGGAGGTCGTCGCCGCCGTGGCTTCGGGCGAGGCCGCTCTGGCGGCCATCTCCGATGCCCGGCCGGACGTCATCTCGATGGATATCAGGCTCCCGGGTATCGACGGCCTGGAAACGACGCGCAGAATCATGGCCGACCGGCCGACGCCCATCGTGGTTATCGCGGATTCCGTCGAAGATTCCTCCCTGGGCATCTCGATGAATGCTCTGCGGGCAGGCGCGCTCTCGGTAGTCGAGAAACCAGTGGCGACCACCAATGCGGGCTACGACGCGGTGGCCGCCGAGATCTGCACTCAGCTCCGGATCATGGCCGAGGTCTCGGTCATCCGGCGTCGGCCGATCGGTTCGGAATGGTCGAAGCGCAGGGTGGCCGGATCGGACGCCTCATTCGAGCCTTCCGGACGTACCAGCGAGCGGCCTGTCGTGGCTGCCATTGCGGCGTCCACCGGTGGCCCGCCTGCCCTGGCGCGGGTAATCGGCGCGCTCCCCGCTGATTTCCCCCTCCCAGTCCTCGTCGTGCAGCACATGGGTGCGGCCTTCATGGAGGGCTTCGCGTCCTGGCTCAACGGCGTCGTACCCCTGCCGGTCTCGTTGGCGCGGGACGGGATTCGGGCCGAGCCGGGGCGCGTCTATGTCGCCCCTGGCGATCGCCATCTCGAACTCGGACCGGGCCTCGGGTTGCGCGTCTCCAATGCGCCTCCGGTCGGAGGGCAGAGACCTGCCGCCACGGTCCTGTTCCGCTCCGTCGCTCGACACGCGGGACCGCGAGGGATCGGACTTCTGCTGACGGGAATGGGAGAGGATGGCGCGGCCGGCCTCCTCGACCTGTACCGCACCGGAGCTTCCACCGTCGCCGAGGACGAGAGCACCGCGGTCGTGTTCGGCATGCCCGCCGCCGCCATCCGTCTTTCGGCCGCCCGTGCCGTCCTGCCGCTGGACCGCATCGCCGCCCATCTCATCCGTCTGGCCCAGCCCGATACTGCCTCATGACCGCCACACCCATCCCGAGGCCGGACACCAAGCGGCCGTCCCGCATCCTCCTGGTGGAGGATTCCGAGACGCAGGCCCTGGAACTTCGCCTCCTCCTCGAAGCGGAGGGTTTCTCGGTGGAGCGCTGTGGCACGGCTGAGGCCGCCCTCGACCATCTGAACACGCGGCTGCCCGACCTCGTCGTGGCGGACTTCCATCTGCCCGGCATGAATGGCGACGAGTTCACCCGGCAGATGCGGCTGTCGCTGCGGACCCGCACGCTGCCTCTTCTGATGCTCACCGGCGCCCGCGACGGCGAGCGCCATGGCCTCGACAGCGGCGCCGATGCCTATGTGGCGAAATCGGCAGATCGCGACATCCTGATCCTGCGCATCCGTGCGCTCTTGCGCGAACGCGGTGGCGAACAGGCGGGCGACGGTCCCGGCGTCTCGGCCTTCCGGCGCGGCCGTGTGCTGATGGTGGATTCGAGCGCCACCTACCGTACCTTTCTGGCTGGGCTTCTCGCCCATGAGGGCCACGAGGTGCGGGCAGTAGACGGGCCAGAGGCCGCTCTGGCGGCCCTCGACGCGCCCGATGCGGCCTTCGACTGCGTGACCGTCGACCTCATGGGTCACTCCTACGACGGCCTGGTCCTCTGCCGCGAAATCGACCGGCGTCGGGCCGCCGGGCGCGAGACGCATGAGGTGGGGACACCGACCTTCCAGCTCGTCGGCATTGCGGGCACGTCGCCCGCCAAGGCGTTCCTCGTCGACGCCTTCGCGGCAGGCGCCGACGACGTCGTCTCGAAAACCGATGCCGAGATCCTGGTGATGCGGGTTCGTGGCCTTGTCCGGCGCAAGCTGCTCGAGGAGGATAACCGGCGGATTGCTGGCGAGTTCGGGGCTCGCGAGCGCGCCCTCGAACGTGCTCGCGCCGAAGCCGAGGCGGCCGAAGCCCGGGCCGCACTGGCCGGTGCGCTGGAGCAGGCCAACCGCGATCTTGCCACCGCGAACCGGAAGCTCACCGATGCCCAGGCGAAGCTCGTTCAGGCCGCCAAGATGGCATCGCTCGGCGAACTCGTCGCCGGCATCGCCCACGAGATCAATAACCCTCTCGCCTTCATCCTCGCCCACCAGGGCACCGTCGAACGGATGCTCGGAGAGATCCCGTCACCGGATGATTTGTCGGCCAAACGCGCCTTGACCAAGGCCAGGGATCGAGTCGGGTCTATGAGGATGGGACTCACCCGCATCCAAGACCTCGTCCTCAACCTACGCAAGTTCTCCCGCCTCGACGAGGGCGAGCGGACGCTCGTGAACGTGCCCGAAGCGATCGACACCGTGCTGGCGCTGATCCAGCACAAGCTCGGCAACCTCATCGCGGTGGAGCGAGAGCTCAAGGGGCGACCAGAGATTCACTGTACGCCGGCTTTGCTGAACCAGGTCGTCATGAACATCCTCGGCAACGCCGCTGACGCCATGCCGGAGGGCGGCACCATCACCATCGGGACGGAGAGCACCGAGGATACCGATCTCATCCGGATTTGCGACACGGGGCCCGGCATTCCGGATGACCTTCAGGAGAAGATCTTCGAGCCGTTCTTCACGACGAAGCCGGTGGGATCCGGGACGGGGCTCGGGCTTGCCATTGCCTACAGCGTGGTCCAAGCCCATCGCGGCTCCCTCAGCGTCGAGACGGCGCCGGGAGGAGGAGCCTGCTTCGTGATCGGCATACCGCGGCAGGCGGCATGAGCATGGCCAAAGGTACGATACTCGCCGTCGACGACGAGCCGGACATCCTCGTCGCCCTCGAGGACCTCTTCGAGGACGAGTACGAGATCCGCACGACGACGAGCCCAGCCGAAGCTCTCGGCATTCTCAGGGCGAATTCCGAGATCGCCGTGATCGTCTCGGACCAGCGGATGCCGGGCATGACGGGCGACCAGCTCCTCGCAGAGGCGCGGGCGTTCCATGACGCACAGGCCATCCTCCTCACGGGATATGCCGACCTCAGCGCCGTCGTCGCCGCCCTCAATCGTGGCGGGATCACCGGCTACGTCACGAAACCGTGGGACTCGGTACTTCTGCGCAGTACGGTCCGGAACGCCATCGAGCGCCATCGCCTCGGGCGCGATCTCGCGACCGAGCGCTCACTTCTCCTCGGTCTCCTCGACCACACCGAGGACGCGATCGCCTTCAAGGACCCGGAGGGGCGCTTTGTGCGCCTGAACGCCCGCAAGGCCGAGCGTCTCGGACGCGACGTCTCTGTCTGCCTCGGCCGCACCGAGGCGGAGATCGGTGGCGAACATTCCGCTGCAAGCCATGAGGCGGACATTGCCGCTATCGGCTCGGGCTCCTCCACCGAGGGCTTGGTCACGGAGGGCCCGGCCGGCGCGGAGCGCTGGAGCCACGTGGTCAGAGTGCCTATCCGGGACGAGGCCGGCCATGTCGCCCATCTCGCGGTGATCGAGCGAGACGTCACGGAGCAGCGCATGCTGGAGGCGCGCCTTCGCCAATCCGACAAGATGCAGGCGCTCGGAACTCTCGCAGGCGGCATCGCCCATGACTTCAACAACCTTCTCACCGCCATCCTCGGCAGTCTCGAACTGGTCGCGCCCAAGATTGCCGACCAGCCGAGGGTGCAGCGTCTCGTCGGCAATGCTACGCAGGCAGCACAGCGCGGCGCCGCGCTGACGAAGCGACTTCTCGGCTTCAGCCGCTCGCGCGAACTCCGCTCCCGCGCAGTGGACCTGAACGCATTGATCTGCGGGATGGGCGAGCTGATCGGCGGCAGCCTCGGTGGCCTCGTGACGGTGAGCAAGGAACTCGATGGCGGCTGTCCGCATGCCCTCGTCGATCCCGATCAACTCGAACTCGCAATCCTCAACCTCTGCATCAACGCGCGCGACGCCATGCCGGAGGGAGGGCGGATCGTGATCTCGACGATGAGCGGAGTTGCGGTCGACGATCCCGATCTTCCCGAGGGCGACTACGTCTCCGTCGCCGTCAGCGACAGTGGTACCGGCATCCCGGCCGAACTCCTCGAACGCGTCTGCGAGCCGTTCTTCACCACCAAGTCCCTCGGCCAAGGAACGGGTCTCGGCCTCGCCATGGTCTTCGGCCTGGCGCAGCAATCGAGCGGGCGGCTGCGGATCACCAGTGTCGTGGGCGAAGGCACTCGCGTCGAGCTGATCCTCCCTCGGGCGGAATCTGTGATGGAGGAAGCCGAACTGCCCGCTCCTCTGACGGCCGTCGAAACGCGCCCCGCCCGCATTCTCGTGGTGGACGACGACGACGAGGTCCGCCACGTGACGGCTTCGTTCCTCAACGGGTTCGGCTATCGCGAGACCGAAGCCAAGGACGGCCAGGCTGCTCTCGCCCTCCTGAAGACGGGAAAGTTCGACCTCGTCGTCGCCGATCTCGCGATGCCGGGCATGACGGGGGTCGACCTCATGGACGCCATCCGGCGCAGCGGACTGAACGTTCCCGTCCTGATCGTTACCGGCCATGCGGAGGCGGTGCCGATCCCCGCGAATGTCGCCGTTCTCCGCAAGCCGTTCGAGTCCGCCGAACTCGCGTCACAGGTGGCAAACCTGCTCTCTGTCCGCGCCTGAGTATCTCTGCATCCGGTCCGGCTGTCGGATAGGACGCCGCCGGGACCCTGCGGCTGAAATGGAAAAAGGGGCGGTCCTACGGACCGCCCCTTTTTCTACGCTCGAGACCGCGAACCGCGATCAGGCGGCTTCGTCCGTCAGTACCGGACCTGAATCCTTTCCGCGGGCATCGACATCGCGGTCGACGAACTCGATGACGGCGAGCGGCGCGTTGTCGCCGTAACGAAAGCCGGCCTTCATGATGCGGCAATAGCCACCCGGGCGGGTGTTGTAGCGCGGACCGATGACGGCGAAGAGCTTGCGGACCATGTCGGCATCGCGGATCTGCGACATAGCGAGACGACGCGCATGAAGCGTGTCGGTCTTGCCCAGCGTGATCAGCTTCTCGATGACGGGACGCAGGTCCTTGGCCTTCGGCAGCGTGGTGATGATCTGCTCGTGCTTGATCAGCGCGGCGGACATGTTCGCGAACATCGCCTTGCGATGCTCGGTGGTGCGGTTGAATCGACGACCGCGGAAACCGTGACGCATGATGGCTTTCCTTCGTTGATGGCCGCCGTGCCACGGTACGGCCAAGCGCCCCATGAGCGGGGCTTCTCATTCCGCATGACCCCGCGGCGGGATTTCCTCAGGGAGCGCGCCGGAATCGGTGCGCCTCACACACCGTCGTTCCGGGCACTGCCCTGAGCCCCGGAACGACGAAGGTTGTCAGCCTAGTAGTGCTCCTCGAAGCGCTTCGCGAGGTCCTCGATGTTCTCCGGCGGCCAGCCGGGGATGTCCATGCCGAGGTGCAGACCCATCGCGGCGAGCACTTCCTTGATCTCGTTCAGCGACTTGCGGCCGAAGTTCGGGGTGCGCAGCATCTCGCCCTCAGACTTCTGGATGAGGTCGCCGATATAAACGATGTTGTCGTTCTTCAGGCAGTTCGCAGAACGCACCGAGAGTTCGAGTTCGTCGACCTTCTTGAGCAGGGCCGGGTTGAAGGGGAGCTGCGGAGCGAGCGGTTGCGCCTCCTCCTTGCGGGGCTCTTCGAAGTTCACGAAGACCTGCAGCTGGTCCTGAATGATGCGCGCGGCGTAGGCGAGAGCATCCTCGGGCGATACGGCGCCGTTGGTCTCGATCGTCATCGTCAGCTTGTCCTTGTCGAGATCCTGGCCCTCGCGGGTGGTCTCGATGCGGTAGCTGACCTTGGTGACGGGCGAGAACAGGGCATCCACCGGGATCAGGCCGATCGGCGCATCTTCGGGCCGGTTGCGCTCAGCGGGGACGTAACCCTTGCCGGTAGCGACCGTGAACTCCATCCGGATCTCAGCGCCATCGTCGAGCGTGCAGATCACGAGGTCTGGGTTGAGGATCTGAATGTCGCCGACTGCGCTGATATCGCCGGCGGTGACGACGCCGGGGCCGGTCTTGCGCAGCGTCAGGCGCTTCGGCGCTTCGGTCTGCGAGCGGATCGCGATGGTCTTGATGTTGAGGACGATGTCGGTGACGTCCTCGCGCACGCCCGGGATCGACGAGAATTCATGCAGCACGCCGTCGATCTGCACGGAAGTCACGGCTGCGCCCTGAAGCGAGGACAGCAGCACGCGACGCAGCGAATTGCCCAGTGTCGTGCCGAAGCCGCGCTCGAGCGGCTCGGCCACCACGGTGGCGACCCGCTTGGGGTCGTGCCCGGTCGAGACCTGGAGCTTGTTCGGCTTGATGAGCTCTTGCCAGTTCTTCTGAATGACCACGGTCCTACCTCTCGCAAAGTCTACGCGGACCATTAGTGGTGTCCGCGCCGGATTCCGTTCGACGCTACGCCCAGCGCCGTACGGCCTCGAAATCTCTCGTCCGCGTTTCCGCGTCCGTCACTGTGCCGCCACCCAGAGCTCCGGCACGAAGCTGTAGCCGGCGCCGTCGCGCGCGACGTAGCCCAGCGCTGGGAACTCCAGATGGGAACCGGCGATCAGGCAACGCTCGCTGGCGACCTCGTCGAGGACGCGCTTGCGCACAATCCGGGCCTGGTCGCCGTCTACGTCGAACGAAACCCCGGCCTCCGGGTTCTTGAACTGGATCGCCGGGAGGTGGACGACGTCAGTCCACATCATCAGCGTGTGTCGGCCCGTGCCGATCCGGAAACCGGTATGCCCTGGCGTATGACCCGGCAATGGCACTGCCTCGACACCAGGTCCGACATCCCCACCCGTGTGGAGCGTCATTCGTCCGGCGTAAGGTGCGACCGCTTTCTGCGCGTTCTCGAAATACGGCTTGGCCGCGTCCGGAGCCCGCGACATTGCTCCGGCATCGAGCCAATGCGCGGCCTCGTTGGCATGCAACACGAGGCTCGCATTCGGATAGAAGGCCTTGCCGTCAGCGTCGATCAGGCCGCCGGCGTGATCGGGATGAAGGTGCGTGAGAAGCACCGTCTCGATCTCATCGGCTCCAACGCCAGCGACGGCCAGAGCAGCCGGAACATGACCGAGCGTCTCGCCGCCGAGACCGCCCATACCCGTGTCGATCAAGATCGGTTTGCGGCCCGGACCGGTGATCAGAAATGCGTTGAGCGTGATCCGCGGTGCGTCGGCTCGGAAGCCGGCCGCCTGAAGCGAACCGGCTTCATCCTTAGAAATGCCCGTGACGAGATCGAGGGAGCCCTGCAGGTAGCCGTCATTGAGCACGGTAACCGTGAGGTCGCCGAGATTCCAACGCAGCACACCCGGAAGGGGCTTGCCCGCACCCGACACGCGTTTCTCCGTCTCCGTCACGCCAGCCGCTGCTCGATCAGACCCGACGACGCTTGCGCGGACGGCAGCCGTTGTGGGGGATCGATGTCACATCGCGGATCGAGGTAACCGTGAAGCCGGCAGCCTGGAGCGCGCGCAACGCCGATTCACGGCCGGACCCCGGACCGGAGACCTCGACCTCAAGGGTGCGCATGCCGTGCTCGGATGCCTTGCGGGCCGCGTCCTCCGCCGCGACCTGGGCAGCGTAGGGCGTCGACTTGCGTGAGCCCTTGAAGCCCATCGCGCCAGCCGACGACCATGAGATGGTGTTGCCCTGCGCGTCGGTGATTGTGACCATCGTGTTGTTGAACGAGGCATTCACGTGCGCGACGCCCGACACGATATTCTTGCGCTCGCGACGACGAACGCGGGTTGCTTCCTTAGCCATCTTATCTCTCGTCCTTCAGGCGCGCCCGTAATGCCAGGCGCTCGGGATTTCTGATGTCGATCTGACGGCGGCACATGTTGAACCAGCTCGTCATGCCAGGCAGCCACGTGGGCCACCCGTTGCAACGGTTAGGAAGCCGAGCGAAGCACGGCCTCCCAAGCGCGAAGGATTACTTCTTCTTACCGGCGATGGGCTTCGACTTGCCCTTGCGAGTACGCGCATTGGTGTGCGTGCGCTGGCCGCGGACCGGCAAGTTGCGGCGATGGCGCAGACCGCGGTAGCAGCCAAGATCCATCAGGCGCTTGATGTTCATCGACACTTCGCGGCGCAGGTCGCCCTCGACGATGTAGTCGCGGTCGATCGTCTCGCGAATCGACAGCACCTCGGCGTCGGTGAGTTGGTTCACGCGGCGCTCGGCCGGAATGCCGACCTTGCCTGTGATCTCCTCGGCCTTCTTCGGGCCGATGCCGTGGATGTACTGCAGCGCGATGACGACGCGCTTGTTGGTCGGGATGTTAACGCCAGCGATACGGGCCAAGGTCATTCTCCAGTGGCGCGGGACGATCCGCCCGGCCGAGATTGCTGAGACGTGCGTCCGGTGGAGGCCGGCCCCTGCACGCCGTCCGTAACGACAAATCGGCCCGCGGCCCCTCGACGAGGTACCTCGGACCCATGACGCATCTGGACGAAGGTCGGTCGGGTAGCGCGCTGAGCACACCCTGTCAACCCTCGATCTGATCGAGTGTCAGGAGGCGGCAGTTTCGGCGTGGGCCTCGAGGATCTTCAAGAGATCTTCGGTGACCTGATCGACCGGCTTCATTCCATCCACGGTCTCGAGCGTCCCGAGGCTACCGTAATAAGCCGAGAGCGGTGCGGTCTGCATCTTGTAGGCGTCGAGACGGGTCTTGAAGACCTCGGGGGTATCGTCCTTGCGAACGGGCTCACCGCGTGCGGCGGTCTCCTCGGCCCGCTTGGCGATCCGGCCGACGAGGGCGCTTTCATCCACCACGAACTCGATGACCGTCGTCAGGGATAGACCCTTGTCGGACAGCATCCGATCGAGAGCGATTGCCTGATCCACCGTGCGAGGGAAGCCGTCGAGGATGAAGCCGGACCGCGCGTCGGCTTCCTCGATCCGGTCGGCGACGATACCGACGACGACGGAATCCGTGACCAGCCCGCCGCTTTCCATGATCGACTTCGCCTCGAGTCCAACCGGAGTTCCAGCGGCTACAGCGGCGCGTAGCATGTCGCCTGTCGAGAGCTGCGGAATGCCGAAGCGCTCGACGATGCGGGCAGACTGAGTTCCCTTGCCGGCTCCGGGCGGTCCGAGCAGGATGATCCGCATGGGCGTCGCTTCCTCGTGTTTGACCCGCAGCCGGGCTTCTTGATCGGCCGCGGCGCCTTTTACGACGCCGCCGTGAAATCCGTGCCGAGGACGGCTCAGCGCCTCTTGGGCGTCGCCCCGCGCAGCTTGGCCTTCTTCACCAATCCCTCATATTGGTGGGCTATCAGATGCCCGTGGATCTGGGCAACGGTGTCCATCGTGACAGACACCACGATCAGCAGCGACGTGCCGCCGAAACCGAGACTCGCCGACACTTGAGACGCAAGAATTTCGGGCACCAGACAGACCAGGGTCAGATACAGTGCACCGATGACGGTGATCCGCGTCAGCACCTTGTCGATGAAGGCGGCCGTCCGCTCACCAGGCCGAATACCGGGTATGAAGCCGCCCTGCTTCTTCAAATTGTCGGCCGTTTCCTCCGGGTTGAACACAACGGCGGTGTAGAAGAAGGCGAAGAAGATGATCAGGGCCGCGTAAAGCAGCATGTAGAGCGGTCGGCCGTGGCCGAGATAGGTGGTAATGGTGGCGAGGATGCCGGTCCCGCCCTGGTTCGCCGAGAAGCTCGCGATCGTCGCCGGAAGCAGCAGAAGCGACGAGGCGAAGATCGGCGGAATCACGCCGGCAGTGTTCAGCTTCAGGGGCAGGAACGAGGTCTGACCCTCGTACATCTTATTGCCGACCTGCCGCTTGGGGTAGTTGATCAGGATCCGGCGCTGGGCCCGCTCCATGAAGACGATGAAGTAGACGAGGACGGCCGCGGCAATACCGACGCCCAGGATCACGGCCGCCGAGAGGCCTCCGGTGCGGCTCAATTCGAGCGCGCCGATGATCGCCGTCGGCAGGTGCGCAACAATCCCGGCGAAGATGATGAGCGAGGAGCCGTTACCGATGCCGCGCGAGGTGATCTGCTCACCGATCCACATCAGGAACAGCGTTCCGCCTGTCAGGGTGATCACCGTCGACAGGATGAAGAACGGTCCAGGATCGGTCGCGGCGCTCGACCCCTGCAAGCCGATGGCGATGCCCCAACTCTGAACCAGCGCCAACACGACCGTGAGATAGCGCGTGTACTGATTGATGACCTTGCGGCCGGACTCCCCCTCTTTCTTCAGAGCTTCGAGCGTCGGAATCACCGAGGTAAGAAGCTGGATGATGATCGAGGCCGAGATGTACGGCATGATGTTGAGCGCGAAGATCGCCATGCGCTCGACGGCACCGCCGGAGAACATGTTGAACAGGCCCAGCACACCGCCGGCCTGGCTCTGGAAGTTGCGCGCGAATTGCTCAGGATCGATGCCGGGGATCGGGATGTAGGTGCCGAGCCGGAACACCACGAGCGCACCCAGCGTAAACCAGATGCGCTTCTTGAGTTCGTCGGCCTTGGCGATCGCCCCGAAATTGAGGTTCGCGGCGAGCTGCTCAGCGGCTGAGGCCATGGTCTCGGTTCCTGAAAACCTATTCGGCCGGGTGTATTCACACCCGTCACATAACGAAGACGGCGGCCACGCGCAGGTCGCACGGGCCGCCGCTCAGGGGTTCGACTTAAAGAGCGTGGTGCGTCTACGCAACCGCGCTGTCGGTCTTGCCGCGGGTGGAGACACCGTCGGCAAATTCGACCGTGACCGAGCCGCCGGCTTTCTCCACCGCCGCGATGGCGGATTTAGAAGCACGGGTCACCTTGAAGGCGAGCTTGGTGGTCAACTCGCCGACGCCAAGGAGCTTCACGCCGTCGCGTGCTCGCGCACAGATGCCGGCCGCGATCAGTGTCTCAACCGTGATGGTCGCACCTGCCTCGATACGGCCGGCATCAACAGCCTCCTGGATGCGACCGAGATTCACCTCGTTCAGATCCGTGGAATACAGATTGTTGAAGCCCCGCTTCGGGAGGCGACGATGCAGCGGCATCTGACCGCCCTCGAAGCCCTTGATCGAGACGCCGGTGCGGGCCTTCTGACCCTTCACGCCGCGGCCCGCGGTCTTGCCCTTGCCGGAGCCGATGCCCCGGCCGACGCGCATCCGGTTCTTGGTTGCGCCGTCGTTATCGCGAATTTCGTTCAGCTTCATGATGCCCTCCCTCAGGCCGCGTCGTCGAGGACGCGCACGAGGTGCTGAACCTTGCGGATCATCCCGCGCACGGAGGGAGTATCCTCCAGCTCGGAAACACGGTGCAGCTTGTTGAGCTTGAGGCCGATCAGCGTCGCGCGTTGATCGCCCTCACGGCGGATCGGGGAACCGATCTGCTCGATGCGGAGTGTCTTCTGTGCCATCGGACCCTCCCTTAAGCCACGGCTGCTTCGGACAGGTCGGTCGGGTCGGCGTCACGGCGGCGGGCCTGAAGGGCCGACACCTTGATGCCGCGACGAGCGGCGACCGCGCGCGGGCTGTCCTCGTTCTTCAGCGCGTCGAAGGTCGCGCGGACGAGGTTGTAGGGGTTCGACGAGCCGAGGCTCTTGGCGACTACATCCTGCATGCCGAGGGTCTCGAACACGGCGCGCATCGGGCCGCCGGCGATGATGCCGGTACCTTGTGGCGCTGCGCGCAGAATCACCTTGCCGGCCCCATGACGGCCCTGCACGTCGTGGTGCAGCGTCCGACCCTCGCGGAGGGCCACGCGGACGAGACCGCGCTTGGCGGCTTCAGTCGCCTTGCGGATCGCCTCGGGAACCTCACGGGCCTTGCCGTGACCGAAGCCGACGCGGCCCTTTTGGTCGCCGACGACGACGAGAGCAGCGAAGCCGAAGCGACGGCCACCCTTCACCACCTTGGCGACGCGGTTGATATGTACGAGCTTGTCAACGAACTCGCTGTCGCGCTCTTCGCGCTCGTCGCGGCGGCCGCGGCCCCCGCCTTCCCGTTCACGTGCCATGCTGTCTTTCCGTTATCTCACTGGCGCAGGTTGGCAGACCCGCTCGCTTGATTCGCTAGAATCGAGGGATGGCCCAAGGCCATCCCCTACCGCCAATTCTCAGAACTCCAGACCGCCTTCGCGGGCAGCCTCGGCCAACGCCTTGACGCGGCCGTGAAAGAGGTAGCCGGACCGGTCGAAGATCACCTTGGTGACCCCAGCCGCCTTGGCGCGCTCGGCAACGAGCTTGCCGACCGCCGCCGCTGCGGCAACATCGGCCCCAGTCTTCAGATCGCCCTTGAGACCCTTGTCGATGCTCGAAGCGGCGGCGAGGGTACGACCCTCGGCGTCGTCGATTACCTGGACGTAGATCTGCTTGGACGAACGGAACACCGAGAGACGGGGCCGTCCGTTCGCCGCGGCCCGCAGCGCGCGGCGCACACGAGCCTTGCGGCGGTCGAGTGCATCGATTTTGCGTGACATGATCGCCGGCCCTTACTTCTTCTTGCCTTCCTTGCGGAAGATGAACTCACCCGCATACTTCACGCCCTTGCCCTTGTAGGGCTCGGGACCGCGATAGTCGCGGATCTCGGCGGCGACCTGACCGACAACCTGCCGGTCGATGCCCGTGATCACGATTTCCGTGGGCTTGGGCGTCGTGATGGTGATGCCGGCCGGGATTTCGTACTCGATGTCGTGGCTGTAGCCGAGCGACAGCTTGAGGGCCTTGCCGGCCATCGCCGCACGATAGCCGACGCCGGTGATCTCGAGCTTCTTCTCGAAGCCCTTCGATACGCCCTCGACGAGGTTCGCGACCTGAGCACGCGAGGTGCCCCAGAGCGAACGCGCTTCCTTGGTTTGGTTCTTCGGCTGCACGGAAACCGCGCCGTCCGCGAACGAAACGTCCACCAGGTTCGGAACGACGAACTGGAGTTCGCCCTTCGAGCCCTTCATCTTCACCGTTTGACCGGTCACCGTCGCCGTCACGCCGGACGGGACGGGAACGGGCTTCTTGCCTACGCGAGACATGGCCTTTCCTCCTTATCGTCCGAGATCAGAACACCTTGCAGAGCACTTCGCCGCCGACGTTGCGCTCACGCGCCTCGTGGTCGGCCATGACGCCCTGCGGGGTGGACACGATGGTAACGCCGAGGCCGTCGGCGACGCGGGGGAGTTCACCGACCGACGAGTAGACGCGGCGGCCGGGCTTCGAGACACGCTGGATCGAGCGGATGACGGGCTGGCCGTCATAGTACTTCAGCTCGATCGCGAATTCCGTGCGGCCGTTTCCGAAATCGGTGGTGGCGTAATCACGGATGTAGCCCTCGGACTTCAGAACGTCGAGAACGCTCGCGCGCAGACGGGAGCCGGGCGTCTGGACGACGTTGCGCCGACGCTGCTGTCCATTGCGGATGCGGGTGAGCATATCGCCCACGGGATCGTTGACCATGGTGCGTGCTCCTTACCAGCTCGACTTGACGAGACCGGGGATCAGACCCTGGTTGCCGAGTTCGCGAAGCGCGATGCGCGACACGCCCATCTTGCGATAGAACGCGCGCGGACGGCCGGTCATGCCGCAGCGGTTGCGGATGCGTGTCGCGGACGAGTTGCGGGGAAGTTCCGCGAGCTTGAGGCGTGCCTCGAAGCGCTCCTCCATCTCGAGGGAGTCGTTGTTGGCGGTGGCGAGCAGCGCCTTGCGCTTGGCGGCGAACCGCTTCACCAACTCCTTGCGGTGGTTGTTTTTCTCGACTGAGCTTTTCTTTGCCATGTCTGTCTCCGGTGTCCGCGTATAAGAGCCACGAGGCGCTTACTGCCGGAACGGGAATCGGAACTGCGTGAGGAGCGCGCGCGCCTCAGCATCGGTCTGAGCCGTGGTCTGGATCACGATGTCCATGCCCCAGGTCGCCTCGGCCTTGTCGTAGGAGATCTCAGGAAACACGAGGTGCTCCTTAAGCCCGAGGGCATAGTTCCCGCGACCGTCGAAGGAGCGCGGGTTCAGGCCGCGGAAGTCGCGGACGCGCGGCAGCGCGATCGTGACTAGGCGATCCATGAACTCGTACATGCGCGCCTTGCGGAGCGTCACCTTGCAGCCGATCGGCATGCCCTCGCGGACCTTGAAGGTCGCGATCGCCTTGCGGGCCCGGGTGATGACCGGCTTTTGGCCGGCAATGAGGGCAAGATCGCCCGCCGCCACCGAGGCCTTCTTCGAATCAGCGGTCGACTCGCCGACGCCCATATTGATCACGATCTTCTCGATCACAGGAACCTGCATCGGGTTCTTGTAACCGAACTCCTCGATCAACTTCTGGCGCACGACTTCGTCGTAGTGCTTGCGCAGGCGAGGGACGTAGTTGTCAGCGTTCTTCTCAGCCATCGATCAGATCCCCCGAGCGCTTGGCGAACCGGACCTTGCGGCCGTCGTCGAGAATGCGGAAACCAACCCGCGTCGGCTGCCCATCCTTGGGGTCGGCGACGGCGATGTTGGAGAGATGGATGGCGGCCTCTTTCGAGACAATTCCGCCTTCCTGGTTCTGCGTCTGCTTCTGGTGCTTCTTCACGAGGTTGATGCCGCGAACGAGCGCGCGATCTTCCTTCGGGAGCACCTGAATCACCTCACCCGAGCGACCCCTGTCGCGGCCGGTGAGAACGACGACCTTGTCGCCCTTCTTGACCTTGGCAGCCATCACAGCACCTCCGGCGCGAGCGAGATGATCTTCATGTGGTTGCGGCCGCGAAGCTCGCGCGGAACCGGTCCGAAGATGCGGGTGCCGATCGGCTCCTTCTGATTGTTGATCAGAACGGCGGCGTTCTTGTCGAAGCGGATCACCGAACCGTCGGCGCGCTTCACTTCCTTCGCGGTGCGAACGACGACCGCCTTCATGACGTCGCCTTTCTTGACGCGGCCGCGCGGGATCGCCTCCTTGACGGAGACGACGATAATGTCGCCGACGCCGGCATATTTGCGCTTCGACCCGCCGAGCACCTTGATGCACATCACGCGACGTGCACCAGAATTGTCGGCGACGTCCAGATTCGTCTGCATCTGGATCACAAGAGTGACCTTTCCTTGTTTCAGACGGGTTTCCGCACGCGGACGGTATTGTCCGGCGGACGACGCCTGATGGGGATCTGATGCCCCCGGCTCATATGAAGGACCGCGCATTCGGTGTTCTGAACACCGGCGCGGTCGCCGCGTACGAAAGGTGCAAGCACCCGTCTCGAATGTCGCGAAGCCATGCGCACTACTATAGGCGGACGGATCGCGCAAGGGATAAATCGACGGTCAGGTCAGGCTGGCGCAAGAGCTGAGTTCGGTTGTGGCGCGCGATGCCTCCTGCCATATCCTCATGCCATGGCCGAACCATCCTATCCCCGCTGGAGCCCCGCCGAGCTGATCGCAGAATTGCGGGAGGCAGCCGAGGAAATCGCACCCGAACTCAACGGCATTCGAGCGGAGGAGACCCTCGAGGGCGAATCGGCTCAGATGATCGAGGAGATGGCGGAGGCACTCAGGCGCATCGCGGCCGGTGCACCGCGGCCGCATGACATTGCCAGGATGGCACTTTCCGCGCAGATGCCGCGTAAACCGATCGGCGTTCCAAAACCGGCGAACCGGAAGCCCGCGAAGCCGCGGCGTTGAACGGGCGTCGCAGCGGCCTTCAAAATGGGACGCATGAATTATTAGGCAAACGAAAACGGGCGCAGAATTCTGCGCCCGTTTTCGTGTCCGGATGGATCCGTGGTTCAGGCTTCGGCCGCAACCTCGACAACAGCACCGTCGACCAGCTTCCATGTCTTGGTCTTGGAAAACGGACGGCACTCCTCGATGGAGACCGTCTGCCCGATCTTCGCAATATTCGCCTCGTCATGGGCATGATAGTTCTTGGAGCGACGAACGGTCTTCTTCATCACCGGATGGGTGAAGCGACGCTCCACCTTGACGACGATGGTCTTCTGACCCTTGTCGCTAACGACGACGCCCTGCAATACGCGCTTCGGCATGTGGTGTGACTCCTCAGGCCTGGGCCGTAGCAAGCGTCTTCTGACGCTGCAGCGTGCGGACACGGGCGATATCGCGGCGGACCTCACGGACACGCGCGACGTTCTCGAGCTGCCCAGTGGCGCCTTGGAAGCGCAGGTTGAACTGCTCCTTCTTCAGGTTGAGCAACTCATCGTTCAACTGGTCCGGCGACAGGGCGGCCAGATCCGACTGTCTCTGTGACGACTTCATGATCCCCTCCCCTCTCAATCGGCAATACGCTGGACGACGCGCGTGCGGATCGGGAGCTTCGCCGCACCGAGGCGCAGGGCCTCCTTGGCGATGTCCTCGGCGACGCCGTCGACTTCGAACATGATGCGTCCGGGATGGACGCGAGCGGCCCAGAACTCGGGCGCGCCCTTACCGGAGCCCATGCGGACTTCGGTGGGCTTGGCCGTGACCGGAACATCCGGGAAGATCCGGATCCAGACGCGGCCCTGGCGCTTCATCTCGCGGGTGATCGCGCGGCGGGCTGCCTCGATCTGACGCGCGGTAATCCGCTCCGGCTCGATGGCCTTCAGTCCGAAGCTACCGAAATTCAGCTCGAAGCCGCCCTTGGCCGCACCGTGGATGCGGCCCTTGAACTGCTTACGAAACCGGGTCTTCTTGGGTTGCAACATGGCAGCCTCTCAACACCTTCCTTGTATCGGGCGTGCGATCAGGCGTGATCGCGACGGCCGCGCTCGCGGCCGCCTTCGCCATCGCGCTCACGGCGACCACCGGAGCGGCCACCCTCGTCCTGAGCGCGCTTGTCCTGCGCCATCGGGTCGTGCTCGAGGATCTCTCCCTTGAACACCCAAACCTTGATCCCGCACGTCCCGTAGGTCGTGAAGGCGGTGGCGACACCGTAATCGACGTCCGCCCGCAGGGTATGCAGCGGAACGCGGCCCTCACGGTACCATTCCTGGCGCGCGATCTCGGCGCCGCCGAGTCGGCCCGAGCAATTGATGCGGATGCCCTCGGCACCCAGGCGCATCGCCGACTGAACCGCGCGCTTCATGGCGCGGCGGAAGGCGACACGACGCTCGAGCTGCTGCGCGATCGAGTCGGCCACCAGGGTGGCGTCGATCTCGGGCTTGCGCACCTCGACGATGTTGATGGTCACGTCGGCCTTGGTCATCGTGCCGACGAGCTTGCGCAGCTTCTCGATATCCGCGCCCTTCTTGCCGATCACGACACCCGGACGACCAGAGTGAATGGTGACGCGGCACTTCCGGTGCGGACGCTCGATGACGATCTTCGAGACCGCGGCTTGCTTGAGCTGCTTCATGAGCGAAGCGCGAATCGCCACGTCCTCGTGCATCAGCTTGGCGTACTCACCCTTCTGAGCAAACCAGCGCGAGTCCCAGGTCCGGTTGATACCGAGCCGCAGACCGATCGGATTGATTTTCTGGCCCATCAGGTCCTCCTCACGCCGCTTCGGCGGTCGGGACTTCGCGCACCACGATGGTGAGGTTCGCGAAGGGCTTCAGGATACGGGCGCCGCGACCGCGGGCACGGGCGTGGAAGCGCTTGAGAACCAGCGCCTTTCCGACGAAGGCCTCTTTGACGACAAGATCGTCGACATCGAGGTCGTGGTTGTTCTCCGCATTCGCGATGGCGCTCTCGAGGCACTTCTTGACCTCGCGGGCGATCCGCTTGCGGGAGAATTCAAGATCGGCAAGCGCCGAGTCGACCTTCTTTCCGCGGATGAGCTGCGCGACGAGATTCAGCTTCTGGGGCGACACGCGCAGCATGCGGGCGACGGCCTTGGCCTCATTGTCCGGCAGCGCGCGGGGGGTGGCTTGCTTGCCCATCTCAGCGCCTCTTTGCCTTCTTGTCGGCCGCGTGACCGTGGAAGGTGCGGGTCGGCGAGAACTCGCCGAACTTATGGCCGACCATTTCCTCGGAGACGTAGACCGGGATGTGCTTCTGCCCGTTGTGCACACCGAATGTGAGCCCGACGAACTGCGGAAGGATCGTGGAGCGGCGGCTCCAGATCTTAATGACTTCGTTGCGGCTCGAGCCACGAGCGGCCTCGGCCTTTTTGAGGAGGTAGCCGTCGATGAACGGCCCCTTCCAGAGCGAGCGTGCCATGATGGTTACTTCTTGCGGTTGTGGCGGCTGGACAGGATGAAGACGTCGGTCCGCTTATTGGACCTGGTCTTCTTCCTCTTCGTCGGCACGCCCCATGGGGTGACCGGGTTACGGCCGCCAGAGGTACGTCCCTCACCGCCGCCATGCGGGTGATCGACCGGGTTCATCGCGACGCCGCGGACATGCGGGCGCTTGCCGAGCCAGCGATTGCGTCCCGCCTTGCCGAGCGAGATGTTCATGTGGTCGGAGTTCGAGACGGCGCCGACGCTGGCGAAGCACTGGCCGTGGACCAGACGCTGCTCGCCCGAGTTCAGACGAAGCGTAACGTATCCCTGGTCGCGGCCAACGATCTGAGCGTAGTTGCCGGCCGAACGGGCGATCGCGCCACCCTTGCCGATTTTCAGTTCGATGTTGTGAATGATCGTACCGACCGGCATGTTGCCGACGGGGCCGGCATTGCCGGGCTTGATGTCGACCTGTTCTGCGGCAATGACCTTGTCGCCTGGCGAAAGACGCTGGGGAGCCAGGATGTAGCTCTGCACGCCGTCCGGATAGGTGATCAGCGCGATGAAGGCGGTGCGGTTCGGATCGTACTCGATCCGCTCCACGGTCGCCGTCACGCCAAGCTGTTCGCGACGCTTGAAGTCGACGTTGCGCAGGGTGCGTTTGTGACCACCGCCGCGGAAGCGAACGGTGATGCGGCCGAGATTGTTGCGTCCGCCGGACGACGATTTGCCCTCGGTGAGCTTCTTGACCGGCTTGCCCTTGTAGAGCTCACGGCGGTCGACGAGCACGAGCTGGCGAAGGCTCGGCGTGACCGGTTTGAATGTCTTCAAGGCCATCGGTGGTAATCCTTAACCCGACTGTCTCAGAGGCCGGTCGTGACGTCGATCGTCTCGCCTTCGGCGAGGGTGACGATCGCTTTCTTCACGTCCGAACGCTGCCCGCGCAGACCGCGGAAGATCTTCTTCTTCCCCTTGGTGACGAGCGTGTTCACGCCCACCACCTTGACGTCGAACAGCTTCTCGACCGCTTCCTTGATCTGCGGCTTGGTAGCCTTCGGGGCGACCCGGAAGACGACCTTGTTCTGCTCGGTGAGGTTCGTCGCCTTCTCGGTGATGACCGGGGAGACGATGATGTCGTAGTGGCGCGGATCGGCACTCATTTGAAACGCGCCTCCAGCGCATCGACGGCAGCGCGCGTCAGCACGAGCTTGTCGCGGCGCAGGATGTCATAGACGTTGATGCCCTGGACCGGCAGCACGTCGATCATCGGGATGTTGCGGGCGGCGCGACCGAAGTTCACGTCGACCTCGGCCCCGCTGATGATCAGCGCGCTCGACAGACCCATCTTGTCGAAGCGCTCGACGAGACCCTTGGTCTTGCCATCGGCCAGCGTCACGTCGTCGACGATTATGAGCGTCGAGTCCTTCGCCTTGGCCGAGAGCGCGTGCTTGAGGGCAAGCGCACGGACCTTCTTCGGCAGATCGTGAGCATGGCTGCGCACGATCGGACCGAAGGCACGACCGCCACCGCGGAACTGCGGAGCGGAGGCGGCGCCGTGACGGGCGTTACCGGTGCCCTTCTGCTTGTACAGCTTCTTGCGCGTGCGATCGACCTCAGAGCGGTTCTTGACCGCATGAGTGCCGGCGCGGCGCTTGGCGAGCTGCCAGCGTACCATGCGCTGGAGCAAATCTGCGCGGGGCTCGAGGCCGAAAATGGCCTCGTCGAGCTCGACCGAGCCGGCCTGGGCGCCGTCGAGCGTGGTGATATCGAGCTTCATCACGCGTTCTCCTCGGAAGCGGGAGCCTCGGGAGCCGGCGCTTCGGTGGCAGGGGCGGAGGCGCCCTGCTCACGGAACTTGCCAGGCTGCGGAACGTCAGCGGGAAGCTTGCGCTTCACCGCGTCGCGGATCTGGATCCAACCGCCGGCGACGCCCGGTACGGCGCCCTCGACGAGGATGAGGCCACGCTCAGGGTCCGTGCGCACGACGCGCAGGTTCTGGGTGGTGACCCGATCGACGCCCATATGGCCGGGCATCTTCTTGTTCTTAAAGGTCTTGCCGGGGTCCTGACGGCCACCGGTCGAACCGATCGAACGGTGCGAGATCGATACGCCGTGGGTGGCGCGCAGACCGCCGAAGTTCCAGCGCTTCATGCCGCCGGCAAAGCCCTTGCCGGTGGTTGTGCCGGTGACATCGACGAACTGACCAGGAATGAAGTGGTCGGCCGTGATCTCGGCACCGACCGGGATCATCGCGTCCTCGGACACGCGGAACTCGGCAAGCTTCTGCTTCGGCTCGACCTTGGCGACCGCGAAGCGGCCACGCTCGGCGGCCGACACGTTCTTTACCTTGGCCTTGCCGACGCCGACCTGAAGGGCGACGTAGCCGTTCTTCTCGACGGTGCGGTGGGCAACCACCTGGCATTGATCGATCTTGAGCACGGTCACGGGCACGTGTTCCCCAGCATCCGTAAAGATGCGGGTCATCCCGACCTTCTGTGCAATGACGCCTGAGCGCATAGGTATCTCCCTCGCGCGATGAAACGGTAAGCTCTAAATCCCCGCGGGACTTAGAGCTTGATCTCCACGTCCACGCCGGCGGCGAGGTCGAGCTTCATCAGCGCGTCCACGGTCTGGGGCGTCGGATCGACGATATCGAGCACACGCTTGTGCGTGCGCATCTCGAACTGCTCGCGCGACTTCTTGTCGATGTGCGGCGAGCGGTTGACGGTGAACTTCTCGATATGCGTCGGCAGCGGGATCGGACCACGGATGGTGGCGCCGGTGCGCTTGGCGGTCGAGACGATCTCACGGGTCGACGCATCGAGAATGCGATGGTCGAACGCCTTGAGGCGGATACGAATATTCTGACCGTTCATGACCTAAACCTTGGCGGGACGTTGAAGGGGCGGGCGCGAGGACCCGCCCCCGATCGTTCCCTGCGGACGTGATCGTTTCGTGTGATTAATCGTTGATAGCGGCGACGACGCCGGCGCCGACGGTTCGGCCGCCTTCACGGATGGCGAAGCGCAGCTTCTCTTCCATGGCGACGGGCACGATGAGGGTGACGTCCATGGTGACGCTGTCGCCCGGCATCACCATCTCGGTGCCCTCGGGCAACTCGCACACGCCGGTCACGTCGGTGGTGCGGAAGTAGAACTGAGGCCGGTAGTTGGTGAAGAACGGGGTGTGGCGCCCGCCCTCCTCCTTGGTCAGGATGTAGGCCTCGGCCTTGAACTTGGTGTGCGGCTTGACCGAGCCGGGCTTGCACACGACCTGGCCGCGCTCGACGTCCTCGCGCTTGGTGCCGCGCAGGAGCACGCCGACATTGTCGCCGGCCTGGCCCTGGTCGAGCAGCTTGCGGAACATCTCGACGCCCGTCACCGTGGTGGTCTGGGTCGCCCGGATGCCGACGATCTCCACGGTCTCGCCGACCTTGACGATGCCGCGCTCGACCCGGCCCGTCACCACCGTGCCGCGGCCCGAGATCGAGAACACGTCCTCGATCGGCATCAGGAACGGCTTGTCGATCGGACGCTCGGGCTGCGGGATGTAGGCATCCACGCTCGCCATCAAGGCCAGCACCGCGTCATGGCCGACCGCCTTGTCGCCGTTGTCCAGAGCCACCTTGGCCGAGCCCTTGGTGATCGGGATGTCGTCGCCGGGGAAGTCGTACTTGGAGAGGAGCTCGCGCACCTCCATCTCGACGAGCTCGAGGAGCTCGGCGTCGTCGACGAGGTCGACCTTGTTCAGGAACACCACCAGCGCCGGAACGCCGACCTGGCGGGCGAGCAGGATGTGCTCGCGGGTCTGCGGCATCGGGCCGTCGGCCGCCGACACCACCAGGATCGCGCCGTCCATCTGCGCCGCGCCCGTGATCATGTTCTTCACGTAATCCGCGTGGCCCGGGCAGTCGACGTGGGCGTAGTGACGGTTCGCCGTCTCGTACTCCACGTGAGCGGTCGAGATCGTGATCCCGCGTGCCTTCTCCTCGGGTGCCTTGTCGATCTGGTCGTAGGCCGTGAACGTCGCGCCGCCCGACTCCGCCAGCACCTTCGTGATCGCCGCCGTCAACGACGTCTTGCCGTGGTCAACGTGACCAATCGTGCCAATGTTGCAGTGCGGCTTCGTGCGAGCAAACTTCTCTTTGGCCATCGTAGCCTCCGTCTATCCGAATGAATGGGTGGGGTGCTGCAGCGATACGCCTTAGGCGTACTTGGCGACGACCTTCTCGGCCTCGCCGCGCGGCACCTCTTCGTAATGGTCGAACTGCATCGTGAAGTTCGCGCGGCCCTGGCTGAAGGAGCGCAGCTGGTTCACGTAGCCGAACATGTTGGCGAGCGGCACCATCGCGTTGATGACGTTGGCGTTGCCGCGCATGTCCTGGCCCTGGATCTGACCACGGCGGGAGTTCAGATCCCCGATCACCGAGCCGGTATACTCTTCCGGCGAGACGACCTCGACCTTCATCACCGGCTCGAGCAGCACCGAACCACCCTTCTGTAGGGCTTCACGGAGCGCCGCGCGTGACGCGATCTCGAAGGCGAGAGCCGACGAATCGACGTCGTGGTAGGCACCGTCCACGAGCTCGACCTTGATGTCCACCACCGGGAAGCCCGCGAGGATACCGGCGCCGAGCACCGAGTTGAGGCCCTTTTCGACGCCCGGAATGTATTCCTTGGGCACCGACCCGCCGATCACCTTGGAGACGAACTCGAAGCCCTTGCCGGGCTCGTTGGGCTCGACCACGAACTTTACCCGCGCGAACTGACCGGTACCGCCGGTCTGCTTCTTGTGGGTGTAGTCGATCTCGGTCCGCTTCGTGAGCTTCTCACGATAGGCCACCTGAGGCGCGCCGATATTCGCGTCGACCTTGTAGGTGCGGCGCAGGATGTCGACCTTGATGTCGAGGTGGAGCTCGCCCATCCCCTTGAGGATGGTCTGGCCCGACTCTTGATCGGTCGAGACGCGGAAGGACGGATCCTCCGCCGCGAGCTTGGCGAGGGCGATACCGAGCTTCTCCTGGTCGGCCTTCGACTTCGGCTCGACCGCGATCTC
Organism: Methylobacterium sp.; assembly: GCF_019745455.1. GTDB lineage: Bacteria > Pseudomonadota > Alphaproteobacteria > Rhizobiales > Beijerinckiaceae > Methylobacterium. Next base: position 80,013 of record NZ_JAIETD010000020.1, read on the forward strand.
GATGACCGGCTCGGGGAACTCCATCTTCTCGAGGATGACGGCCTTCTGCGGATCGCAGAGAGTGTCTCCGGTCCGAGTATCCTTGAGGCCGGCCAACGCCACGATGTCGCCGGCGAAGGCTTCCTTGACGTCCTCACGGTTGTTGGCGTGCATCAGCAGCATGCGGCCGACGCGCTCCTTCTTGTCGCGGGTCGAATTGATCACGTTGGCGCCGGACTCGATCTTGCCCGAGTAGACGCGGCAGAACGTGATCGTGCCAACGTGGGGGTCGTCCATGATCTTGAAGGCAAGCATTGAGAAGGGGTCGGTGTCCGTGGGATGGCGGACGACCTCTTCCTCGGTCTTGAAATCCAGACCCTTGATCTCGCCGCGGCCCTCGGGCGAGGGCAGGTAATCCACCACCGCGTCGAGCAGGGGCTGAACGCCCTTGTTCTTGAAGGCCGAGCCGCAGAGAACCGGGTGAAACGCACGGCGTTGCACGGCGGTGCGCACGAGACGACGCATCGTCTCGGCATCCGGCTCGACACCGTCCAGGTACGCCGTCATGGCGTCGTCATCCATCTCGACGCAGGCCTCGACGAGCTTGAGCCGGTACTCGACCGCCTGGTCGAGGAGATCGGCCGGGATCTCCTTCTCGGAGAAATCGGCGCCGAGCTGCTCGCTCGTCCAGACGACGGCCTTCATCTTGATCAGGTCGATCACGCCGGTGAAGCTGGTCTCCGCACCGATGGGAAGCTGCAGGCAGACCGGCTTGCCTGCGACGCGGTCGATGATGTCCGCCACGCATTTGAAGAAGTCGGCGCCGATCTTGTCCATCTTGTTGACGAACACGATGCGCGGCACGTCATACTTGTCAGCCTGACGCCAGACGGTCTCGGTCTGGGGCTCCACGCCCTGGTTGCCGTCGAGGACGCAGACCGCGCCGTCGAGCACGCGCAGAGACCGCTCCACTTCGATCGTGAAGTCGACGTGGCCGGGAGTGTCGATGATGTTCAGGCGCTTTTCGCGCCAGAAGCAGGTAGTCGCAGCCGAGGTGATCGTGATGCCACGCTCCTGCTCCTGCTCCATCCAATCCATGGTCGCGGCGCCGTCGTGGACTTCGCCGATCTTATGGGACTTGCCGGTGTAGTAGAGGATCCGCTCGGTGGTCGTGGTCTTGCCAGCATCGATGTGGGCCATGATGCCGAAGTTGCGGTAGTCCTCGATCGCGTGCGTGCGGGGCATCGGATTGCTCCTGAAGAGTCCTGAGGCCGCTTACCAGCGGTAGTGCGAGAAGGCGCGGTTGGCTTCCGCCATCCGGTGCGTGTCTTCCCGCTTCTTGACGGCGTTGCCGCGGTTGTTCGCGGCATCGAGGAGTTCGGCCGAGAGCCGCTCGACCATGGTGCGGTCGTTCCGACCACGGGCGGCCTGGATCAGCCAACGGATCGCCAGCGCCTGGCGGCGCTCGGTGCGAACCTCGACCGGAACCTGGTAGGTGGCGCCGCCGACGCGGCGCGAGCGGACCTCGATGGCCGGGGCAACATTGTCGAGGGCGGCGCGGAACACCTCGATCGGGTTCGTGCGGGCGCGGCTCTCGACGATGTCGAAGGCGCCGTAAACGATGCCTTCGGCGATCGACTTCTTGCCCTCGTACATGATCGAATTCATGAACTTGGTGAGCACGACGTCGCCGTACTTGGCGTCGGGGATGATTTCACGCTTCTCGGCAGAATGGCGGCGGGACATCGCTCGCTCCGTATCGGTATCACTTCAATCTGAACCACCCCACGCAGGCCGCCTTGGGCGAATGGCCGGCGACATCCTTGTGGGGTGCGCGAATTCTTGCTTGGGACGCAGATCTTACTTCGGACGCTTGGCGCCGTACTTCGAGCGGCGCTGCTTGCGGCCCTTGACGCCCTGCGTGTCGAGCACGCCGCGCAGGATGTGGTAGCGCACGCCCGGAAGATCCTTCACGCGGCCGCCGCGGATCATCACCACGGAGTGTTCCTGAAGGTTGTGGCCCTCGCCCGGGATGTAGCCGATGACCTCGAAGCCATTGGTCAGACGAACCTTGGCGACCTTGCGGAGCGCGGAGTTCGGCTTCTTCGGGGTCGTCGTGTAGACGCGCGTGCAGACGCCACGCTTCTGCGGGCAGGCCTCGAGGGCCGGCACCTTGTTGCGGCTCTTCTGCGCCTTGCGCGGCTGGGCGATCAGCTGGTTGATCGTCGGCATGCCAATCCTCTCGCAACGCGTCGCCTCATGGCGACCGTCGAAATCATCTGTCTCGTGTCGACCGCTGGGGTACAGCGAAACGCAAAACCGCGCCCCAGGCTGCGATCAGCCTTTGGCGCGTCGTTGCGAGCAGAGGACCACAGACGCTAGGCCCGCGGTCGTACCAGACTGACACGTGTTCGTCGTTTTGAATGTCGGTCGCGTTTAGGCGGTCTGGATCGTGGCTTCTGAGGAAGCGCGTCGATCGGCTACCGCCTACGGCCAGCCGTTCAATGTGGGTCTGTTAGAGCCGGATTCGCCTGACGTCAACCGCGAAGTGGCTGGATGTGAAGGAAACGTAACGTTCCTGGGGCGATCGGCGCTTCGGGTCAGGGTGGAATCCTTGGCTGTTTCGCCGGAACTCCGGAATTATTGCGGTGGAACGAAGAAGGGGCCGCCTCTCGGCAGCCCCTTCGGACAGTGTCTAAGCCCGGTGGCCTTACTCGGCGGCCGAGGGTAGCTCGTTGAGCTTGTGGGCTCCGCTCTCGGTCGCCTTCTGCTCGAGGATCATGGCGTCGCGGCGCCGTGCGACGGCACGGATATCGGCCGCCATCGAGCCCGTTCCGGCCGGGATCAGCGATCCGACGATCACGTTCTCCTTGAGGCCTTCGAGGTAGTCGATCTTGCCGTTGACGGCCGCCTCGGTGAGGACGCGGGTGGTCTCCTGGAACGAGGCCGCCGAGATGAACGACTTCGTCTGCAAGCTCGCCTTGGTGATGCCGAGCAGTACCGGAACGCCGACGACCGGCTTCTTGCCCTCGGCAAGGAGCTTCTCGTTGACCTCGGCGAGCTCCGTCCGGTCGATCTGATCGCCCGTCAGGATCTCGGAATCGCCACCATCGGTGATCTCCACCTTCTGCAGCATCTGCCGGACGATGACCTCGATGTGCTTGTCGTTGATCGACACGCCCTGGAGCCGGTAGACCTCCTGGATCTCGTTGACGAGGTAGGCGGCAAGCTCCTCCACGCCCTTGATCGCCAGGATGTCGTGCGGCGCCGGGTTGCCATCGACGATGTAGTCGCCGAGCTCCACCACGTCCCCGTCCTGCAAGTGGATGTGCTTGCCCTTGGGGATCAGGTACTCGACCGCCTCCGAACCGTCATGCGGCGTCAGCGTGAGACGACGCTTGTTCTTGTAGTCGCGCCCGAACTGGATCGTGCCCGACTTCTCGGCGATGATCGCCGCGTCCTTCGGACGACGCGCCTCGAACAGCTCCGCCACCCGCGGCAGACCGCCGGTGATGTCGCGGGTCTTGGCCGAGTCGGTGGAGACACGAGCCAGGATGTCGCCGGCCTTCACCGTCGCTCCCGGATCGTAGCCGATGATGGCGTCGACGGGCAGGAAGTAGCGGGCATCCGAGCCGCGCGGCAGCTTCATCGGCTTGCCGTCCTTGTCGAGCACCAGCATCGCCGGCTTGAGATCCGCCGTCCGAGCCGTGCCGCGCCAGTCGATGACGACGCGCTTGGCGATGCCGGTCGACTCGTCGGTGGTCTCGGTGATGGACTGGCCGTCGATGAGGTCTTCGTAGGCGACCACGCCGTCGGTCTCGGTGATGATCGGACGGGTATAGGGGTCCCACTCGGCGATGCGCTGGCCGCGCTTGACCTTGTCGCCCTCGTCGACGCGCAGGCGCGCACCGTATTGCAGGCGGTGGACCGCCCGCTCGGAACCATCCGAACCGACGATGACGACGGCGACGTTACGACCTGTGGCGATCAGATCGCCGTCGGTGTTGCGCGCCAGCGCCCTGTTGCGGATCTTGATCGTGCCCTCGAAGCTCGACTCGATGAAGGACGAGTCGGCGATCTGCGCGGCGCCTCCGATGTGGAAGGTACGCATGGTGAGCTGCGTGCCCGGCTCGCCGATCGACTGCGCCGCGATGACGCCGACGGCCTCGCCCATGTTGACGGGCGTGCCGCGGGCAAGATCGCGCCCGTAGCAGGTGGCGCAGACGCCGCTCTTCGTGGCGCAGACGAGCACCGAGCGGATCTTCACCTCCTGGATGCCGGCCGCCTGGATGGCGGGCAGATGCTTCTCCTCGATCGTCTCGTTGGTCTTGACGATCACGGTGCCGTCCTGGGCCACCAGGTCCTCGGCCGTGGCGCGGCCGAGGATACGGATCGAGAGCGGGGCCACAACCTGGCCGGCATCGACGATGGCGCGCATCTTGATGCCGTTGGTCGTGCCGCAATCGACCTCGCGGATGACCGCATCCTGCGCCACGTCGACGAGACGACGGGTGAGGTAGCCGGAGTTCGCGGTCTTCAACGCCGTGTCCGCGAGGCCCTTGCGGGCGCCGTGGGTGGAGTTGAAGTACTCGAGAACGTCGAGGCCTTCCTTGAAGTTCGAGATGATGGGCGTCTCGATGATCTCGCCCGAGGGCTTGGCCATCAAGCCGCGCATGGCGGCAAGCTGCTTCATCTGCGCCGGCGAACCGCGCGCACCCGAATGGCTCATCATGTAGATCGAGTTGACCTGCTTATCCGCGCCGTTCTCGTCCTTCTGCACGGTCGAGATGCGCAACATCATCTCGGCGGTGAGCTTGTCGGAGCACTTGGCCCAGGCGTCGACGACCTTGTTGTACTTCTCGCCCTGAGTGATCAGGCCGTCATTGTACTGCTGCTCGTAATCCTTCACGAGCGCGCGGGTGTCGTCGACGATCGGCCACTTGTTGTCCGGCACGACCATGTCGTCCTTGCCGAACGAGATGCCGGCCTTGAACGCGTGGTTGAAGCCCAGACCCATGATCCGGTCGCAGAAGATGACCGATTCCTTCTGACCGCAATGGCGGTAGACGGTGTCGATCATCGCGGAGATCTCCTTCTTGGTCATCAGCTTGTTGACGACGTCGAAGGGGACGTTCTTGTGCAGCGGCAGGGCGCCGGACAGGATCACGCGGCCAGGCGTGGTGTCGTAGGTCTTCGTCAGCGGCTCGCCGTCCGGGCCGATGCCCTTCCAGCGCCACTTGATCTTGGAATGCAGCTTGACCGCGCCTGCGGCGAGGGCGTGCTCGAGCTCTCCTACGGTGCCGTAGACGCCCTGCATCGGGTTCTGCTTGTTGGTGCCGTCGAAGGCACCGGGCAGACCCTCGCCGACGATCGACAGGTAGTAGAGGCCGAGGACGATGTCCTGCGAGGGCACGATGATCGGCTGACCGTTGGCCGGGTGCAGGATGTTGTTCGTCGACATCATCAGCACGCGCGCTTCGAGCTGGGCCTCGAGCGAGAGCGGCACGTGGACGGCCATCTGGTCGCCGTCGAAGTCGGCGTTGAACGCCGCGCAGACGAGCGGGTGCAGCTGGATCGCCTTGCCCTCGATCAACTTCGGCTCGAAGGCCTGGATGCCGAGACGGTGGAGCGTCGGGGCGCGGTTGAGCATCACCGGATGCTCGCGGATCACCTCGTCGAGGATATCCCAGACCTCGGGCTTCTCCTTCTCGACGAGCTTCTTCGCCTGCTTGACGGTGGCGGAGAAGCCTTTGGCGTCGAGGCGCGCGTAGATGAACGGCTTGAACAGCTCCAGCGCCATCTTCTTGGGCAGGCCGCACTGGTGCAGCTTCAGCTCCGGACCGACCACGATGACCGAGCGGCCCGAATAATCGACGCGCTTGCCGAGCAGGTTCTGGCGGAAACGGCCCTGCTTACCTTTGAGCATGTCGGCGAGCGACTTCAGAGGGCGCTTGTTGGCGCCCGTGATGACGCGGCCGCGACGGCCATTGTCGAACAAGGCGTCAACGGCCTCCTGCAGCATCCGCTTCTCGTTGCGGATGATGATGTCGGGCGCGCGCAACTCGATCAGCCGCTTGAGACGGTTGTTGCGGTTGATGACGCGGCGGTAGAGGTCGTTGAGATCGGACGTGGCGAAGCGGCCTCCGTCCAGGGGGACGAGCGGACGCAGATCCGGCGGGATCACCGGCACCACGGTGAGGATCATCCATTCGGGCTTGTTGCCCGACATCTGGAAGGCCTCGATGATCTTCAGGCGCTTGAGCAGCTTCTTCGGCTTCAGCTCGGATGTTGTCGTCGCGATCTCTTCGCGAAGCGAGTTCGCGATCCCGTCGAGGTCGAGCTCCTGCAGGATGCGACGGATCGCTTCCGCGCCGATCATGGCGGTGAAGCTGTCCTCGCCGTACTCCTCCTGCGCGCGCAGGTACTCCTCCTCCGACAGGAGCTGACGCTCCTTCAAGGGGGTGAGGCCCGGCTCGATCGTGACGTAGGATTCGAAGTAGAGGATCCGCTCGAGATCCTTGAGCGCCATGTCGAGCAGGAGGCCAATGCGCGAGGGCAGCGACTTCAGGAACCAGATATGCGCCACGGGCGCGGCGAGCTCGATATGGCCCATGCGGTCACGCCGCACGCGCGCGAGGGTGACCTCGACGCCGCACTTCTCACAGATGACGCCCTTGTACTTCATGCGCTTGTACTTGCCGCACAAGCACTCGTAATCCTTAATCGGTCCGAAGATCCGCGCGCAGAACAGGCCATCGCGCTCGGGCTTGAACGTCCGGTAGTTGATCGTCTCGGGCTTCTTGATCTCGCCGAAGGACCACGACAGGATCTTCTCAGGCGACGAGATCGAGATCTTGATCTGGTCGAAGCTCTGAGGCTGTGCCTGCTGATTGAAAAGATTCATGACCTCTTGGTTCATGATCGTCTCCTGATGACGGGGTGCCCCGCGCTCGGGCAGCCACGTACTGAAATGTGTCGGCGCCGCGACCGGCCGGGTCGCCGCTGGCCGTTTAGGAAGGTGCTACCCCTCCCCGCTCGAACCGTGCCGGCTCGCCTCAGCCGGCACGGGAGCGTGCCTTATTCGGCCGCCTCGGCAGGCGGCTCGATCTGGTCGTTGGCGGTCTTCTTGGACGAGGTCAGCTCGACGTTGAGGCCGAGCGAACGCATCTCCTTGACGAGCACGTTGAAGCTCTCGGGGATACCGGCCTCGAAGGTGTCGTCGCCACGGACGATCGCCTCGTAGACCTTGGTGCGGCCGGCGACATCGTCCGACTTCACCGTGAGCATCTCCTGCAGCGTGTAGGCCGCGCCATAGGCCTCCAGTGCCCAGACCTCCATCTCGCCGAAGCGCTGACCGCCGAACTGCGCCTTGCCGCCCAGCGGCTGCTGGGTGACGAGCGAGTACGGACCGATCGACCGGGCGTGGATCTTATCGTCCACGAGGTGGTGCAGCTTCAGCATGTAGATGTAGCCCATCGTCACCTTGCGGTCGAAGGGCTCGCCGGTGCGGCCGTCATAGAGGGTCGACTGAGCCGACCGGTCGAGACCGGCCATTTCCAGCATCGCCTCGATATCGGCCTCTTTGGCGCCGTTGAAGATCGGCGTCGCCATCGGCACGCCGCGGCGCAGGTTGTTGCCGACCTCTGCGTAATCCTCGTCGCTGAGCCCTTCGAGTTCGGACGGCGAGTAGATCGCCTGCATCTCCGCCTTGAGCGGCGCGATGTCATGGCTGCGCAGGTAAGCATCCACTGCGAGCCCGACCTTGCGGCCGAGGCCTGCCGCGGCCCAGCCGAGATGGGTCTCGAGGATCTGGCCGACGTTCATGCGGCTCGGCACGCCGAGCGGGTTGAGCACGATATCGGCATGCGTCCCGTCTTCCAGGAACGGCATGTCCTCGATCGGCACGATCCGCGAGACGACGCCCTTGTTGCCGTGGCGGCCGGCCATCTTGTCGCCGGGCTGGATCTTGCGCTTCACCGCGACGAAGACCTTGACCATCTTCATCACGCCGGGCGGGAGCTCGTCGCCGCGCTGCAGCTTCTCGACCTTGTCGAGGAAGCGCTGCTCGAGACGCTTCTTCGACTCGTCGTACTGCTTCTGCATCGCTTCCATCTCGGTCATGAGACGGTCGTCGACCACGGCGAACTGCCACCATTGCGAGCGCGGATACTCGTTGATGAGCTCCCGCGTCAGGGTGGTCTCCTTCTTGAAACCCTTCGGTCCGGCGATCGGGGCCTGCCCGATCAGGAGATCGGAGAGGCGTGCATAGGTGTTGCGGTCGAGGATCGCCTGCTCGTCGTCGCGATCCTTGGCGAGGCGCTCGATCTCCTCGCGCTCGATGGCCTGGGCGCGCTCGTCCTTGTCGACGCCGTGGCGGTTGAACACCCTGACCTCGACGATCGTGCCGGTGACGCCCGGCGGCACCCGCAGCGAGGTGTCGCGCACGTCCGAGGCCTTCTCGCCGAAGATGGCGCGAAGGAGCTTCTCCTCCGGCGTCATCGGGCTCTCGCCCTTCGGGGTGATCTTGCCGCACAGGATGTCGCCCGCGTGGACCTCGGCACCGATATAGACGATGCCGGCCTCGTCGAGGTTCTTGAGCGCCTCTTCCGAGACGTTCGGGATGTCGCGGGTGATCTCTTCCGGCCCGAGCTTGGTATCGCGGGCCATCACCTCGAATTCCTCGATATGAATCGAGGTGAACACGTCATCCTTCACGATCCGCTCGGAAAGCAGGATCGAGTCCTCGAAGTTGTAGCCGTTCCACGGCATGAACGCGACGAGCACGTTCCGGCCGAGCGCGAGCTCGCCGAATTCGGTCGAGGGACCGTCGGCGATGATCTCGCCCTTCTTCACGGCCTCGCCGACGCGGACCAGCGGCTTCTGCGTGATGCAGGTCGACTGGTTCGAGCGCTGGAACTTCTGCAGGCGGTAGATGTCGACGCCGGGCTTCGTGGCATCGGCCTCTTCCGTGGCGCGAATGACGATACGAGTCGCGTCGACCTGGTCGACGATTCCCGAGCGCCGAGCGCCGATGGCGGCACCGGAATCGCGAGCGACGACGGCCTCCATGCCGGTGCCGACGAAGGGCGCATCGGCGCGAACCAGCGGCACCGCCTGGCGCTGCATGTTCGAGCCCATGAGTGCGCGGTTGGCGTCGTCGTTCTCGAGGAAGGGGATCAGGGCCGCGGCCACCGAGACGAGCTGCTTGGGCGATACATCCATGAGGTCGACACGGTCGGGCGCCACCACGATGACGTCGCCGGCCCGGCGGCAGACCACGAGGTCTTCCGTCAGCTTGAAGTTCTCGTCCATCTGGGCGTTCGCCTGGGCGACGAAGTACTTCGCCTCCTCCATCGCCGAGAGATAGGCGACCTCGGTGGTGACGACGCCGTCCTTGACCCGCCGGAACGGGGTCTCGATGAAGCCGTACTTGTTCACCCGCGCGAAGGTGGCGAGAGAGTTGATCAGGCCGATATTCGGGCCTTCCGGCGTCTCGATCGGGCAGATGCGGCCGTAATGGGTCGGGTGCACGTCGCGCACCTCGAAGCCGGCGCGTTCACGGGTGAGGCCGCCCGGGCCAAGCGCCGAGAGGCGGCGCTTATGCGTGACCTCGGAGAGCGGGTTGGTCTGATCCATGAACTGCGAGAGCTGCGACGAGCCGAAGAACTCGCGCACGGCGGCAGCCGCTGGCTTCGCATTGATCAGGTCCTGCGGCATGACCGTGTCGATATCGACCGAAGACATGCGCTCCTTGATGGCGCGCTCCATGCGGAGCAGGCCGAGGCGGTACTGGTTCTCCATGAGCTCGCCGACCGAGCGCACACGGCGGTTGCCGAGATGGTCGATATCGTCGATTTCGCCCTTGCCGTCGCGCAGGTCCACGAGCGCCTTGACGACCGCGAGCATGTCCTCGCGGCGAAGCGTCCGCACGGTGTCCTCTGCGTCGAGGTCCAGACGCATGTTCATCTTCACGCGGCCAACGGCCGAGAGGTCGTAGCGCTCGGAATCGAAGAACAGCGAGTGGAACATCGCCTCGGCGGTGTCGAGGGTGGGCGGCTCGCCAGGGCGCATGACACGGTAGATGTCGAACAGCGCACCCTCGCGGGACGAGTTCTTGTCCACGGCAAGCGTGTTGCGGATGTAGGGACCGACATTGACGTGATCGATATCGAGCACCGGCAGCTCGACGATGCCGACCTCTTCGAGGCTCTTCAAGAGCTTGTCCGAGATCTCGTCGCCGGCCTCGGCCCAGATCTCGCCGGTCTTCTCGTTGACGAGATCCTCGGCGATGTACTGGCCGATCAGATCCTCGTCCGTGGCCTTCAGGAAGTTGACGCCGCGCTCGGCGATCTGCCGGGCATTGCGGGCGTTGAGCTTCTTGCCGGCCTCGAGCACGACTTCGCCGGACTCGGCATCGACGAGATCGACAGAAGCCTTGAAGCCCTTGAGGCGCTCGGCATCGTAGGGCACGCGCCAGTCGGCGCCGTCGCGGTCGTAGACCACGCGGTTGTAGAAGGTTGAGAGGATCTCTTCGCCGTCGAGGCCCAGCGCAAACAGCAGCGAGGTGACGGGCAGCTTGCGCTTCCGGTCGATACGGACATGCACGATGTCCTTGGCGTCGAACTCGACGTCGAGCCACGAGCCGCGATACGGAATGATGCGCGCGGCGAACAGGAGCTTGCCCGAGGAGTGGGTCTTGCCCTTGTCGTGGTCGAAGAACACGCCCGGCGAGCGGTGCATCTGCGAGACGATCACGCGCTCGGTGCCGTTGACGATGAAGGTGCCGTTCTCCGTCATGAGGGGCATGTCGCCCATGTAGACGTCCTGCTCCTTGATGTCCTTGACGGACTTCGCGCCCGTGTCTGGATCGACATCGAACACGATAAGCCGCAGCGTCACCTTGAGGGGAGCCGCGTAGGTGATGCCGCGCTGGCGGCACTCGTCGACGTCGTATTTCGGCGCCTCGAACGTGTATTTCACGAATTCGAGCAGGGCGGTCGAGGAGAAGTCCGAGATCGGGAAGACCGACTTGAACACGGTCTGGAGGCCCTCGTCGCCGCGGCCGCCCTCCGGCTCGTCCATCATCAGGAACTGGTCGTAGGATGCCTTCTGAACCTCGATGAGGTTCGGCATCTCGGCGACTTCCTTGATCTTGCCAAAGAACTTGCGAATGCGCTTGCGACCGACCAGCGTGTTGGCCATGTGTGACCTCGCTCCACCATTCCGCGTACCGGGTGCCCGGGGAAGGCGACACGCCTCCCGCGACCAGGCGATGAGACAGCCCCGCCGGACCGGCCTCACCCGAAACTCACTCAAGAGGCCCGTTCCAGGGCCGATCAGGTCGACTTGAAGCAACCTCGCTTTAAGCGACCTTGGCCCACGGGTCGGAACCCGCGGGCCTGGATTGTGGGCGGTCCTTCAAAGGACCCGCCGAACCTTGACGGACCCGCAGAGGTCCATCGCGTCCTTACTTGAGTTCGACCTTGGCGCCGGCCTTCTCGAGCTGGGCCTTGATCTTCTCGGCCTCGTCCTTCGTGACGGACTCCTTGACGGCCTTGGGAGCCGCCTCGACGAGATCCTTGGCTTCCTTGAGGCCGAGGCCGGTGATCGCGCGGACCTCCTTGATGACCTCGATCTTCTTGTCGCCAGCGCCGGCGAGCATGACCGTGAACTCGGTCTGCTCCTCGGCGGCGGCGGCAGCGCCACCACCGGCGGCCGGGCCGGCAGCGACGGCGACGGCAGCGGCGGCCGAGACGCCCCACTTCTCTTCGAGCATCTTGGCGAGGTCGGCGGCCTCGAGGACGGTGAGCGACGACAGGTCGTCGACGAGCTTGGCGAGATCAGCCATTGTAGTGTTCCTTCATATATCGGTTTGAACGGATGGATTTTGAAGGGGTGAACCGGCTCAGGCCGCTTCGTCCTTCGTGGCATAGGCCCCGAACACGCGGGCGAGCTTGGCCGCCGGCGCATTGACGACCTGGGCGATCTTGGTCGCGGGAGCCTGGATGAGGCCCACGATCTTGGCGCGCAGTTCGTCGAGGGACGGAAGCGAGGCCAAGGCCTTCACGCCGTCCGGGTTCAGGGAAGTCTTCCCCATGGCGCCGCCAAGGATCACGAGCTTCTCGTTGGTCTTGGCGAAGTCCACCGCCACCTTGGCGGCCGCGACCGGATCGCTCGAATAGGCGAGCAGGGTCGGGCCCTTCAGGAGCGGCTTGATGGAGGAAACGTCCGTGCCATCGAGAGCGATGTTGGCGATGCGGTTCTTGGTGACCTTCACGGTGGCACCGGCGAGCTTCATCTGCGAGCGCAGCTTCTGCATGTCGGCGACCGTAAGGCCTTTGTAGTGGGCCACGACAACGACGGCGGTGTTCGCAAACACGCCGTTGAGCGTCGTGACGAGATCAGCTTTGGCTGTCCTGTCCACTGGGGCTCTCTCCGGTTGGCGGAACCCTGAAGCGGGTCCGCCGGTTGCACATGCCGCCCGGGACGGAACTCGGCTACGAATCGAAGCCGGAACGTCCTCGAACGACGCTTCACGGCCCTGTCCCCTGGCGGCCTCCGCGAACGGCGGACGACACGGGCGAGATGGTTCAAACCGATACCTCCCCGCGCTGCTCGAGGCAGCGAAGCGAGGGTGTTGAATTCGGTCTTCCCCGTCTGTGCAGGCTTTGAGGATTAAGCCGGTTGCCCGGCGCCTGCAGTCTCGGACAGGACATGGCCGGACGAAGCTCCGCGAGGCGTTAAGCCCCACGAAACCTGCCGGCCATAACCGCCTGGTTGCCCAGGCGATTTCTCATGCGGAATGCGACCGATCGGTCGATTCCTTTCTCATGTATGAAAACGTTGAGGGGCGTCTATAGAGCCTCGCACGTCGCGTGCCAAGGGGCTCGCGTCGAGAAATACGTCGCAGGCACGGGATTTTCCTTGACGCCGAGCCGCTGCTTCGCCGCCTTTTCAGGTGGGTAGGAAGCGCCGCGCCGCCCGCCACCAGGGCTCGCGCTCCTGGCGCTTCTGGTCGGCCTTGGCCGCGTAGAACGAGGCGTTGTGCTCGCCGCGCAGCGCCTCGCGCGTGAAGCGGATGAGATGGTGTGCGACGAAACCCATGTTGAAGATCGCCTCGATCTGTCCGCGCTTGAGAGCGTGGCCGGCCGCGCGCCAGAACACCCGCCTGTAGTCGGATAGCAGGCCGACCCTCAGGGCGATGTTGAAGCCGAGGATCACGCCGCGTCGCAGGTTGGTCCGGGTCAGCTTGCCCTTCATCGGGGTCTTGATCCGGTTCGGATAAGTCACCTCGACCTGATGCCGGAACCGCTCGAACAGATGGGCCGGCTCGTAGGCGTGGGCGATCGCCCGGCGCCAGCTCGCCACGACGTCGTCGTGCGGGCGCTTGAACAGGACGTTCGATTCGAGTGAAGCGTCGTGGACGAGGCGGCCCTCGCGGGTGAGCCGGTCCCAGAGCGGGGTCTTCGGCAGCGCCTGGAGGAGGTTCATCGTCAGCACCGGCACCGCCGATTTGTCGATGAAGTCGATGAGCTTTTGCTCGGACCCATCGGTATCGGTATCAAGGCCGAGAATGATGCCGGAGGTCACCTCGAGGCCATAGCTGTTGAGGGTTTCGATCGCCTCGTACATCGGCACGGCGGCATTGTGCTTCTTGTCGATGCCCGCAAGCGCCTCCTCCTCGGGCGTCTCGATGCCAACGAACACCGTCATGAAGTTCGCCTGGCGCATCAGCTCGAGGATGTCGGGCTGCTTGGCCATGTTCAGCGTCGCCTCGCAGGCGAATTGCAGCGGATAAGCGTTCTTCTTCTGCCACTCCACTAGGTGGGGCAGCATGTCCTTGGTCGCCTTGCGGTTCCCGATGAAGTTGTCGTCGACGAAGTAGACCACCGCCGGGTGGCCCGGCTGGGAGATGATCGCGTCGAGCTCGGCGCACATCTGCTCAGGGGTCTTCAGCCGCGGCTGGCGGCCGTAGAGCTGAGGGATATCGCAGAATTCACAACGATATGGGCAGCCGGACGAGAACTGCAGGGAGCCGATAAGGTAGCGCTTCAGGGGGGCCGCTTCGTAGGCCGGCGATGGGAAGTCGGCGAGCGGCAGCCGCTCCTTGGTCTCCAGCTTGACCTGGGCGGACGGTATCGAGACGTCGCGGTCGAGGATCTCGACGAGCTGGTCGGTGGCATCGCCGATCTCGCCGACATGCAGGTAATCGAATTCGGGATATTCCTCCGGGGCACCCGAGACCGAGGGACCGCCGAGGACGGTGACCCTGCCGGCTTCATTGGCACGGGCGTAGATATCCCTGATCTGCGGCGCCTGGATGTGCATGCCCGACACGAACACCGCGTCGGCCCAGGCGAAATCCTCCGCCCTAGCCCGCTTGATGTTCTCGTCGATGAAGCGGCACTCCCACGCTTCGGGCATGTAGGCCGCGATGAGGAGAAGGCCTTGCGGCGGCATGAACGCCTTCACGCCGCCCATGAGGGGGTAGGCGTGGGCGAATGTCCCGAAGGACGGCGTGTAGGCGGGGAAGACGCAGAGGATGCGTCGGCGGGATGAGACCGGGAGGGTGCATCGCATGCCCGGCGTTCTAGCACAGCCTGCGCCGGAATCATCACCCTGCCGCAACACTGGGCGCGTCGTTTTTTGTCGCTGGCTGCTCGGCCGCTAAACCTTGCGACGTCGCGCAGGGGCGCCACTCGCGCCGACCATGGCCGGCGCCGTCTCCGGCTGCGTTTTCGCGTTCGCGATGTTCGCCGGAGCCACGGTGACGCTGCTGGCGGAAAGGCGGACGGGCATTCTGGCCGAGGAGAACGAAAAACGCCCGGCCTTGTGGGCCGGGCGCTTCAAATCTCAAGGAGGAGCACGATCAGACTGCGAGAACGCTCGCAGGCTCGACCCGCACGCCCGGACCCATCGAGGAGGTCACGGCGACGCGCTGGATGTAGGTGCCCTTGGCGCCAGCCGGCTTGGCCTTGGAGACCGCATCGGCGAAGGCCTTGATGTTCTCGACGAGCTTGTCGGCGTCGAACGACACCTTGCCGATGCCGGCATGCACGATGCCCGCCTTCTCGACGCGGAACTCCACCGAGCCGCCCTTGGCGCCCGCAACGGCACCCTTCACGTCCATGGTGACGGTTCCGACCTTCGGGTTCGGCATCAGGCCGCGCGGACCCAGAACCTTACCGAGACGTCCCACGAGGGGCATCATGTCCGGGGTCGCGATGCAGCGATCGAACTCGATCTTGCCGCTCTGGACGATCTCGAGGAGATCCTCCGCTCCGACGATGTCGGCGCCGGCCGCCTTGGCGTCCTCGGCCTTGGCGCCGCGGGCGAAGACCGCCACCCGCACCGTCCGGCCGGAGCCGTTGGGCAGGTTGCAGACGCCGCGGACCATCTGATCGGCGTGGCGCGGGTCGACGCCGAGGTTCATCGAGATCTCGACCGTCTCGTCGAACTTGGCGCTGGCCTTGTCCTTCACGAGCTTGATCGCCTCGGCGATCGGATAGAGCTTCAGCGCGTCGATGCCCTCGCGGGCGGCGCGGATACGCTTGCCTTCATGTGCCATTGTGCCCTCCCCCTCAAGCGACGACGTCGAGGCCCATGGCCCGCGCGGAGCCACGGATCATCGCGACAGCGGCATCCACCGAGTCGCAGTTCAGGTCGGGCATCTTCTTCTCGGCGATCTCGCGCAACTGCGCTTCGGTCACCTTGCCCACCGTCGGGCCCTTGCCGGGCGTCTTCGAGCCGGAAGCCGGCTTCTTGCCGATCTTCAAGCCTGCGGCCTTCTTCAGGAAGAAGGTGACCGGTGGCTGCTTCATCTCGAAGGTGAAGGACCGGTCCTGGTAGGCCGTGATGACGACCGGGATCGGGGTACCCTTCTCGATCTGCGCAGTCTTCGCGTTGAAGGCCTTGCAGAATTCCATGATGTTGAGGCCGCGCTGACCGAGCGCTGGGCCGATGGGCGGCGACGGATTGGCGGCGCCGGCCGGGACCTGAAGCTTCACGTAGCCCGTGATCTTCTTCGCCATAGGGACTGCTCCCAAAGAAATGTCCGCCGTCCGGCTGCCTCAGCACGGTCGGTTCGGACGGTTGCAGGTCGCGGTGCGGCCCGTAGATCCCGGCGGCGAACCGGGCGGGCCTCCCGCGGATGATGCGCACCGGCAGGCGGCGCGCTACGTTCAGGCCTTTTCGACCTGGGCGTATTCGAGCTCGACCGGCGTGGCGCGGCCGAAGATGGAAACGGCGACCTTGAGGCGCGAGCGGCTCTCGTCGATCTCCTCCACGGTGCCGTTGAACGAGGCGAACGGACCGTCGGCGACGCGGACGATCTCGCCGATCTCGAAGGAGATCGACGGCTTCGGCCGGTCGACGCCCTCGGCAACCTGACCCTTGATTCGCTCGGCCTCCGAATCAGGAATCGGCACCGGCTTCGACTTGTCGGCTCCGAGAAAGCCTGTGACCTTCGGGGTGTTCTTGATGAGGTGGTAGACCTCGTCGGTGAGGTCGCACTTCACCAGCACGTAGCCGGGGAAGAACTTGCGCTCGGCGTCGACCTTACGGCCACGACGGACCTCCACAACCTTCTCGGTCGGCACCATCACTTCGTCGAACAGCTCCATCAGGCCGCGCTGAGCCGCCTGGTCCTTGATGGACTGCGCGACCTTGTTCTCGAAATTCGAGTAGGCGTGGACGATGTACCAGCGCTTCGACACGGTTCTCACCAAATCCTGACGTCAGTCGGCCCTGGCGCTGAGCACCGGTCGGGCCGAGAAAGTTCTTAGGCCCCGACCCCGAGGATCAGGGTGACGAGGTAGCGCAGGACCTGATCCACGGCAGTGAAGAACAGGCTCGCCACGACGACCATGATGAACACCATGATAGTCGTCACAACTGTCTCCTTGCGCGTCGGCCACGTGACCTTGCGGCCTTCGTCGCGCACCTGGGACAGGAACTCGAACGGGCCGACGCGCTTGGGAGCTGGCCGCGCGGGCGGGGTAGCCCGGGGCGGCGTCGGCGAGGCGGAGCCGCGCTGCGGGCTGCGCGCCGGGTCCACCTTCTTGGTTGCTTCGTTCGATGCCATTGATGCCAACAACAGGGAAAATCGATCCTAACCGGAAAGCGTACCGGCGCGGAGGCTCTGGTCGAAGCCCGCACCGAACACAGTCACCGATCTCGGAGTGCGAATGCTCTAGCGCAAGTCCCGTGTCTTGTCGACCGCGGGAGACCTGTCGACCGAGAGCACGAAATGCGCTTCTGATCGAGGCTCCGGAGGAGGAAATCGATCAGGCACCGCGCTTGAACAATAATGGCAGGAGTGGAGGGACTCGAACCCGCAACCTTCGGTTTTGGAGACCGACGCTCTGACCAGTTGAGCTACACTCCTACGCGGCACGCTCCATGCCCGATACCGGCAGAGTGTGCAAGAGACTCGGCATATGCGAGCCGGCGAAATTCGATGTTACCTAACGGCCGTGTTTGGCCATTTCGGATGCGTTCAACGGTCGGAGACCCTTGCGCGAGTAGGAGAATAATTCCGTGCTTCGGCTGTAGGGACCTTTGCTCGCATAGGACGTGACGGCGTTCGCGAGGCGCGCTTTCTCCTCGGAGTCAGACGACCAGGCGATGAGGATGTCGCGGGTGGGGACGGCGGCGATGATGCTGGGTGTCCGCAGACCCTCCTGAATCTGGTCCATCACCATAGGCAGGAGGAGGCTCGCCGCCGCATATCCGCTTTCGTCTGCGAGGGTTGCGAAACGTCCCGTTTTTCCCGTGGGCGAGATATGGACCTGAACGCCGCCCGAGGCGAGTTCGAGGTTCCGCTTGGCGATCTCCTCGACGGTCTGCTGATCGACGCCCCAGCTCTCGAAGATAGGCCGAGTGACCATCTGGTAGCGGTTCTGCTCGTCGAGGACGTAGGCGACGAGGAGCCTTTTGGAAAAGGGGCGGCAGGTCAGCAGAGGTGCCTGTTGCTCATACTCGTTCGGGACGAGTTGGATGCGCAAGCGCTTCGAGGCGTCGGCGAAGCTCTCTGCCGGCTGAGGCTGGCTCGGTAGTGGCTTGGCGGTCGCGAGCGGACGCAGGTAGTCGAGGATGGCGGCGCGTCGCTCGATCCCGATCAGCCCATTGGATTTTCGCCGGAGATTGCCGAGGTAAAGCGTGAAGCGTCCGATGACGACCTCTTCGGGGTCGTCCGTAAGACTGACTGGCGCATCGGGAAAGTCGCGGCGAAGGAGGATCAGAACCTCGTCTCGAAACGCGAGCGCTCCTTCCGGTGCGTTCTTGGACGCCCCCAGAGCCGGATACGAGGGGGCAAACGCCGACAGGGCAGTCGCCATCAAGCTTCGTCTGGTGAGGAGGCGATACCGGTTTCGCGCCGCCGACGTATCAGAACCCATGAGACAGCCTCTCGGCTTGCAACCCAGGGTTAAGAAACGGCGACGCCGGCGCTACGTCAAGACGAAGCACCGGCGTTGATGTGGATAATCCTTCGGGACGGGATCCGCCCTGCATTCACGAGCCCGATGCGCGCGCTGATTGCATCAGGTTCGCATGAGCCTGAGAGCTCAGTCGTTGATAGCGGCGACGACGCCGGCGCCGACGGTTCGGCCGCCTTCACGGATGGCGAAGCGCAGCTTCTCTTCCATGGCGACGGGCACGATGAGGGTGACGTCCATGGTGACGCTGTCGCCCGGCATCACCATCTCGGTGCCCTCGGGCAACTCGCACACGCCGGTCACGTCGGTGGTGCGGAAGTAGAACTGAGGCCGGTAGTTGGTGAAGAACGGGGTGTGGCGCCCGCCCTCCTCCTTGGTCAGGATGTAGGCCTCGGCCTTGAACTTGGTGTGCGGCTTGACCGAGCCGGGCTTGCACACGACCTGGCCGCGCTCGACGTCCTCGCGCTTGGTGCCGCGCAGGAGCACGCCGACATTGTCGCCGGCCTGGCCCTGGTCGAGCAGCTTGCGGAACATCTCGACGCCCGTCACCGTGGTGGTCTGGGTCGCCCGGATGCCGACGATCTCCACGGTCTCGCCGACCTTGACGATGCCGCGCTCGACCCGGCCCGTCACCACCGTGCCGCGGCCCGAGATCGAGAACACGTCCTCGATCGGCATCAGGAACGGCTTGTCGATCGGACGCTCGGGCTGCGGGATGTAGGCATCCACGCTCGCCATCAAGGCCAGCACCGCGTCATGGCCGACCGCCTTGTCGCCGTTGTCCAGAGCCACCTTGGCCGAGCCCTTGGTGATCGGGATGTCGTCGCCGGGGAAGTCGTACTTGGAGAGGAGCTCGCGCACCTCCATCTCGACGAGCTCGAGGAGCTCGGCGTCGTCGACGAGGTCGACCTTGTTCAGGAACACCACCAGCGCCGGAACGCCGACCTGGCGGGCGAGCAGGATGTGCTCGCGGGTCTGCGGCATCGGGCCGTCGGCCGCCGACACCACCAGGATCGCGCCGTCCATCTGCGCCGCGCCCGTGATCATGTTCTTCACGTAATCCGCGTGGCCCGGGCAGTCGACGTGGGCGTAGTGACGGTTCGCCGTCTCGTACTCCACGTGAGCGGTCGAGATCGTGATCCCGCGTGCCTTCTCCTCGGGTGCCTTGTCGATCTGGTCGTAGGCCGTGAACGTCGCGCCGCCCGACTCCGCCAGCACCTTCGTGATCGCCGCCGTCAACGACGTCTTGCCGTGGTCAACGTGACCAATCGTGCCAATGTTGCAGTGCGGCTTCGTGCGAGCAAACTTCTCTTTGGCCATCGTCACTTTCCTGCGGCAAAATCGAGCATGCCGTCAATTGGGACGGCTCGACTGAAGAGTGGCTCGACACGGCGAGCCGGACGTAAGACGCGGCTGCGATAGAGGCTTGCCGTCCGATGATCAAGGGATGTCTCAAATGGGACCAACCCGATGAGTTCGAAGGGAGCCCGCACGCCCGACGGAGGCGGAAGCCCGGCCATTCCACCATCATCACCTGATGAGAAGATCGAAGCGTTGCGCCCAGACGTTCCAGCCCGATCCGCCAACCCGATCAGAAGGCCGTCCGTGACAGATCTCACCTACGCGATCGGCGACATCCATGGCTGCGCCGATGCCCTCGACAGGTTGCTGGCCCTCATCGATCATCATTCGGCCGGACGTCCGCGCAGTCTCGTATTCCTCGGCGACTATATCGACCGAGGACCCGACAGTGACGCCGTCATCGCACGCTTGCGTGCACTGGAGGGTTGCGAACCGGGATGTGTAACATGCCTCATGGGCAACCATGAGGCGCTGCTGATCGATGCCTACAGGACCGGCCTCGGAGCGACCGCCTGGCTGGAGAACGGAGGTAACGCGACCCTGACCTCGTTTGGTATCGACGATCCGGAAGACATGCCCCACGAGCTTCTGACCTGGGTCTCGGGCCTCCCGACCGTTCATGCGGATGCGCAGCGCTACTACGTTCATGCCGGCTTCCGGCCCGGCCAGTCCGGAATCGATCCCAATACTCGGAGCCGGCTATGGATACGCGAGCCATTCCTCCGCGCGGATTTCGATTTCGGCAAGCACGTCGTCCACGGCCATACTCCACAGATGTCGGGCAGACCGGAACTCCGCCGCTACCGCACAAATCTCGACACGGCCTGCGTCTTCGGCCGACGGCTAACGGCCGGCGTTTTCACGGGCGAACGCCCGGAGCCGACAGATTTCCTGCAGGTTGCTAGGGACGGTTAGGGCGGGCCCCGGCGGTCTTCCCTCCATTCACAGTCTCATGTTTTATCGGAACCGAACCCGGCGCCATCGGTAGCATCCTCACGATAAACATTTCGCTGAGGGTTAATAACTTATGTTTATGCGCATCGATCGTTTGCAAGCCGAGCTTCCGCAACCAAAGAGACCCGACCCCAATGCTGCCGCAGCTTTGCAAGAACTGCTCGGCGGTAAGTACGGAGAGATGTCGACCCTGGGAAACTACATGTTCCAGAGTTTCAATTTCCGCAACAAGACCAAACTGCGCCCCTTCTATAGCCTCGTGTCGAGTATCTTCGCCGAGGAGCTCGGCCATGTCGAGCTCGTCTCGACCGGCGTCTCGATGCTCAATTGCGGCCCTGGCAACCCGAAAGAAGACGTCGACATCTCGAAGGCGCCCTTCGAAGACATGAAAGACATCCGCCTCGCCGGAAGCTTCCTGTCGAATGGCGGCGGTGCGATGCCGATGAACTCCAATGCCGCGTCCTGGAACATGGACATGGTCACGACGACCGGTAACCTGATCATCGATCTTCTGCACAACTTCCACCTGGAATGCGGCGCCCGCCTGCACAAGCTGCGCGTTTATGAGACCCTCAGCGACCCGACCGGACGTGAGGTCTGCGGCTACCTGCTCGTTCGCGGCTCGGTCCACGCACACGCCTACGCCCTGGCGCTCAAGAAGCTGACCGGCGTCGAGATCGAGAAGATGCTCCCGACCCCGAACATCGTCCTCGACAAGATCCCTGAGTGTCAAAAGTATCTTCAGGAGGGCTCACATCGGCGCCTCTATCGCTTCAGCCCGGATGACTACAAAGAGGCTGCCGGAGTCTGGTCGAACGACGAGGTGGCTTTGGCTGGCGATCCGCCGGGAAACCTCGAGATCGTCGACGGCCACCCGGAAGGCGGCAAGATCCCGGAACTCGACGGCAATTACGGCGCATTCGCACCCGATTATGCGCCAGAGGAAATCTTCGAGATTGCGAGCAAGCTCTACAAAAAGGGCCGCTGAAGCTGAGGCATCGGCCGCCCTCGCACATACCGAAGGGCGGGTCGCTCCAACCGGGGCGATCCGCTTCATAGCGTTCCGTCCGGTTTCTGGCGCCGAGGTCGTTCGGCCCGCACGCCGGTGCCGACGCTCGGAGGGTCGAAAGGCCTAGCCTGTCTTATTCACGAGGGCAGTGGATCTGTGGTGGCGAGCGTAGCGTAAGGCATTGATAGGGCTTAGGG
>NZ_JAIETD010000052.1 GCF_019745455.1 Methylobacterium sp.
GAAGGTTTCACCAAGTGGAAGAAGATCGAGGTCGAATCCGACGAGGTCGAGGTCGACGACGCGATTGACGCAAACGGGAAGCAGTTCGATCTCGACCTCGACCCGAAGACCTTTGCGATCACCAAGCGCAAGGCCGAATAGGCCTCAGGTCGAGGGGCTTGTCGTGCTTGCGTTCCACGAGCGCCCCAGCCATATACGGACCGGGAGGTTGGCGAGGGACGTTTCACTCGCCAACCGGGTCAGGTCCGGAAGGAAGCAGCCCTAACGAGACCGAGCGGGTCTTCGTCCAGCCTCCCACCTTCCATTCTGCCCCGATCCGGGTTGCCCCATGGGGCGGTTGCCCCGCAGGGACCGGCAAACACAACAAGGCGGCATGGACGCGACCTCCGGCAATCCGAGCGAGGCGCCGGGCCTTCCGGGTTTCGCGCCACAGCAGGCAGCAGCGACACCCTACAGGGTGCTCGCACGCAAGTACCGACCCCAGAATTTCGATGATCTGATCGGCCAGGGCGCCATGGTGCAAACCCTGGCGAACGCCTTTTCGGCGAACCGGATCCCGCAGGCGTGGATGCTGACGGGTGTCCGTGGCGTCGGGAAGACGACGACCGCTCGTATCCTTGCTCGCGGCCTCAACTATGTCCGCGACGGCCACACCGATACCGGTCCGACCATCCACATGCCGGAACTCGGGCGGCATTGCCGAGCGATCATGGAATCGCGGCACATGGATGTGCTGGAGATGGACGCCGCCTCGCATACCGGAGTCGACGACATCCGCGCGATCATCGATGGCATCCGCTATTCGCCGGTCTCGGCGCGCTACAAGGTCTACGTCATCGACGAGGTCCACATGCTCTCCACGAACGCGTTCAACGCGTTCCTGAAGACGCTTGAGGAGCCGCCGCCGCACGCCAAGTTCGTGTTCGCCACCACCGAGATCCGCAAGGTGCCGGTAACCATCCTTTCGCGGTGTCAGCGCTTCGACCTGCGTCGGGTCGAGGCGGAGACGCTGTCGGCCCATCTCTCGCGCATTTGCGCAGCCGAGAAGGTGGAGGCCGAGGCTGAGGCCCTTGCCGCCATCACCCGCGCGGCCGAAGGTTCGGTCCGCGATGCGCTCTCGCTCCTCGATCAGGCCATCGCGCATGGGGCTGGTTTCGTCACTGCCGCGAGCGTGCGCGACATGCTTGGGCTCGCCGACCGCGGCCGCATCGTCGATCTGTTCGAAGCGGCCATGCGCGGCGACATCCCGGCCTGTTTCTCGGAGCTTCGTTCCCAGTACGAATCCGGCGCCGACCCTGCCGTTGTGATCTCGGATCTTGCGAGCTTCACCCACCTCGTGACGCGGCTGAAGCTCGTACCCGAGGCAGTCGCGGCCGATCCGACTCTGAGCGAAGCCGAGCGCGGGCGCGGCAGTTCCTTCGCCGGCAAGCTCTCCATACGAACCTTGTCGAGGACGTGGCAGATCCTGCTAAAGGCGATTCCCGAGATACAGGGCGCGACACGGCCACTCGCGGCAGCCGAGATGGCGCTGGTGCGTCTCGCCTATGCCGCCGACCTGCCGACACCGGATGAGGCCTTGCGCAAGCTCAAGGCGGAGAGCCTGGACGGCGTCGTGGCACCGGCCCTGCGTTCACTGCCGGAGGATCCATCTCCAGCGCCGCAAATCGCCACGCGGCCGCCATTGGCTATCGCGTCGAGCGGTGGGATCCTGGCGTCCCCTGTGGCGGTACCGGCCGCGCAGGCCTTGCCATCAAGACCTGATCAGGTGGTGGCCTTCGCCGCTCCTGCCCAACCGGCGACGGACGCGGGCGGCCCCCGTCTCAGACGCTTCGAGGACGTCGTCGCCCTCGCCGATTCGCGGCGCGACATCGGCCTCAAGATGGCGCTTGAACGATCCATCCATCTCGTGCGGTTCGAAGAGGGTCACATCGAGTTCCGGCTTGCCGATGGCGGCCGCCAGAGCATCGCCAACGACCTCGCCCGTGCCCTCGACGCCTGGACCGGGCGGCGCTGGATCGTCGCCCTCTCCAAGGAGCCTGGCGAGCCGACCCTCGAATCACGCAGCCGCGCTGCCCTTGAAGTCCGCCACCAGGATGCGGCGGCCCATCCCCTGGTGCGCGAAGTGCTGTCGCGCTTCCCCGGGGCGCAAATCGTCGATGTCCGCGACAAAACCGCGGAGCCGCTGGCCCCACCGGCCCCCACCGGCGAGGCAGAGACCGACGCCGACGACGTATAGCGGCGCTCGTCGGCCTCCCCTACATGCCGTCCTGTCGGACCTCGTAACAAACCGGAGCACGAGACCATGCGCGACCTGATGGGAATCATGAAACAGGCCCAGGCCATGCAGGACAAGATGGCCTCGCTTCAGAACGAGCTCGATCAGGTGGAGGTCTCCGGTTCGTCAGGCGGCGGTGCGGTACGCGTCACCATGACCGCCAAGGGCGCGATGAAGGGCGTGGCGCTCGATCCCGACCTTCTCAAGCCGGACGAGCGCGAGATCCTCGAAGACCTCATCGTTGCCGCCGTCAACGACGCCCGCACCAAGGCCGAGACCACAATGCAGGAGCGCATGGCGGAGATCACGAAGGATCTGCCGATCCCGCCCGGTCTCAAGCTGTTCTGAGATCTTCACGACGATCTGAGATCGTTCGCCTGCCCGTCCAGCAGTATCGGTCGGCCTCATTCTCGGCAGGCGAAGTGAAGCTCGCAGCATCGCTGCGTTTATCGCGTCGTTCATCAAAATCTCGAAAGCGCGGCTTTTAAAGTTGCGGCTGTTGGATTTGAGTGAATCGACCACGTTTTTCGACGTGCTTCGACTTTCCCCTGATGAGTGACGACCTCTCGGCAAGTACGCCGACGATCCCCGACTTTCAGTGCCGAGGAGGGATCAGGAGCGCGCTGCCGATCATCGCGAACCCGATCCTCATCGTCGCCATCGTGGTCGCGACGGCTGCCCTTGTCAGACCACGCGCTCATCGAGCACGTCCCGCCAGCGCGACGTGCTCGAGGACCAGTTGGGGCAAGCGCAGAAGATGGAAGCGCTCGGCCAATTCACCGGCGGCAGGGCGCACGACTTCAACAACAAGCTGGCGATCGTCATTGGGAACCTCGACCCGATGAAGCTCCGGCTCGCAAACGGAGAGACCCGGCTCGACCGCTAGATCGATCATGCCCTCGAAGGCACGGGACTGGCGGCGACGCTGAAGCGGCGCCTCCTCGCCTTTGCTCGCAAGCAGCCCCTTCAGCCCGAGCCGCCGACTCTCAACCGACTCATCGCCAACATGTCCGAAGTGCTCCGGCGCAGCCTCGGCGAGGCCGTCATGATGGAGACGGTCCTTGCGGCCGGCCTTCGGCGGACGAAGGCCGTGGGCAATCACCTTGAAAGCGCCATCCTCAACCTTGCCCTGAATGCTCGCGACGCGATGCCGGAGGGCGGACGCCTCACGATAGAGACGGCGAACGCGCATCTCGACGAGGTCTATGGCGAAGGCTACGCGGACGTGGCGTCCGGGCAATACGTGACGATCGCCGTGACCGACATGGGTTCGGGCATGACCTCCGACGTGGTCGAGTGTGCCTTCGATCCCTTCTTCACGAGGAAGAGCGTCGGCCGCAGCACGGGACCCGGCCTCAGCCAAGTCTACGGCTTCGTGAAGCAGTCCGGCGGGCACGTGAAGATCTATCTCTCACGCCTTGTCGGTCTCGACCAGCCGGCGAAGCTCCCCGAAGTCGCGCTCGCTGCTCTTCCCGAGAGCAAACGCCGGGAGATCACCGGGGCGGTGGAGGACGACGTCCGCCGGGTCGCCGTCGAGGCGCTCCGCGACCTTTACTACACCATCGTCCATCCCGACGGCGCGATGGGCGCACTGAGCCTCCTCGACTGCTTCGCCGATGTCTCGCTGCTGTTCACCGACGCCGTCATGCCCGACTGCGAAGGCCGCAAGCTCGCCGAGGAGACCCGGCGGCGCAGGCCAGACCTGCATGTGCTCTACACGACGGGCTATTCGCGCAATGCGATCGTCCATAACGGCGGGGTCGATGCCGATGTCAGGCTGCTCGGCAAACCCTATACCCTCGAGCAGCCGGCCGCGACGGTCCGCCGAGCGATGAGCGAGAAGGCAGCCTGAGCCTTCGCCCAGGCTGCCATGACAGGTCCGTCAGGCGGCGATCACCCGCACCGGCTCGGCGGCGCGGACATCGGCGTCGACATGGGCCTCGAACCGCTTGAAATTCTCCCGGAACATCGTGACGAGGCGCGTCGCGGTGTCGGCGAAGGCGGCCTTGTTGTTCCAAGTATCGACCGGCGAGAGTACGTGCTGCTCGACGCCCGGCACCGAGGTCGGCACCTGGAAGCCGAAATAGGGATCGCGCCGGAATTGCGCCTGGGCCAGCGAACCGTCGAGCGCCGCCGTGAGCAGGCGCCGCGTGACCCTGATCGGCATGCGCCGGCCGGTGCCGACTCCGCCGCCGGTCCAGCCGGTATTGACGAGCCAGCAATCGACCTGGTGATGGGCGATGAGGTCGCGCAGGAGGTTGCCGTAGATGCTCGGGTGGCGCGGCATGAACGGAGCGCCGAAGCAGGTCGAGAAGGTCGCCTCGGGTGCGGTCAGGCCGCGCTCGGTACCGGCCACCTTGGCGGTGTAGCCGGACAGGAAGTGATACATCGCCTCCGCGCCAGTGAGCTTGGCGATCGGCGGCATCACGCCGAAAGCGTCGCAGGTCAGCATCACGATGTTCTTCGGATGCCCGGCCCGCCCGCTCGCACTCGCATTGGCGATGAAGTCGAGAGGGTAGGCGCAGCGGGTGTTCTCGGTGAGCGACCCGTCGTCGAAATCCGGAACCCGGGTTTCCGGATCGATCACGACGTTCTCCATCACCGTGCCGAAGCGCTCGGTGGTGGCGTAGATCTCGGGCTCGGCGTTTCGCGAGAGGCGGATGGTCTTGGCGTAGCAGCCGCCCTCGAAGTTGAAGATGCCGTCCTTGCTCCAGCCATGCTCGTCGTCGCCCAGAAGCTGGCGCGAGGAATCGTTGGAGAGCGTGGTCTTGCCGGTGCCGGACAGCCCGAAGAACAGGGCCGAGTCGCCGGTGGCGTCGAGCCCGGCATTGGCCGAGCAATGCATCGGCATCACGCCCTTACGCGGCAGCACGTAGTTCAGGTAGGTGAAGACCGATTTCTTCATCTCACCCGCATAGGCGCTGCCGCCGATGAGGACGATCTTGCGGGAGAAATCGATGGCGATCACCGTCTTCGAGCGGCAGCCATGGCGGTGAGGCTGAGCCTCGAAGCTCGGCAGGTCGATGATGGTGAGGTCCGGGACGTAGGAGGTCAGCGCCTCGCGATCCGGCCGGATCAGGAGGTTGCGGATGAACAGCGAGTGCCAGGCGAGTTCCGTGAAGACGCGGGCCTTCACGCGATGAGCCGGGTCGGCGCCGCCGTAGAGATCCTGCGCGAACAGCTCTCGGCCCTCGGCATGCTTCAAGAAATCCTCGAACAGCGTGTCGAATTGCTCGCGGGTGATGGCGCCGTTGTTCTCCCACCAGATCTCGTTCTCGGTCGCGGCGTCGCGAACCACGAACTTGTCCTTGGGCGAGCGGCCGGTATGGCTGCCGGTTGTGGCGACGAGGGCGCCCCCGCGTGCGAGCTTGGCTTCGCCGCGGCCGAGGGACTCCTCGTAGAGCCGCGGCGGCTCCAGGTTCCAGTGGACGGCCTTCAGGTTGCGCAGGCCGATCGCCTCGGCGCCGTGGCCCGAGTTGAACTCACCGATATTGGTCATGGTCGTTACTCCTCGGGCACCTGATCGCGTTTGTCGCATGCCGGCAGAGCCGGCTTGGTGCGATGGAGCGTCCGCGCGGTCGGTCAGGTCCGCCGCACGCAGGTTCTCCGCCCATCGCGTGCTCATCGAACTGGGATAGACGGCAAAGACACGCCGTCAATTGATCGGCCGCACGGACGGTAGACGATAGTCTCGAATTGTCAGCCGACCATTTCTTTGATGTTTCGCGCCTGTCGGAACACTGTACAGGCAGAAGACCGCTTGCTTCGGCCAATGAACGATCGATACGGCAGACCGGTGTCGCCACAGGGCCGGCCACCCTATCTGAGGGTTTGATCCCTTCCGCCTCCACATGGATGACCATGCCGCAAGCCGTCGCCGGCCCCGAGATCGAGCGCCTGATCCAGCTTCTTGCGCGGATGCCCGGCCTCGGCCCGCGCTCCGCCCGCCGGGCCGCCCTCAGCCTCATCAAGAAGCGTGACACGCTGCTGGCGCCCCTGGCCGAGGCGATGCGCGTCGCGGTCGAGCGGATCGTCGTCTGCCGGTCTTGCGGCAACGTCGATACCTCGGAGCCCTGCACCATCTGCGCCGATGTCAAACGAGATCCTTCCATACTCGTCGTGGTGGAGGACGTCTCGGACCTCTGGGCGCTGGAACGGTCGGGGGCGGTGAGCGCGCGCTACCACGTGCTCGGCGGCGTCCTCTCGGCCCTCGATGGCGTCCGCCCGGAGCACCTCAACATCGAACGTCTCGTCGAGCGGGCGAGCGACCCAGCCGTGAAGGAGATCATCCTGGCGCTCAACGCCACCGTCGACGGCCAAACGACAGCCCATTACGTCACGGAATCGCTGCAGCATCTCGGCCTGACGGTGACACGTCTCGCTCACGGCGTGCCGGTGGGCGGCGAACTCGACTACCTCGACGACGGCACCCTGTCGGCGGCGATCCGCAGCCGGACGAATTTCTGAGCAGGCGTATCCTCCTGGCGAGCCTCGCCGGGATTTGACCGCCTGCATGGCAATCCTTATCTGCGGGAGGACGCGACGGCGGCCCCGACCGGCCAGCAATCCGCGTGTATCTTCCCTTTGCGAACACCGGCCGCGTCATGAGCATTCGTCCCCTCGTCATCCTGCCGGATTCGCGGCTGCGGCTGGTCTCCGAGCCGGTCGGCGTTGTGATCACGGAAATCCGCGGTCTCGTCTCGGACATGCTGGAGACGATGTACGACGCCCCAGGGGTAGGGCTCGCCGCGATCCAGATCGGCGTACCTAAGCGCGTCGTCACGATCGACACTTCGAAGGACGAGAACGCGCGCCAGCCGCAGATCTTCCTCGACCCCGAGGTGGTGTGGTCGTCAGAAGAGAAGAGGGTCTACGACGAGGGCTGCCTGTCGATTCCCGAATATTACGGCGAGGTCGAGCGGCCGGAACGGGTCCGGGTCCGGTTCCGAGACCTCGACGACAAGGAGCAGGAGATCGAGGCCGATGGTCTGCTCGCCACCTGCATCCAGCATGAGATCGATCATCTGAACGGCATCCTTTTCATCGATCACCTGTCGAAACTGAAGCGTGACCGGGTGACCAAGAAGTTCGCCAAGGCAGCCAAGCGCGGCGAGGCGGCCTGAGCGTGCGCTTCCTTAGGGGGGATGCCCAGTGAGACTCGTGTTCATGGGCACCCCGGATTTCGCGGCGGCGACTCTGGCGCGGCTGTCGGACGACGGCCACGACATCGCCGCCGTCTATACCCGCGCGCCTGCCAAGGCAGGCCGCGGCATGGCCCTGACCCCCTCGCCCGTTCATGCCCTCGCCGAGCGCCTCGGATTTACGGTGCTGACGCCGAACACCTTGCGTGACGCCGAGGCGGCCGAGACCTTTCGCTCGCACGATGCCGATGTCGCCGTGGTGGTCGCCTACGGAATCATCCTGCCGCAAGTCATCCTCGACGTGCCGCGCCGCGGCTGCCTCAACCTCCACGCCTCCCTGCTTCCGCGCTGGCGCGGCGCGGCGCCGATCCAGCGCGCCGTGATGGCGGGCGATTCCGAGACCGGTATCGGCGTGATGCGGATGGAGGCGGGTCTCGATACCGGGCCGGTGGGGATGGAGACGCGGGTTCCGATCGCGCCTGGCACCACGGCGGGCGAGTTGCACGACGTGCTGATGCCGCTCGGCGCCGACCTGATGGCGCGGGCCCTCGCGATGCTCGCCGGCAACGGCCTGTCGTTCACGCCCCAGGCGGAGGACGGCGTGGTCTACGCTCACAAGATCACCAATGGCGAATGCCGGATCGACTGGCACCGCCAGGCGGAAGAGATCGCCCGTCAGGTGAACGGGCTCTCCCCTGCCCCCGGCGCCTTCTTCGAGGCCGATCTCGGCAAAGGCCCCGAGCGCGTGAAGGTACTGCGTGCGCTCGCGGTGACCGGCTCCGGAGCGCCGGGAGCGCTCATCGACGAAGACGGCACGGCGGCCTGCGGCGAAGGCGCCCTGCGTCTCGTCGAGGTCCGCCGGGCCGGCAAGGGCGGGACCGCGAGCGGCGCGGAATTCGTCCGTGGCGCCCGGCTCGTGCCGGGAGCGCGGCTGGTCCCCTGATGCCGCGCTACAAGCTCGTCGTCGAGTATGACGGCGCCCCCTTCTGCGGCTGGCAGCGCCAGGCCGACGACCCAACCGTGCAGGGCGCGATCGAGACGGCGGTGACGCGCTTCTCCGGCGAGATCGCGCGCCTGACCTGCGCCGGGCGAACCGATGCCGGCGTCCACGCCACCCATCAGGTCGCTCATCTCGATCTGGAGAAAGCGTGGCGCACCGATACCGTGCGGGACGCCCTGAACGCCCATCTGCGGCCCCTTCCCGTCTCGATCGTCAGCGCCGAGATCGCTCCCCCCGAGTTCGACGCGCGCCACTCGGCAATCCGGCGGCACTATCGTTACCGCATCCTCAACCGGCGCAGTCCGGCGGCGCTGACCCGTGCCCATGTCTGGCATGTGCCCTGGGCGCTCGATCCCGATCTCATGCATGCCGCAGCGCAGCGGCTCCTGGGCCGCCACGACTTCACCGCCTTCCGCGCCGCCGAATGCCAGGCCGCCAGCCCGATCCGCACCCTTGAAAGCCTCGACGTGGCACGGGTGGAGATGGGCTTGATGGAGGAGATCGTGATCGCCACGGCGGCACGCTCGTTCCTGCACCACCAGGTCCGCGCCATGGTCGGAACCCTCATGATGGCCGGCTGCCGGCGCCTCAGCGCCGACCACGTCGCCGACATCCTCGCTTCACGCGACCGAAGCCGCTGCGGTCCGATGGCGCCCGCGCAGGGACTGACTTTCGTGGGTGTCGACTACGACAATTCCGAATCGAAGTAAGTGTCGAGCAATCTGCGGTAGATCGCCGTGAGCCGCTCCAAATCCGCTACCGCCACGCATTCGTCGACCTGATGCATGGTCTCGCCGACGAGGCCGAACTCGATGACCGGACAGGCATCCTTGATGAAGCGGGCATCCGAGGTGCCGCCGGTGGTGGAGAGCGCCGGCCTCAGACCGGTCTCAGCCTCGATGGCGGCGGCGACGAGGTCGGTGAAGGTGTCGGGTTCGGTGAGGAAGGCTGGCGAGTTCGATGGCATCAGATCGAGGGTGAAACGCACCGCGTTCCCCGCTGCCGCATCGAGTCGCCGGCGGATCTCCTCTCCCAGGGTTTCGGCAGTCCAACCTTCGTTGAAGCGGATGTTAAATACTGCCTTGGCCGAGGCCGGGATCACGTTGGTGGCTGGGTTGCCGACGTCGATCGTCGTGAATTCGAGGTTCGAGGCGTCGAAATGCGCAGTGCCGCCATCGATCGGCGACTCGACGAGGGCGGAGGCGAGGCGCAGCAGGCCCGGGATCGGGTTCTCGGCCTTGTGCGGATAGGCGACGTGGCCCTGGCGGCCGTGGACGGTAAGACGGCCGCTGAGTGAGCCGCGTCGGCCGATCTTGATCATCTCCCCGAGCCGGCCGGGATTGGTCGGCTCGCCGAGCATGCAATGGTCGAAGCGCTCGCCGCGGGCCTTCGCCCATTCGAGCAGCTTCACCGTGCCGTTCACCGCCGGACCCTCCTCGTCTCCGGTGATGAGAAAGCCGATCGAGCCCGCAAAGGCGCTGCCCCGCGTCTCAAGGAAAGCGAGCGCAGCGGCGAGCATGCAGGCGATGCCGCCCTTCATGTCGACGGCGCCGCGGCCATAGAGCACGCCGTCCTCGACCGCACCCTCGAACGGGCCGTGACGCCAAGCCGAGGAGTCGCCGGTAGGAACCACGTCGGTATGGCCGGCAAAGAGCAGGTAGGGCCTGCCGCTGCCGAAGCGCGCGTAGAGGTTCTCGATGTCCGACGTGCCGGGCTCGGAGAAGACCGGACGCTCCACCTGAAATCCGGCGGCAACGAGAGTCTGGGCCAGCAGGCTAAGCGCACCGCCCTCCTCCGGCGTCACGGACGGGCAGCGGATCAGCGCCTGCGCCAGGGCGACGGGTAAACGATCGGACGTCGATTGCGGCATGGGGCCAACCTGCGAGAGCCTTTCTCGCATAGCGCAGGAGCGTACGGCGGCAAACCGGGCCTTCCGGGCGGCGGCGCCAGGGTCTAAGGGGCGCTCATGGCTCTCTCCGGCAACGAGATCGAACGCTACGCCCGCCACTTGGTCCTTCGGGAGGTCGGAGGGCCCGGGCAGGCGCGCCTGAAGGCGGCCCGAGTTCTCGTCGTCGGTGCCGGCGGCCTCGGAGCGCCGCTGATCCAGTATCTCGCGGCGGCGGGCATCGGCACCGTCGGCATCGTCGACGACGACGCCGTCTCTCTATCCAACCTGCAGCGCCAGGTGATCCACGGCACGCCGGATCTCGGCCGGCTCAAGGTCGAGAGCGCCGCCGATGCGGTCGGCCGCCTCAACCCGCATGTCCGCGTTGAAGGCCATCCGATGCGCCTCACGCCCGAGAACGCCGAGACGCTGATCGCCGATTATGACGTCGTCGCCGACGGCTCCGACAACTTCGCGACTCGCTACGCCGTCTCGGACGCGTGCTTTCGCGCCAAGCGCCCCCTGGTGACGGCGGCTTTGGGTCAGTTCGACGGGACGCTGACGACGATCCGCGCCCATGAGACAACCGCGGATGGCCGGCCCAACCCGACCTATCGTTGCCTGTTCCCGAGCCCGCCGCCGCCCGGCAGCGTGCCGGCCTGCGCCGAAGCCGGTGTGCTCGGAGCGCTCGCGGGCGTCATGGGCTCGCTGATGGCGATGGAGGTGATCCGTGCGGTTGCCGAATTCGGCGAGCCGCTGGTCGGGCGGCTGCTCATGGTCGATGCCCGTGCCATGCGTTTCGAAACCCTGCACTATGGCTGGGACGAGGCGAACCCACTGACCGGCGCCGCCACGTGACGGCCGCGGCGATCCTCGACCGCTTGGCCGCCCTTCGGTGCGGCGACCTGGCGGGTGCCCGCGAACTCCGGCTGCCGGATCTCGCCGAATTTCCGCGCGAGGTCTTCGGATTGTCCGACACCCTCGAGGTGCTGGACCTCAGCGGCGGCACGCTGGCCGAACTTCCCGACGATATCGCGCGCCTACGCAAGCTGCGGGTCCTGTTCTGCTCCGGCAATCGCTTCGAGCGGCTTCCGCCCGCACTCGGCGACTGTGCCGCGCTCAGCCAGGTCGGCTTTCGCGGCACCGGGTTGCGGGAGGTGCCTGCCGAAGCCCTGCCGCCGCGCCTGCGCTGGCTCACGCTCACCGACAACTGGATCGCCGAGCTCCCAGATGCACTCGGCGAGCGCCCCCTCCTCCAGAAGCTGATGCTGTCCGGCAACCGCCTGAAGGCGATCCCGCAAAACCTCGCTGCTGCACCGAACCTCGAACTGATCCGCTTGGCTGCCAACCTCTTCGACGAGGTGCCCGCCTGGATCGCGACGAATCCGAGCCTCGCCTGGATCTCCTTGGCCGGGAATCCTTTCGACCAAGGGACGATACCGGGATCGGCGAAGCTGATCCCCTGGCGCGACCTCGACCTTCGCGAGCGGCTCGGCGAAGGCGCGTCCGGGCTCGTCCATCGCGCTTTATGGCGCTCAGATGGCTCCGAGCGGCCGGTCGCCGTGAAGCTGTTCAAGTGTGCGATGACCAGCGACGGGCTGCCGGAGCGCGAGATGGCGGCCTGCCTCGCCGCGGGACCGCATCCCAGCCTCACCGGCGCCATCGGCCGGGTGATCGATCATCCCCTCGGCATCGAGGGTCTGGTCATGCCGCTCCTGCCGGCGGAATGGCGCGTCCTCGCCGGCCCTCCGAGTCTCGAGAGCTGCAGCCGTGATGTCTATGCGCCCGACCTGCGCTTCCCGCCTGCGACGGCCCTGCGGATCGCCTGCGATGTCGCCTCGGCGGCGGCACATCTGCATGCCCGCGGGCTGCTCCACGGCGACCTCTACGCTCACAACATCCTGTGGGACGGCACGAAAGGCGCGGCGGTCCTCAGCGATTTCGGTGCGGCCTCCTCGCTGCCGACGGGCGAGGCAGGTGAAAGCCTGAAACGTCTCGACGTGCGTGCCTTCGGCCTGCTGCTCGGCGAGTTGCTGGATCGGTGCGACGTTGAGAGCGACGCGTTGCGCGAGGTGGAACGTGCCTGCCTCCTGCGCGATCCAGGGGCTCGGCCGCCCATGGTCGAGGTGGCGGACAGTCTCGGACGGATGCAGGCTGGCTGATCAGGCCGGCATCGCCCCGAGGCAGCATTTCTTGAACTTCTTGCCGCTGCCGCAGGGGCAGGGATCGTTGCGGCCGACATCCTTCAACGGGTTGCGCTGAGGCTGGCCGGCATCCTCCGCTGTCCAGGCGAGCTCCGCGACCGGATCGTCGAGGGTGCCGTAGCGGCGCGGATCGAAGCGCTCGCGGTCTTCGGGCCTGGCGAGCGCCTGACGCAGGGTCGTCCTGAACCAGGCGGCGTCGCTGAACTCGTTGGTGATCCTCCCGTCGCGGCGGGCGGCTTCGGCACGGGGCGCGAGGTCGGCAAAGCCGAGAAGCGCAATCGCCTCCTCCCAGCCGACCCACCCCATCTCGCCCTCGATCGCAACGCGCTTGTCATCGAACCGTACCAGCAGATCGTGGGACTGATGCCGGTCAACCTGGCCCTCGTGGGTTAGGAAGACGAGGGCCGTGAAGGCCTCGTAGAAGACGAAGGAATCCGTCGTGCTGTCGAGGAGAAGTCGGTGGAGTGCCGCGACGTCGCCGTCGAACACGCTCGCGATCACCTTGGCGAGGGTGATCGTCACCGCGTCGCCCAGGATCGCGTCGAGGCTTTCGCCATCGAGGCGTAGCAGCCGCATCAGTGGAGGAAAGGCGCGGGTTTCGCGTGCCGCCGCCAGGACGTGCAGCCCCCAGAACAGGAGGTCGTAATCTTCGTCCTGGAGCTCAGCCTCGTCGGCCGCCGCCTCAACGACGCGCAAAACCGGCTCGGCGATGGTCTCCGGTGCCGCCAGCGCACGGCGCAGTGCCGTCACCGGCAAGTGCTTCGCGGCCGAGAGTTCGGCTACGAGGATCGGATCGATCATGCCGGCTCGCGTCTCAAGAGCGCAAAGTCGCGCCGGTCTTGCGCGAGACCTCCGCGACGATGCGGGAGTTCACCTCCTCGATCTCGGCATCCGTGAGGGTCCGCTCCACCGGCTGAAGCCGGACGGCGATGGCCACTGACTTCGAGCCCTCCGGAATGCCGACGCCCTCGTAGAGGTCGAAGACGGTCACGTCGGCGATCAGCTTGCGTTCGGCGCCCTGCGCTGCCTTCAGGACATCGCCAGCCGGCACGTCGCGGCCGACGATGAACGCGAAATCGCGCGAAATCGGCTGGAAATCGGACAGGGCGAGTAGCGGCTTGACCTTGGTCGGCCGGTATTTCGGCAGCGGCACCGCATCGAGGACGATCTCGAAGGCGACGACCTGACCCTTGAGATCAAGGGCTTTCATCGTGCGCGGATGGATTTCGCCAAAATGACCGACGATGATCTTAGGTCCGAACTGGAGAGTGCCCGAACGGCCGGGATGGAGCCAGGACGGACCGCCGGCGACCACCTGCAAGCCACTCGTGGGAACACCGAGGCTGGCGAGCAGGGCCATGGCGTCGGCTTTCGCCGCGAAGACGTCGACGCTTGGAGCCGCACCGTCCCAGTGGCGACCGGCACCGGCATGTCCCGCGCTGCCCCGCCGGATGGCCGCCGCCCGCATAGTCTGGCCCTCGGGCTGGTCGTCCGCGAAACATTGGCCGACCTCGAAAAGAGCGACGTCGCCATAACCGCGGTCGGCGTTGCGCTGCGCGGCGCGCAGGAGGCCCGGCACCAGGCTCGGGCGCATGTCGGAGAGATCGGCGGCGATCGGGTTGGCCAGTGCCAGGTTGGCATTGCCGCCCCCGAACAGGACCGCGTCGTCATGGCCGATGAAAGACCATGTCACCGCCTCGACGAGGCCGCGGCTGGCGAGGTCTCGCTTGGCGAGCCGGGTGCGCTTCTGCAGCACCGTGAGGGCAGGCTTGCCGACCTCCATGACCTTCGGCAGGGGCTTCGGGGTGATCTGGTCGAGGCCAGCGATGCGGATGATCTCCTCGACGAGATCGGCCTTGCCGCCGATGTCGGGGCGCCAGGACGGAGGAAGAACCTTGACGCGATCGCCCGACCCCGAGACGTGGAAGCCGAGGGTCTCCAGGGTGACCTTCATTTCGGCACGCGACAATTCGATCCCGGCGAGGCGACGGGTTTCGGACCAGGGGAAATCGATAATCCGGTCGATCTCCGGTGGTTCGCCGAACACGAGGGCCTCGCCGGCACTGCCCCCGCAAAGATCGAGGATCATGCGGGTGGCAAGATCGAGGCCCGGAAGCGCGAAGATCGGATCGACGCCGCGCTCGAAGCGATAGCGCGCATCGGTCGCCACACCGAGCCGACGCCCGGTGCGGGCGATGTTCAGGGGATCCCACAGTGCGGATTCCACCAGGACATCGACGGTGCCGGCGTCGCAACCGCTGGCTTCGCCGCCGATGATGCCGGCAATGGATTCCGGGCCGTCCGCATCGGCGATCACCACCATCTCTGGATCGAGCTGGTAGGTCTTGCCGTCGAGGGCCTTCAGTTCCTCGCCGTCTCGCGCGCGGCGGACCGTGAGGCCGTCCTTCACTTTGGCGGCATCGAAGACATGGAGCGGCCGGCCCCGATCGAGTGTGATGTAGTTCGTGATGTCGACGAGGGCGTTGATCGGGCGGAGGCCGACGGCGCGCAGCCGCGCCTGCATCCAGTCCGGCGAGGGGCCGTTGCGGACGCCGCGGACGAGACGCACGGCGAAGAGCGGGCAGAGGTCGCGGTCTTCGGGGGCGAAGTCGAGCTTCACCGGAACCGTGCAGGCGCCCTCGCCTCTCACCGGGCGCAGCGGCTCGCGCTTGAGGTTGCCGAGGCCGGTGGCAGCGAGGTCGCGGGCGATGCCGGTGACTGCCGTGCAATCGGGCCGGTTCGGCGTGAGGTTGATCTCGATGACCGGATCGTCGAGGCCGGCATAGAGCGCGTAGGGCTCGCCGACGGAGGCGTCGTCGGGAAGCTCCATGATGCCGTCGTGATCGTCGCCGAGACCGAGCTCGGCGCCCGAGCACAGCATGCCCCGGCTTTCGACGCCGCGGATGGTGCCGACCGACAAGGTGATGTCCTTACCCGGCACGTAGGTACCCGGCGGGGCGAAGACGGAGATCAGGCCGGCCCGGGCGTTGGGCGCGCCGCAGACCACCTGAACCGGCGTCCCTCCGCCTGCATCGACGCTGCAGACCCGCAGGCGATCGGCATTGGGATGCTGCTCGGCGCTGAGAATGCGCGCGACCACATAAGGCTTCAGGTCGGCCGCCTTGTCCTCGATCCCCTCGACCTCCAGGCCGATCCGCGTCAGCGTCTCGGCGACGGTGTCGAGGGAGGCCTCGGTTTCGAGGTGTTCCTTGAGCCAGGAGAGAGTGAATTTCATCGGTTCGACCTTCGGCTCATGGAGCCCAGTTCTCGGCGATCAGCAGAACCGCGAGCAGCTTGCGATCTTGGAGTTTATCTTTGTCGCTCAACACCCCGGATGAGACGGAAGCTTGAGGGAATTCCGCTTCCGGCGCAGCGGGCAGATCTCCCCCAAAGATCGGCTTTCAACCCGTCAGCCCGCTCACCAAGCTCGGAATGTCCAACGGACGGAAGCCGTAATGGTCCAGCCAGCGGACGTCGGCCTCGAAGAACGGGCGCAGGTCCGGCATGCCGTATTTGAGCATTGCGATCCGGTCGATGCCAACGCCGAAGGCGAAGCCCTGGACCGCATCGGGGTCGAGCCCGCAATTCCGCAGCACGTTCGGATGGACCATGCCGCAGCCGAGGATCTCGAGCCAATCGGTACCCTCGCCGAAGCGGATCTCGCCGCCCTTGCGCGAACATTGGATGTCGACCTCCGCCGAGGGCTCGGTGAAGGGGAAGAAGGACGGCCGGAACCGCATCTTGACCGCGTCGACCTCGAAGAAGGCGCGGCAAAACTCTTCAAGCACCCATTTCAGGTTCGCGATGTTCGCCGCCTTGTCGATGACGAGCCCCTCGACCTGATGGAACATCGGCGTGTGGGTTTGGTCGGAATCGTGGCGATAGGTGCGGCCAGGGCAGATCACGCGGATCGGCGGCTCCTGCGAGCGCATCGTCCGGATCTGCACCGGCGAGGTATGGGTGCGTAGCACCTTGCGCTGGCCATTGCGGTCGGGGGCAAGGAAGAAAGTGTCGTGCATCTCGCGGGCCGGATGGCCTGGCGGGAAGTTGAGCGCCGTGAAGTTGTAGTCGTCGGTCTCGATGTCTGGCCCCTCGGCTACGGAGAAGCCCATATCGGCGAAGATCGCCGTGACCTCGTCCATCACCTGGCTGATCGGATGGATGCGCCCCCTCACCTCTGGCGCCTCGCGCACGGGCAGGGTGACGTCCACGCGCTCGGTCGAGAGACGAGCTTCGAGCGCCGCTTCCGCCATCGCCTCGCGGCGTTGGCCGATCGCGTTCTGAACCCGGTCTCGCAGGCCGTTGATAAGGGGCCCACGCTCCTTACGCTCCTCGGGGCTCATGGCGCCTAGGGTCTTGAGCAGTTCGGAGACCGAGCCCTTCTTGCCCAAAGCCGCCACGCGAACGGCATCCAGAGACGCTTCGTCGGCAGCCGCATCCACCTGGTCGAGAAGGTCGCGTTCAAGGCTATCGAGTTCGGTCATCGCGTGAAGCTCGGCAGGTTCGACGGAACGGGTCCCGGCGCGGGAGTTAAATGACTTGGGCCCAGAAAACGAGAAGGCGCGGCACCTCAACGGGCCGCGCCTCTCGAAGCAGACGTCGCGAGGGCGTGAGACGCCTCAGGCGGCCTTTGCGGTGATGGCAGCCTTTGCCTTTTCCACCACGGCGGCAAAGTTCGCCGGCTCGTGGATGGCAAGCTCGGACAGCGCCTTGCGGTCGACGACAATGCCGGACTTCGCCAGGGCGTCGATGAAGCGCGAATAGGTCAGGCCGTGCTCGCGGACAGCCGCGTTGAGGCGCTGGATCCAGAGAGCGCGGAAGGTGCGCTTCTTATTCTTGCGATCGCGGTAGGCATACTGCATGCCCTTTTCGACCGCCTGCTTGGCGATGCGGATTGTATTCTTGCGGCGGCCATAATAGCCGCGGGCTGCCTTCAGGACTTTCTTGTGCTTCGCGTGACTGGTCACGCCGCGTTTGACGCGGGCCATGGTCGATCTCCTGGATTAGAAAACAGTATCGGCTGGCGAAGAATTACCGGCTGTTGGGCAGGAAATACTTCTTCACGTTGGCGGCATCGCCCTCGAACAGGGTGGTGGTGCCACGCAGGTTGCGGATCTGCTTCGTCGTCCGCTTGATCATCCCGTGCCGCTTGCCGGCCTGGGCGTACATGACCTTACCGGTCCCGGTGATCTTGAAGCGCTTCTTGGCGCCCGACTTCGTCTTCAGCTTGGGCATTTGGCTCTCCTGATGCGAATGCCGTCCGGGCCGGGAAGGACCGGAGACACGCGCTCGATTGATGCTTCTGATGGAGCAGCACGAACCGCCACGGCAGCCCTGATCGGCCGGGCGGTTCAACGCGAGGGGGCGTATGACAGAAAAGGGACGCGCATTCAATGCCAGACGCTGAGACCATTCCGGCGCTGGCCGCGTTCCTGCATCGCCGCTCACGATAAAGGCGGGATTTCGGGGACATCGTGGGAGAAAAGTAAAAAGCTCCTGGCGGTCTGGTGCGGTGCGGAACCATAACCTTGGCTGTCGGTTTCGTTCATGTCCCACTCAGGCCGGATCGCGTTAGGTCGGCGCAACATTCGACCTCACAGGAGACACTTCGTGCGCATTGCCCAGATCGCTCCGCTCTCGGAGGCAGTCCCTCCGAAGTTCTACGGCGGCACAGAGCGTGTCGTATCATGGATCACGGAAGAACTGGTCCGTCAGGGACACGACGTCACCCTGTTCGCCAGCGGTGATTCGGAGACTTCGGCAAAGCTCGCAGCCTGCACTCCGGAAGGCTTGCGTCTGCTCGGATATCGCGATCATACCGCGAGCCATCTCGCGATGCTGCATCAAGTACGCCGCCGGGCGCACGAGTTCGATGTGCTTCACTTCCACATCGATCTGCTTCAGTACCCGATGTTCGAAGATCTGAATCATAAGTGCTTGACCACGATGCACGGCCGTCTTGACGTGCCTGACTTCATGCCGGTCTACCGCACCTTCACGGGCATGCCGCTGGTGTCGATCTCCGACAATCAGCGCGAGCCGATGCCGCCGACCGTGAATTGGCTCTCGACCATCCATCATGGTCTGCCTTCCGAGAACTGCCCTTTCCACCCAGAGGCGAAAGGCGGCTACCTCGCCTTCCTCGGCCGCATTTCTCCAGAGAAGCGTCCCGACCGCGCCATCGATATGGCAATTCGCGCAGGCGTGCCGCTGAAGATCGCCGCCAAGGTCGACAAGGCCGACAAGGATTACTGGGACGAGGTCATCGAACCGATGATCCACAACCCGCTGATCGAATTCATCGGCGAGATCAACGAGGAGCAGAAGAAGGACTTCCTCGGCAACGCTCTGGCGCTGGCTTTCCCGATCGATTGGCCCGAGCCCTTCGGCCTCGTGATGATCGAGGCGATGTCTGCCGGAACGCCCGTGATCGCGTTCCGCAACGGATCTGTGCCTGAGGTGATCGCCGACGGCGTCAGCGGCGTGCTGTGCGATACGATGGATGACGCGGTTGCGGCGGTTCACGAAGTGAAAACCATGAGTCGCGCAGGCGTTCGCCGTCACTTCGAGACCCAGTTCACCGCCGAGCGCATGGTGAAGAAATACGTCGCCGCCTACGAGCAGCTTCTTGCGGGCAAGCCGGACTTTATCACGGTCCCGTCGAGCGTACCGTCCTTCGCGCCCCATTTCGGCGAGCTCAACGGCTCGTCGCGGCCTTCACTGGCCGCTGCCGCAATGCCGGCCTGACGCTCCCGGCATCGGCCTTGCAACGCCCTTCCCAGACGGGTCGGGGGTTGCGAAAGTCGTCTCGACGGCTCACTGACACTGCCCTGAAGGGCCGCCGCATCGCTCGCAGCGAGGTGGCGGCCTTTCGATTCGCGACCTTCGACCCAAGTCCTCGTCCTTCGGGACAAGTCCTCGTTCTTCAGGAGACGCGCGAGCATGGCGGTGGACGACTTCACGGCAACGGCGCTGAGCGCCTCGGACTCGCTTCTTGACTCCGGTGGCACCAGGGGTTTCCAGGACGCCGACGACGTCCTGCCGCAATATCATATCGAGGCTCAGACCTCGCTCGTCGAGCGTCCGCTCCGTTCGCTGAAATACGGTGAAGCCTTCGCCGTGCTCGACAGCTACGGCGATATCGGCGTGCTGCCGGGTCCCGAGGGCCTGTACTTTCAGGATACCCGCTACCTCTCGCGCCTGCACTTCACCATCGAGGACCAGCGCCCATTGCTGCTCTCCTCGGTGATGCAGGACGATAACGGCGCCCTGAGCGTCGATATGACGACGCCGGATATCCGGGTCGACGCCCATGACGAAACGACGATCCCGCGCGAGCTCATCGCGATCGAGCGGACCAAGTTTCTCTTCAAGGGCACCTGCTACGACCGCATCGGCCTGCGCAACTACGATTCGAGGACGCGGCGGCTTCGCATCGCCCTTTCCTTCGATGCCGACTACAGGGACCTGTTCGAGGTCCGCGGCACCGCCCGCACCCATCGCGGCAAGCGCAGCGTTCAGGTCGCGAGCGATAGCGAAGTCCAGTTCCGCTATGTCGGACTCGACGAGATGGTGCGGACGACCAGCCTGCATTTCGGGCCGAAGCCCCAGGAGATCGCACCGGGACGGGTAACGTTTGACGTCACCCTCGCGCCGGGCGGGAGGACGTCCCTGTTCATCCGTACGGTCTTCGAGTGCCACCGAGCGTTCACCAGCGCTCCAGCGACGCAGCAGGTCGGCGAGGATGCCGCCGCCGGCCTCTCGCGGGCGGCAGGCAGCAATCCCGGTACGCGCCATCCGCGGGGCCTCGCGGAGGGCGTCATCTTCGCACGCGCCTACCGCGATTCGCGCCGCGATCTCCGGGCGCTGACCGCCGGCATCACCACCATCATCTCGTCGAACGACCAGTTCAACGAAGCGGCCTGCCGGGCTACCGCCGACCTCTACATGCTGGCAAGCCGCACGCCGGAGGGCATCTACCCCTTCGCCGGCATCCCCTGGTACTCAACCGTGTTCGGGCGCGACGGCATCATCACGGCGATGATGGCCCTCTGGATCGACCCGAATTTCGGCAAGGGCGTACTCGGCTACCTCGCCTCGACCCAGGCGAAGGCGATCGATCCGGCCGCCGACGCGCAGCCCGGCAAGGTGCTGCACGAGACCCGACGCGGCGAGATGGCGATGCTCGGCGAGGTGCCGTTCCGCCACTATTACGGTACGATCGACGGTACGCCGCTCTTCGTGATGCTTGCCTCGGAGTACTACGCCGTCACAGGCGACCTCGCGACGATCTCGAACATCTGGCCGGCCCTCGAACTTGCCCTCGAATGGATGGACAAGTTCGGCGACCGCGACGGCGACGGCTTCGTCGAATATGCCCGCGACACCGACAAGGGTCTGGAGAATCAGGGCTGGAAGGATAGCCACGATTCGATCTTCCACACCGACGGCCAGCTCGCCAAGGGTCCGATCGCGCTTTGCGAGGTCCAGGGCTACGTCTATGCCGCCAAGAAAGGCATGGCGAAGCTCGCTTCGCTTCTCGGGCACGACGACATGGCCGAGCGCCTCTCGGCCGAGGCCAAGGCCATTCGGGCGGCCTTCGACGCCGCGTTCTGGAACGAGGAGATCGGAACCTACGTGCTGGCTCTAGACGGCGAGAAAAAGCAATGCGCCGTGCGCTCGTCCAATGCCGGCCACGCGCTCTTCACGGGAATTGCACTGCCGGAACGGGCCGCAAGCGTCGCCGCCAATCTCCTTTCGAAAGATGGCTTCAACGGTTGGGGCGTACGGACCATCGCCCGTGGCGAGGCCCGATACAATCCAATGTCGTACCACAACGGCTCGATCTGGCCGCACGACAACGCGATGATCGCCCTGGGGCTGGCACAATATGGCCTGAAGCGTGAGGCGGCCAGGATCTTCGAGGGTATGTTCGATACCGCCCTCTACCAGGAGCAGAAGCGCCTGCCGGAGCTGTTCTGCGGCTTCATGCGACGCAAGCAGCGCGGGCCGGTC
Source organism: Methylobacterium sp. (assembly GCF_019745455.1). Taxonomy (GTDB): domain Bacteria; phylum Pseudomonadota; class Alphaproteobacteria; order Rhizobiales; family Beijerinckiaceae; genus Methylobacterium. The sequence goes on from NZ_JAIETD010000052.1 coordinate 21,521, forward strand.
TCCTACCCGGTCGCCTGCTCGCCGCAGGCTTGGGCGGCGGCGGCTCCCTTCGCCTTCCTGGCGGCTTGCATCGGCCTCGACCTCCAGCACGACCGCAACCGTATCCGACTGAAGAACCCGACGCTGCCGAGCTTCCTCGACGGCGTGTCGATCTTCAACCTGAAGCTCGGAGAGTCGCGGATCGATCTGCGCCTGCAGCGCTATGGCGACGACGTCACCGTCAACGTCCTACGCCGCAAGGGCGACGCGCAGGTGTCGGTGGTGAAATGACATCCTCTCGGCCATTGCCTCCTCTGGAGGTGATGGCCTGCCGAACCCTCGATGTGTGAACAAATGAAAATGCCGCATCCGAGAAGGAAGCGGCATGTTTCAACTATACACGCTGTCGATCGCGCCTCAGCGCGGAGCCAGGATCATGATCATCTGGCGGCCCTCGAGCATCGGCTCGCTTTCGACCTTGGCAATCTCCTGGGTCTCGTTCTTGACCCGCTCGAGCAGGCGCAGACCGATATCCTGGTGGGCCATCTCGCGGCCACGGAATCGAAGGGTCACCTTGACCTTGTCGCCTTCCTCGAAGAACCGCTGAACGGCTTTCATCTTGGTATCGTAATCGTGCTTGTCGATGCCGGGACGGAGCTTGATCTCCTTGACCTCGACCGTCTTCTGCTTCTTGCGGGCCTCGTTCTGCTTCTTCTGCTCGTTGAAGCGGAAGCGGCCGTAATCAAGGAGCTTGCAGACGGGAGGAACGGAGTTCGGTGCGATCTCGACGAGGTCGAGGCCTGCCTCCTCGGCCATGGCCAAGGCATCGAAAAAGGCGACGACGCCACGGTTCTGCCCGGTATCGTCGATGAGCTGGACTTCGCGGACACCGCGGATGTCCCGGTTGGCGCGCGGCCCGTCCTTCTGCGGGGCCGGCATGGCTCTCATTGGTCTACGAATGGCTTCAATCTCCTGATGAAACGACGAAACGGCAGCCGAGGGACAGGCCCGAGGGCTGGTCCTGGCCACCAATCGCTCCGGTAATCCGGTGCCGTTAGCTTGACTGAGTTCTGCGCCAAGTCAACCGGCTCGCACGGCTTTCGTTCATCCGATAGCCGATGACGTCTTGATCCTCGCCATGGCGATGAGCTTCCTCACACCGATGTCCGAGACCGGCCCAGCAAGCGAGCGTAGACGTCGAGGGTATCGCCAACCATACCTTCGAGGGAGAAATGCGCCTCGACATGGGCCCGGGCACGGCGAGCCAGGGCATCCCGAGCGCTCGCTCCGAGCCCGAGAACCTCGGTGAGGGCATCGGCCAGGGCCGCAGAGTCGCCGGGTGGAACGCGCCAGCCGGTTCGCTGGCCCGACGGCACGTCGGGCGGGGCAAGCACAGTCTCCGGTACGGCGCCGAGATCCGAAACGACGACGGGTGTTCCAAGGGCTTGCGCCTCGACGGCCGAGCGGCCGAAGGCCTCCGGCTCGATCGACGGCACCGCCACGACGGAGGCCGCCCGGAATGCGGCAGGCATGTCGGTGCAATGTCCGACCCGGCGCACGGTGCCGTCGAGGCCGCGGGCCGCGACGAGCCCATCGAGCTCGCGCTCATAGGTGGCTCGTCCCTGAGGATCCCCGGCAAGGACGAAGGCGACATCGCGCAGGCCCCGGTCGCGCATCAGAGCCGCCGCTTCGATAAGAACGCGCTGGCCCTTCCAAGCGGTCAGGCGCGCAGCGAGGAGGACGACCCTCTCGTGAGGCGCCACGCCCCATGCCCGGCGCAGTGCTTCCACTCTTGCCGATGAGACAGCGCCTGGGGAGAACTGAGCGAGATCGGTACCGCGATGGATAACCTGCACTCTGTCGCCCGCCTGGTCCGCGTGCAGGCTCCGAATCAGATCGGCGGTGTAGTGCGAGTTGGCGATCACGACATCGCCGCGGGCCATCACCGAATTGTAGAGCACTTTCACCCCGGTACGGCCGGAATAGCTGCCGTGATAGGTGGTGACAAAGGGCACCCTCATCCGCCGCGCCGCGCCAAGGGCGACCCAGGCCGGTGCCCGGGAACGGGCATGAACGAGGTCTACCCCCTCGCGCCGGCACAATCTGGCAAGGCGCCCGACGTGCAGAGCCATTCCGAATGGGTTCTTGGAAGCGGCGGGGAACGGCAGCCAAATCCCGCCCTTTGCCTGAAGTTCACCGACGAGGCGTCCGCCTTCGGTGGCGACGAGCGCGCGTGCACCGGCCGCGGTGAGGGCGGCTGCGACGTCCACGGTCGTGCGTTCGGCGCCCCCTGCATCGAGTGCGGGAATGATTTGGAGGATCGTCGCCCCGGCCAGCGGCGTCTTCTCGATCGGAAAGGTGCCGGCGGATCGCGTATCGTTCATCGCAACCGACCACGGGAACAGGCTTGGCGATTGGAACACAGAAGCAGGCCGAGCGTGCGTTCCGAGCCTCCTACGAGGCAGTCACGTGGCATTTTTGCTATCATACCATACCATCGGCCCTGCGCTTTACGGTTCGGTAAACGACGTGCGAAGGCTGCCGCTCAATTGCAACCTATCAACGGCGAAACGCAGCATGCCCGCACACCCGAGCGTCGCGAAGGAAGTCGTGGTCGGTAGCGGCTCTTGCCCGCGGACGCTCGCGGTCAAGGTCCGTGATGGAGCCGGACCGCCGGTGGTGTGGCTCGGGGGGTTCCGCTCCGATATGGGCGCCACCAAGGCGTTGGCGATTGATGCCTGGGCCGAGGCTACCGCTCGCAGATTCGTACGCTTCGACTATTCCGGCCACGGGCAGTCCGGCGGACGCTTCGAGGACGCGACGATCTCCACTTGGCTCGAGGATGCCCAAGCCGTCATCTCGGCCTATGCGGAGGAACGCCCGGTTCTCGTCGGCTCGTCGATGGGCGGATGGATCGCGGCCCTCGTGGCGCGTGAGCGGCAGCGACGAGGCATGCCCGTTGCGGCCCTAGTCCTGATCGCGCCGGCGTTCGACTTCACACAGAGCTTGATGTGGGAGCGCTTCCCGACGGAGATCCGCGACACGCTGGAGCGCGACGGAGTCTGGTTACGCCCGACCGAGTACGGTCCCGACCCGGTTCCGGTGACCCTCGCGCTGATCGAGGATGGACGCCGCCACAGCATCATGGGTGCGCCATTCGATCCCGGATGCCCGGTCCACATCCTTCAGGGCATGAACGATCCAGACGTCCCCTACGAGCACGCGCTGCGAATTGTCGGCCTGCTGCCGAAGGCGGGGACCGTCCTAACCTTGATGGCAGATGGCGACCACCGCCTGTCTCGCCCCGAGGATATCGCGAGGCTGGTGGCGGCGGTGGCCGAAACCGTCAATGCAGGCTGACGGTGACGAGGTCCTGAGCGGTGGCGTTGGCAACCACGAGTTCGCGGGAATCGGCAAGCAGAATCGGCGTGCCGTTAGCCGAGAGCAGGGCGAAGAGGTTGAGCCCGGGCATGAGTTCCGGCGCCTGTGGGAATAACCTCCGCACTTCGTCCGAGCGGATCGCACGGACATAGGCGATGTGCCCCTCGCCAAGAGCGGCGAGATCGGAGGGATTGAAATCGGCCGGATCGAGTTCGGCCCGGGTGATCGGGTTCTGGCTGATATCGGACATGGAGCCCTCCTTTCGAGGCAGAGCAGTCGTTGGGTAAACGCGGCCCGCTTCAGACGGCACCGCGGATGAAATACGAGCTGCGTTAAAGATCTCGCGAGACGATCGCGATCTTACGAACGATCCGCTCCGGCTCCGGCCGGGTCAGATCGATGGAGAGGAGGCCGTTGGCGAGGTCCGCTCCAATCACTTCCATGCCGTCGGCCAAAAGGAACGACCTCTGGAATTGACGGGCAGCAATACCGCGATGGAGGAACTGGCGCGACTTGTCGTCGATCTGTCGTCCCCGCACGACGAGTTGGTTCTCCTCCAGCATCACGTCGAGCTCGTCCTGAGTGAAGCCCGCCACGGCAAGGGTGATGCGAAGGCGCTCCGGCTCGTCTCCCGACCGGGCGACCCGCTCGATATTATAAGGCGGGTAGCCATCGTTGCCGCCCTTCGAAACCCGGTCCAGGGCCTGCTCGATCTCGTCGAAGCCGAGCAGGAAAGGATGACCGAACGGAGAGGGGCGTGTCGTCACGGGCAAGGTCCTCGGCGAAGCCCCGAACGAGGGGCGCTTCGATGTCGGGGCCCGCTTAAGGCAGCACCCCTGCCGATGTTTCGCATCGACTGATTGCGATATGGCGGTCGCTCGACACCGCATCAAGGGTCTGGTGCAACTGACGAATAATCAAGGTTCGACCTGCCGCCACCTCACGGCCCATCGCTGAGTTCGGGAGCATTCGGCAAGGGCATGCGGGAGGTTTCGGCATGTCCACGGCCAGCTATCCGCGCGACCGGGCATGTCTGTAACAGTTTGGAACTACTCTCATTTTCTGACGCGGGCTTGATCAGCCCCGTACCCTTCGGTTAATCCCCCGGGGACGTCGCGGACATCGGCAAGGCATCCAGACTTGGCTGCTGAGTCGATGCGTCGGCGATCCCCGTGCTCGGCTTCGCGGCTTTGCGCCGGGACGAGAAGCCGGTGCCGCGCGGGCTGCCATTCGCCACCGAGGAAGCCAGGATCGATATGTCGAGCGCCGCGTCATCTCAAGGTCGTCCTCGCCGCCGCGATCGATGCTTCATGGCGGTTGCCAGCACCCTGGCTCTCGTGGGGCCGGCGCTCGCCCAGGACGCATCGCCGACGCCGCTCAAGCTCGAGCTCAACCGGCTGGAGCCTTCGGGCGAGGCCTGCCGCACTTACCTCGTCGTCGACAACAGCCGAGGCGCAGCGCTGAAATCGCTCAAGGTCGACCTGTTCGCGTTCGATACAGAAGGCGTTGCTCAGAAGCGGCTCGCCGTCGAGCTTGGGCCGATCCCCGACAAGAAGACGATTGTCCGCCTGTTCGACTTCCCCACCATCGCCTGTCCGAAGATCGGACGCGTCCTCCTCAACGACGTCCTCGCTTGCGAGGGCGGTCAGGCCACTCGCGAGACGTGCCTGGAGCGGATCGTGACGGAGAGCAAATCCACGGCCGCCTTCGCGCGCTGAGCCGCCAGACCATCCTGCTCGTGGCCTCGCTGCGGGCGTCCTGAACTTTGAACTCGAGGGACCCTCATGGACCCGACGCACGCGCCCGCCGAGATCGCACACGACCTCTCCTTCCTCGGCCTGTTCCTTCAGGCCGACCCGATCGTGAAGGGCGTGATGATCTTGCTCGTGGTCGCCTCGGTCGCCTGCTGGACAGTGGTCTTCGAGAAGGTGCTGCGCTTCGCCAAGGCGAAGCGTCAAGCGAAGGCCTTTGAGGCGCAGGTGCGGGCGAACGCCACTCTCAGCACGGAGGGTAACGGCCTGTCCGGGATCATCGCCAAAGCCGGCGTCGAGGCCTGGCGCGACCAGGATGCGTCGGAGACACGGGCCGAGCGCCGCGACCGCATCGAGCGGGCGATGCGGGCGGCGTTGACCGCCGAGATCAAGCGCCTTCAGATCGGCCTGCCGCTTCTTGCCACCGCCGGATCCACGGCCCCCTTCATCGGGCTGTTCGGCACGGTCTGGGGCATCATGAACTCGTTCTCGGCCATCGCGAAAAGCCAGGACACCTCCCTGGCGGTCGTGGCGCCTGGTATCGCCGAGGCGCTCTTTGCCACGGCGATCGGGCTCATCGTCGCGATCCCGGCCGTCATGGCCTACAACAAACTCACGAACGATCTCGGCCGCATCCAGTCCGGCTTCGTTTCCACGATCGGCCTTCTCGGCAATCGCCTCGCGCGCGACCGCTCGGGACAGACCCGCGCCGCTGCGGAATAGCCGGTTCCTTCGAAGCACCCGTAGAGACACCCCGAGGAACATCACGATGGCGATGGGTTCTGTCCGCGCCTCCGGCAACGACGACGAAGACGGCTTCGACGCCGCACCGATGTCCGAGATCAACGTCACGCCGATGGTGGACGTGATGCTGGTGCTGCTCATCATTTTCATGGTGGCCGCGCCGCTGATGACGACCGGCGTACCTGTGCAATTGCCGAAGACGACGGCCGCCAAGGTGGCGCAGGCCAAGAAGCCGCTCGAGATCTCGATCGACAAGGACGGCCAGCCATTCCTCGCCAAGGAATCGCTGAGCCCCGAGACGATCCTGCCGAGGCTGCGGGCCCTCGCCGCCGAGGATCCGAACCAGGTCATGCTGGTTCGTGGCGATCGCGACGTGCCTTACGGCAAGATCATGGAGGTCATGGGCCTCGTGGGACAGGCCGGCTTCACAAAGGTGTCGCTGATCGCCCAGTCGCCGGGCGGAGCGCAGGCACCGACAGCGGCGCCACGATAGCCCGATGAGCATGTCCACGACAATCGACCAACCCGGAGGACCTCCTTCCGGCCTCGGACCGGCGTTTCTCGTGGCGCTGCTCGTCCACGCCGCGGCATTGGCGGGCCTTGCCCTCTACACGCCCGTATCTCCTGCACCGCCCGGCGAGAACACCATCACGATCGATCTTGCCCCACAGATGACGGAGGCGGATTCCCAAGCGCCAGCTGATCAGGCTCAGGCCGAGCCGCCGCCGACGGCGACGGAGCCCGTCGAAACACCAGACACCGTAGACGCGGTGCTCCCGCCGGACGTCGCCGCCGTGGCGCCGGAAGACACGACCACGGCGAAGCCCCCGGAAGCCGAAATCGCCCCTCCGACGGAGGCTGTCGTCGCAGCACCACCGCAGGATCAGATCGTCACCTCCACCGCCGAGCAGGCGGCCTCAATCGAGGCGCCGCCGGAAGTGGTCGCGGAGACGCCGCCGCCACCCGTCGTTCCGGACCCTCCTAAAGCCGCCGTGGTGCCCAAGCCGGTGAAACCGCAGCCGGATCCTGCGAAGCTCGAAGCGGCCCGTCAAGAGGCCAAGCGCGAGGCGAAGCGGATCGCCGAGATCGAAGCGCGTCGCAGAGCGGAGATCGAGGCCAAGCGCGAGGCCAGAGCCAAGGCAGCACGGGAAGCGGCCAAGGAGGCAGCCAAGCGCAGTGCCGAGACGAACACGGCGAGAGGAGCTCAGAACTCGGCTTCCGCCTCTCGTCAGAACAGCGCGGGTGCCGCGGCGGGTGGCAATGACCCAAGCGCCTTGAGGGCTTGGCAGGGAGCGCTCAGTTCAGCGATCCATGGCCGCATGGACCGTAACGCTGCCGCGGGTACGGCTGGGGGTGTCGCCGTCGTGCGATTCACCGTCTCCCGGTCGGGTCAAGTGACGAGTTCAGGCCTCGCGCGCAGCAGCGGCATCGGGCCGATCGACAGTGCCGCCCTCGCCACGGTTCGAGGTTCCTTGCCGGCGGCTCCATCAGGTGTCTCGGTAAGCAACCTCTCGGTCACCGTGCCGCTTCGCTTCAGTCCGGGCCGATAACGGTTCCCGAGGTGGCTGTCTGGTTCACCAGCGACACGCATTTCGGCGATCCAAGGATCCTCAGGATCGACAGGCGGCCGTTCCCGGACCTCCCGCGCCATGACGCGGCCCTGATCGCCAACTGGAACGCGATCGTCGCTCCGGACGACGAGGTCTGGCACCTTGGTGACTTCGCCCTCGGGCCCTCGGACCAGAGGGTGGCCGAAATCCTGGGGCAACTCCACGGCACCAAGCACCTCATCATCGGCAACAACGACGGCGCCGGCACCCTCGCCGCCGGCTGGACCTCCATCGCGCATTACGCCGAAATCACAGTCGAGGAACGCCGCCTGGTGCTCTGCCACTACGCTTTCCGCACATGGAACCGGATGGGCAGCGGGGTGATCAACCTCCATGGTCACTCGCACGGCATGCTGAAGCCTGTCCCCCGGCAGTACGATGTCGGGGTCGATTCCCAGGGGTTCGCTCCGGTTCAATTGCCGAGCATCTTGACGTCGCGCAGGCGCAAAATTGCAGTGCACACATCGTCGGAACCATAAGCTCTGCGTCGATGTTTCATGCCCAGAACGAGCGATGACTGGCTCAGCCCTCGGCTCATGAGGGGCGTTCGCGGTCTCGATCAGATCATTTCTTTTACTCGATCCTTAAGGATTGGTCCGATGCGCAATCTGCTGCATGCGAAGCTGGCTGCGATCCTCATCCTGAGCGCTGCCAGCCCTGCTTTCGCCCTTCCGACATGTGGTGAGGGACAGCGTAAGCTCGAAGAAGTCAGCGCACTCCGTTTCCAAGCCCGTCAGGAGTCCCGAATCGGAGATAGAGATCGGGTTTGCGATACACTCGACGAGATCGGCGACCGTGTAGGCGACGCCCGCGACGAGTTCGAAGATTGCGGCGCCACGATGGCTGCGATCGACCTGCGAAGCGAATCCCGTGCTCTGCGGGCAGCGAAAGCTGTCAACCGCTGCAACTAAATGGCTCTCGTGTTGCTGCGCACGCCGGCCGTCACCCGAATCGTTCACACCTTCTCATGAACTGAGCGAACCACCGGCTCATCCGAAAGCTTGCCGTCATGAAAACGATGTCCTCGACCAACGACCTTTCGGTATTCCCTGGCCAGATTGACGGAGTCGGCGCCAAAACCGGCCCGTCCTTCGCAGCCGCCCTCTGCGGGTTCGTCAGCACCACCGTCGCGACGACCATGCTGATGTTCTTGCTGAGTTCCGTCTGAGGGGCGAACCCGGCAAGCTGCGTTGTGTCAATGCGGCGCCACTGACCAGAAACGACGCCTGGAGAAGAGCATCTCCGGTTGACCGACGGGGGCATCGACAGACTTTCCGACGCTCAAGCACGGGCATTCCGGGCGAGGTTGGGAAGGCGCCGCCAAGGTGATCGGCGCTGCCGGTGTCGTGATACCGAGGCGTGATTGCACTTCGGGATGACGGGCAGCGGCGATGATCGCAATGCTGGCGACCAAACCGCCGGCGACTGTGCCCAGGATAAAATTCATCATCCCCGTTTGTCCCGCGCTCCGCTGCCTCTCGTAAGGGCGGCGCGCATTGGTGCGTCATCGAGCTTATCGACGCGATTGAGGCAAGATGGCGATTACCCCACGTTAACACATGGATGCCTAGCTTAAGCGTCGCGATCCTGAAACAGGATCGCCCTGATTCAACGAGGATCGCGATGAGCTACGGGGCCAATGCCTACGCCAGGGTATCCCAGACTGCGCTGACCCCGCGCGAGGCGGAAGCTGCAGTTCTGACCAAAGCCGCCAGCCGACTGCAAGCCATCCAGGGTGACTGGGCGAACCTCTCGGGCGGGCTCAACGAAGCCCTCAACTTCAATCAAAAAGTCTGGACGATTCTGGCAGGCGCCGCGACCGCTCCGGAGAGCGCGCTTCCCGCGGATATTAAGGAAAGCATTGCACGGCTTTCGGTATTCGTGTTTCGACGTATGATCGACGTGCTGGTCGAGCCGCAGGCCGAGAAGCTCTCCGCGCTCATCAACATCAATCATCAGCTCGCCGCAGGCCTCCGGAACTGAACGTGATGCGAGCGGGCGTCCGCGCATCAACTGCTCGCTAATCCTTGGAACTGTCTTGAGCATGTCTCGCGAGAGATGCGGTTCCTGCAAGGCAACGTCGGCCGGGCGCTCTGTACCGCAATGACTCCGACTGATCGCCGCCGATGCCAGCGGTCCGACTTTCGTCGCTCGAACGACCTATGTCAAAGACGTCGAGGCTGCAGGAAAGCCAGCCTTCGGAAACCGACATTGTAAGCTTTAGACCTGAACTGATTGAAGTACTGCATTCGTTTTTAATCCATATGAATGCATAGCTTCGGTAATATCTTAGGATCGGGATGTCGGAAAGAAACGTCCGGCACGGCCTCGCTGGCGTTTTCGATCACCGTCGGCGAGGCCAACCCTTCCGTCGGATGAAATCATGGGGTGATGGCGCCGGCCTCACAAGCGATGCGAGATCTGAATTTCGCCTCGGCCGACCCATCGCGAACGCCAAGGATCGACACGTGGTCGCCTGGCAGGATCTCGACCCGGGCATTCGGCAAGATCGTCGCCACGAGCTTTTCCGCCAGCCTTGCCGGGATCACCGGATCGGCGTCGCCGTGAACCACCAGGACCGGGCGCGTTTCGTCGGCGATCCGGAGGTCGGAGCGCCAGGAATCCCGCAACAAGGCCGTCGGCAGGAGCGGGTAGCGAATTCGAACCAGATTCAACAGCGAATCGAACGGTGCTTCGAGGTATAGTCCGAGATGGGACGTCTTCGATGAGGTCGCGACGGCGACGGCCGCGCCGAGTGAGTGACCGTGCAAGAGAATGGGCGCTGTCGGGGCCGATTGCCGGACGAAGTGCAACGCTGCGTCTGCATCGGCGATAAGGCCCACTTCGCTCGGCGAGCCCGTGGAGCCCGGATAGCCACGGTAGGCCAACGCAAGCACGCCCCAGCCATGGGCGCGCCAAGGTCCATCTGCGAAACGCGCAGCGGCCCATTCGGGAAGTGACGCATTGCCGGGGAACGTCAGGACAACCCCGCATCCGGGGCGGGGCGGCTTCCAGAGAGCGAACAGGCGCTCGCCGTCGGCGGTCTCGATGGTCACCTGGGCGACCCCCGGAACCCTCCGGTCGGCTGGAATAGCGGCCATGTCGAAGGCCAGCGGATAGATCAGCCGGCGCTGGAACATCACCAAGCCCACGACCATCGATGCGACCGCAAGAACAACGACGGCGGCGATCACGACGAGGAGGCGAATGGTGTCCATCCAGGCAGGCAGCAGCCCCTGAGGCGTGAAACGGGTTAGCCGGTTGACCCCAGCTTGTCACGGGCGTGGCCGGGTCGAATCAGCCGGCATTTGACAAAAGCCGAGCGAGGCCCGACCCTGAAGACGTTCCGAGGGGGGCCCGTCCGGGCTGAGATTGGGCTTCTCGCCCTGACCCTTGAACCTGATCCGGTTCGTACCGGCGGAGGGACGGGAACGAGACGGCGCTTGTCGCCGCGCCGCCTGACGTCGTCGTCGAATGCGGGTCGCCTCCAGCGCCAGGAGCCGCCCGATGAATGCACCCGTTCTCCCCAAAGATCTTCCAAAAGGCCAGCCGCAGGCCGTGACCACCGGCCCGATCATTGGCTCGCGTAAAGTCTACGCGACCGTGGCCGGCCGAGAAGATGTCCGCGTACCGTTCCGTGAGATCGGGTTGAGCGATCCGAAGGAGGCTCCGGTCCGGGTCTATGATCCGTCCGGACCCTACACGGAGACGGACGCCAGGATCGACCTCAATGCCGGGTTGCCGCTGGTGCGCGAGCCTTGGATCGCCAAGCGCGGCTATGCCACGGTGACGCCGCGCGCGGTCAAGCCCGAGGACAACGGCTTTGTTCCGGAAGACAAGCTCGTCGCCCCCTGCCCTGCCGAGCGCACGATCCGCAAGGCCGCGCCTGGCCAGATGGTGACGCAGTACGAGTTCGCCCGCGCCGGCATCGTCACCGAGGAGATGATCTACGTCGCGCACCGCGAAAACCTCGCCCGGGAGGCGATGCTCGAGGGCGCCGAGGCGGCGCTCGCCGACGGCAACAGCTTCGGCGCCGCGCTGCCGCCCTTCATCACACCGGAATTCGTCCGCGAGGAGATCGCCCGCGGCCGCGCGATCATCCCGGCCAACATCAACCACCCAGAGGTGGAGCCGATGGCGATCGGCCGGAACTTCCTCGTGAAGATCAACGCCAATATCGGCAACTCGGCCGTCACCTCGTCTGCGGCCGAGGAGGTCGAGAAGCTGGTCTGGGCGACGCGCTGGGGCGCCGACACGGTCATGGACCTGTCGACGGGGCGCAACATCCACAACATCCGCTCCTGGATCGTCCGCAACTCGCCTGTCCCGATCGGTACGGTGCCGATCTACCAGGCGCTGGAGAAGGTCGGCGGCGATCCGCTCAAGCTCGACTGGGAGGTCTTCAAGGACACGCTCATCGAGCAGGCCGAGCAGGGCATCGACTACTTCACCATCCATGCCGGCGTGCGCCTCGCCCATGTGCCGCTGACCGCGCGCCGCGTGACCGGCATCGTCAGTCGCGGCGGCTCGATCATGGCGCGCTGGTGCCTCGCCGGGCACCGGGAGAGCTTCCTCTACGAGCGCTTCGACGAGATCTGCGACATCTGCCGAGCCTACGACGTCTCGTTCTCGCTCGGCGACGGCCTGCGTCCGGGCTCGATCGCCGACGCCAACGATGCGGCGCAGTTCGCCGAGCTGGAGACGCTCGGCGAGCTCACCAAGATCGCCTGGGACAAGGGCTGCCAGACCATGATCGAGGGCCCCGGCCACGTGCCGATGCACAAGATCAAGGTGAACATGGAGAAGCAGCTCGCCGAGTGCGGTGAGGCGCCGTTCTACACGCTCGGACCGCTGACCACCGACATCGCGCCGGGCTACGACCACATCACTTCCGGCATCGGCGCCGCGATGATTGGCTGGTTCGGCTGCGCCATGCTCTGCTACGTGACGCCGAAGGAGCATCTCGGGCTGCCCAACCGCGACGACGTCAAGACCGGCGTCATCACCTACAAGATCGCCGCGCATGCCGCCGATCTCGCCAAGGGGCACCCGGCGGCGCAGCTGCGCGACGACGCGCTCTCACGCGCCCGCTTCGACTTCCGCTGGGAGGACCAGTTCAACCTCTCCCTCGATCCGGACACGGCCCGCGCCTACCACGACGAGACACTGCCCAAGGACGCCCACAAGGTCGCGCATTTCTGCTCGATGTGCGGCCCGAAGTTCTGCTCGATGAAGATCACGCAGGACTTGCGCGCCGAGGTCCTGGCGATGGAGGCGGCGGGTGAGGTGCTGGGCGAGGCGACGCCGATGAGCGCCGCCGAGCGCGAAGCCGGTATGGCGGCGAAATCCGCCGAGTTCCTAGCCGACGGCGGCAAGCTCTACGTCGACGCGGCGGAGTAGTCAGGCCGCCGGAATGACGAGTGGGCGGCCGGAACTCGTCCGGCCGCCCACCTTCAAGTACGTGTAATTCCGAAAATTCGGACATAATCGATCAACACCGACGCGAATACATAAAAATTGAATTATCGCGTTTTCGCATCCTTCAGGATGCGCGCGTTCAACCGTGGGGCGGACAAAAATCTTAAGATACGATTCACGCGACAGGATGTTTCTGGTTGCATGCCACGACCAGATCAGAAAGGGCGTGCGATGAGTATCTTGGAACTGTCGGGGGCTTCCCCGATCCGCAACCCGACCCCGGCTCCCGTCCAGGCGGTCCGGCCCGTCGAAGCGCCGAAGCCCCCTGCCGCACCTCTCGAACCGGCTGTGCGCGTCGATATCCGCTCGGGCGATCGCCCTGCCCCCGCTGTCGAGGAAGAACGGCCGGTCGAAGCGGCTCCTGTTGACCAGAACGAGCGTCGCGTCAGGATCGACGAGGACACCAAAAGTCTCGTCTACCAGGTCGTCGATCCGGCATCCGGCGACATCGTCGTGCAGTTGCCCGATCCCGTGGTGCTGAAGGCCCGCGCCTACGCGGAAGCGGCGGCCGCCAAGCTCCAGTCCAACGAGAGGCCCCTCGACCGCACGGCCTGAGACCTGCGCTCTTCAACCTTGTGCGACGAGACGAGAGAGGCCGGGCAAGAGCCCGGCTTCTCTCGTTTTCGTTTGTCGCACGGGCAATGATCCCGGCTCCGCAGGATGCGTCAGGCCGCGATATGAGAGGCGCCGAGATCCATGAAGATGACAGCTGCCGGCGAGCGCACCGGCGCCCCCTGCCCGCGCCACGAAAAAGGCCCCCGGAGCCGAAGCCCCGGGAGCCTGTATCGTGCGAGCGAGACCCGCTGGGTCGAGAGCGGCCCCGTCTCCGGGGCCGCTTCCGCCCTTAGCGGAGGAGCTGCAGGATGCCCTGGTTCGCCTGATTGGCGAGCGAGAGCGCCGAGATGCCGAGCGACTGGCGGGTCGACAGGGCCTGGGAGTTGGCGGCTTCCTCGTTGAGGTCCGCGTTCGTCAGGTTGGCCGAGCCGGTGTCGAGGATGTTGATCAGGTTCTTCGAGAAGTCCTGACGGTTCTGCACAACCGAGAGGTTGGAGCCGAAGGTCGAGGACTGGGCGCGAAGCTGGCTGGTGGCCGCCGTGATGGCCGTCAGCGTCTTGTTGATCTCGTCGTCGTTCTGGAAGCCGCCGGTCACGGAGGTGAGGCCGAGGCCGTCGGAGTCGAGCTTGGCGCCCGTGATGGTGATGCTCGACGAACCGGTCTCGTTGAAGGTCACCTTCAGCGAGTTCTCCTTCTCGTCGGTGCCCGAGCGGTACAGCAGGTTGATGCCGTTGTAGCTCGAGTCCTTGGCCTGCTGGGTGATCTGGTTCAGCAGCTCGTTGAACTGCTTGGCCAGCGACGTGCGGGTCGAGTTGGTCGAGCCGGTGCTGTCTTTGCCCGTCGAGGACACCTCGACAGCAGCGGCAGTCTTCTTCCCGAAGCCGATATCAATTTCGTCGGCGCCGGTGGTCGTCTGAGCAGCCTGGATCGTGATTTTCTGGCTCACACCCGTCGCAGTCGAGTTGATCTGGAGCTTACCGGCGCTGTCGAGGCTAGCCTCGACCTTGCCGCTCAGACCCGTATCGGCCTTGAACTGGGTGTTGATCGACGCCACGATCTCGGCAGGCGTGGCATTGGCGTCGAGAGTACCGCCAGTGCCGCCCTTGAGGTTGATCGTCTTGGCAGGTGCATCGCCGAGCTTGATCGTGAAGGATGCGTCCTTCGGTGTGGAGAAGTCTGTCGGACCAACCGGTACGACCACAGAGCCGGTGAGGCTCGCCTTGGCCGAACCGTCCGAAGCGTCAGAACCGGTAGCGGAAAGGCCAACAACTGCCGAACCCGCAGCTCCCACAACAAGTGCGCCAGTAGCAGCACCAGTCGTCACACCAAACCCAACGTCCACCTGAGTATTGCCGGTGGGCGGGGCTTTGACAGCAACGGTGATCGACGCGCTGGAGCCGAGGTCCTCAGACGTAAAGCGCAGGCTACCACCGCTGTTGCTGGCGGTGAGCGTCGAATTTGCAGCCTTGAGCTGGACGTTGATTGCGTCGGCCAGGTTGTCAGCGGTCGGGCTCGTTCCCAGGGCCGTTCCGTCGGCCTTCAAGGTCGTGGCGTCCAGGGCGATGTCCGTGTTGTTCACGCCATCGCTGACGGTGAGGTAGGATCCGGCCGTAGCACTGAAGGTCGTGACAGCAGAGGCGGCACCTGCTGTGCGCGTCGCTGCGGTCGGAGCTGTCGCCGACTTGCCGAAGCCGATGTCGAGCGTTGCGTTGGTCGAACCCGAGACGTTGAGCTTCTGCGTAGCACCAGCAGAAGTGGTCGTGAGGTTGATGCGCCCGTCGCTGCCGAGAGCGGCGGAGACCTTGCCCTTCAGCGTGCTGCTGCCGCTGATCTGGCTGTTGATGGCCGACACAACCTGCTCGCCCGTTACCTTCGTAAGGTCGCTGACCGAGCCCTTAAGGGTCGAGGAATCAAGACGGATTGTTGTCTTGCTGAGGCCACCATCGAGCGAGATATCGATCGAGCCGTCCTTGGCAAGCGAAGAGAAGTCGCGAGTGCCGTCGGTGGTGCCGGACTGGAAGGCAACGCTAGCGCTCACTGCAGCTGCCGAAGCCGGCTTGCCGCTGGAGATCGCGCTCTTGTCGGCCAGCGCCTGGTTGGCCGTGGACTTAGCAGAGTCGACCAGCTTCTGGATCGAGGTGATGCCCTGGTTGGCGGCCTGGATGGTCTGGACGCCGTTCGAGATGCCGTTGAGGAGCGCGCCGAGATCGCCGGAGCGGCCCGACAGGGCCTGCGAGGTGAAGAAGCTCGTCGGGTCGTCGAGGGCCGAGTTGACCTTCTTGCCGGTCGAGAGACGGTTCTGGGTGGTGGCGACGAGATCAGCCGTGCCCTGAAGCGAGAGCAGGTTCTGGCGGGTCGCGGAGGTAAGGGTGACGCCTGAGGACATGGTGGCTGATCCTTTTGATCTGGAAGCCCCCTTTTGGGAGCGTCGCCAAAGAACCATGGAGGCGTTGCGAAGCTCTTAAGCCATGACGTCAACGCATCCTTTCAATCATCCGTGATTTTTCGCGTCAACAATCGCCAAACTATATTGTTCAACGACTTAGCCACGACACGACTGTCAATTCTTCACCCTTCATTAACCATAAAACCCGATGGTCCGTTTCCAGCGGAGACGAGAGCCATGCCCCTGAAGATCGAACTGAAGCCGTTCGAGCGGCTGCTCATCGGCAATGCGGCGATCCGAAACGGCTCGCGCCGGGCGAGCTTCATCATCGAGACGGTGACGAAGTTCCTGCGCGAGAGCGACGTGATCACCGAGAGCGAGGCGGATACCGCCTGCAAGCGCCTCTATCTCACGCTCACGGTGATGTACCTGTCCGACGATCCCGCTGCGGCCGAGAACCTGTTCATCGCGCAGGCAAGCGAGCTGATGGCGGCGGTGCCGAGCACGGCGCCCTTCATCCAGGACATCTACAAGGAGATCGAGGCGAGAGAATTCTATCGTGCAATCAAGCGCGGAAAGGAGCTCGTGCAATACGAAACGAGCCTCGCCGACCGCCTGAACGCCTTGCCCGGCGAACGCGAGGGACCAGCCTGAGCCGCGGCGGCCGTCGACTGGTTTTCAACAATACGTATGCACCTAACGTGTGTTGATGCAGCAACGGTCCGTTTCCCGGAACCTCCCGCCATCGCCGGGGAATGGAACGGGGCGGGCCTCGACTCGTCCGACCGTCATCCTTGGCCCAGTCCGGGAGACGGTCTCATCACACAGTCACGCACCACCGATGCAGAGTTACCGGCGTTCGTCCGGTTTCATCTCGGCGCTTCCCTCAGGGAAGCCTATACAGACGTGCCCTGGACCCCGTCCGAAAGGGTCACGGAACTTCTCGCGCAGCTCGAAGATGCTCTCGCCCGTGGCGGCGATGCGCAGCTTGCCGCAGAGATCCGCGTGGGCCTGCAGGAGAACATGACGCTCCTGCACCGCTTTGCCCTGTCGCTGACGAAGAACCCGGGCCGCGCCGAGGATCTCGTCCAGGACACGCTGCTGCGGGCTTGGAAGTACAGGCATCAGTTCGTCAGCGGCACCAACTTGCCGGCCTGGCTCAGCGTGATCATGCGCAACACCTTCTATTCGAACCAGCGCAAGCGCTCCCACGAGGTCGAGGACGGCGACGGCAGCTACGCCGCGCAACTTGTCTCGCTCCCGGCTCAGGGCGGCAGCCTAGACCTGCAGGACATGAAGGCGGCGATCGCCCGTCTTCCGCCGGAGATGGGTCGAACGCTGACGCTCGTCGCGATCGACAACCTCAGCTACGAGGAAGCCGCCACCGTGATGGGATGCAAGATCGGCACGGTGAAGAGCCGGTTGTGGCGCGCCCGCGAGCGCCTCGCCGAGACACTCGGCTACACGGCGGACGATATCGGGCCGGACAAGCTCGCGCGCTCCGCCCTGTCTCAGGACGGCGATAGCATCCGCGCCGGCTGACGTCGCATCCGCCCGCGGAGCGTGGCGTCGGGGATCGTCCTCAACGCTTCGGCACCCGAAGTCCCACGCGGATGAGCCCGCCTGCCAGCATGGCCCCGAACACCGCGACACGGCCGGCGCAGCGCTCCTCGCAGGCGATCAAGTTTTCGGTCGCCCTTAGCAGTGCGCAGGCGGCATCGGCGTGCACCGCCTCAGAAAAGTCTGGGCCGCAACTGTCGCATCGGACAGCGAGATGTTCGTGCCGGAAGAGGTCGTCTGAACCAACGCCGATGCTCGTTTAAGAACATATCAAGAACGAAATGCCCGTAAGATCTGGCGAGCGCGATGGAGCGGTGTGGATAGCGGGGAATTTTGCCGGCGCGCGCTTGGAAGGCTGGCGAGGTACCGACTCTTGACGCGATTCGTGAGTCATGCTCGCCTCGCGGTGGCACCGGGCGAGGTCGATATGCATTTCGCGTTGAATCAGGATGGCCCTGGTCAATGGGCATGGTGTCTGTGCGATAACGCGGGGAGCGAGATCGCGCGATCGTCCGTCGCCTATCCAAGCGAGGTCCAGGCCTCTGCTGCCGCGATGGCGTTCGCCCAGATGGTCGCCCAGGCGGGCCGTCAGATCAGGAGGCGATAGCGCATCAGGCGCTCGGCGAAACGGCTTCCACCTCGACGAGACTCAGAGTCCGAAGGATCGCCAAGGCCACAAGTTCGGCATCGACCTCTCCCTCCGATCCCGCCGCCAGTACGGCGACGGTGCTGACCTCCATCCCGGAGAGCTTGCCGACCACCACCTTCAGCACGCTGCCTTCCACCGCGTCCTCGTCGCGCACGAGACAGACGCGATAGCCATTCGCCTCGCCGTAGACGCGCTCGGTGGTGACCTCGACCCTGGAGTCGATCGCGGCCCTCGCCTCACGGGGCTTGCCGAAGGCGGGCCGAATGATGTTGTCCATGCAATGCCTATTCGCGGGCCGTCTCGGTCTTGGCAGGCGACCACGGCTTTCGAAGCGTCAGTTTTCTAGAGGCGCAAGCGAGTTGCGACAAATCCGAGTCTTTCCTTACCGCACTCCTTAAACGCATGGCAGGCATGCTGAGGGTGCGAATAGGAATGTCCCATGCTCGAACGTCGCCTCTCACCGCGTCAGCGCATCGACGAGATCGGCTCTATCGCCGTCGATGAGCACACATCCCTGCCCTGCATCGTCTACGATCTCTCGCAAGGGGGCGTGCGCCTCACGATGCCGGGCACGAGTGCCGTGCCCCATACCTTCGTGCTGACATCGCCCTGCCTCGACGGCGCGCGGATCTGCCAGGTCACCTGGCGCGACGACGAGACCATCGGCGCGCAGTTCGGTTGACTGGTCCGGGACCCGTCGCCCCAAACCTTTACGCAGACGCCGCTTTTTCGCTCCGTCCTGCAGGCGGGCGCCGAGCCGCCCGACTTCGGCTGCGATCTCAAAGCGTTGAATTTCAGACGGTTAACGCCCCTTAAACCTGCCGTATTTACCGTGCGGAACCGATGCCGTTTGGCTCGGGGAGCAGGCGCTCGGCGCGTCCCGCCAGGGTTCCTCCGGCGGGGGTCGCGTAAGGGCGCCCGAGAGCCGGCAGCATCTTCGGGGGACGGCAACGACGCATGGCGAACGGACGCGGGCGCAGCAGCAGGAACGAACCGAATTTCGATGTGCCCGAGGGGCGCATCGGCGGCGGCTCGAAGCTCGACCTACGCCTGTCGCGGGAGGATCGCGCCGTAAGCCGGCCAACGGATAAAGGAGAGCGCGGCATGAAGGCAGCGCCGCGCCGCAGCCCGGCCGTCAAGAAGGGCCGGCGCCGGCGCTCCTTTCTGGGGCGTCTCGTCTATGCCGGGGTCGTGCTCGGCCTGTGGTGCGTGATCGGCCTCGCCGGTCTCATCGCCTACCATGCCTCGCAACTACCGCCGATCGACCAACTCGCCGTGCCGAAGCGGCCGCCCAATATCGCGATCCTGGCGAGCGACGGCTCGCTCCTCGCCAACCGTGGTGAGACCGGCGGACGGGTCGTAAGCATCAAGGAATTGCCGCCCTACCTGCCGCGGGCCTTCGTGGCGATCGAGGATCGGCGATTCTACTCTCATTTCGGCGTCGATCCCGTCGGCATCGCCCGTGCGGCCGCGCAGAACATCACGCGGCGCGGCGTCTCGCAGGGCGGCTCGACCCTGACGCAGCAGCTCGCCAAGAACCTGTTCCTGACGCCCGAGCGGTCCGCATCCCGAAAGATCCAGGAGGCGATCCTGGCCTTGTGGCTGGAGCACACCTATTCGAAGGACGGCATCCTCGAACTCTACCTCAATCGGGTCTATTTCGGCGCCGGCGCCTACGGCGTCGAGGCCGCGGCCCAGCGCTATTTCGGCAAGCCTGCCAAGGCCGTGACGCTGGCGGAGGCCGCGATGCTCGGCGGCCTCGTCCAGGCGCCCTCGCGCCTCGCCCCCAACCGCAACCTGCCTGCCGCCCAAGCCCGCGCCGCGCAGGTGCTCGCCGCCATGGAAGAGTTGGGCTTTGCCAAGCCCGCGGACGTCAAAGCGGCGCTGGCAAACCCCGCCAAGCCCGCCCGCTCGGGCGGCGGCGGCTCGGCCAACTACGTGGCCGATCTCGTGATGGACGTGCTCGACGATTACGTGCCGAAATTCGAATCCGACATCATCGTGCAGACCACCGTCGATACGGCGCTGCAGGTCGCAGCCGAAAAGGCCCTCGTCGACGAACTGAACCTCAAGGGAGGCCGCTACAACGTCGCCCAGGGCGCGGTAGTCTCGATGAAGCCCGACGGCGCCATCCGCGCCCTGATCGGCGGCCGAGACTACGCCCACAGCCAGTTCAACCGCGCCACCACGGCCAAGCGCCAGCCGGGCTCGGCCTTCAAGCCCTTCGTCTACCTCGCCGCCGTCGAACGCGGGCTGACGCCCGAGAGCGTCCGCGACGACGCCCCGATCAGCATCAAGGGCTGGTCGCCGGAGAACTACTCTCGCGATTACCGCGGCGCCGTCACCCTGCGCGAGGCGTTGGCGTTGTCGCTCAACACGATCGCCGTTCGGCTTGGCCAGGAAGTCGGCCCCAAGACGGTGGTGCAGACCGCCCAGCGCCTCGGCATCTCCTCGGCCCTCCAGGCCAACGGCTCGATCGCGCTCGGCACGTCTGAGGTCACGCCACTCGAACTCGTCGGTGCCTATGCCGCTTTCGCTAACGGCGGCTCGGGCGTCATCCCCTACGTCGTCGCAAGCGTGAAAGGGGGTGACGGCAAGCTCCTCTACAAGCGGAACGAGGGCGGTCTCGGCCGGGTCGTCGATGCAAACGCCGTTTCGATGATGAACGCGATGATGCACGAGACATTCGTCTCGGGCACCGCCAAGAAAGCCGAGGTGCCGGGCTGGGATCTCGCGGGTAAAACCGGCACCAGCCAGGATTTCCGCGATGCCTGGTTCATCGGCTTCTCCTCGACACTCGTGACCGGCGTCTGGCTCGGCAACGACGACGGCGAGCCGACCAAGAAAGTCTCCGGCGGCAACCTGCCGGGCGAGATCTGGAAAACCTTCATGACGACCGCTCTGAAGGGGCAGACTCCCACCATGCTCCCGGGCGCGGGGCGCTGGCGCCAGCGCGGTCCGGCCGAGGCTCCTGCCGTTACCGGAAGCACTCCGGGCGGCCTTCTCGGAACGCTCCTGGGCGAGCCACAGCCGGCACCCGGACCGCCGAAGGTCGCCACCAGCCAGCGCGGGCGCGGACCGAGCCAGGACGACCGGAACTTCCTCGAGAAACTGTTCGGGGTCGGCGAGTAGGCACGATGGCCTTCGGATCGGCCGCTCACCGCGTCCGCTTTTTGCCTATCGAGACCGTCCGCGAGCAGACATGCGTCGCGCCGCTGCAAGGGTCGAGCCCCGCTTGCAGCGGCGTTGCCATAAAGGCGACTGTCTTTGGAAACGCAGAATTCAACCCGGTCGGCAAAGCCAGCTGATCAGGCGGCGACCTTCTGCAGGTTCTCTGCGAGGTGGCTGGCGAATTCGTCGGCCTTGTAGATCTCGGAAACGGCCTGCTTGAGCTTCGCCTCGTCGTCCGACTTGCCCAAGGCCTTGGCGTAGGCCGCAGCCGTGCCGAATCCGGCGAGGCCGTAATGGGCCATGCGCTGGTACTGGGCGACGATCGTCACGTCCCGAAGCTTGGCATCCTGCGGCGCTTCTTCCAGGACATGCTTGCGTGCTTCCTTGACCAAGCCTTCCATGCCCTTGCAATGCTCGGGCTCGACTTGACCGCCCGACTGCTCGATCAGGCTCTTGAGCATGCCGGTATGCTTGTTGATGCCTTCGACGGAGCTCTCCAGCATCTGCTTCAGCTTGCCGTCGCTCGCCTGCTTGGTCAGTTCCTGCGTCGTGCGGGCCATCTGATCGTTGGCCGACCAATTGTCTTTCAGCTCATCGAGATAGACGTCTTTCAGGCTGCTCGGTGCCGACATGGGCGATCTCCCTGGTTTTCTCCCCGTCAACCTCGCCTTCCCGCCAACGTTCCTGCGAGATCAGGCCGCGCACGAACCGGACATGATGCCATGCGTGACGCAAAGGTGGGAGGAACAGGCCGCTCCCTCCCGCGGTTTGCGAGGGAGCTAGCTTGAGCCGCGTCCTGGCGTGCCTTCCACGCCATGCAGGGTCATCACCAAGGGGACGGCATGGCCGTTAACGCGGAGGCCCAGGATCGCTCCTTCCCTCTGAGTGCGGGCATCCTGTTCGGCCTCGGCCTCGGCGGCTTCTTCGACGGAATCGTCCTGCATCAGGTGCTTCAATGGCACCACATGCTGAGCAGCTGGTATCCGATCGACTCGATTCCGAACCTCGAGCTCAACACGCTCTGGGATGGCGTGTTTCACAGCGCCACCTACGTGTTCGTCACGGTCGGCCTCTTCATCCTGTGGCGCAGGGCACAGCGGCGCCATTTCACCTGGTCCGGCAAGCTCATGGCCGGAACCCTCCTCATCGGATGGGGCCTGTTCAACCTCGTCGAGGGTGTCATCGACCACCAGATCCTCGGCGTGCACCACGTCAATGAGCGTGTGCCGCGGGAGCAATGGGTCTACTGGGACCTCGCCTTCCTGGCCTGGGGGCTCGCCATGCTCATCGCCGGTTGGCTGCTGGTGAGGGCGGGACGTGCCGAGCCTGGACGGAGTGTGGACGACGGGGGACTGGCGCGGTGACGCTCGAGCGCCCGCGCCGCTGGGCCGGCATCAAGGCCGTGCTGCCATGGCTGGTGCTGTGTCCGGCCCTGGTGCTTGCGACGATGCCGGCGTGGCGCCCGCTGATCTTCGGGATCACGCTGACCCTCGACGATCTCTTGACCCTGCGCTGCCTGCCTTGGTGACCTGCCTGGGATGAGCCGTCGCTGACTTCCCTGCCCTGTCGGCGCAGCCTGGCGAAGGCGAGCCGGCGGCAGATAGCGTCGCTCTCATGCGGCTCGGACGTCCACCAGGAAGCGGGCGATGGCGGCTTCGAGCGTCTGAGACTGCGCGGCCAGCTCCGATCCTGCGCGCAGCACCTGAGCCGCGGCTTGATCGGTCGTGCCCGCCGCCGCCTTCACGTTGGCGATGCTGCCCGTCACCTCGTCTGTGCCCCGCGCCGCCTGCGCGATGGAGCGGGCGATCTCGCCCGTCGCGCTCTGCTGCTGCTCGATCGCCGACGCCACGGCGGTCGCGATCTGGTGCACCTCGGCAATGGTCGCGCCGATCCCCTGGACGGCATCGACCGCCTCATGGGTTGCCGCCTGGATCTCGGCGATCTGACCCGAAATCTCCTCCGTGGCTTTGGCGGTCTGGCCCGCGAGGGTCTTCACCTCGGCGGCCACCACTGCAAAGCCCCGGCCCGCTTCTCCGGCGCGTGCCGCCTCGATGGTGGCATTGAGTGCCAGGAGATTGGTCTGTTCCGCGATCGAGCGAATGAGCTCGACCACGGCCCCGATCCTGGCGGCGCCGCCGGCCAGGGTCTGAACCTTCGCGTCGGTACGCTGCGCGCCCTCGACGGCCCGGCCTGCGGCGTCGGCCGAGGCTGCAACCTGGGACGCGATTTCCTTGGCGGTGATGGACAGCTCCTCGGTTGCGGACGCAACGGTCTGGACCGAGGCCGATGTGCTTTGCGCGGCATTCGATGCCTGACCGGCCTCCTGATCGGTGCGGTTCGCCACGCCCGCCACCATCCTGGCCGTCTCGGTCAGGTTCTGCGTCGTGCCGGTGACGCATCGCATGGCCTCGCTGGCCGCCGCGTCGAAGGATCGGATCATGTGCTCGACCGCGCGGGCGCGCTCTTCCTTGCGCCCCTGTTCGGAAAGGGTCTGCGCTGTGAGATGAGTGTTCTCGATGGCGTTCTGCTTGAACACCTCCACGGCTTGAGCCATGCCGCCGAGCTCGTCCCGTCTCGAGGCCCCCGGAACCACCACGTCGAGCTCGCCGCTTGAAAGTCGGCGCATGGCGTCAGTGAGGCGATGCAGGGGCTGAATGGTCTGCCGGATGGTCGTCCAGAGCGCGAAGCAGAGCGTCAGGGCAGCGAGGATCAAAGCCGCGATGCTCACCCACCGCGTCTGGATCAGAGCGGCTTCAGTGTTGCCGTAGGTGGCCGTCCCGTTCTGGAGCTGCAGGTCGATGAGCTTGCTGACTGCCTCGCTCACCGGATCGATGCTCTGATAGAGCTCGGTCTTGATCAGGCGCTCGAGCCCGGCAGTGTCGCGCCGGCGCAACATCGAGAGGATCTCGTTGATCGTCGCGTCCGCATCGGACGAACTGCGCACGACTTCGCGGGCGGAGGCGACTTCAGCGTCCGTGCGGGCGTTGGCGGCGGAGAACGTGCTCCAATGCCGCTCGATCTTCTGCTTCGCCTCTGTCACTGCGGCGAAACCTTCCTCCCAGGTGAAGTTGCCGTTGCGGACCTTGTGTGAGGCGTCGACGATGTTCACCGCATACATGTCGGCGACGATCTTCAGATCGCGCAGGGCGATGACGCTTTCATCGTGGATCGACGTCAAGCCGACATGCGCCGTACTCGATGCGAAGAAGCCGCTGGCCGCATTCAGGACGATGCAGAGGAACAATCCGCAGAGGGCGGCGAGCAAGCGGGTGCGGATTGTCATGACGGACTCGGACTGGCGTTTCTCAAGCCCAGAATGAATCGAAACTCCAAAACGAACTGCTAATGACGCCGAAATTCCCTAAACCTGATCAACTAACTTTTACGCGACCGTATTTTTCGCTAAATAATTGTTATATTCTATCGTTCGCACAACAAATATTGACTTAAGCAGAAGCGTGCGAGCAATTATCAAATATCGCTGAGACAATAGTCGCTATTTTATTTCCGAAAATGCTTACATTAAAGACAATTATCTTAGCATTTATTCGGCGTTGGGCTTTGTCTGTAGAAAATAAGAAGAGCGGTGTAGTCGGATGCCAGCGGCTATCATTGCGACGAACCGTTGTTCCATAAACGGGGTCGGGATGTAGGTCAGATCATCGGCAGCGTGCGAGGCCGCTTTCCCAATGGAAAAGCCGCCTCGATCGCGGCGAGGTCGCCTGCATCAAGTGTGACCTCGCCGGCCGCCGCGTTCTCGAGGGCCCGCGAGGCGGTCGCGGTCTTCGGGATCGTCAAGGTACCTTCCAGACGCGTCAGGAAGGCTAGCGCGACGCCGTAAGGCGTTGTGTCATGCCGGGCGGCAATGGCGGCGAGCGCCCGGCCTCCGGTGGTGCGGGGACCTGGAAAATCGCCGCTGCCGAAGGGCGAGTAGCCGACGACGACGATGCCGTTTCTCCGGCACCAGGGAAGCACCTCGTGCTCGATCGCCCGTTCCTTGAGGTGGTAGGGGACCTGGTTGCAGGCGATGGCTCCCGGCCCGGCGACCCGCAAAGCCTCTTCGAGATCGGGCACATCGAAATTGCTGACGCCCCAGGACAGGATCTTGCCGACACCCATCAGGGCCTCGAACCCCGCGATGGTCTCCTCGATCGGATGCTGTCCCGGCCAGTGCAGCAGGTAGCTGTCGAGATGATCGGTGCCGAGGCGCCTGAGCGAGGCCTCGCAGGCCGCGACGACGCCTCTGCGCGAGGCGTTGCCAGGCACCACTTTCGAGACGAGGAAGACCTCGTCGCGACGGCCGGCGATGGCCTCCGCAACGACCGCTTTGGCGCCGCCATACATCTCGGCGGTGTCGATGTGTGTGAGCCCGGCATCGAGTCCTGCACGCAGGGCAGCGATCGCATCTTCGTGGGCGCTGTCGTCGATACGCCATGTACCCTGGCCGATCACCGGCACCGGCGGCCCTTCTTCACCGAAATGCCGTTCGATCATTGCCGATCCCTCGCTGTGCTGCCGGCCTTATTCACGCCATCATGCGCCGGTGTTCAAGGCTCAGGCCTTGATGCGGCGCGCCGGGCGCCGCAGCGAGGCAGATCTCGAGGTCAGACCGTGCGAACCGCCGCCTTGCCCCAACGTCGCGCAGGCCGGGCGACGACTGGCGTCACGCGGAGCCTGGTCTGATGCTGCCGCAGCACCGCTGGTTCTGGGTCGTCATTCTTCTCGCCTGCGGCGCGGCGGGCCTCCTCTACAACATGCTGTTTGCCGGAGGCGCCACTCCCCTCGCCGGCCTTGCCTATGGGCTCGCCGTCGGCGGTACGGTGCTCGCCTTCGATCGCGGCATGATCCTGGCCGGACTCCAGAGCCGGATGCGGCGCCTGCCGGCCTGGTTCTACGTGCCGGCCGCCGAACTCGCCTATGTGCTGATGATCGCGCTCGGCATCGCCGGCGGCGGCGTCGTGGTCTGGGCTCTCGGGCTCACCCAGGACAGCCTCGCCGAGGCGGTGCGGATCACGCCGCGCGTACTCGCCTATTCCCTCGCGGTCTCGGCGCTCCTCGTCTTCGTGATCCGCATGCGCGACCTCATCGGCGGCGAGGTTTTCGTGAATTTCCTCGTCGGCCGCTATCATCGCCCGGTCCGCGAGGAACGCATCTTCCTGTTCCTCGACGTCGTCGGCTCCACAGCCTTCGCCGAAGCCCATGGCGACCTGAAGGCCCAGGCTTATCTCGGGGCGATCTTCGCGGCCCTCTCAGAGCCGGTCCGCCGCAACCTCGGCTCCACCGACGACTATATCGGCGACATGGCGATGATCACCTGGCCGATGGCACGGGGCCTCAAGAAGGGCCGCTGCGTCACCTGCGTCTTCGACGTCCTCGACCGGCTGGAAGCGGAATCTGAACTCTGGCGCAGCCGCTTCGGGACTGTGCCGCGCCTGCGCGCCGCCCTCCATGGCGGCTCGGTCGTCACGGCGGAAGTCGGGGTCGACCGGCACAAGATCGCGTATTTCGGCGACACTGTGAACGTCACCGCTCGGATCGAGGCCCTGTGCCGGCCGCTCGATGCCGGGATCCTGATCTCGGACGACCTCCTGGCTCGGCTCGGTCCGCTGCCGGCGGGCATCCGCTCGCGGGCGCTCGGCGCCCATGCCCTGCGCGGGCGCGGGCAGCCGTTGAGCGTCTCGACCCTGGAGCGCGGTCCAAGCATCGCCGACAAGCCTGAAGTGGCGGCCTCGATCGCCATGGATGCGTCTCCGTCCCGCACCGCCGCCGGGGTCGCACGGTGACGGGAATCGTCATCTATATCGACGCCGATGCCTGCCCGGTGAAAGACGAGACCTATCGCGTCGCCGAGCGCTACGGGCTCCATGTGGTCGTCGTCGCCAACAGCTTCATGACCCTGCCTCGCGCCGACTGGATCGAGCGGGTGGTGGTATCGGACGGATTTGATGCCGCCGACGACTGGATCGCCGAGCGGGCGCGGCCGGGGACCATCGTCATCACTGCCGACGTGCCGCTGGCCAGCCGTTGCGTGAAAGCCGGCGCCGAGGTGCTGGCGCCCACCGGCAAGCCATTCAGCGAGAGCGGCATCGGCATGGCCCTCGCCACCCGCAACCTGATGCAGGACTTGCGCGAGGCGGGCGCGATCACCGGCGGCCCGAAGCCCTTCTCGGCCCGCGACCGCTCGGCCTATCTCGGGGCGCTCGACCGCACCGTGATGCGGCTCAAGCGCGGCGGGTTCTAAGTTTAAGCGATGCAGTGGACCGACGAGGGCCTGGTGCTCGGCCTTAGGCGTCACGGCGAGACCGGGACCGTCCTCGAACTCATGACGCCCGAGTACGGCCGCCATCTCGGCCTCGTCCATGGCGGGCGCTCGCGGCGGATGCAGCCGGTGCTGCAGCCGGGCAATCATGTCCGGGCAACCTGGAGAGCGCGGCTCGACGAGAGCCTCGGCTCCTTCACGATCGAGCCCGTAGACCTCGCCGCCTTGCGCCTTCTCGGGTCGGGCTTCGCCCTCTACGGCATCGGCCACATGACGGGCCTGCTGCGGCTTCTGCCCGAGCGCGATCCGCACCCTGCGCTCTACGAGGCGGCGCGAGTGCTCCTCGCCCATCTCGGAGACGCCGGCATCGCTCCCGCCCTGATGGTGCGGTTCGAGCTCGCGATCCTGTCGGAGCTCGGCTTCGGCCTCGATCTCTCCGCCTGCGCCGCCACCGGCGGCAACGACGCGCTGATCTACGTCTCGCCGAAAAGCGGCCGTGCCGTGAGTGCCTCGGCGGGCGAGCCCTACAAGGACCGCCTGCTGCCGCTCCCGGCATTCCTGCGCGAGCGCGCAGAGGGCGCCATGAGCGCGCCCCCCGATACCGAGGACGTTACCGCCGGGTTTACCTTGACGGGATACTTCCTCGACCAGCACATCTGGGAACCACGCGGATTGCGGCCGCCGGAGGAACGCGCGCGATTCGTCGCGCTCGGAAAGGCAGCGGATTCCTGATGTTCATGCTATGTTCCACGTGAACCACCCCCGTCGGAGACCATGATGGACCAGCCCTTCGACCCGGATTCGGGCGACGGCATCGAGAGCGTCGAGCTGAAATCCGCGCTGGAAGAGCGCTACCTCGCCTATGCGCTATCGACGATCATGCACAGGGCGCTGCCGGATGCACGCGACGGCCTCAAGCCGGTGCACCGGCGTATCCTGTTCGCCATGCGGCTGCTGAGGCTCGACCCGGCCTCGGCCTTCAAGAAATGCGCCCGCATCGTCGGCGACGTCATCGGCAAGTACCACCCGCACGGAGACACGGCCGCATACGACGCGCTGGTGCGCATGGCGCAGGACTTCTCGCAGCGTTATCCCCTCGTCGACGGGCAGGGCAATTTCGGCAACATCGACGGCGATAACCCGGCCGCCCAGCGTTATACCGAAGCCCGGATGACCGAGGTCGCCCGCCTCCTGATGGAAGGGCTCGACGACGATTCCGTCGACTTCCGGCCGAATTACGACGGCCAGGAGGAGGAGCCGGTCGTCCTGCCGGCAGCCTTCCCGAATCTTCTTGCCAATGGAAGCCAGGGAATCGCGGTCGGCATGGCGACCTCGATCCCGCCGCACAATGCGGCCGAGCTCTGCGACGCGGCGCTCTACCTGATCACCCGCCCGGAGGCGACATCCGCTCAGCTCCTTACCTTTGTGAAGGGGCCGGACTTCCCCACCGGCGGCATCCTGATCGACAGCGCCGAGTCGATCGCCGAGGCCTACCGCACCGGACGCGGCGGTTTTCGCGTGCGTGCCCGGTGGGCCAAGGAAGATCTCGGGCGCGGGACCTGGACCATCGTGGTCACCGAGATCCCGTACGGCGTTCCCAAGGCGAGACTCATCGAGAAGCTCGCCGAGCTGCTTCAGGAGAAGAAGCTGCCGCTGCTCGCCGATGTACGCGACGAATCGGCCGAGGACGTTCGCGTCGTGCTCGAGCCGCGCTCGCGCAGCGTCGACCCTGTCATCCTGATGGAATCGCTGTTCCGGCTCACCGAGCTCGAAGCGCGCATTCCGCTCAACATGAACGTGCTGGTCGGCGGGCTGGTGCCGCGGGTCATCGGCCTCGCCGAAGCCCTGCGCGAATGGCTCGACCACCGCCGCGTGGTGCTGCAGCGCCGCTCGCGCCATCGCCTCGGGCAGATCGAGCGGCGCCTCGAGATCCTCGGTGGCCTCCTCATCGTCTATCTCGACCTCGACGAGGTCATCCGCATCATCCGCGAGGAGGACGAGCCCAAACCCGCCCTGATGGCGCGGTTCGAGCTCACCGAGATCCAGGCCAACGCCATCCTCGACACCCGCCTGCGCTCGCTGCGCAAGCTCGAGGAGATGGAGCTGAAGCGCGAGCTCGATGCGCTGACGACGGAGAAGACCGGGATCGAAGAGCTGCTCGGCTCCGACAAGCTGCAATGGGCCGAGATCACCAAGCAGATCAGGGCGGTGAAGAAGACCTTCGGCCCCGAGACCAAGATCGGCGCCCGCCGCACCACCCTGGAGAATCCGCCCGATACAGCCGGAATCGACTTCACCGCCGCGATGGTCGAGCGCGAGCCGATCACCGTCATCGTCTCGACCAAGGGCTGGATCCGGGCCCTGAAGGGCCATGTCGCCGATCTCTCCGGGGTCGCCTTCAAGGGCGACGACGCGCTGAAGATCAGCTTCCTCACCGAGACCACGGCCAAGATCCTGGTGCTGGCCTCGAACGGCAAGGTCTTCACCCTGGAGGCGGCCAAGCTCCCAGGCGGGCGCGGCTTCGGCGATCCGATCCGCCTGATGGTCGATTTCGACGACGGCACCGAGATCGTCGCCGCCCTACCCTACCAGCCTGGCGGCAAGCTCCTGGCGGCGGGAACCGACGGGCGCGGCTTCCTCGCACCGGCGGATTCGCTCATCGCCAACACCCGGAAGGGCAAGGGCGTCATCGGTCTCGACGAGCCGGCGAAGGCGACGCTGCTGGTCCCGGCGACGGTCGGCGACCATGTCGTCGTCTGCAGCGCCGACCGCCTGCTCCTCGTATTCCCGATCACCGAGTTGCCCGAACTCGTCCGCGGCAAGGGCGTGCGCCTGCAGCGCTGCCGCCAGAGCACGCTGACCGATGCCTACGTGTTCACCCTGAGCCAGGGTTTGCCGTGGCGGGACAGCGCCGGACAGGTCCGACTCGCCAATGCGGCGCTCCTGGAGCGCTGGATGGGCCACCGCGCCGATGCCGGCACGCTGATGACCCGGAGTTTCCCGAAATTCGAGCGGTTCGGGAAGTGAGGGCGGTTCGGCTGCCTGATCTAAATTGTCACCACGATCGTCATTCCGGGCGCCATAGGCGAGCCCGGAATCCATAGCCGCCGACCTCGCCATGCTTGGCACGCGGCGCGGAAAATCTCTTGAAGCTTCTGCAGCCCGCCAAGAAACAAATAACTCTGTTCGTCCACGAAATGGAAATCGACGCGCCACTCAGCGCCGGCGGAACTGACCGCGGATCGGCGGGCGCGGACCGGCGGAACGCTCGTCCTTGTGGCGGAACACGAGGCGGCCCTTCTCAAGATCGTAGGGCGACATCTCGACGGTGACGCGGTCCCCGGCCAGGGTCTTGATGCGGTTCTTCTTCATCTTGCCGGCCGTGTAGGCCACGATCTCGTGACCCTGGTCGAGCTGCACGCGGTAGCGCGCATCCGGCAGGATCTCGATCACGAGACCGTCGAACTGCATCAACTCTTCTTTCGCCATTCACCATCTCCAGCCGGACGCCTGAACGAGGCGATCCGGGACACCACAATCGACCCGTTCAGCAAAACGCTGGAGGCGGCGGGTCCGATCGGATCGGATGCGCATCACCGGCAAGCGTGACCCGGACATAATGTTCGCGGCGTATCCACGCAAGCTTTTACCGCCTTCATCCCCTGACACGTGCCTGAACTGCCCGTGAAGAGACGGTGTTTCGAAAGTTCGATGCCGATGGACTGTTCGGCGGCCCCGTCGCCTCAGGGGCTGACCTGATTGCCGAGATAGTCGATGCGCCCGTCGGCAGTGCGGCGCCAGGCATAAAGCGCGTAGGCCGAAGGGCGAAGGTCGCCGCCGGCATCGAAGGCGAGATCGCCGATCAGCGTCCTCACAGTCCGGCCGCCATGCAGGACAGCGGCGATGGCGCGGCCCTCCGTCGATTTCGCCTGCTCGGCCGCCCGCGCCATAACCTCGATGGCGGCGTAGGTCTGGCCGGCGATCGAGTCCGATTCCGGCGTGCGGGAGAGCTTCGGGGGGGCTCCTCTGGCGTCCGGAGCTCTGACCTCGGGCAGCTTTCGCGGTTCGAGCTGCGCCGTGATCACGGTTCCCTCGGCCTCGGCGACGAAATCCTTGTCGATCAGCCCGTCGCTGCCGACGAGGGGCGCGGACAAGCCGGCAGCCCGCATCGCTCTTACAAGCGCCGCCGCATCCCCGGCGAGGCCGCCGAGATAGACGACCTCCACTCGGGCGCGGACGAGCCGGTCGACGAGGCGCGAGAGGTCGCGCTCGCCCCGGTCGAAGCCTTCGAACGCCGCCTCCGACTCACCGGCGGCCTTGAGCGTCCGGCTAACCTCGTCGGCGAGACCGCGCCCGAAAGCGGTCTTATCGTGGACGATGCCGATGCGCCGCCCCCGATGCGCCTTCGCCAGATAGGCGCCAGCCAGACGCCCCTGGTCCGCGTCGCTGCCGCAGATACGGAAGACGTTCCAAAGACCGCGAGCGGTGAGCGGCGCCCACGAAGCCCCCGGCGTGACCACGACGATGCCGGCGGCCTCGTAGGACGGGAGGACGGCCGAGGCCACGGAGGGCGCCAGAGGCCCGACCACGAGGCGAACCTTCTCGGAGACGAAGCGCCTGGCGGCGGCCAGCCCCTGCTTGGCATCGCTTGAATCGTCGGCGACCACCAGGGCGAGCCTCTGCCCGTTGATTCCGCCGGCGCGATTGATGTCGGCGACCGCCTGCTCGGCGCCCATCCGCATACCCTGGCCGTACGGCGCGTCCGGTCCGGTCAGCGGCGCCGACAGCCCGATCTTGATCTGCGCCTCCGCGACTCCGCCAGAGGCGAGCACCAGACCCAGGGCGACCAACGACAGGACTTTCACCGCCATCCTCCGTGCCTTCGATGCTTCGACCGATACCCTCGGCTTAGCCGGGGTGAAAGCGATCTTCTGCGCGCCGACGCTACAACCGGAATCATTCCGCATGGATTGTTCTGCGGCGCCGACAGCCTACCTTGAGAAGAGCCGCCACGTGCGGAATGCACGGAGGTTTCCCATGCTCTCGGCCGAGACCGATA
Source organism: Methylobacterium sp. (assembly GCF_019745455.1). GTDB lineage: Bacteria > Pseudomonadota > Alphaproteobacteria > Rhizobiales > Beijerinckiaceae > Methylobacterium. Next base: position 54,103 of record NZ_JAIETD010000052.1, read on the forward strand.
TCCTGAAGGCCGCCGAATCCTGGCGCCGGGCCGGACGGCGAGTGGCTTTGGCCACCGTCGTCGAGACCTGGGGCTCGGCTCCGCGCCCGGTCGGCAGCCACCTCGTCGTCGACGAGGATGGCAGCTTCCTCGGTTCGGTCTCCGGCGGCTGCGTCGAGGGTGCGGTCATCACCGAGGGACTGGAAGCCATCGCCGACGGCCGGCCTCGCGTCGTCGAATTCGGCGTCGCCGACGAGACCGCCTGGCGGGTCGGGTTGTCCTGCGGCGGGCGCATCCGCGTCTTCGTCGAACGGATCGATTGAGCCGCGACGCCATGCAACTCGACAGCCTCACGGTGCTCAACGCGGAACGGGCCGCCCGCCGCGCCTGCATCCTGGTCACCGACCTCGACGACGGCACCCAGCGCGTGGTGCGCGAGGATGAAGTCGCCGCCGATCCCCTCGCCGACCTGCTGAAAAGCCGTCTACTGTCGGGAAAGAGCGGCCTCGTCGAGCTGGAGGGCCGGCAGGTCTTTCTCACCGTGCAGGTCCCGCCGGTGCGGCTCGTGGTGATCGGGGCGGTGCATATCAGCCAGGCCCTCTGCCCGATGGCCGCCGCCCTCGATCTTTCCGTCAGCGTCATCGATCCGCGCACCGCCTTCGCGACGCCGGATCGCTTTCCGGGCACCGTCCTCGTCACGCAATGGCCCGACGAGGCCTTCGCCTCGGCGGTGCCGCCGCTCGATCGCTACTGCGCCCTCCTCGCCCTCACGCACGACCCGAAGATCGACGATCCGGCCCTCGTCGCGGCGCTGAAAGCGGAGTGCTTCTATGTCGGCGCCCTCGGCTCGCGGAAGACGCATGCTGCCCGCGTCGAGCGCCTGGCGCAGGCCGGCCTGTCGCCTCAGCAGATCGGCAGGATCGCGGCGCCGATCGGCCTCGATATCGGCGCCGTCAGCCCGGCCGAAATCGCGGTCTCGATCCTGGCCGAGATCGTCGCCCGCCAGCGCAAGAGCGCCCCGTGAAGTTCGGCCGCGTGCCGACGGCCCAGGCCGCCGGGGTGATCTCCGCCCACACGATCCGCGCCGGGTCGCTGATCGTCAAGAAGGGTCACCGGATCGGGCCTGAGGAACTGCGCCTGCTCGATGAAGCGGGCCTTCCCGACCTCGTTGCGGCGAGGCTGGAGCCTGGCGATATCGGCGAGGACGAAGCTGCGGCGCGCCTCGCCGAACGTATTGCCGGCGCTGGCCTGCGCCGCGAGGCCCCCTTCACCGGCCGCTGCAATCTCGTCGCCGAGACCACCGGCCTCCTCATGGTCGACCGGCGTTGCGTCGATGCGATCAACGCCGTCGACGAGGCGATCACCCTCGCGACCCTTGCGCCGTTCCGGCCGGTGGCCGCGGGCGAGATGGTGGCGACGGTCAAGATCATTCCCTACGCCGTACCGGGCGAAGCTATTGCCCGCGCCTGCGCCTCGGCGCCCGAGCCGGCCATTCGAATCGCCCCCTATGCGCGGCAGCGCGTCGGCGTGATCTCGACCATGCTTCCGGGGCTCAAGCCCAGGACCATCGAGAAGACGTTGCGCAACCTGCAGCATCGGCTCGATCCGGCCGGCGCAGCGATCGTCTCCGAGCTTCGGGTCGCCCACGAATCGGATGCCGTTTCAACGGCCCTGGCGAGGCTCACCGGGACGGATGGCGCCGACCTCGTGGTGATCTTCGGCGCATCGGCCATTGCTGACCGGCGCGACGTCATCCCGGCCGGGATCGAGGCGGCTGGCGGCCATGTCGAGCATCTCGGCATGCCGGTGGACCCCGGCAACCTGCTCCTCGTCGGCTCCTTAAGAGACGTACCGGTGATCGGCGCTCCGGGCTGCGCCCGCTCGCCCAAGGAGAACGGATTCGACTGGGTGCTTCAGCGCGAACTCGCCGGCCTCGCCGTGCGGCGCGCCGACATCGTGGCCCTCGGGGTCGGCGGCCTCCTTACCGAGATCGTCTCCCGGCCCCAGCCCCGGGAAGGCGGGACGAGCGCCGACGACGATGACTGACAATGTCGGCATCGTCCTCCTCGCCGCAGGGCGCGGCAGCCGTTTCGGGGCCGAACCGAAGCTTCTCTCGCTCCTGGACGGCAAGCCGCTCGTGCGGCATGCCGCCGAAGCGGCGCTGGCGAGCGGCCTACAGCCCGTCGTCGTGGTTCTCGGCGCCCATGCGGGGCGCGTCCGAAAAGCCCTCGACGACCTCGGCGTGACCTTCATGCAGAATGCCGACCATGCCGCCGGCCTCTCCACCTCGCTGAAGGCCGGACTCGAGGCGCTGCCCTCGGCCTGCATCGGTGCCGTCGTGATGCTCGGGGACATGCCGCGCATCAGCGCCGACCATCTCGTCGCCCTCGCGGCGGCCTTCGTGGCGTCGGAACGCCGGGCTTCGGCCGTCGTGCCGATCCACGATGGCCAGCGCGGTAACCCGGTGCTCCTGAACCGCAACGCACTCGAGGAAGGCTTGGCGCGACTGACAGGCGATCGCGGCGCGGGGCCGTTGCTGGCAGGGCGCACGGACGTCATCGAAATCGCGATGGACGATGCCGTCCTTCAGGACGTGGACACGCCGGATGCTCTCGCCGCTCTCGACTTGGCCCATCAGGGCCCGAGGAGCGTCTAGGGTCTGAACTTGACAAGCTCGATCGTGGGAAGGGCTGGTGAGGGTGGCAACCGGGCATTGGCCGTTCGCCCGGAAGCGGACGCCCCGCCCCCAACCCACCTTCATCCTAGAAGCCAGTCTAAGCCTCGCCTGAAGCGCCCATGCTCATAGTCCGGATTACGTCGAGCGGCGGACGTACGCTATGATACGGCTGCGAGGGGTGGTGCGTGGCGCAGGTCGGGCGGCGTCTTGAAATCTCGAGCTGCACCGCGGGATGCTTGGACACCACGCGGGAAGCCGCTGCGGTCCCGATACGATCGTCTCCGACCCACGCCGCGGCTGTGCCGCATCGTGGTGGCTTGGGCATCAATCAGGTCGATGGCCGTGATGCCGAGCAGCAGGGCCAGAGCGATCACGACATTGTCGCGCTTCGGGTTGTTCGGGCGCAGGGCCGTCATCACGGTCGCGATGTCGAGGCCATCTCCAGCGACCCGGCTCCAGAGCCCGAGCTTTTTGTCGATCGACAGCGAGAGAATACCGCTGCCGATCTCACGGGCTCCGTAGGCACGCACCAAGGCCTCCTTGCCCTCCATCCCGAGTGCGCTGGTGATGCGCCTGGGCGCCAGGAGCTCAGTGAGACCGAGGCCGAGGCTGAACCAGCCGAGCCCTTTGGCGATGCTGTCCGGTATGCCGCGCGAACTCGGCCCGGAGCGAAGAACCTTCGGATCGCCCTCAGATCGCGCGATGTTCGAGAGGCCCGGAATGAGTGAGATGTTCGTCATGGTCCCTCCACACAGTGTCAGGGTTTGAGAACGACCTTGATGCAGCTGTCCTGCTTGTCCCGGAACGTCCGGTACATCTCGGGGCCCATGTCGAGCGGGGCCTCGTGCGTGATGACGAAGGAGGGGTCGATCTGCTCCTCCTCGATCCGGCGAAGGAGATCGCCGGTCCAGCGCTGAACGTGGGTCTGCCCCATCCGGAAGGTCAGGCCCTTGTTCATCGCCGCGCCCATCGGGATCTTGTCGGACAAACCGCCATAGACTCCTGGGATCGAGATCAGGCCGCCAGGCCGGCAGACGTAGATCATCTCACGCAGCACGTGCGGGCGATCGCTCTCGGCCATGAAGATCTGCTTGGCCCGGTCATAAACCGTATCCGGCATGGAGAGGCTGACATGGCTTTCCATGCCGATGCAGTCGATGCACTTCTCGGGACCCTCGCCCCCGGTCAGCTCGTTCAGCCGTTCGACCACATTCTCTTCCTCGAAATTGATGGTGATGGCGCCTGCTGCCTCGGCCATCTCCAGCCGCTCCGGCAGATGGTCGATGGCGACGACCTGCTCGGCACCAAGCAGGATGGCCGAGCGGATCGTCATCTGGCCGACCGGCCCGCAGCCCCAGACCGCCACGGTGTCGGTCGGCTGGATGTCGGCCTGGACCGCCGCCTGCCACCCGGTCGGGAAGATGTCCGAGAGGAAGAGCAGCTTCTCGTCGGGAATGCCGTCAGGCACCTTCTGGACGGTGGAATCGGCGAACGGAACGCGCAGATACTCGGCCTGACCGCCAGGGTATCCACCGGTGAGATGCGAGTACCCGAACAGGCCGGCGGTGCCGTGGCCGAAGACCTTGTCGGCGAGGTACTTCTTGCGGTTGCTCTTCTGGCAGACAGAAAAGTAGCCACGCTTGCACTGGTCGCACTCACCGCAGACGATCGTGAAGGGGACGACAACCCGGTCGCCCTTCTTGAGCTTGCCGTTGAGCCCGCGCCCTGTCTCGACGACCTCGCCCATGGTCTCATGACCCATGACGTCGCCGGGAAGCATGGCGGGGATCAGGTTGTGAAACAGGTGCAGGTCCGAGCCGCAGATCGCACAGCTTGTGACTTTGACAATGACGTCGCGCCCGTCTTCGATCTCCGGATCGGTAACGGTATCGCAGCGGATGTCTTCTTTCCCGTGCCAGACTAAAGCGCGCATCGATTTCTCCCACCATCTAAGTGCGGAGGCCAATCAATAAGCTTCAAATCTAATTTGCTTAGAAACTCCGCGACCTTAAAGGCTAAGCTTGCATCTAGGATGCTTCACGCTTCCACACGGGTGCGTCAAATAAGCAGAGGCATGCATCCTGAAGCCTCAACCTCATCATGGCCTGATTGTTTCTTATCAAATTGCTTCTTTTTCAGGCAATGAATACAGACCTAACGAGGACATCATTCTCATGGCGCCATTGCTAGAAAGTAACATGCTCAAATATATCGATTTTCATCCAGGTTAATTTAGCTATGCCGCAGACAACCACAGACGGGCTTAAAGCCACCCCTTCCAGCTACAGGTCTCTGGCTCATCAATAGCCCGAAAGCAGACCTCGCCAGGGTCTGCAGCAGTCCCCGAAAGGCCCGCTGACAAATTCAAAGCCTCGGACAGGAGCTGATCCCCCTGAAGCTCTCTCAATGGCACCCGCAGCCGCTGCCGCAGCTCCCCTCGGGCTTCGCTGCCGGTTTGGCGGCGGACCGGCGCAAAGGCTCGCGGCTGAGGCCGCGCTCGGAGAGTTCCTCCAGGTAGGTCCGCCAGCGCTTCCGGTATTCGCGGCCGAGATCGTAGAGGTAGCTCCAGCCGTAGAGGCCGGTATCGTGCAAGTCGTCGAAGGTGAGCTTCACGGCGTAGTTGCCGACCGGCTCGACCTTGATGATCGCTACGTCTTCCTTGCCGCCGATCACCTTGCGCTCGGATGGCGAATGGCCCTGGACCTCGGCCGAAGGGCTCGACACCCGAAGGTACTCGGCGGGCAACTCGAAGCGGCCGCCATCGTCGAAGGCCACCGTCAGGGTCCGCTTGTCGCCCGATAGCCGGATCTCGGTGGGCCAGCGCTCGTCGCTCATCGTCGATCCCCGCTCGTGGTGAAACCTTGCCCTGCGCGCGAGCGAACTTGCCCAGTGCGCGGCAAACCCTCATATGGATTGGAATGCCAGGTTCGTCACGCGATCCCGTCCTAGAATTCCTCCACGAGTCGAGTTCAGTCGCCCCCATGGTGGCCTTTCGTACCGACGTCCCGGCTCCGCTCGTCGATCCGTTCCAGCGCGCGATCACATATTTGCGCATCTCGGTGACGGATCGCTGCGATCTGCGCTGCGTCTATTGCATGTCCGACGACATGCAGTTCCTGCCGAAGGGGGACCTGCTCTCCCTCGAGGAACTCGACCGGCTCTGTGCCGTCTTCATCGCCCGCGGCGTGCGCAAGCTCCGGATCACCGGCGGTGAGCCGCTGGTGCGCCGCGACATCATGCACCTGTTCCGGCGTCTCTCGCGCCACCTCGACACCGGCGCCCTCGAAGAGCTAACGCTGACGACCAACGGGACGCAGCTCGGCCGCTTCGCCGGCGAACTCGCGGCGATGGGGGTGAAGCGCGTCAACGTCTCCCTCGATACCCTCGACCCCGCCAAGTTCCGGGCCGTGACGCGGCGCGGCGACCTCAAGATCGTGCTCGACGGCATCGAGACGGCGCGCCGCGCCGGCCTCAAGGTCAAGATCAACGCGGTGGCGCTGAAGGGCGTCAACGAGGACGAGCTCGCCGACATGATCGCTTGGGCTCATGGCGACGGCATGGACATGACCCTGATCGAGGTGATGCCGCTCGGCGAGATCGAGGGCGACCGCACCGACCAGTTCCTGCCGCTCTCGGTGGCCCGCGCCCGTCTCGAACAGCGCTATACCATGGTGCCGCTCCCCGACCGCACTGGCGGCCCGGCCCGCTACGTGCGGATCGCCGAAACCAGCGGCCGCCTCGGCTTCATCACGCCGCTGACCCACAATTTCTGCGAGAGCTGCAACCGCGTACGCCTCACCTGCACGGGCAAGCTCTACATGTGCCTGGGACAGGAGGATGCGGCGGATCTGCGCTCTGTCCTGCGCGCATCGCCCGATGACGCTCTCGTCACGCAAGCCGTGATCGACGCCATCGCCAGGAAGCCCAAGGGCCACGACTTCGTCATCGAGCGGGCGCGGCCCGCAGCGGTGCCGCGCCACATGAGCGTCACCGGCGGCTGAATCCCCCCTTCGACCGTTTGACGGTATGCGACTTCGATCCTAGACGGGATTGGATACACAGTTTGGGGGTTGGTCATGGCGAAGGTCGCGTTCCTGGGTCTCGGCGTCATGGGTGCCCCGATGGCCGGGCACCTCGCCAGGAAAGGCCACGAGGTCACGGTCTATAATCGCACCGGCTCGAAAGCGGAGGCTTGGGTGGCCCAGCATGGCGGCCGCTCGGCGCCGACGCCCTACGAGGCGGCGCAGGGCCAGGAGATCGTTTTCGCCTGCGTCGGCAACGACCTCGACCTGCGCGGCGTAACCCTTGGTGACGACGGTGCCTTCTCTGGCATGCAGAAGGGGGCGATCTTCGTCGACCACACCACGGCTTCGGCCGAGATCGCCCGTGCGCTGGCGGCCGTGGCGGAGAAATCCGGGATCGGCTTCATCGACGCCCCCGTTTCCGGCGGTCAAGCCGGCGCCGAGAACGGCGCGTTGACGGTCATGTGCGGCGGCGAGGAGGCGACCTATGGCGCCGTCGAGGCTGCGATCATGTCCTACGCCAAGGCATCGCGCTTGATGGGGGCGGTCGGATCGGGCCAGCTCACCAAGATGGTCAACCAGATCGCCATCGCGGGTGTCGTTCAAGGTCTCGCCGAGGCGATCCACTTCGCCAAGCACGCCGAGCTTGACGTCGAGGCGGTGCTCGAGGTCATCTCCAAGGGTGCCGCCGGTTCCTGGCAGATGGAGAATCGCGGCAAGACCATGAACGCCGACAAGTTCGATTTCGGCTTCGCTGTCGATTGGATGCGGAAAGACCTCGGCATCCTCCTCGCCGAAGCCCGCCGCAACGGCGCCCGGTTGCCGGTAGCCGCCCTCGTCGACCAGTTCTACGCCGAGGTGCAGGGGATGGGCGGAAGTCGTTGGGACACGTCGAGCCTCATCGCCCGGCTGCAGCGCTGAGGCGCGAGAGGGCGAGGTCCAGCGCCTCGTCCGGAGCTGCCCAGAGCCAATCCTCCCCCATCTGGTGGCGGAACCAGGTGAACTGGCGCTTGGCATAGCGTCGCGTATCGGCCTGACCGCGCCGGATCGCCTCGTCGAGGCCGATCTGTCCGTGGAGATGGGCGATCAGGCCGGGTACCCCATGCGCCCGCATGATCGGCAGGAGAGGATCGAGCCGGCGCTCCGCCAGCCTTGCGACCTCGTAGAGGGCACCCTTATCCATCATTGTGACGAAACGGGCATCGATGCGGGCTCGAAGCAGGTCGCGTTCTGGCGCGAGGAAGAGCTTCAGAAGTGGGCGGCCGGCGAGCGGGCCGGGCCGGCGGGAGCCGTGAAAAGCCGCGATCGGACGACCGGTGGCGGCGAAGACCTCGATGGCCCGCATCACCCTTGCGCGGTCACTCGGACGTAGAGCGGCGGCCCCTTCCGGGTCATGGAGGCTGAGTTCGGCGTGCAGCGCCTCAGTTGGCCGGCCCTCGGCCTCATATCGGACCTGCGACCGTACCGCGTCGGGAACAGGAGGCAGGTCGGACAAGCCCTCTTCCAGCGCCCGGAAATACAGCCCCGTGCCGCCGACGAAGATCGGTATTCCTTCCGTCCCACCCCACTTCTCTATCAAAGCCGAAGCGTCGCGGGCGAAATGCCCTGCCGAGTAGTTCACCGCCCCGTCGACATGCCCATAAAGCCTGTGCGGCGCCTGAGCCTCTTCACCAAGGCTCGGGCGCGCAGAAAGGCGATGGAGGTCGGCATAGACCTGCATCGAATCGGTATTGACGACGACACCGCCGAGCCGGCACGCCAGTGCCAGCGCCAGACCCGACTTGCCCGATGCAGTCGGCCCTGCGATGAGGATCGCCGCCGGCGCTCCCTCTGGGCGCGGCGGCGCGAGCCGTTCCTCGTCGAGCGGCGGCAAGATGGGCAGGCTCCTTGATGACCCTCGTCGCCACCCTGATAGCAAACGAGCGCGTCCCCGCCATCACGGATGCGGTGCTGGCGGAAGCACGGGCCGTGCTCGCGACCGATCACCAGCCGCGGATCCTGCACGGTGAGGTCGCGGCCGAGCTCCTGGTTCCGGGGGAAGACGCCGCCGCAGAAGCCTTCTCGAGGCGGCTCAGGGCCGCCTTCGCGGCGGAGCCGATCGACGTCGCAGTACTCCCCGCCGATCGCCACCGGCGCAAGCGGCTGTTCCTCGCCGACATGGATTCGACCATGATCGAGCAGGAATGCATTGACGAGCTCGCCGATACGATCGGGCTGCGCGAACAGGTTTCCGCCATCACCGAGCGCGCCATGCGCGGCGAGATTGCCTTCGAGCCGGCTTTGCGAGAACGCGTGGCGCTGCTGCGCGATCTGCCGGTCGGAATCGTCGACGACCTCGTCCGCGATCGGATCACCCTCACGCCAGGAGGGCGCACTCTTGTCGCAACCCTGAAGGCGAATGGCTGCCACACCTGCCTGATCTCAGGCGGGTTCACCCTATTCACGGGGCCGATCTCCACCATGATCGGCTTCGACGAGGCCCATGCTACCACGCTCGGAGTTCGCGACGGGCGCCTCACCGGAATGGTCGAAGAGCCGATCGTCGGCAGCGAAACGAAGCGGGCAACGCTGATCGCGCTACGCTCGCGGCTCGGCCTCGAAGCTGCCGAAACCCTGGCGGTTGGCGACGGCGCCAACGACCTCGGCATGCTGGGTGAGGCGGGGCTCGGCGTCGCCTTCCGCGCCAAGCCGAAGGTGGCTGCGGCAGCAAAGGTCCAGGTCGAGCACGGCGATCTCACCGCACTGCTTTATCTGCAGGGCTATTCGGCGAGCGAGTTCGTCCGATAACGCAGGGATACAGCTTTTGGTGATGAGAACTGGCTTCTCTGGCTAAGCTCGGACCGGCTCGCCCGCCCCGACTTTCCGGGCGCCGCTGGCGGACCCGGAACTACGCGACCAGGATGGTGGCTTCCGCCTACTCCAGGCTGATCGCCACGAAGCGCACGTCGCCAGTGGCGCTAGCGACGAGAAGCAGAACGGACTTCCGGCCTTCCTTCTTGATCTGGTCGACACGCTTAGTGACGTCAGCCGGCGTGCTAACCGCCTCCTGGCCGACCTCGACAACGACCTCGCCGGGCTTGATCTGCTTGTCGCTCGCCGTCGAGTTGGGATCGACCTTGGTGACGACGACGCCCTTCAGTGTATCCTTGATGCCGTAGCGGCGGCGCAATTCGTCGGTGATGCCCGACAGGCTCAGGCCCAGCGCCTGTCGCATCGCGCTTTCTGGCTCGGGCTGCCGGACATTCGCGAGCTGGGGCTTCTCGTTGTCCTCAAGCCGTCCAAGGGTGACAGATTTCGTCGATTCCTGACCCTTACGCACGACGATGACCTCCACCGTCTTGCCGACCGGCGTAGATGCTACGATCCGCGGCAAGTCGCTCGACGACTGAACCACCGTGCCGTTGAAGCGGGTGATAACGTCGCCGACTTCGAGGCCGGACGATTTCGCCGGGCCTTTCTCGTCGATGCCCGCGATCAACGCGCCCTTGGCGCCCCCCTTGAGGCCAAGCGCATCGGCCGTCACGTCGTCGACGTTCTGGATGCGCACACCGAGCCAGCCACGGCGGACCTCGCCGAAATCGCGCAACTGCTGGATCACCGGACCGGCCGTGCCAGTCGGTACCGCGAAGCCGATGCCGACTGAGCCGCCGGTGGGCGAGAGGATCGCTGTATTGATGCCGATGACCTCGCCGTTCATGTTGAACAGCGGGCCGCCGGAATTGCCCTTGTTGATGGCCGCGTCGGTCTGGAGATAATTGTCGTACGGGCCCGACTCGATGTTGCGGCCGCGGGCCGAAACGATGCCTGCCGAGACAGAGCCGCCAAGGCCGAACGGATTGCCGATGGCGATGACCCAGTCGCCCGGCCGCATCTTATCGGAATCTCCCAACGGGACCGCCTTGAGCGGCTTGTCGGCCTCAGGCTTCACCCGCAGCACGGCGAGATCGAGCTTCGGGTCCTTGCCGATGATCTCGGCCTTCAGCTTCGTGCCGTTGTGCAGGATGACCTGAATGTCGTTGGCGTCGCCGATGACGTGATTGTTGGTCACTACTATTCCGGAGGCGTCGATGATGAAGCCGGAGCCGAGGGAGTTCGACTTGCGCTGCTGCTGGCGGGGGCTCTCGTTCTCGCTGCGATCGCCGCCGCCGCGCTGACCGCGCCGGTTGAAGAAGTCCTCGAACAGATCCTCGAACGGGGTGCCGGGCGGCAATTGCGGCAGGGTCCGACTCGACGGGGCGCGCGGCTCCACGGTGGTGGAGGCCGAGATGTTGACCACTGCGTCGGTCACCTGCTCGGCGAGATCGGCCAAGGATTCCGGGCCCTTGGCAGAGGCGGGCGCGGCAAAGGCGACCGACGCGCCGACGACGAGACTGACAACGGCCGCTTGGGCGCGGCGCCGAAAGGCCGGGACAGGAAACGCCTTCGCGGCACGCGCAACGAAAATCATGATCGACCTCACGATGGAAACAACGCCTTTAGATCGTCCGAGCCATTGCCGCGATCAAGGGTGGGCGGGCGCCCACCCTCGGCGCTGCGTCATCGCGCCGTCGAGCCGGTGGCGCCCGGATCGCGGGCGGCTCGCGGCGCGCCGTTGGGGCTGCGCCCCTGCGGATCGCCGAAGTAGCGGAAGAAGTCCGAGTTCGGGCTGATCACGAGCCGGGTTTCGCCCGAACCCTTGAGGCCGGTCTCGTAAGCCTGCATCGACCGGTAGAAGCTAAAGAAGTCGGCGTCCTTGCCATAGGCTTCGGCGAGGATGCGGTTCCTGTCCGCCTCGCCCTGGCCTCGCAGCGTCTCCGAGGTCTGGTTCGCCTCGGAAAGGATGACCGTGACGTCTCGGTCCGCTTTCGCCTTGATCGTCGCCGACAACTGATTGCCGGTCGCGCGGATGTCGGTTGCCTCTCGATTCCGCTCCGTCTTCATACGCTCGTAGACGGCGTTCGAATTGGCGGCCGGCAGATCGACGCGAGTCATGCGCAGATCGACGATCTGCACGCCGAGATCCTTGGCCTGACGATTCACATCATCCTGGATCTCGTTCATCAGGGCGGCGCGGCCGGTTCGCACGATGGCATCCCGCGTCGAACGCGCGAGCACGTTGCGCAGGGCTGAATTCGTGAAGCTCGCCAACAGGGTGTTGGCGCGAGGGATGTTGTTGGCCGACTGGTAGAACTTCAGCGGGTCGAAGATGCGATACCGAGCGAAGGCGTCGACCTCGAGGTTCTGACGGTCCGCGGTGAGCAGGGTCTGGACCGGCAGGTCGAGGTCGAGAACCCGCTTATCGAAGAGAACGATGTTCTCCATGAAGGGGATCTTGAAATAGAGACCCGGCTTGTCGGTCCCGGTCTGGTTGAGCACGGCCCTCACTCGGCCGAACTGGAGGACGAGTGCCTGCTGCATCTGCCCGACTGTGAAGACAGAGGCATAGAGCGCGACGGCGATGGCGGCGGCGAGGATCGCCGAGCCGGTACGGATGACCTGACCGTTCATCGTGCCGCTCCCGCATTGGCCGAGCCTGGGGCTTGGCGACCGAAATCCGTAAGGGGCAGGACCGGCAACACACCCGCGGCGGCCGCTCCGGCAGTGCCGCTCGCACCGCCCTGATCGATGAGAACCTTGTTCACCGAGCCGAGCACGCGCTCCATGGTCTCGAGGAAGATCCGCTCGCGAATGATGACCGGGGCGACCTTGTAGGATTCATAGACCTGCTGGAACCGGGCCGCCTGACCGGTGGCTTCGGCGGTCGCCTGAGTCTTGAACGCCTCGGCGGCCTGCACGATCTGGGACGCCTTGCCTCGGGCCTGAGGCACCTCGCGGCTCGCATATGTGCGCGCTTCGTTCTGGACGCGCTCGGCATCCTGTTGGGCCGCGTTGACGTCGATGAAGGAGGGTCGAACTTCTGGCGGCGGATTCACCGCCACGAGCTGCACCACCTCGATACGGACGCCGGCGCCGTACTCGTCCAGCGCCTTCTGGGTGATTTCCTTGACCTCCTGAGCGACGCTCGACTGCTCGTTGGTCAGGATCGGCTGAATGTTGCGGCGTCCCACGACCTCGCGCATCGCGCTTTCAGCGATAGCCTTGATGGTGCCCTCGGGATTGGCGAGGTTGAACACGTAGTCGGAGGCTTTCAGCGGATTGACGCGCCACTGCACCTCGAAATCGAGGTCGACGATGTTCTCGTCGCCCGTGAGCATCAGGCTCTCCTCCTGCACGTCACGCCCGCGGCTCTGACTGCCGAGGTTGGGGCGGTAGCCGACCGCGACGCTGTTGACCTGGCCGACATTCGGCTTCTCGACGCCACCGATCGGGTACGGGAAGTTATAGTGCAGGCCGTCGCTGGTCGTATTCGTGTAGCGGCCAAAGATCGTCTCGATGCCGACCTGCTGCGGCTCCACCTTGTAGAAGCCGGTGAGCAGCCAGCCTGCGAGGACAAGGGCGCCTGCAACGAGAACGCCGCGGCCCCCGCCCATTCCGCCGCCCGGCATCACGCCGCGCAGTCGATCCTGTCCGCGCCGGAGCAGATCCTCAAGGTCGGGCGGGGTCTTGCCGCCGCCGCCACCACCGCCGCCCCAAGGCCCACCGCCATTGCCGCCGCCGCCACGCCCCCAGGGCCCTCCCCCGGTTCCGCCACCGCCGCCGCTCTGATTGCTCCAAGGCATTCTGGCCGATCTCTCCTACTCGAGCGGTCGCCTGTCTTCTCGACAGATCCGCCGATACGCATGGGGTTTTGGATGAGCCGCCAGCGGGCGGACACGCGTCCCAAGCACCTGCGTTCGGCGTCTTGGTCCTGTCAAGGCTCGGAAGTGGGCATCGTTAGCGGGAAAGGCAACCGCGACGGCGCCTCCTGCACAATGGGTCGCGGCTACGGATGAAGGAGTCAGGTCAACCGTATCAGGTCGACGAAATCGAACGGGTGGTCGTCATGCTCCGCCGCGGGGTGCCGTTCACGCATCGTTTCACGGAAGGCCGCCCTATCGAAAGGCGGAAATACGGTGTCGCCCTCCGGGCTGGCATCGACCTCGGTCAAATGGATCGCGTCGGCGTGGGGGAGCGCCAGTGCATAGATCTGCGCTCCCCCCGCGACCATCAGGTCATCGTCACCGGCGGCCGCAATCGCCTCGTCCCAATCGTGGACGACGGCGACGCCATCGGCCGTAAATGATGAATCGCGGGTCAGAACGAGGGTCCGCCTACCCGGCAGCGGCCGGCCAAGCGACTCGTAAGTCTTGCGCCCCATCAACAGGGGCTTTCCCATGGTCAGGCTCTTGAACCGGCGCAGGTCGCTGCGCAGGCGCCAGATCAGCTGGTTGTCGCGGCCGATGACGCCGTTGCGCGCGACCGCGACGATGACGACGATTTTGGACTGGGATGCAGACATCGCGAAATGCTCTCTTCAGATCGCGATCGGCGCGCGGATCGCGGGATGAGGATCGTAGCCTGCGATCGCGATGTCCTCGAAACGGTAGGCGAAGAGGTCGCGCACCTCCGGGTTCAGAGCGAGGCGCGGCAGTGCTCTCGGCTCGCGCGAGAGCTGGAGCCGGGTCTGCTCGACATGGTTGCGGTAGAGGTGGGCATCGCCCAGCGTATGGACGAATTCGCCGGGCAGTAGACCCGTCACCTGGGCCATCATCGCCGTCAGGAGCGCATAGCTCGCGATATTGAATGGCACGCCGAGGAAGACATCGGCCGAGCGCTGGTAGAGCTGGCAGGAGAGGCGCCCCTCCGCGACGTAGAACTGGAACAGGCAGTGGCATGGCGCGAGCGCCATCCTGTCGAGGTCGGCCGGGTTCCAGGCCGAGACCACGAGGCGCCGCGAATCCGGGTTGCGGCGGATTTCGTCGAGGACCCAGGCGATCTGATCGATGGAGCGCCCGTCGGGCGTCGCCCAGGAGCGCCATTGGCGGCCATAGACCGGCCCGAGATCGCCGCTCTCGTCCGCCCATTCGTCCCAGATCGTGACGCCGTGGTCCTGAAGGTAGCGCACGTTGGTGTCGCCCGAGAGGAACCACAGCAATTCATGGATGATCGAGCGCAGGTGGAGGTGCTTCGTCGTCACCAGGGGGAAGCCTGCGGCGAGGTCGAACCGCATCTGATGGCCGAAGACCGAGAGGGTGCCTGTGCCGGTGCGGTCGTCCTTGGAGACACCATGTTCGAGGATGCGCGCGAGGAGTTCGTGATAGGCGATCATCGGGGACCCTGGATCTTTGACCCAGGCGATACCGCGATCGGCGGGAACTGGCGAGCCGTCACCGGGCCTCCGGCCACAGGACATAAGCCACGACCGCCATGTTGCTCCAGGCGTGAAGGACGATGCAGGGCCAGAGGCGCCCGGTGCGCCAGCGCAGCCAGCCGAGGAGAAGCGCGAGGGGCAGCAGCGAGACCGGGCGCGCGATGCCGGCCTGCGAGACGTGGGCGAAGGCGAACAGGAATGCGGTGGCGATCACCGCGGCGGCAGGCGCCATGTAGGCCTTCGCCTTCGCGAAGATCTCGCCCCGCATGAGGAGTTCCTCGGCGAGGGGCGCCAGGATCGCCGCGTAGATGAGCCAGGCGACGATGGCGGGGACGGGCATGCCGGGAGCGAGCCGGACATGCCGGCCGAAGGGCGTGGTGAAAGCCTCTGCGACCCCGTTCACCCACAGGATATGGAGGAACGGCCATGGCAGGAGAATCGCGAGCAGATGACCCGCCCGCAGGCCGGGCGGGCGTACGCGCTCGATCGCCAGGGTCTCGCGCCACCTGACCCTGTCCCGCAGGATGACCGTGCCGATCACGAGGACAGCCAGAATCACCTGTCTGACGACGTCGACGGCGAGCTCGCGCATCGCCAGCGCGCGTGGAAACAATCGCGGACGCTGCCCCTCGGCAAGGAATGGGTCTATCCCGTCGATGAGGTCGCCGCCCACGCGGACCAGCATGAGCGCCAACAGGCTTGCCGCGGCAAGGTAGAGGAGCGCCAGCAGGGTGATCACGCCGAGGCCCAGGAGTCCACGCCAGAGTACGGCGAAGCGCGACAGAGATGCGGCGTCGCGCCGCGCTTCCGCCATGGGCAGCCCGGTCTGCTGCGCGTTTCCAGCAACAGGCGCGTCGTCCGGCACCAAGATCGCATGATCGGGCTTCAAAACCGACCGGACTCCCTCTATATTCCTCTAGCCGGCCGCAAGGTCGGCTATGGCGATAAACGGTCTTCGAAATAAACCTATCGGACCCGGGGGCGGTACCCGGCGCCTCCACCAAGACCCAGGGCCTTTGGACGCAACGTCCGCAGAAGGGTCATCTGCCTGGGTTTCGGCGGGGGCGAAATAGGATCGACGAGGGCGTAAAGGTTGAGCTTTCGCTCGGCATGGTTCCGCCGTTATCGGGCCTCTGCAATAGTTGCCAATGACAACTTTGCTCCGGTGGCGGTGGCCGCGTAAGCGGTCCCCAATACCAAACGAAGTCCTACCGGTTAGCATCGGATAGGCGGGGTTCGGAGGCACCTGGCAACAGAAGCCTCCACTTTAACGTTTATATGCGATCCGGTGCGCTCGACTGCGCGGAACGACCGGCAGGCACCGGGCAGGGCGACCGACGATGGCAGACGATCTGATCCGCTACGATCTCCTGGTTCAGGACGCGCTGCGCGGCGTCGTCCGCAAGGTTCTCACCGATGCCGCCCGCGAGGGCCTAGCCGGTGACCACCATTTCTACGTCTCGTTCCGCACCGAGGCTCCGGGCGTGCGGATGTCGCAGCGCCTGCGCGAAAAATATCCGCAGGACATGACGATCGTCCTGCAACACCAATTCTGGGACCTCGGCGTCACCGAGCACACGTTCGAGGTCGGCCTGTCGTTCTCCGGTGTGCCGGAGCGGCTTTTGGTACCTTTCGATGCGCTGACTGGGTTCTTCGATCCGTCCGTCCAGTTCGGGCTTAAGTTCGATCTCAATGACGGATCGGAGGAAGCCGGCGATGTGGATGGTCCGCAAGCGGCCGCACCGAATGGCGTGCCCCGTGGCGCGGCCTCAGAACCCGCCGAGCTGAAGCCGAAAACGGCCGGCCAGGGCAACAGCCTCACCCCATTCGCTGGAGCTCCAAAGCTCCTGCCCGCGGCGGCGCAGAACGCCGAGGACCAGAAGGGCACTCGTCCTGTGGTGAAGAAGCCTGAGGCGGCTGAAAACACGACGCCGTCGGAGAACAGTGCGGAAGTCGTCAGCCTCGACGCTTTCCGCAAGAAGAGCTGAACGGCGGCTTCAGCCCCGGTTCGTCACGCTCATCCGTAATCCGCTTTCCGGCCGCAGCGTCACGCGCTGGACCGGGATGATCGGGGCGTGACCCTCGGGTAGTCCGAACCGCACTGCCCTCACCAAATGTGCGAGCACAAGAGCCGCCTCCTGCAGCGAGAAGCTCTGGCCGATGCAGACCCGCGGTCCGGCTCCGAAAGGCAGGTAGGCGAATCGCGGGATCGCCGAACGATTCTCTCCCAGAAAACGATCCGGCACGAAGGCCCCTGGATCGTCCCATAGCGTTCGATGGCGGTGAAGGACGTAGGGCGCGACCATCACCAGCGAATTCCGCGGGATCTTGATTCGGCCTATCCGGTCCTCCGCGATGGCCTGGCGGCTCATAAACGGCACCGGTGGGAACAGGCGCATCGTCTCTTCCATCACCGCCTTCGTGAAAGGCAGGGCGTCGACGTCGAAGTCGCCCTCCCCCGCCCCATCGACCTCCTCCTCCAGCCGCCGCAAGCTGACGGGATCCTGAGAGAGGCAGTAGAGCGCCCAGGTCAGGGCATTGGCCGTTGTCTCATGGCCTGCCGCGATGAAGGTGACGATATTGGCCTTCACCTCCAGATCGGTGAGGCCCTTACCGGTCTCCGGGTCCTGGGCCTGCAATAGCAGGGTCAGGAGGTCGGCCGGCGCGCTGCCGGCCGCCATGAGGGCGCGCCGCCTCGCGATCAGTTCGTCGACCACCTCCTCGAAGAAGCGCGTCGCCGGACGTGCCCGGAGCCGTCCAATGCGTGGCACGAAGCTCGGCACGCCGAACACGTCGAGGGGGTCGATCGGCCCGACCGCCTCGAGGAAGCGGGTGATGGCGCGGCCGAGGGCATCGGGATCGCTGGAGAGGCCTTGTGTGAAGATCGTTCGCTCGAGGACGTCGAGAGTGACCCGTGTCATTTCCAAAGCGATATCGACCGTGGCGCCGTCGCGGCGGCACATACGGCGCGCGATGCGGGCGCCGGCCGCGTTCATCGCCGCCGCGAAACCCTGGACGTGGCGGGCGGAGAAGATCGGCGCCAAGGTGCGCCGCTGCAGGCGCCATTCCTCGCCCTCGGCGGTGAGGAGGCCGTTGCCGAGGCCTGGTGCAAGGACGCGGCGCTGCAGGTCGTCCTTGCGGTAGTTGGCGGCGTTGTCGACATAGAGATAGCGGATCAGCACCGGGTCGCTCACTACCGTCACGCGCCCGAGCGCACCCTCCCCCGCCACGACAGGTTGCGTGAAGTGCTCTTCGAGCCAGGTCGTGATCGGATTCGCCCGGACGGCTTTGAGGAACCTGAACAGGCCCGGCTGCTCGCGCAGAGGCGGTGGGACGACGGGACGGAACCGCGTTCCCACATCGCCGCCGAGGGTGATCGCTTCGGCCATTCAGACTCCCTGTCGACACGCGACGGATTGGCGTCGATGTTGCGGCGCGGCGCCCGGACGGCATCGCGCTTGCGCGTCACACTCGATAAGTAGGGTCGCACGACCCCCGACCTAAGAGGCCACGATGTCGCCGCAGGACACTTCCGCCACCCGCACCGAGTCGGACACCTTCGGCCCCATCGAGGTTCCGGCGCATCGCTACTGGGGTGCGCAGACCCAGCGCTCGATCCAGAACTTCAAGATCGGCACCGAGCATATGCCGGCGCCGCTCGTCCACGCCCTCGGAATCGTGAAACAGGCCGCGGCCCTGGTGAACCAGGATCTGGGCGGTCTCGACCCCAAAGTCGCGGGCGCCATCGCCGAATCGGCGGCGGAGGTCGTCGCCGGCGATCACGACGAAGAGTTCCCGCTGGTCGTCTGGCAGACCGGCTCCGGAACGCAATCCAACATGAACGCCAACGAGGTCATCGCGAGTCTCGCCAACGAGCGGCTCGGAGGCAAGCGCGGCGGCAAGTCGCCGGTCCATCCCAACGATCACGTCAATCGGGGCCAATCCTCCAACGATGTCTTCCCGACCGCCATGCACATCGCGGTCGCCCGTGAGATCCAGAACCGGCTGATGCCGGCCCTGACCCATCTCCACGGCGCCCTCGACGCGAAATCCAAGGCTTTCGCCGATATCGTCAAGATCGGCCGTACCCACCTTCAGGACGCGACGCCGGTCTCCCTCGGCCAGGAATTCTCCGGCTACACCGCCCAGGTCGCCCTCGGCAGCGCCCGCGTCGCCGCGACCCTGCCCGGCGTGCTGGCTTTGGCACAGGGCGGTACCGCGGTCGGCACCGGACTCAACGCCCATCCCGAATTCGCCGAGCGCTTCGCCGCCAAGGTGGCGGAGCTCACTGGCCTGCCGTTCACGTCGGCCGAGAACAAGTTCGAGGCGCTGGCGACCCACGATGCCCTCGTCTTCACGCAGGGATCGTTGAACGCGCTCGCCGCCGGCCTGTTCAAGATCGCCCAGGACATCCGCCTGCTCGCCTCCGGCCCGCGCTCGGGCCTCGGCGAACTCTCGCTGCCCGAGAACGAGCCCGGCTCCTCGATCATGCCCGGCAAGGTCAACCCGACCCAGGCCGAGGCGATGACGATGGTCTGCGCCCAGGTCATCGGTAACGGCACCACGGTGAGCTTCGCCGGCAGCCAGGGCCATTTCGAACTCAACGTGTTCAAGCCGGTGATCGCAAACGCGGTACTGCAATCGGTGCGGCTTCTCGCCGACGCCGCGGTGAGCTTCACCGACAATTGCGTCGTCGGAATCAAGGCCAACGAGGATCGGATCGCCGACCTCATGAGCCGCTCGCTGATGCTGGTGACGGCCCTCGCCCCCTCGATCGGCTACGACAAAGCCGCCGAGATCGCCAAGACCGCTCACAAGAACGGCACCACCCTGAAGGAAGAGGCGCTCCGGCTCGGCTACGTCACCGAGGAGGAGTTCGAACGGGTCGTGCGCCCCGAGACCATGTTGGCGCCGAGCGCGGAATAGCGATGGCCGAGATCATCAACCTGCGGGCCGCGCGCAAGGCCAAGGCGCGCGGCGAGAAGGAGGCCAAGGCGGAGGAGAACCGCATCCTCTTCGGCCGCCCGAAGAAGGCCAAGACCCTGGCCGAGAGGAAAAAGGCGATCGAGGTCTCGCGCCACGAGGGGCATAAGCTCGTCGGGCGGGACGAGGAGGGGTGAGCACCGGCATCGCCAAGCGCTCGGTCATGATCGCCGGCCACCGCACCAGCGTCTCGCTGGAGGCGCCGTTCTGGGAGGCCCTGCGCGAGATCGCGGAGACCCGGCAGCAATCGGTGCAGGCACTGATCGGCGAAATCGACGCCGAGCGCGGCGGGCAGAACCTGTCCTCCGCGATCCGGGTGTTCGTGTTGGCGTCCGTGAGGAGTCCGCCGAGATGAAGACGAGCTACGACTCACAGGTCGACGCACTCTACCTCGGCTTCTCCGATGACGTCATCGTCGAGAGCGAGGAGGTTCGCCCCGGCATCATCTTCGATCTCGATGAAGAAGGTCGTGTCGGCGGCATCGAGATCCTCGACGCCTCGCTCCACATGGCTCGCGGCGCCGACCTGAAAGCGCTGGCCGACGCGGCGTAGGCTATTCCGCCGCCGCCAGCACCTGTCGATCCGCCAGCCCCTCCAGCGCTACCGGCTTCGGCCCGCCGGTCGCCCAGTCCAGCAATTCCGCCGTGTGGACGATCGGGATCGTCGTTCCGGTGCCGATCTGAGTGGCGCAGCCGATATTGCCGGTGGCGATGAGGTCGGGCCGCATCCGCTCGATATTGGCAACCTTCCGGTCCCGCAGCCGTGCGGCGATCTCGGGCTGCAGGATGTTGTAGGTGCCGGCCGAGCCGCAGCAGATATGGCCCTCGGGCACGTCCTTCACGGTGAAACCGGCGCGCTTCAGGAGGTTCTTCGGCTCGGTGCGGATACCCTGGCCGTGCTGCATCGAGCAGGCCGAATGGTAGGCGACGACGAGGTCGGTATCGATGACGGGCGGCATCAGGCCGACGCTGGCCATGTATTCGGTCACATCCTTGGCGATGGCCGAGACCCGCGCCGCCTTCTCGGCATAAGCCGGGTCTTCCCGAAACATGAAGCCGTAATCCTTGATCGTCGTGCCGCAGCCCGAAGCAGTGATGACGATCGCGTCGAGACCCGCGCCGTCCATCTCGGCGATCCAGGCGTCGATGGTACGCTTGGCGGTGGCGTGGGATTCCTCGCTCTTACCCATGTGGTGGGTGAGCGCGCCGCAGCAGCCTTCACCCTTGGCCTGCACCACCTCGACGCCGTGCCGGGTCAAGAGGCGGATCGCCGCCTCGTTGAAATCCGGGCGCAGCACGCTCTGGGCGCAGCCCCGTAGCAGGGCGACGCGGCCGGCCCTGCCGGGACTCGCCTCGCCCTGCAGCATGGCGCTTGCCTCCCGCGCCCTGGTGTCGGCCGGGAAGGTGCCGGGGCGGTCGCTCGGGATGCGGTTGGGCAGCTGCGCCGGGGCGAGGTCTAGCATCGCGGCGAGCCGGTTTCCCACCCGCGGCAGCCGGGCGACGAGAGGCCGGAACGGGCCGCCGATCTTGGCGCCGAGAAGGGCGAGCCGGAACCGGTTCGGATAGGGCAGGATGAAGGCGAGCACGCTGCGCAGGAGGCGATCGCTCAAGGGGCGGCGGTACGTCTCTTCGATATGCGTGCGGGCATGGTCGACGAGGTGCATGTAATGCACCCCCGAGGGGCATGTCGTCATGCAGGACAGGCACGAGAGGCAACGGTCGACGTGGCGGACCACCTCCGCCGTCGCGGGCTTGCCGCCTTCGAGCATGTCCTTGATCAGGTAGATGCGGCCGCGCGGTGAATCGAGCTCGTCGCCGAGCAGCAGGTAGGTCGGGCAGGTGGCGGTACAGAAGCCGCAATGGACGCAGGTGCGCAGGATCTTCTCCGACGTCGCCATGGCGGGGTCGGCGAGCTGCGTCGCGGTGAAATTGGTTTGCACGGCGTTGCCTCGGTGCTCTTCTCTCGTTTCTTCTGAGAAACGTTCTTACACCAAAATCCGCGTCCGTCGGCGACGCGCGGGAGAGGGTTCGTGGCCAAACAGTTCGACAGCATCGAAGAAGCCCAACGGGCCTTCATTGCCCGCCAGCGGATCTTCTTCACCGCATCGGCTGCGCCGGGCACGCGGGTGAACCTGTCGCCACGCGGCACCGAGGCGTTCCGCGTCCTCGGACCGAACGCCGTCGCCTATCTCGACCGCACCGGCAGCAGCAACGAGACGGCGGCGCATCTCCTGGCCGACGGGCGCGTCGCGGTGATGTTCTGCGCCTTCGAAGGGGCGCCGAGAATCCTGAGGCTCTATGGGCGGGGGCAGATGCTCGCCCGCGGCAGCGCGCCCTATCGCTCCCTGCTGTCGGACGCCTTCGG
The DNA here is from genome assembly GCF_019745455.1 of Methylobacterium sp. Taxonomy (GTDB): domain Bacteria; phylum Pseudomonadota; class Alphaproteobacteria; order Rhizobiales; family Beijerinckiaceae; genus Methylobacterium. The sequence continues at coordinate 76,358 of NZ_JAIETD010000052.1, forward strand.
CGGAACCGATCCGAGGGGGACGCGCCAGATCCTGAGGATGAGCGTCGATCTGGTCCAGACCTCGTGCGGCTACGGCGTGCCGCTGTTCGATTTCGTCGGCGAACGCGAGTCGCTCGATCGCTGGGCCGAGGCGAAGACCGACGAGGATCTCGAAGCCTACCAGCGCCTGAAGAACACCCGCAGCATGGACGGACTTCCGACGGGGCTGTTCGCGGACTGACCCGGACCTTCCTTGCCGAGCAAACCCCATAGGAGCGGTTCACACCCCCGCATACATGCGCCCGGGGTTGAACAAACCCGCCGGGTCGTGCGCCGCCTTGATCCCGGTGGTGATCCGCATCAGCGGCCCAGAGAGCGGTTCGAACACGTCCAAGACGGCCCGGACCGGGTCGGGTGCCCGGATCAGGGTCGCGTGCCCGCCTTGCGTCCGGACTGCGCCGCGCACGAGAGCCGCCCCGGCGTCGCCCTCTGCGGACGTGGAGAGCCAGATCAACCCGCCGCCCCAATCGTAGAACCACCGCGCCTCACGCTCTGCCGCAACGGCGGCTGCGAGGGCCGGCCCTCTGCCCGGCGCGGTGGAGATCCGCCAGATCGCGGCCTCGCGCGGTTCCGCCAGAAGCCCAGCATCGCGTATATCGGCCCAGAGCGCGAGGCCGGCCTCGTGTTCGATGACCTCGGGCGCGCCGTATCGCTTGAGCAGGCGGCGCAACTCGCCGAGTCGGTATTCGACCGAACCGGAGAAGCCCTCGACCCGCATCAGCGTGCGCGCCTCGGAGCCCCCGATTCCGGCTGGCAGATGTGCGGCGCCGGTGAGTTCGAACGGGGAGCCGAGTGCGGCGCTCAGGGCCTCTATGGCGCGGGCATCGTCGAGGCCTGAGAAGACCAGCGTCGCGGTCCGCTCCTGAACCGGGAGCACCTTGAACGTCACCTCGGTGAGGAGGCCCAAAGTGCCCCAGGAGCCGGCCATCAGCTTGACGAGGTCGAGGCCGGTGACGTTCTTCATCACCCGGCCGCCGGACTTGATCGCCTCGCCTCGCCCGTTGACGAAGCGCACGCCGATCAGGCTGTCCCGGGCCGCTCCCGCATTGATCCGCCGCGGGCCGCTATTGTTGATCGCCGCCACCGCGCCGAAGCTCGGCTCTCCGGACGAGCCCATCAGGCGCCGGTAATCCATCGGCTCGAAGGGCAGCATCTGGCCACGCTCGGCGAGCAGGGCCTGGACCTCGGCGAGCGGCGTGCCGGCGCGGGCCGCCACCACCATCTCGGCGGGCTCGTAGAGGGTGATGCCGGTGAGGCCCGCGGCCGAGAGGGTCGCCTCGTCCTGCGCCGGACGCCCGATCCCCGCCTTGGTGCCGCCTCCGACGAGGCGCAGGCGTTCCGACCGGGCCGCCGCCTCGCGCACGATCTCGGCTGCCGCACCCTCGTCGCGAGGTTGGTATGAACGCATCGTTTCCTGCCCTGACGGGGCGCGTTCGCGCTCCCGAACTTCGTTTTAAGGAGGTTCAGGCTGGAATGCATCCGGATTTCAAGGCGCTTGCCTCACCCCGCCGGGAGTACGCGGCGGGTCCGCCACCGTGCCAGGACGATCTCGCGCAGACCCGCGATGTCGAAGTACCAGACGAGGGCGGCATAGATGGCGCCGCCCGCCGGTATGCCGATGCCGAGGGCGAGCCAGGGCGCGGCATGCCGGAGTGGCGTCAGGCACAGCCCCATGACCAGGGTCGCTAACGCGGCGGCGGCGAGGTCACGCCAGGGCAGCACGAGACGCTCACGCCCCGCCAGGGCGCGGCTGCCGAGGACCAGCATGGCGGCCGCCATGCCTGCGCTCTGCGCCGCCGCCACGCCTTCGGCTCCCATGAGCGGCGGAAGCAGAACGAGGCCGAGAGCGTTGACGGCGAGCCCGACGAGCGCAGCACCGATAACCGGCATCGTTCGCCGACGGATCTGGAAGACGGGGTTGAGGGCGAAGTTGGTGAGTGCCAAGCAGAACAGGCCCGGAATCAGCAGCGCCGCGTAGGTCGCGAACGGTCCGCGAAAGGCTTCCGGGATGACGAGTTCCTGAAGCGCCGGGAGCACGGTCCAGAAGCCGGCGGCGCAGGGCAGCATCAGCGCCACCACGATGGCGGCGTTGCGTCCGATCTGCGCCTCCGCCGCGGCGCGGCCGTGGTGCTCCTCGGCCTGGACGGCGAGCTGGAACAGCAAAAGGTCGAGGGCGGTCCCGAGCGTCCCGAAACTGCGCGAGGCGACATCGGCCGCGAGGGAGAAATAGCCGGCCTCCGCGAAGCCGGCTTGGTCGGCGATCGACCAGCGGTTCAGGAACGGCAGGAACTGATAGATGCCGTTCGCCGCGATGAGCGGCAGGCCGTAGACGAGGAAGAGCCTTTGCGCCTCGGACAGGCGCGGGTGTTCCGCAGCTGTCGACGCATCACGGAGCGGAGCGCGCAGGATCGCCACCGCCAGGAGCTGGCTGACTCCGCCGGCCAGCAGCACGTAGATCGGCTCAGGGTAGAACCAGGCGACGCTCGTCATGGTGACGAAGGCCAGGAGGTTCTTGGCCGCGACGAGCTTCAGGTAGAGGCCGCCATCGAAGCGCGCCCGCGCCAGGGCGGCGTGATAATCGAACAGGCCGATGCCGATTGCGACGAGGGCCGTCCCCGCCATGATCGCGGCGCGGCTCTGCGGGTCGCGGCCGAGCCAGAAATCGAGCCCGCCGACGAGGATCGCCATGGCGAACAGGCCGATCGCGACGATGAAATAGGCCCGGTCGAGCCCGTGCCGGATCCAGGGCTCCTCGATGCGGACCCTGCCGGAATAGAACCGCGTCGCCGACAGGCGCAGCCACTCGAACAGCAGGGTGTTGAGTACCACCGCCCCGGCGGAGGCCAGGGCGAAGACCCCGAACTGCGCAGGCCCGAGGAGCTTCGCCACGATGAGGCCGACCACGAAGTTGAGGCCGGCATTCAGGATGAAGGCGACGATGACGGCCATGGGCTCGGGCTTTGCGGGTCGGTCGCCGGCTCGGGGGAGACAGCCTTGGTCTAGCCGAGGTGTCTGAGGAATCCCCTAAGCCCGCCTCCCTGGGTCAGAACCAGCCCCGCCGCCAGAAGAACAGGATCGGCACCAGGGCGCTGATCGCGATCAGGGTGAGGCCGTAGGGGTAGCCGTAGAGCCATTCGAGTTCGGGCATGTGCTTGAAGTTCATGCCGTACATCGAGGCGATCAAAGTCGGCGGCACGCCTACCACCGAGACGACGGTGAGGACCCGGAAGGTGTTGTTCTGCTCGATGTTGATGAGGCCGAGGGTGGCGTCGAGGAGGAACTGGACGTTCTCCGACAGCCGGATCTCGAACTCGTCGAGCGAGGCGATGTCGCGCCGGATTGTCTCGAAGCGCGGCCCCTGCTCGGCGCCGAGCACGACCTCGCACTCGCCCCCGACGAAGGGGAGGATGCGTTCGAGCCCAAGCAAGCTGGAGCGGATCTTGCCGAGTGCCTTACCGCGGCGGCCGATGCTGCGCAGGATCCGGCGAAGGGCGACGTCGCGGCGCCGCGGGCGATGGTCGCTCGATGCCTTGCCGCCGCTTTTCACGTCGAAGTCGAAGATGCGGGTCGACAGGGTGTCGAGGTCGGCGCCCATCTCCTCCAGGGCGTCGGCGAGACTGTCGACCAGCTCCTCGATCAGCAGCAGGAAGATCTCCGTGCTGTTGGCGCAGGCGCCGTCCTGCTCGGCGATGCGCTTCTTGACCTCCGCGAAGGCGCGCAGGTCGTGAAACCGGATCGTGACGAGGTGGTCCTTCGTCAGCACGAAGCCGAGGGGCTTGAGAAGCGAATCCACCTTGTCGAAGGTGATCATCGGGCTGCTGAGCGAGAGCCCGTTCTTCAGCCGCCTCAGCCGGCTCGAATTCTCGACCTCGCTGAGCGCTTTGTATGATGGCACGCGAATGCCGGTGGCGGTCTCGACCGCCTGAGCCTCTTCGGCGCTCGGATCTTCAAGATCGATCCAGACCGCCTTCGCCGGCAAGCACGCCGTCCCGGACGGTCCGGATTGCTCGACCGCACCGAGCGGCCCCTGGAGGCTCATCATGGCGGAGCGGGAATCCTCTTCAAGGTCTGGGGAAAAATTTCGCGGCCGCGACGGCTCAGGGCCGGGGCCTCGTCTTGACTCGGCGCGGCCATGCGCCTAACTCCCGGCCCGTCGCTGGCACTCACCGATCGAGAGTGCTAACGGCTCGGGTTGAGCGCCTTGAGGCCGCATCAACGCCATCCACGAATTTGAAGCAAGAGGGCAGCTCATGAAGTTCCGTCCGCTGCACGACCGTGTCGTCGTCCGCCGCATCGAAGGCGAAGAGAAGACCAAGGGCGGTATCATCATCCCGGATACCGCCAAGGAGAAGCCGCAAGAGGGCGAGATCGTCGCCGTCGGACCCGGCGCCCGCGACGAGTCCGGCAAGGTCAATGCGCTCGACGTCCGCGTCGGCGACCGGATCCTGTTCGGCAAGTGGTCCGGCACCGAGGTCAAGATCGACGGTCAGGACCTCCTGATCATGAAGGAAACCGACATCATGGGCGTCGTCGCCTAAGGTCGGCTCCACCCGGTTCTTCCCCTGCCCTTCGCAGGTGCCGCCGATCAAGGCACCTCGGGGCATCACCTCATGAGGATCTGACACATGGCATCGAAAGAAGTACGCTTCGGCTCCGACGCCCGCGAGAAGATGCTGCGCGGCGTCGACATCCTGGCCGACGCCGTCAAGGTGACGCTCGGCCCCAAGGGCCGCAACGTCGTCATCGAGAAGAGCTTCGGCGCTCCGCGCATCACCAAGGACGGCGTCACCGTCGCCAAGGAGATCGAGCTCGCCGACAAGTTCGAGAACATGGGCGCCCAGATGGTGCGCGAAGTGGCCTCGAAGACCAACGACATCGCGGGTGACGGCACCACCACCGCGACCGTCCTGGCTCAGGCGATCGTCCGCGAAGGCGCCAAGTACGTCGCCGCCGGCATGAACCCGATGGACCTCAAGCGCGGCATCGATCTGGCCACCTCCGCGGCGGTCAAGGACATCATCGCCCGCGCCAAGAAGGTCGCCTCGTCCGAAGAGGTCGCCCAGGTCGGGACGATCTCGTCGAACGGCGACAAGGAAATCGGCGAGATGATCGCCCATGCGATGCAGAAGGTCGGCAACGAGGGTGTCATCACCGTCGAGGAGGCCAAGACGGCCGAGACCGAGCTCGACGTCGTCGAGGGCATGCAGTTCGACCGCGGCTACCTCTCCCCGTACTTCATCACCAACGCGGAGAAGATGGTCGCCGAGCTCGAGGACCCCTACATCCTCATCCACGAGAAGAAGCTCTCCTCGCTGCAGGCGATGCTCCCGGTTCTCGAGGCCGTGGTGCAGACCGGCAAGCCCCTCGTCATCATCGCCGAGGACATCGAGGGCGAGGCGCTCGCCACCCTCGTGGTGAACAAGCTGCGCGGCGGCCTCAAGGTCGCGGCCGTGAAGGCTCCGGGCTTCGGCGATCGCCGCAAGGCGATGCTCGAGGACATCGCGATCCTCACCTCCGGCCAGATGATCGCCGAGGACCTCGGCATCAAGCTCGAGAACGTCACCCTGCCGATGCTCGGCCGCGCCAAGCGGGTCCGCATCGAGAAGGAGACCACCACGATCATCGACGGTTCGGGCGAGAAGTCCGACATCGAGGCCCGCGTCGGCCAGATCAAGGCGCAGATCGAGGAGACCACCTCGGACTACGACCGTGAGAAGCTCCAGGAGCGCCTCGCCAAGCTCGCTGGCGGCGTCGCGGTCATCCGCGTCGGCGGCGCGACCGAGGTCGAGGTCAAGGAGAAGAAGGACCGCGTCGACGACGCGCTCAACGCCACCCGCGCTGCGGTGGAAGAGGGCATCGTCCCCGGCGGCGGTACCGCCCTGCTCCGTGCCCGCGAGGCCGTCCGCGTCCTCAAGAGCGACAACCCGGACGTCCAGGCCGGCATCAAGATCGTGCTGAAGGCGCTTGAGGCTCCGATCCGCCAGATCGCCGCCAATTCCGGCGTCGAGGGTTCGATCGTGGTCGGCAAGATCACCGACAACACCGACTCGATCACCTACGGCTTCAACGCCCAGACCGAAGAGTACGTCGACATGATCCAGGCCGGTATCGTCGATCCGGCCAAGGTCGTGCGCACCGCCCTGCAGGACGCCGCCTCCGTGGCCGGTCTCCTCGTCACCACCGAGGCGATGATCGCCGACGCTCCCAAGAAGGAGAGCGGCGGCGGCGGGATGCCCGGCGGCGGCATGGGCGGCGGCATGGGCGGCATGGACTTCTAGGAAGTCCATACGCCCAAGACCATCACGGGACGACCAAGCCCGGCAAGCCGGGCTTGGATGGCGGCATGGACTTCTAGGAAGTCCATACGCCCAAGACCATCACGGGACGTCCAAGCCCGGCAAGCCGGGTTTGGACGGCGGCATGGACTTCAAGGTCCGGCCTTCCATCAAGCCGAAACGAGGGGTCGCTGAAAAGCGGCCCCTTTTTCGTTTGGGGGTGTTCGTTGGACTTCAGACCAGCGGCAAGCCGTTCCTCGCCTGCCCTCTCAAGACGGCGCGCCCGTTGCATTGAAGGCAACCTGCGCTGGCGCGGGACAATGACGCTTCTCGTCTTTGAAATCGCGACATGACTCGAAGGCCCCATCATTCGCGACGTCGGTCCATTCTCCGGGCAGTCCTCGCTGGCGCCGCATTGGTTGCCGCGATCGACTCGCTGATTGCGGAGTACGGACCCGGGTTTGCTGCGATACTCGACGTGTGCGAGGCGACCAGTCTGGAAGAGGCCGCGATCCGCGGCGGTCGTCTGGGCTGGCCGGTCGCGCCCGAGGACCGCGACTGGCGCGCCGGCTTCGAGCGCTACGAAGGTGGCACTGTTCGTGTCGTCGGCTGGCGCCGGGGCGCACGCGGGGAAGACGGACTGCTATCATACTGGGTGGCGTCCGGGCCCAACGCGCGCACGGCGTGCGCCTTCTCCACGGACCGTCCTCACCTCTTGGGAGCGTTGCGAGATCGCTTCGGCGCCCCCGATACGTTCGAGGAGCAGGGCGACATCGTGAACGCATACCGGCGCCGCGGCGGTCTCGAGGTGTCTTTCACCCGAATTGGAGCGAGCAGCAGCCTCAGCGTAGCGAGGCGCGGCTGAGTGACATGCGTCTGATAAGTGTGGCGAGCGGCCTCTGGCCTTTCGCCCGAATACGGACCTTCCAACTGCGACCAAACCTTGCCGTGCAAGGTAACCCCAATGTTCCCAGAAGCAGTCGTTCGCGACTCGTCCGCCTTGGCGGGCGCATCGGCATCGGTCTTCCTTCCGTCGCCTCGACGAAGTTGTGTGATGGCTCAGGAGTGCGCCCTCGTCGGCGCGCGAACAAGTCATCGCCCGAACCTGCGCCGGACTCTCATCGGCGCATCAGGCGAAAACTCGCCCGAACATGCTCCACGAACGTCGCCGGGTTTTCCATCGCTACGAAGTGCCCTCCCTTCTCCGCCTCGGCGAAGAAGCGGAGATCCGCGAAACGTTTTTCCGCCCAGCGGCGGGACAGGCGTACCTGCTCGCCGGGGAACATGCTGACGCCGGCGGGCAACGGTACCGGGGCGGCCGGCATGCCCCTTCTCATCTCCTGCGCGGCTTCCCAATAGAAGCGTGCGGAGCTCGGTCCGGCGTTGGGGAGCCAGTAGAGCATCACGTCGTCGATCAGGTGGTCGAGCGGGATCACCCGTTCAGGTTGGCCACCGCTGTCGGTCACATCCTGGAACAAGGCGTAGATCCAGGCCGCCAGGCCCACGGGCGAATCCGCGAGCGCGAAGGCGACCGATTGCGGCCGGGTGCTCTGCACTTTCATGTAGCCTGCATAGTCGCGCTGGTAGCGCTCCGCGCCGTCCAGCATTCTCCGCTCCTCCGGCGTCGCGTCCGCAACTTCCTCCTCGGTCGGTTGGAACAGCACCATGTTGAGGTGGATGCCGGCTAGGCCGGGTGCGCGCATATGCGCCAGCACGGTCGTGACGCCGGCCCCCCAGTCGCCACCCTGCGCCATCCAGCGGTTCGCGTAGCCGAGCCGCCTCATCAGTTCGGCCCAGGCGGACGCCGTACGTCCGACACCCCAGCCGGGTTCGCTCGGCTTTTCGGAGAAGCCGAACCCCGGGAGGGCCGGGATCACGAGATGGAACGCGTCGGAGGCGGCGCCGCCATGCGCGACCGGGTCGCTCAAGGGGCCGATCACGTCCCGAAACTCCAGCACCGATCCCGGCCATCCATGCGTCAGCAGAAGCGGCGTCGCGTCGGATTCCGGGGATCGGACGTGCAGGAAATGGATGCCGAGGCCGTCTATGACGGTGCGATGGCTGCCCCAACCGTTGAGCAGCGCCTCCGTCGGCCGCCAGTCGTAGGCGTTCCGCCAGCGCTCGACTAACGCGCCGATGCCATCGGTTCGAGGCCCCTGAGATCCATCCCTCACCGTGCCGGCATTCGGCCAGCGGGTATGGGCGAGGCGGGACGCCAAGGCGTCCAGCTCGGATTGCGGAATCTGAATCGGGAAAGGAGTGATTGCGTCGCTCATGGGAATTCCGGATTCCGCGGTTCAGACGATGGAGGCCAGGACGGCCTCGGCACGTGTCCAATCGGTCTTGCCGTAGCGATCGTTGTCGAGCGGCGAGAGCTTGCCGCGCCCGCTCGACATATCGCGGAGGTATTGCATTCCCTGCGAAGCCGGGAACGGGGCGTCGCTCTTGGGCGACAGCGTTCGTACGATGTGGATCAGGGCGCTCAACCGACCGATCCCACCCGCCCGCAACGGCTTCCATTCCCGGTGATCGAGGCGCGTCATCAGGGCGGAAAGGTCCCGGGGACTAACCTCGTCGCCCGCGATGCGTAAGAAGCGGGGTGCTACACGATCCAACGCCGCGTCGGCGGTATAGTCCGCGACATCGTCCTTGCTGGTGAAGTCGAAGACCTGGTCCAAGTCGCCCCAGTAGAGGACACGGCGGATCTTGCGCAGGACGATCGGCGCCTCCCCGGTCAGGAGATCGGCGAAGGCCCCGTTGAGGATTGAAGTGGTCCGGATCGGAGCGGCATCAACGCGCGCCATGAAGGCGCGGCGCAGGTCCATGTTCCGGTTGTCGCCTGGCCGTGTCAGGGTGAAGTCCAGGGAAAAGTCGGACGGGATGAACCGCGGTACCTCCGCGATCACCGCGGCGTCGAGCAAGCGTCCCTGCAGGTCGAGCATGGTCGGCTCCAGTCCATTGAGGGCCGAAACGACGCATTCCGCGCCTGAAAGCGCCCGTGCGAGCGCGGCCACGTCGGCGAAATCGACCGGCACGGGCGTCGCGCCGCCGGCACGCAGGACGTCCTGCGTCGCGGGGGGCGTGCCGTTGCGGATCAGCGTGCGGACGTGGACCCGACGCCGGGCCAGCGCCGCCAGAATGCGACCGCCGAGATCACCCGTCGCCCCCACCAGCGCGACCGTCCGCCCGGTTACGCCGATCACCGCCGGACCTCGCCGTCGTTGCCCATCGGGTGGCTGGCTGGGGTGGCACGCCCGAAATGCATCACAAGCCGTGCCGGATCTCGCTGGTTCATCATTTCTTGCAGGATTTTCAGGGGCATGTCCGGCATCACTCAATCCTGATCCATAAACTGAACAGAACCGTTCAGTTCCGTTGAATGAGGCTTTGGCCTATATGGACCGATGATGCAAGCACCTTCCGATCCGCCCTCTGTTGAGCCCAAGGTCCGTCGTGGACGCGGCGGCCGACCCTCCGCCGAGCAGTCCGGCGAGGTCGACCGCCGGATCCTTGATGCGGCCACGGGCTTGTTTCTCCGCCTGGGCTTCGACGCCACAAGCTGCGACCAGGTCGTGGCCCAGGCGGGTGCAGGAAAGGCGAGCCTCTACGCCCGTTACGCCAACAAGGAAGAGCTGTTCGCCGCAGTCGTCAAACGAATGGTGGACCGGACGTTGCTGCCGTCCAGCGATGTGCCTTGGCACCTGCCCCTTCATGACCGTCTGCACGCGGTCGGAATCAAGTTGCTGTCCCACGCGCTGAGCTTCGAAGCGGTCGCGCTGATGCGGGTGGTCGTGACGACTGCACACCGAATGCCGGAACTGGCTAGGCTGACCGATCGCATAGGGCGGGATGGCGGGGTGCGCTGCGTCGCCATGGCGATCGCCGGCGAAGACGCGATGCCTGAAGCGATCGACCGTGCCGCGATGGTGGCCAGCAAGTTCATCGATCTGGTTTTCGTTCCCCACCAGATGCGCGCATTGATCGGCGACGATCTAGCGAATCTCGAAGCGGAAGCGCCGCGCAGGATCGACGATGCGATCGACCTTCTCGCGAAAGCCGGATGGCTTGCGTCGTAACCGCCCGACGGATTTCCTTTTGCTCCGTCCTGGCTTTCGTCCGATCTATTCCGAGAAAGCCGACGATCCTCAGGAGGGCCGCAATCGCCACTCGCGAGCCCAACCCTGACCAGCGGCTATCAGCCAACCCAGTCGTCCGCCTGCCCCTCATCAAGTATCCAGAAGCGGACCTTCAGGCCGTCTGCGATCGGTCGGAAGCCGATCGTCCCAACTGCCAGATTTCACCTATCGAAACCGTCGCCAGTCGCAGCGCGCACAGGACGCACCCCTACCCGCCCTTCTTCGCCTTCTTTGGCTTCGGATCGTAGTCCTTGCCGTCCCAGTTCGCCGCGAAGGCGGCGCTGCCGAGGGCGCGGGTCGAGCGCAGCGTCTTCGTTGCGTTCGGTTTCGGTTCGGCGCCCGGCGCGGCGGGTCTGGCCACGGGGTTCGTGCCGGCGGCCAGGGACACGAGGTGCCGGCGCGGCCAGTCCGCGGCAGCGGTCTTGAGGTCGGGGTGATTCTTGTCGAGGCGGGAGACGAGGTTCTTCGCCTCCGCGTCGCTGAGGCCGTCGACGACGAGCGAGAAGCTCTCAGGTCCGAGGCTCCCGCGGATCAGGCGCAAGCCCGTCACCGACATCGATCTCGCTTTGAGCTGCTTGATGACGAGCGCCCTCCCCGCCTTCGCGATCTCGGCGCCGATATCGGGGAACGCTTCGGGGCGGGTGGCGATGGCATTGAGAATTGCGAGGCCGTCCACGTCAAGCGCCACGGAGAACTCCCTTCACTTCCTCGACGAGGGGAATGAGGATGCCAGAGACGTGGGGGCCGTACTTGCCGGAAAAGGTCGGCGTCGCCTCCCGGGGCATCAGCGCCTCCGATAGGGCCGCCGCCTGCGGGATCCGCGTGCGCAGGAGAACGAAGCCGGCATCCGCAGCCGACGCCTCCGCTTCGAGCCGCAGCATCGTGCTCTGATGCTGGCGGACCTGCTGCTGGTAGCGCGTCACCAGCACATGCGGCAGGCGCTTGGGTGCGATGGGGCCCCGCCGCTTGGGGCTGGACCGCCAGATCGTCTGGACGAAGGCGTCGAGGCCATAAGTCGAGAGATAATCCGGGATGGAGGTGACAAGGACGAGGTCGGCGGCGCGTACCGCGATCTCGGTCATCGGCGAGATGCCGGGCGCACAATCGAACAGAATGTAGTCGTAGGTCGCAGCGAGCGGCACGATGTCGTCGTGGAACATCCTCAGGAGTTGCTCCTCGATCGCGTGCATCGAGAATTTCTTGCCGGTGAGCTCGTAGATGAGTTCGCGCTCGACAAGGCGAAGATACGGTCCCGCCGGCAGCAACGACAAGGCGAGAGGCGCGCCCCGATGCGTCGTCAGGCTGACATTGCCGCGGATGCGCGGCGCCAGGATCGGCTTCTCGCCGCGTATGAGCTTGAGGGCAAGATAGGCCTCGAGCGTGCGCCCCTTGGCGATCATCTCGCCGAGGATCTCCTCGCCGGCGAGGCAGACCGAAACGCTCGCCTGCGGGTCGAGATCGGCCACGAGCACATGCGCTCCGTCGGCTGCGAGGGCCTCGGCAAGCATGACCACGGTCGTCGTCTTGCCGACGCCGCCCTTCATGTTGGCGACCGCGATGAGCTTGCCGGTCATGCGGCCGCCTTCTGCCGAAATTCGGCACATCAAGCGTCACCGGCTGCGTTCAACGTCGCCTTCAAACACCCATTCGCTTGCGATCGAGCCGCCGGCTGGCGCTCCAATCTTCTGATCGGGTGCTCGCCGCTCAAAGCCAAGGCCTCGCGATGGATGTTGCACGCGCGATCCTCCAGCAGGCCTGCCGAGATCCGTTTCCGAAGTGGGCTCGGATCGGCATGAAGGGTCATAGCGCGGCAAGAGCGATTCTTCGTTGTCCGCGCGAACCGCAGATGAGGCCGCCGGTTGCTGAATAGCTTAGCCTTATTGGGCGCTCCTGCCAGAGGGAAAACGAAGCGCGTGTGTGGAATCGTCGTCCCTGTCGCAGATGATCAGCCGTCACGTCGCGCGCAACGAATATAGGCCGAGGCTCCCTTCGCGCTCGCCCAGGTGAGGCGGTCGCCGTCGACGGTGAGCCGGACCTGCGACAGCCAGCGCCGGCCGCGATCGCTGCAATCGGCCGCCATGGTCCAAGTATTGCCCGCGCGGCGGCTGTCGCGAAAGCTGCAGATCGTCCGGCCCGCCTTGGCACCGGTGAGGGTAATCTTGGCCGGAATGTAGCCCTTTCGCCGCGAGGGTGCCTGACAGGCCGCCTGGGTCGGGCCCCATAAGCCTACGAATTCCGGGCGATTCACCTCTGGCACGGACGCGCCGCCCGTCGTGGACTGGGGAACCGCTTCGGGAAGCGGCGGAGCGGCAGCGCGAGACGCCGGCACGGCGTCGGTGGTCGTGGGTTCCGGGGAGATCGATGCGGCCGCCTCGGCGCGGGAAATGAGATCGGCCGGAGCCTGTGCGGGGATCGGCAGCATCATGAGGGCGCTCTGGGCGAGGCGCGCCTCGGCCTCGACCGTATCGCCATGCCGATAAGGCCGCTGCAAGCTGTCGTCCGAAAGGTAGACGGCTGTATATCCGAAGAAGATGCCCCAGCCGATCGCGAGCAGAACCGGGATGACGAGCCAGCGGAGAGAGCGACCGCCTGCATCATCGACGAGCGCAGGGTCGAACACTCCTTCGAATCCCTGCGCCATTGCCCCAGCCCCCTGTTCATAATTTATAAACCAGGATCTGGAACCCTGTGAAGCGACTTTGAGACCACACTCCAGACAAGTTCAAGCGGATCGCAGGTGGCGCGACGATTGAAACCACGCCGATTAAAGCAGCCCTCGCAGTTCAGCGGCCAAAAATTCCCTTGAGGAATTGTGCAGTGCGATTGCGCTTCTTCTTGCGCTCCAGCTCGGCAGCGTCCTTCACCCAGGCCACCTGGACGACGCGGCGCTCGCCCTCGAACGGCTCGTGGCCGTGCCAGGAATTGTCGGCTCGCAAGAAGGCGAACATGGTGCCCATGGTGGGCGGCACCTCGACGGCGAAGGGAGAGTAATTCTTGCCATCGTAGAGGACGCGAAGCCGCCCCGCGGCAGGCGCGTCCCAGGCGTCGTTCATATAAACGAGCAACGTCAGAACCTTGGACGGCCCGTCCGTATGGATCGAGCCGTACTTGAGCTGCGAGCGCTTCATGATCGTGGTGAGGCGCGGGCACGAGACGAGGTCCACGCCGAACTTTTCGCCCAGGATGGCCGAGAACGCGTCGCTCTCGAGTTCCTCGATCAGATCGCGAAATCGTCCCTTCAGGGCGACTTCGTCGACGGTGAGATAGCCGGGCTTGGCGATCGCCGGGAAATCCTGGCGGATCTCGTCCACGGCCTCAGGCTTAAGCACGTCGGTGCCCAGGCAGAAGCTGTAGGGCTCACGCGATACGGGCGCCGCACGCACCGCATCCAAGTTGAGGATCGAAGCACTGGCCATGGCGACTTTCTCTTTCCGTCGGAAATACGGCGTCGAAGAGAACGGCGCCGACAAGTTCGAGGTTCGGCCGTCTCCGGCCAGCTAGCCTTGCGGCATAGAGCCGGCGATTGCGGCGAGCCGGCGGCATTAAAGGTGATTGATCGACGGGATGGCCATTCGACGAACGGTTCCGATGCCGAACCGGAATGATCGGCCTTTCTGCCGAGCCATTCCACAGGCGAGCCCTTTCCGCAGGCGGCGGAAACTGCCATGCTTGGATCTGTCGATAACAGAAGCATCGCAAAAGTCCCCTGTGTTGAGCCGGATCGTCCTCGCGCTGATCGTCTGCGCTGCCGTCGTCGCGCCGGCATTCTCACAGCCCGTCCAGCCGATTCAGCGAATGGCTTGTGCCGACGCGATGGCCCTCGTGAGAAAGAGCGGCGCGATCCTGCTGAATGCCGGCGGGCCGGCGCTCGAGCGTTTCGTGAAGGACCGCAGCTTCTGCGAGAGCAGCGAGATCGCCGAGCTTCGCTTCCTGCAGACGCGCGACAACCCGGAATGCCCGGTCGGCTATCGCTGCCGCGAGCTCGGCATCAACGACTGGGATTGGCAGTAGCGATCCCGCCCTCGGTACCGTGGCTGAATTCAGCAAGGCCCGAACCCATCGATCACCTGCGTCAACACCGCAGTCCTTCGGCACTGGCGGGTGCCACGATCTCGCCATCTCTCATGGTCACTGCGGCGGAGGATGGCGGCATGCGATGGCGCTCTCCCAAAAGCCACCGACAAGAGCCACCGATAGGAGACGCGCATGGCCGTGTTGAGGACGGGCCTCGGCCTGCAGGGCGCCCTGACGGCGGTGTTCGCGCTCGTCCTGCTGCTCACCCCAGGCGCGCTCTCCCCGCCGCTCTACGTGACCCTGAGTGGCCTTGCCATGGCTGGCATCCTGTTCGCTTCCAGGCAGCTATCGTCGTTCCTCAAGATCTTCGTGGCGATGTACGGGATCGGCTACGTTGTGCTCGCAGGCGCGCAGCAGCTCGCGGGACTCGGGGTCCTTCCCGCGACAATCGCGGCCCTGCTGCCGCCCCCCTTCGCAGCCACCGGTGCCGTCGTCTTCGCAGCGATCGTGTTCGGGATCTCCCATCTCGAACCGATCCGCGCGATCACGCTGATTGCCGACCCCTTCTTCTCCACCCGCGACAAGCCGACCGACGAGATCGGACCGTTCCGGTTCTTCGGCAACACCGAGGGCAAGGTCGGGCAGCGGCTCGTCGCCCTCTCCATCTTCATCACCTTCGCCCAGGTCGCACTGCAGCTGCGTCTGAACTTCTGGTACCGCGATCTCTTCAATGCCTTGCAGGAGTACAATGCCGAGGCGTTTTGGTACCAGTTGATCTTCATCTTCGGTCCGCTGGCGACGATCTGGGTCGTCATCGGGATGTTCGACACTTTTGTCGACGCATCCCTCGAGATCCGCTGGCGGACCTGGCTGACGCGCAGCCTCTACGAGCGCTGGCTCGATGCCGGCGTCCATTACCGCATCCCCTTCACCGACGAGGTCGCCGACAACCCGGATCAGCGCATTCAGGCCGATGTCAGGCTCTTCATCCAGCAGACCATGGTGCTGTCGATCCGCCTTCTCTCCCAGGCGGCGACGCTGGTTTCGTTCATGGTGATCCTTTGGAGCCTGTCGCGGGACTTCGCCCTACCGTTTACCGATACGGTGGTCCCCGGCTTCCTCGTTTGGCTCGTCATCGGTTACGCGGTCGTCGGCACGTGGCTGACGCACCTCATCGGGCGTCCCCTGATCGGCCTCGACTTCAGGCAGGAGAAGGTCGAAGCGGATTTCCGCTTCTCCCTGGCGCGCTCGCGCATCTACTCGGAGCAGATCGCCCTGTTGCGCGGCGAGCGGGCGGAGTCCGTGCGCTTACGCAGCCTGTTCGGCGAAATCATCGGCAATTACGTCGACATCATCTACCGGCGGATCAAGCTCGGCAGCTTCACGCTGACCTATAGCCAGATCAGCGTGGTCTTCCCCTACATCCTCGCGGCGCCCGCCTACTTCACGAAGAAGATCACCCTCGGCCAATTCCAGCAGACGGCCGGAGCCTTCGCCAATGTCCAGTCCTCACTATCCTTCTTCATCTCGTCCTACACCACCATCGCGGCCTACCGAGCCAACACCAACCGCCTGACCTCGTTCAAGCGGGCGATGACCAAGGCCGAGGCGCTGAATGGTGCCGGCTACGGTCTCGTCCAGGGCAACGAGACAAAGGCGGACGTCACCGCCGCCGGCCTAGCTCTCGCTCTGCCCGACGGCCGCGAGATCGTCGCCGCCGAGCGTCTGGCTCTCGCCAAGGGCGCGGCGACGCTGGTGACTGGTCCTTCGGGCTCCGGCAAGTCGACCCTGTTCCGGGCGATCGCCGGGATCTGGCCTTTCGGCAAGGGCCGCATCGACGTGCCGCCTGGCCAATCGGCCCTGGTGCTGCCGCAGCGGCCCTACATTCCGCTCGGCACGCTACGCGGCGCGGTGGTCTATCCCAACACCACCGACCAGTTCTCCGACGAAGCGATCCGCGAGGCGCTCATCGCCACGCAGTTGCCGCAGCTCGCCGACCGGCTCGACGAGGTCGACGTGTGGGATCAGCGCCTCTCGGGCGGCGAGCAGCAGCGCCTCGCCATCGCCAGGGCGGTGCTGGCAAAGCCCGAATGGCTCTTCCTCGACGAATCGACGGCAGCCCTCGACGAGCCGAGCGAAGCGGCGATCTACCGGATGCTGCGCGAGCGCCTGCCGGGCACGACCATCGTGTCGATCGGGCACCGCTCGACGCTGCACGAGTTCCACGACCGCCGCCTCGACATGCAGGCTGCCAATGACGGCCGCTTCGTACCCAGGGATGTCCCGAAACCCGTCGCCGCCGAGTAGAGCCTCAGCGCAAGAAACTCAGCGCAAGAAACTCAGCGCCGCCGGCACCAGAATCGCGGTGAGGAAAGCGTTGAGGCCGAGGGCGATGCCCGCGAAGGTTCCGGCCACCGCACTGACCTGGAATGCGCGGGCCGTTCCGACTCCGTGGGCGGCAAGGCCTGCGGCGAACCCGCGGGCGCGGCGATCCTCTATGCCGAGACGGTTCATCAGCGGCGTGACGACGATGGCGCCCGTCATGCCCGTCAGCATCACGAGGACCGCTGCCAGCGTTGGGTCCCCGCCAAGGGTCTCGACGATGCCCATCGCCACGCCGGTCGTCACGGATTTCGGACTCAGCGCCACGACGACGTCCCGCGGGATGTCGAGCAGCAGCCCGAGGCCGAGGGCAGAGGCCACCGCCACCACCGACCCCACCAACAGCGCGGCCAGCATCGGCACCAGCGCCCGCATCACCGTCGCCCGGTACTCGTAGAGCGGGAACGCCAGGGCGACGGTGGCCGGTCCGAGCAGGAAGTGAACGAATTTCGCGCCGTCGAAATAGGTCGCATAGGGCGTGCTCGTCAGCCATAGGACTGTTGCCGTGATGATGATGGCGATCAGGACGGGATTGGCGATCGGGTGACGGTTCATCGCCAAGGCGAGGCGATCGGCGGTGAGATAGGCCAGCAGCGTCACGGTCAGCCACAGCAGCGGGGTGCGGGACAGATAGACCCAGACTGCGAACTCGCTGCTCATCGCGGATCTTTGCCGCGTTCGAGAACGCGTGCCACCGCCACGAAGGTGATCGCGGTCGCTGAGAGGGTCAGAATGGTCGAGATCGCTACGATGGCGGCGATGGCGAACCCATGCGCTGCAAGAATATCGAGCCGGCCGACGATGCCGGCGCCCGCCGGCACGAACAAGAGTGAGAGATGAGCGAGGAGTCCCTTGCCGGTCGCTTCCAGCGAGCCGTCGACCAGGGGCCGCGGCAGGACACGCTCGGCACCTCCCGGCGCGCGGTCGCGCAGGATCAGGAAGAGCAGGACCAGAGCCATCCCGATCAAGGGTCCGGGCACCGGCAACCCGAGCCCGTGCGCCAGGGCCTCGCCGAGGAGTTGAGCCACGAGAATGAGCGTGAGGGCGACGACCATCGTGGGACGAATCAGGCCGGGATCGGTGTGCTCGTGCGGGCCTGCGCGGTCTCGTCTTCGGTCAGCCCGAGGAGGATCCCGAGCCGTGAGACCAAGGCGTCCTCGAATTCGTGAACGGCGCCGTCGGCCGTCGCCAGGCTCCACGCCATCGCGAGGAGACGGTGCCGCTCATCATGGCTAGCGTCGTGCCCCAGCAGCTCAACGAGATCTGCCATGTCCCGGGTCTCGGCATCGAAAGCCGTCGCTCGTGCGATCAAAGCCTCCGCCTCGGCCCGCGTCTGAGCGTATGGACCTTCGACGAGCCGCGCGAGGCGCTCCGCTTCGGTCGGCGCGAGGGTGCCGTCCGCCCGCGCGACATGGACGAGGAGCGCGATCGCAGCGAGCGTTTCTTCCGGAGCATCGTTTCGGCCGTCGCCGGGGGCGATCCCGAATGCCTTGGCGGCATAGGACCTCAGGCGGTCGATCAGGGTCATCAGGGCCTCGCGGGAAACGGCCACGGCACCCTTCGGCTTGGGCATTCCCTCCGTCAAGCGAACCGGCCGGCCTACCGTGCCCCATGGCACACGGCGTTCCGCGGCGTGACGCGGCCGCATCGAGTTCGCTTCAACCTTGCCAAGCCTCTGCCAGCCCGATAAGACCCCCGCAACGCAAACGGATCATCATCCGCGTGACGCCGCTTTAGCTCAGCTGGTAGAGCACCTCATTCGTAATGAGGGGGTCGGGGGTTCGAATCCCTCAAGCGGCACCAATAATCCCAATCACTTAGATTCCGCGTTAGAGTGTGCTCACAGGTTCGCCAGAACCTCGACCCCTTCGCCTGAACCTTTTGCGGGTTCACAGACCTACGCCGCCTCTGCCTCCCGCACGGGAGGTCTGTAATGGTCTCTGGGATGTGAATGATCGGCTTCATAGCAGCGTGGGGCTCAACGAGCGCTTCTGTACGCTATGGCAGAAAGCAAAAAAGCCCCGCGCTGGGCGGGGCTTCTATCAGTTGATTGAATCAGATTAAGCGTCGTCATTCTCGTGTTCTGGGTCCTCGGCAAGGCGCTCAGCTGGATCGATCGTCTCCTGGGTGTGACTTCCCTCGATCTCCGGAGCTTCCTTTGTCCTGCCCCGATGATCGACCTTCATTCCATCCTTTACGGAACTGGCATCAAGGTCCGAGCTATGAATCGTCGTCCGAACGCTGTCAGCTTTGACATCTGAGGCGTCCACTTCGTGCGTCGTCGTCGTTGTGCGCATTGCATCAACGTGAGGCACCTTCTTCTCAGTCATCGTTTCCTCCCCGGTGTAAGTAGAGGTTATCAACGGTCAGGTTGAACGGTGGTTCGACGCCCGTTTGCGCGCTCAATTCCTGAACGGACATGATCCACCCATGGACGGAGCCTTCGGCGAGCCCGAGAGTGAGATCGGTGCCTGATGCCAAGTTCTTATGGCTTGACAGGATAGACCTCGTTCAGACCATCCTTGGTCACCACGGGCCGCGCCCAACCTTCCCCGAATGAAGAAACCATCCTCCCCGGCCGACGCCATGCCATCAGCCGCTGAACTCCTCGCTCTCGCGAAGATCGTCGAGACGAGGGATACCGGAATGACAGTGCCGAGGACCAAGGTGAAACTTTACGCCGAGGCCTTGCGGGCGCTGGCGCGGGAGTTGGGGAGGAAGAAGTGAGGTAACGGCTTCGGCCATTCACCCAGCATCAACAAACCTATGTTACCTTATCCTCGCTATGACGAGGGCGCTTCTCCCCTACTCCTTCGACACTGACCCAAACCTCCTTGAAGAGGCGATCGGCGCGTTGCGCATCTCGGGACAGATCGTCCAGAAGCTTGCGGAGCCGCCCGGCTGCTACAGTGTGAACGGCGGCGAGCCGAGTTCATCTGCGGCAGTGATTGCCCTGGCCTGGGATACCGGTCTCATGGGTGAGGACGGGGCCTAGAATTACGATGGCTGATCCAACCGTAGGCGAACTGTTCAAGGCGAAGGCGGTCCTAGAGGCGGATCTCGTCGCCGCAGTCGATGCCTTCATCGCCGACCCGTCGGACTTGGAACGCTAGACGTGAGGATACCTCTGACATAGCGCTGGCCTATCTCGCAGCGATGTCCGATCCGTTGCAGGCCAACTTCTCCGAGGTCAGGTTCCTCCGTGTAGCGACCGAAGCCCTCAGAGCCTCAGGCTATGCAGTGATCAAGGCTGCTCTCCGCCTACGAAAGAAACGACGATCCCACTTGGCGCATGGCAGGTGCGCTGCTAGAGCAAGGCATCCAGAAAAAGGGCCGCCCCGAAGAGCAGCCCAAGTCTAGGGAGGAAACGCCCATAAGGGCAGCAAGATCGCGACGCCATCGCGATCCCGCACCGCAATATGCGGCATTCGATATACCAGGGCAACCTGCTGCACCCTCAGCTCGGCCGCTTCAAGCGCGCCGGGCTCTTTAATTCTCGGTAGTGAGTGAACGGTATCGGACGAAAGGCGCCTCTTTCTGATAGGCGTTTGATCAAAGTTAAGATTTAGCCTGTCTTATTCACGAGGGCAGTGGATCTGTGGTGGCGAGCGTAGCGTAAGGCATTGATAGGGCTTAGGGATTG
>NZ_JAIETD010000032.1 GCF_019745455.1 Methylobacterium sp.
CAAGCCACCCAGTCCCAGCATC
The DNA here is from genome assembly GCF_019745455.1 of Methylobacterium sp. Lineage (GTDB taxonomy): Bacteria > Pseudomonadota > Alphaproteobacteria > Rhizobiales > Beijerinckiaceae > Methylobacterium. The sequence goes on from NZ_JAIETD010000032.1 coordinate 23, forward strand.
ATCAAACGAGCAATGCGCATCGTCGCCGACGCCAAGGAGGTATCGCAACCAGACACCTACCCATGCGCCGCCTTCATCGGCGCCATCGTCATTGAGCGCTCCGGAGTTGTCGAGAATGGACTCGTTCGAGCTGAACAAGGTCGCCGGTGCGGTGCTCGGCACCCTGCTCTTCGTGATGGGTTCGGGGTTCCTGGCCGAGCTGATCTATCACGGGAAGCCGGCCGGAAATGCCGGCTACGCGCTTCCCGAGCCTGCCCCGACCGCGAGTGCGGCACCGGAGGCCGCGAAGGTCGAGCCCATCGCCGTGCGGCTCGCGAGCGCCAGTGCCGAGAAGGGACAGGCCGGGGTCAAGGCGTGCCAAGCCTGCCATGTCTTCGACAAGTCGAACACCAACAAGGTCGGCCCCGGCCTCTGGGACGTGGTCGAGCGCAAGCTCGGCAGCCATCCGGGCTTCGAGTATTCGGCCGGGCTCAAGGAGAAGGGCGGCGCCTGGGATTACGCCCAGCTCGATGGTTTCCTCGAGAACCCGAAGGGTTACATCAAGGGCACGAAGATGGCCTATGCGGGCATTTCCTCGCCGCAGGAGCGCGCCAACGTCATCGCCTATCTGCGCACGCTCTCGGAGACCCCGAAGCCGCTGCCGACCGCCGAGGCCAAGCCGGCGGAAGCCAAGCCCTGAGCGGATGACCCGCCGCGGTTCGCGTACGACATCAGGCCGGGGAAACCCGGCCTTTCTCATGTCTGCTACCCGGAGGCCCTGCCCCTGCGCGCAAGCGCCGAATTGGCGTTCGAGCCGCGACCGTCCTAGAACGGCGCAACCTGCCGCATCGGCGGGGTGAAGCCGTCATCGAGGGAGACAGCCGGATCGTGATGCGTCAGAGCCTGATCGAATCGTGCCGTGCCGGATTGCTCGCCGCGGTACTCGTCGTCTCCGGGTTCGGATTTCAGGCGGTCGCTCAGACGCCTCCGCCGGCCGATAACGCGTTCTCCCATGCGATCACGCTGATGGGGGAGCCGAAATATCCGCCAAGCTTCAAGCATTTCGAGTATGCCGACCCCGCAGCTCCGAAGGGCGGCCTGGTGCGGCTCGGGGCACAGGGCGGTTTCGACAACTTCAATTACGTGGTGTCGGGCCTCAAGGGCGATCTCGAAGGCGCGGTCACCCTGATTTACGATACCCTGATGACGGAATCCGCCGACGAGCCGTTCACCTCCTACGGCCTCGTCGCCGAGGGCGTGCGGGTAGCACCGGACCTTTCTTCCGTGAGCTATCGCCTGCGCGAAAACGCTCGCTGGCATGACGGCACCCCGATCAGCGTCGAGGACGTGATCTGGTCCTTCGATACGCTGAAGGCCAACAGTCCGTTCTATTCGGCCTACTACCAAACCGTCACGAAGGCAGAAGCCACAGGGACACGTGAGGTCACCTTCCGCTTCAGCGAAACCGGCAACCGCGAGCTCCCGCAGGTGCTCGGTCAGCTGCGCATCCTTCCCAAGCATTGGTGGACGGCCAAGGACGCGCAGGGGCGCCAGCGCGACGCAGCTCAGACGACCCTCGAGATCCCCCTGGGCTCCGGCCCCTATCGCCTCGCCAAGTTCGAGCCCGGCCGCAGCGCCACCTACGAGCGGGTGGCCGATTACTGGGGCAAGGATCTGCCGGTGAATGTCGGTCGCAACAATTTCGGCACCATCCGCAACGAGTATTTTCGCGATTCCACCGTACTGATCGAGGCGCTGAAGGGCGATCTCTACGACTTTCGCACTGAGAACGTCGCCCGCAACTGGGCCACCGCCTACGACGACTTCCCCGCCGTGAAGGAGGGCCGCCTCGTCAAGGAGGAATTCCCCGATCGCGGCAACGGCAACATGCAGGCCTTCGTCTTCAATACGCGGAAGCCCAAATTCGCCGACGAGCGCGTACGCCGCGCCTTCAACCTCGCCATGAACTACGAGGAGATGAACCGGGCTCTGTTCTTCGGCCTCTATAGGCGGATCGATTCCTACTATTTCGGTTCCGAGCTTGCCTCTTCCGGCCTGCCGGGACCCGAGGAACTCGCCCTCCTCGAACCGCTCAAGGACAAGATCCCGGCCTCCGTCTTCACGACGCCTTACGCCAATCCGGTCAACGGTAGCCCGGAGGCGGTCCGCACCAACCTGCGCGAGGCCGTTCGCCTCCTCAAGGAGGCTGGTTACGAGCTGAAGAACGGTCAGATGACCAACGTGAAGACGGGCGAGCCGCTCACCGTCGAGTTCCTCGAATTCCAGAGCGTGTTCGAGCGGGTGATCCTGCCGTTCGCCGCGCAGTTGAAGCTCATCGGCATCAACTCGAACCTCCGGGTCATCGATCAGGCGCAGTACCAGAACCGGATGCGGTCCTTCGACTTCGACGTCACCACGAGCTCATGGGCGGAATCGCTGTCGCCGGGCAACGAGCAGCGCGAATATTGGGGCTCGGCTGCCGCCGACAAACCCGGCTCGCGCAACCTCATCGGGATCAAGGACCCGGCCATCGATGCGCTGATCGAGAAGGTGGTTTTCGCCAAGGACCGTCCCGGCGTCATCGCCGCCACCAAGGCGCTCGACCGGGTGCTCCTCGCCCACAATTACGTCGTGCCACAATGGGCTTCCAACGTCTCCCGGACCCTGCGTTGGAACCGGTTCAGCCGTCCCGCCGTGCTGCCGCGCTACGGCGGTTCGGGCTTCCCGACGACGTGGTGGTACGACGAGGGGCTTGCCGCGAAGACGGGGGCGCCGCGTTGAGCGCGGGTCCGACGCGCCGGACGGTGGTTGCCGGCGCGGCCGCTGTCGCGCTCTGCGGATCATCGAGGGAGGGAATAGGGCAGGCCCGCACCGCGCACGGGCTGTCGAGCTTCGGCGACCTCAAATACCAACCCGACTTCCGCAATTTCGACTATGTCGACCCGATGTCGCCGAAAGGCGGCCGCTTCTCGGCGCAACTGACTTCGACGATCGGCAACCAGTCATCCGAGACCTTCAACACCCTCAACATCTATGTCCTGCGTGGCGACGGCGCGCCGGGCATGAACCTGACCTTCGACTCGCTGATGGTCAGGGCCCTCGACGAGCCCGACGCCCTCTACGGGCTCCTCGCCCGCTCGGTGGAGATTTCCGATGACAGGCTGGCCTACCGCTTCGCCCTGAGGCCGCAGGCCCGCTTCCACGATGGTTCGCCTCTCACTGCACGGGATGTCGCATTCTCGCTGATGCTCCTGAAGGAGAAGGGTCACCCGGCGATCTCGCAGGTGATCCGCGACATGGTGGAGGCGAGCGCCGAGGCAGAGACAGTGACGGTCCGCTTCGCACCAGGCCGTAGCCGCGACCTGCCCCTCTTCGTCGCCACCCTTCCGGTGTTCTCGGCCGATTACTATCGCGGCCGCGACTTCGAGGCCTCGTCGCTCGAACCGCCACTGGGCTCCGGTTCCTACCAGGTCGGCCGGCTCGAATCGGGCCGGTTCATCGAACTCGAGCGGGTCCGCGACTATTGGGGCGCAGACCTGCCGGTGAATGTCGGCCAGAACAATTTCGACGCGATCCGTTACGAGTGCTTCCGTGATCGCCAGGTGGCGTTCGAGGCCTTCAAGGGTGGCGCCTTCACCTACCGCGAAGAATTCACTGCGAAGGTCTGGGCCACCGGCTACGATTTTCCCGCGGTGAAGGAGGGCCGGGTCCGGCGTGAGATCCTGCCCGACAAAACGCCGTCCGGCACGCAGGGCTGGTGGATCAATACCCGCCGCGCCGCCTTCAAGGACCGCCGGGTGCGCGAGGCGATCGGGCTGTGCTTCGACTTCACCTGGACCAACAAGAACCTGATGTTCGAGGCCTATCAGCGCACAGCCTCTTACTTCGAGAACTCGGATCTCAAGGCGACAGGCTTGCCCTCGCCGGAGGAACTGGCACTCCTCGAGCCCTTGCGCGCGACGCTTCTGCCTGAGGTCTTCGGAGAGGTCTGGAGTCCGCCCGAATCCGATGGGTCCGGCCAGGATCGCACGCTGCTGGGCCGCGCGGCCGGGCTCCTGCGCGAAGCCGGCTGCGTCCGCAGCGAAGGCGTCCAGAGACTGCCCGACGGCAAGCCCATCGAGATCGAATTCCTCGACGTCACGGCGAGCCTAGAACCCCATACGCTGCCCTTCATCCGCAACCTCGGTCTCATCGGCATCAAGGCGCGCTTTCGCACCGTCGACGCCTCGCAGTACCAGTCGCGACTCAAGGATTTCGACTTCGACATCACCAGCCGGCGCTATTCCAGCGGGATGACGCCGGGGCCGGAAATGCGCGAGATCTACGGGTCGCGCGCGGCCTCAACTCCCGGTTCGAACAACCTCGCGGGCATCGCCGACCCAGCCGTGGACGCACTGATCACCGCCGCCACCGACGCGGTGTCGCGGCCGGCTCTTGTCACCGCATGCCGTGCCCTCGACAGGGTGCTGCGGGCCGGGCAGTACTGGGTACCGATGTGGTACGGTGCCGCCCACAGGATCGCGGTCTGGGACGTGTTCAGCCGCCCGGCGGAGCCGCCGCCCTACGGCCTCGGCGTGCCGGCGACGTGGTGGTTCGATGCCGCCAAGGCCCGGCGCATCGGCCGGATCTGAGGAACCCCGCGTGCTCGCCTACATCCTGCGCCGCATCGCCCTGATGGTCCCGACCATCTTCGGGATCATGCTGATCACCTTCGTTATCGTGCAGTTCGCCCCCGGCGGCCCGGTCGAGCGCGTGCTCGCCCAGCTTCAGGGCCAGAACGATGCCGGCCTGTCGCGGGTGACCGGCGGCGCAGGCGACCTCGGCGGCGGGATGGCTTCTCGCGGCGGGGAGAGCAGTTCGCGCTATCGCGGGGCGCAGGGGCTCGACCCCGCCTTCATCGCCAAGCTGGAGAAGCAGTTCGGCTTCGACAAGCCGGCGCCCGAGCGCTTCGCCAAGATGCTGTGGGACTACGTCCGGTTCGATTTCGGCAACAGCTATTTTCGCGACGTGTCGGTGCTTCAACTCATCCGCGAGCGCCTTCCGGTCTCGATCTCCCTGGGCCTGTGGATGACGCTGCTCTCCTACGCCATCTCGATCCCGCTCGGCATCCGAAAAGCGGTGAAGGAGGGCTCGCGCTTCGACCTCTGGACTTCCGGCGTCGTCATCGTCGGCTACGCGGTGCCGAGCTTCCTGTTCGGCATCCTGCTCATCATCCTGTTCGCCGGCGGCTCGTTCTTCCAGTGGTTCCCGATCCGCGGCCTGACGAGCGAGAACTTCGACAGCCTGAGCCTCTGGGGCAAGGCCGTCGACTACGCCTGGCACATGGTGCTGCCGCTCACCGCCCTGGTGCTCGGCGCCTTCGCCACCTCGACGCTCCTCACCAAGAACTCGTTTCTCGACGAGATCCGCAAGCAATACGTCCTGACGGCACGAATGAAGGGCCTGACCGAGCGGCGCGTTCTCTACGGCCACGTCTTCCGCAACGCCATGCTGATCGTGGTGGCGGGCTTCCCCGGCGCCTTCATCGCGGCCTTCTTCACCGGCTCTCTCCTGATCGAGACGATCTTCACCCTCGACGGGCTCGGCCTCCTGTCCTTCTCGGCCATCGTCGGACGCGACTACCCGATCGTGTTCGCGACCCTGTACATCTTCTCGCTGCTCGGGCTCGCCGTGAATCTCCTCTCCGACCTGATCTATACCTGGATCGACCCGCGCATCGACTTCTCGAGCCGCGCCAACTGAGCGGCCCGGATGACGACGCTGCCGCTGCTGATCCGGCCGGAATTACCCGACGACGCGCAAGCGGTGGAGCGCCTCCATGCTCGCGCCTTCGGCCCCGGCCGTTACGCCCGCACGCCCTATCGCCTGCGCGAGGGGGTGCCGCATCGCCCCGACCTCTCCTTCACCGCCCTGGTCGGGACCTTCCTGGTCGGCTCGGTGCGGATGGGACCGATCCTGATCGGAGGGCGGGCGGCCTTGATGCTCGGGCCGCTCGCCGTCGATCCGAGCTTCGAGAACCGCGGCATCGGCTCGGGCCTCATGAACCGCAGCCTCGACGCCGCACGGGCGGGGGGCGAGGCGCTGGTGCTCCTCGTCGGAGACGCGCCCTTCTACGCCCGCTTCGGCTTCGAGCGGGTGCCCGCCGGTACGCTGATGCTGCCGGGACCGGTCGATCCCGGGCGGGTGTTGTGGCTGGCGCTGCAGGACGGGGCGAAGGCGATGCGAGGGATGGTGACGGGCGGGTAGGTGCCGGGAACCGGCAACGTCAGGTAAGCGTCTGCTCAAGCGTCGGACAGCGAAGATCAACGCCTCTGGCCGCCCGTCAAGCCACGCGTCCGCGCCGCCCCTCGACGAGCCACATGGCCAGCACGGCCGCAGCCAGAGCCGCGAGGGCCCAGAGACCGAGCGCCAGGGGATAGACCTCGACGCCCCGAATATTGGCGCTGTCGCTCGGGCGGAACCCGATCCAGTCGGCACCGGCCAGCCGCCCGCTGCGCACGCTCTGCAGCCGTGGGACGGTGAAGCCGCCATTGGCTTCGTCGAGGCGCCGGATCGAGCCGCCCGTGCCTTCGGCCAGGGGTCGCAGCCGCTCTGTATCGCTGAAGACGTCGGCAAGCTCGCGCGGGTTCGGGGGCCCGACGCTGACGAAGGCGACGAGGCTGCCCGAGCGCAACGTGTGTAGCCCTAGGCTAGCCGCCTCGAAGGTTGTGGCGAAGAGGCCGGGCTCGCTTTGCGTCAGCGTCAGGCTTGTCTGTGTACCGGTCGGACCGGTGACGCTAACCGGCTCTGCGGTGTCGGCCATGGTCTGGCGCTCGACGCGGACCTCGCGGCCGCGGCCGGTGGTCTGGGCGCGCAGTGCCTCCTCTTCGAGGGCCGGCTCCTTCATCAGCCAATGGCCGAGGCGCCGCAGCAGGTCGAGATAGGGTCCGCCATCCTGATAGCCCCTCGCCCAGAGCCAGGCATGGTCTGAGAGCAGCAGCGCGACCCGGCCCTTCGCCTCGCGCGACAACGCGAGGAGCGGCAGGGAATCGGCGCCCTGCAGGATCGGCTGGATGCCGGGCTTGGTCTGCGCCGCCACGACCCGGAGCCAGTCGCCCCAGGCCGGCGGAGAAGACTCAGAGCCCGGCAGGGCGCGGGTGACCGGATGGCGCTGGCCGGTGCCGGTGAGGGCGGCCTTGTAGGCGCGCTCGACGACGCGGCCGTTCGGCTCGCCCGGCAGGATCGCCGAGAGGCGGGTGCGCGACAGGCTCGTCGGCGAGGCGAATTCCGGACCGGCGGCGATGAGCAGCGCGCCGCCGTCGCGGACGTAGCGGACGATGTTGTCGAAATAGGCCGAGGGCAGCACGCTCTGGTTGGCGTAGCGGTCGAAGATGATGAGATCGAAATCCTTGATCTTCTGGACGAACAATTCGCGCGTCGGGAACGCGATCAGCGACAATTCCGAGATGGGCGTCCCGTCCTGCTTCTCGGGAGGCCGAAGGATCGTGAAATGGACGAGGTCGACATTGGCGTCGGACTTCAGAAGGTTGCGCCAGGTCCGCTCGCCCTGATGCGGCTCGCCCGAGACGAGGAGCACGCGCAGCTTCTCGCGGATGCCCTCGATCGGGAGCACAGCGCGGTTGTTGATGGTGGTGAGTTCGCCGGGCAGCGCCTCGACCTCGATCTCGACGACGTTGGGGCCGCCATGCTCGATTCGCGTCGTCAGCGAGAAGGGCCGGCCCGTCGGCACCGAGCGCCGTTCGATCTCTTCGCCGTCGCGCCGCACCGTCACCACGGCATTGCCGGTGCCGCCGCGCTCCATCACCTCGGCCTTGATCGCGAGGTCGCGCCCGACGATGCCGAAGCGCGGCGCCTCGATGAGTTTGATCTGGCGGTCGCGCTCGTCCGGATGGCCCGTGACGAGCACGTGAAGCGGCGCCTTGATGCCGAGTGCCGCCACCGAGGCCGGCATGTCGTGAACGACGCCGTCGGTGAGCATCACCACACCGGCGAGGCGCTCGGGCGGAACGTCCGAGAGCGCCTGGGACAGGGCTGTGAACAGCCTGGTGCCTTCGTCGCCGTCGGCCGCATCGGGGACGTCGATGAAGCGAGGCTCGATATTGGTGAGCGAACCGAACCGGCGCTGCAACTCTGCGCGCACCGCATCCGTCATGCTCGCGCGGTCACCGAGCGCCTGTGATCCGGAACGGTCGACCACGATGGCGGCGATGTCCTTGACCGGCTCGCGGTCCTCGCGGACCAGGGACGGGTTGGCGATGGCGAGCAGCACCAGGGCGAGGGCCACAGCGCGCAGCAGCGCGGTCCTGCCCCTTGCGACGATCGCCAGGATGCAGAACAGGGCCACGACGATCCCGAAGCCGGCAAGGACAGGCCAAGGCACGAGGGGCGTGAAGGCGAGGCTCAGCATGTGATGCGGCCTCTTTCCGGAACCGACGTTTCCCTCACTGCCCGAGCCTTTCCAGCAAGGCGGGCACGTGGACCTGGTCCGCCTTGTAGTTGCCGGTCAGTGTGTACATCACGAAGTTGATGCCGCCGCGGAACGCCATCTCGCGCTGGCGCTGGTCGCCGCCGACGATCGGGTAGAGCGGCTCGCCCCGCTTGCCCACCGCCCATGCCGCGGCGAGGTCGTTGCCGGTGATGACGATCGGCGAGACACCGTCGCCGGCTCGTGCCGGACGGCGTTCGCCGCCCTCGCCCGCCGGCGGCAGGGTCTCGACCCAGGTCTGTCCGGTGGCGTAGCGGCCGGGAAAGCTGTCGACGAGATAGAAGGCCTTGGTCAGCACGTGGTCGGCCGGCACCGGCTCGAGCTCGGGTACTTCGAGCGTCGCGAGCATCCGGCGCAGGTAGAGCGCTTCGGGCGTCGCGGGACCGCCGGGGCGGGCGGTGAGCGCGTCGCGGGTGTCGAACAGAACCGTGCCGCCATTTCGCATGAAGGCGTCGATCCGCCGGATCGCCGCCTCGCTCGGCTGCGGCCGGCTCGCGACGATCGGCCAATAGATAATCGGGTAGAAGGCGAGCTCGTCGCGGCTGGGGTCGATGCCGATTGGATCGCCCGGCTCCAGGGCAGTGCGGGCGGCCAGCATCTGCGTCAGGCCCGACAGACCGGCGCGGCTCGCGGTATCCACCGCCTCGTCGCCGGTGACGACGAAAGCGAGGCGAGTGGCGAGGGCGGATTCGATGCCGGGCGGTCTTGCCGCCTCCTGCGCTTCCGCGGGCCGCGGCGCGATCACGAAGCCGAAGGCGAGCGCCAGCATCGCGGCAGCGGCGCCGCGGCGCGTGAGACCCCGCCCGAAGAGACGCCCTGCAAAGCCGCCGAGCCAGAGCCCAGCAAGGGTATCGAGGATGAGGAGCGCGAGGGCCATGCTGAACAGGAACGCTCTCAGATCGAGGGTCTCGGCGCCCGCCAGGGCGTTGATGCGTGCTCCGGTGAGCGCGCCAAGATCGAGGGGCTTGAGCCGGTCGTCGGGGAGAAGCGCATTGACCGCAATCCCCGCATCGGCGGGGCCGTAGAAGCCAGGAGGATGCTCGAAGGAGGCGCGCTCGGTCTGGTCTGCCGCGACCGCCGTGGCGCCGGCTGGCGGACTGCCGGGCACGCCGAAGCCATCAAGCGTCACCCGAGGGGCGAGGATCGCGGCGGCTGGCCGCGGACCGTTGCCGGGCGCCTGTACGGCGCCCGCCCCAGCGAGGCCGACGACGCGGCGGAGCATGTCGATGAACAGCCCCGAGAGCGGCAGGTTCGACCAGGTCGTGTCGGCGGTGACGTGGAAGAGCACGATCATGCCCTGCCCCCGCCGCTCGGCGGTGACGATCGGCGTGCCGTCCTGGAGGGACGCCCAGGTCCGCCCCGGCAGGTCGCCGTCCGGCTCGGCCAGAATCTGGCGGCGTACGCCGATATCGGCGGGTGGATTGAGCCCGGCGAAGGGGCTTTCGGGCGCGAAGGCCGCGAGCGTCTTCGGGCTGTCCCAGGACAGGGTACCGCCGAGCGTCCGGCCGCCACGGCGCAGACGTACCGGCACAAGGGTGTCGTTGCCCGAGGCGAGGCGGGGGCCGGCAAAGCGCAGGAGCAGCCCGCCCTCGTCGATGAAGCGAGTCACCTTCTGCACCGCCTCGGCATCGAGGGCGCCGACATCGGCGAGCACGAGCACCGACACCTGCCCGTCGAGCATCTGGGCGATCTGGTCGGATACGCCCTTGGCGCCGCGCGGCTCCTGCACGTCGGCGAAGGGAACGAGGGCGCGCGACAGGTAGTAGGTCGGCGCGAGCAGCGGCTGCGCCTGATCGCTGGTGCCGCCGAAGACGAGCCCGACCCGGCGCCGCCGGCCGCGCTCGTCCATCAGACGCACGGCCGCTGCGGAGCGCTCCGCCGCGATCTCGATGCGGGCGATCGCGTTGCGCAATTCCACGGGTAGGTCGAACACGACCTCCGTATCGGTCTCTCCGGAACGGAAGGCGAAATCGTGCTCGGCCAGCGGCAGGCCCTTCTGGTCGAGGGCGCGCAGCAGACCCGCGTCGCGCCCGTTGGCAGCAGCCCGGAGAACATGGACGGAGAGGCGGCCGCTCGCCTCGGTGACCGACAGGGCGAGGGCAGGCGGCGTCTCCGCGGCGCGGATCGTCAGGCTCGCCCCTGTACGGCCGAGATAGTCATTGAGCTCCTTGGTGAAGCTCTCGGTTTCGAACCCTGCCACACCGTCACTGATCCACACGACGGACGAACCGGGATTGCGCTCCAGGAACCCGGCGACGGCCGGCAGATGGATGCTGCGGCTCGCAATGTGCGGCCGGGGCGCGATGGCACGAAGGCGGTCGAGGGCGGCAGCCGGTGCCTTGGCCTCGAAGGCGGCGGCAGGCTCGGCGGTGGCCAGGACCCCGACCGGGCGACCATCGCGGGCGGCGGCCTCGATCTCGTCGGTGGCTGCCCTCAGGCGGTCCCGCCAATCGTGGGCGGCGGTGGCGCCGTTGTCGATCATGACGAGCAGCGGGGTGCGACCGGCGGCGGCACCGATGCCGGCGGCGTTCCAGACAGGCCCGGATACGGCGAGGATCAGGCAGGCCGCCGCCAGGATTCGCAGGATGAGGAGCCAGGGCGGTGTGCGGGCGGGCGTCTCGCGCTTGCCCATGAGGTCCGCCATGATCCGGAGCGGCGGAAAGTCGATGCGCTGAGGCCGAGGCGGCGTCACCCGGAGCAGGAACCACAGGGCGGGTAGCGCGACGAGGGCGGCGAGCGCGAGGGGAGCTGCGAAGGTCAGCGGCAATCCGAACATGGCCTCAGCCGCCCCCGCGCGAGGCGGCGACGAGGGTCAGCAGGCGCAGGGCCGCTTCGCTTGCGGGCCGGTCGGTTCGGTGGGTGGTCACCGTCCAGCCCTGGAGGCGGGCGATCTCGGCAAGGCCGGCGCGATGCTCGGCGATGCGGGCGCGATAGGCATCCCCCCAGGCGCCGGCATCGCCGATATTGAGGCTGAGGTCGCTCTCGAGGTCTTGGAGCACGGCCTGGCCGGTGAACGGGAAGGTCTCCTCGATCGGGTCCACGATCGCGACGAGGTGGCCGCGGGTGCCCCCGCCGGAAATATGGTTAATGACGGACTTTACCTCGGAAAGCGGAGACAGGAAGTCACTGATCAGCACGACCTCGTCGAAGCGACCTGGTATGGCGCGGGGCGGCGCGTCCTTGTCGAGCCCGGCGTGGTCCTCCGTGAGGGCATGGGCCATGGTCTCGACGATCTTTCGCGATGCGGTGGCGCGGGTCAGCCCGAGGAGGCCGGCGCGCTCGCCGCCCTCGACCAGCACGTCGGCGAGCGCGAGGCCGAGCACCAGGGCGCGCTCCACCTTGGAGGCCTGGGCGTGCTTGGAGGCGAAGCCCATGGAGGCGGAGCGGTCGATCCAGAACCAGATGTTATGGACCGCCTCCCACTCACGCTCGCGGACATAGAGCCGGTCGTCGCGGGCCGAGCGGCGCCAGTCGATCCGCGCCGCCGCCTCGCCGGTGACGAAGGGCCGGAACTGCCAGAAGCTCTCGCCTGGCCCGGCCCGGCGACGTCCGTGGAGGCCATGCGCGAGAGTCGTGGAGACACGGCGCGACTCGAGGATGAGCCGCGGCATCCGCTCGGCGAGCGAGAGGGCGTTCTCGGTCTCGTGACGTCCGGGTCGGCGCTCGCTCGCCGGTAGAACCTGGCTCGCGGCCATCCTCACCGGGCCTAGAGCTTGGCCGCGAGCTGGGCGATGAGGCCCGGGATGGTCTCACCATCGGCCCGCGCCGCGAAGCTCAGCGCCATGCGGTGCTTCAGAACCGGCTCCGCCAGCGCCTTGACGTCGGCGATGGAGGGAGCGACGCGGCCCTCGATGAGGGCACGAGCCCGCACCGCGAGTGTCAGCGCCTGACTGGCACGCGGCCCCGGCCCCCACAGCAGCTTGCCCTTGAGCGAGGGGTCGCCACCCTCAGGTCTGGCGGAGCGCACGAGATCGAGGATGGCGTCGACGATCGTGTCGCCCACCGGGAGGCGCCGCACGAGGCGTTGGGCCGTGAGCAGGGCCTCGGTCGACATCACAGCCTCGGGCGTGTGGTCGACGATGCCCGTGGTCTCGATCAGGATGCGGCGCTCGGCGGCGCGATCGGGATAGCCGACATCGATTTCCAGCAAGAACCGGTCGAGCTGCGCCTCGGGCAGCGGGTAGGTTCCCTCCTGCTCGATCGGGTTCTGGGTCGCCAGCACATGGAACGGTCGCGGCAGGTCGTGGCGCTCGCCCGCCACGGAGACGAAGTTCTCCTGCATCGCCTGCAGCAGCGCCGATTGCGTGCGCGGACTCGCCCGGTTGATCTCGTCGGCCATGAGGAGCTGGGTAAAGATGGGTCCCTTCACGAAGCGGAAGGAGCGGTGCCGGTCGGCATCCTCGTCGAGGATTTCGGTGCCGAGGATGTCCGAGGGCATCAGGTCAGGGGTGAACTGCACGCGTCGCGCATCGAGGCCGAGCACGGTCCCGAGCGTCTCGACGAGCTTGGTCTTGGCGAGGCCAGGCAGACCTACCAGCAGCCCGTGGCCGCCGGCCAGGATGGTGATGAGAGCAAGATCGACGACGGTCTCCTGGCCGAAGATGACCTTATGGATCGCCTCCCGAGCCTGGCTCACCGTCCCGAGGCAAGCCTCCGCCGTGGCGACGATGCCGTCATCGAGGGCCGTGGCCGGCGAAACGCCTTGCGTCATGCGTTGTGATCTCCCGTGGCGCCAAGGCGCTGGAAAGAGGGAGTGTGGCGCCGTTCGAGGCAGGATGGCAAGGTCGGCGCGACGCCGCAGGCGGAATCGTCCGCCGGCACGCCTTTGAGACAAGCCTGTTCCGGATGCCGTGCGGGCGCTATCTGAAGCTCCATGACCGAGACCACTCCCCCCTCCCCCGATCTCGTCCTCGACCGTCTCACCGCCGCCCTCGGTGCCGAAGCGGGGCGAGGCATCCCTCCGGTGGAGCGCTGGAACCCGACCCATTGCGGTTCGATCGACATGCGGATCGCTGCGGATGGGACGTGGTTCCATGACGGGGCACCGATCCGTCGCCCGGCACTCGTCAAGCTGTTCGCCTCGATCATGCGGCGCGAGGAGGACGGCGGGATCGTGCTGGTGACGCCTGCCGAGAAGGTCGGCATCGTCGTCGAGGACGCGCCCTTCCTCGCCGTGGGCATGGCTGTCGAGGGTGCGGGGGGCGACAGGCGGATCGTGTTCCGCACCAATGTGGACGACGTCGTGTCCGTCGATGCGGAGCATGGCCTGCGCTTCGAGGAAGGCGAGGACGGCGGTCTCAAGCCCTATCTCCACGTCCGTCGCGGCCTTTGGGCTCGGGTAACGCGGGCGCTCACCTATGACCTCGTCGAGATGGGCGAGGAGCGGATCGTCGACGGAGATCCTTGGTTCGGCATCGCGGCGGGAGGCACCTTCCACCGCATCGCGCCCGCGGCCGACGCTTGAGCGGGGGCCCCTTCGGCAACCTCCAGGCTTTCCTGGACAGGGCCGCCGACCGCCTGTCGACGATCTCGCCGGGCCCTGACGATCCCACCTCCAATCCCCGCGGCGACCACGATCTCGACGATGAGGGCGTCGCCATAGCGCCTCCCGGCCCACATCGCCACGCAGCGGTGCTGGTGCCGGTGGTCGCCCGTGAGGATGGGCTCGCGATGCTCTTCAACCTGCGCAGCGCGAGCCTTCGCGACCATTCCGGGCAGATCTCGTTTCCCGGAGGCAAGATCGACGCTGCCGATCCGGGTCCTGCCGGTGCGGCCCTGCGAGAGGCCAATGAGGAGATCGGCCTCGACCCGGCGCGGGTGAGGTTGCTCGGTTACCTCGACTCCTACCTGTCGGCCACCGGCTTCCTCGTGGTGCCCGTGGTCGGGCTCCTGGAGGAGCCGGTCAGCCTCGCCCTAAACCCGACCGAGGTGGCCGAAGTGTTCGAGGTGCCCCTGCCCGTCCTGATGGACCCGGACGGCCATAGCCTCAGCTCGGGAATCTGGCGCGGCCGGACCCGGTGCTACTATGCCATCACCCACGAAGGTCGGCTGATCTGGGGTGTGACCGCAGGGATCGTGCGCAATCTCTACGAACGACTATGTCTGTAGCCGGAGCCGTGCCAAGCTCCCAATACGGTCTCCCGAAAGCACCATGATCCGCACCATCCTGCAAGAAACCCTGATCTTTCTGCTGCCTTGGTTCCTGTTCTACGGCTATCTCCTCGCCGTCGGGCGCAACCCGCATCGCCGCGAACACTGGGAAGCCTCGGTGTTCCGCCTCACCATGGCGAGCGTCGCCCTCGTGATCCTGTCCCTCGTCGCCATCGGCCTTTTCGGCGAGCGCCATCGCAGCGGCTACACGCCGCCGCGGCTCGAAAACGGGCGCGTGGTCCCGGGCACTTTTCAGTGACGTCGCGCGGGCTCGATGACGACGGGCCTGCGCGGCTGCTGCGGCGCGACGACGTGCAGACGGTCCTCGCCTCCCTCGCTGCCCCCGACGAGGAGACGCGACTCGTCGGCGGCTGCGTTCGCGACGCCCTCCTTGGCCGAAATTCCTCCGATATCGATCTGGCGACGACCCTCGAGCCTGCGCAGACCCTGTCCCTCGCCATCAAGGCCGGCCTGAGGGCGATCCCGACAGGCTTCGATCACGGCACCGTCACGGTCCTGGTCGCACGAACGCCCTTCGAGGTGACGACCCTGCGCGAGGATATCGAGACCGACGGGCGCCACGCCGTCGTCCGCTTCGGCCGCGACTTCGTTCGCGACGCCGAGCGGCGCGATTTCACCATCAATGCGCTTTCGCTCGATCCGAGCGGACAGGTCCACGACACCGCTGGCGGTGTGAGGGACCTGGGCGATGGCCGCGTCCGCTTCATTGGCGACGCCGCGACCCGCATCCAGGAGGACGCCTTGCGCATCCTCCGCTTCTTCCGGTTCCATGCGCGCTATGGGCTCGCCGAACCGGACGCCGCCGGACTTTCGGCCTGTATCGCCGCGCAACACATGATCGACGGCCTTTCCCGCGAGCGGGTCCGGACGGAACTCCTGAAGCTTCTGGTGGCGCCGGGCGTAGCCGAAGCCCTCGCCGTGATGGACGAAGTCGGCATCCTCCCACGGCTCATCGGTGGCCCGACCGACCTTTCACGCCTCGGACGCCTGATCGGGGCGAGGCCACAGGCGGGGGACGTAGCGCGGCTTGCGGCTTTGGCCGTCCGCTCAAAGGCGGACGTTGTACGGCTTCAGCCGGCCCTGCGCCTCTCGAAGGCCGAGGCGGCTGCACTGTCGTCCTACGCGCTCGCCTGGGAGAGCCTGGACAGACGAAAGCCCATCGATCTGGGCACGATGCGCACCCTTACTGCGGATCATGATCCAGAAGCGCTTATGACTGCCCTCGCGTCGATGGATCCCAGCCAGAGCCCCCCGATCGCGGAAGACGCTGGCGTCTTCTTGGAAGCTGTCGGAGCTGGCCGAGCCCAGCGGCCGACCTTTCCCCTCACGGGGGCGGATCTCGCCTCAAACGGCATAACGCCGGGTCCAGCGGTCGGCCGCGGTCTGGACGCTGCGCGGGCATACTGGCTCGAACGCGGCTGCTCGGATGACCCATCGGCCATCGAGGCGCTGATCGAAATCGCGATGAATGCCGCACGCACGAAATAGGTCCGGGGAGCAGGGTCCCGGTTGAACCCAGCTTGTCCCGGACCTTGTCTACTTCAACGTTTCGATAGACCCAGAAGGGTACGAGAAGGCCTCTGAAGGTCCGCGAACGCTCTCGTCAGCAGCTCAGACGCCGGCCCTCGCGGCGGCCGAAGACGCGGTAATGCGCGGCAGCCGATTCCATCTGGCCCCGCTCGACCGCGCGGCGGACGTCAGGATTGCAACGCAGATACTCGCGCGCGTCGAAACCATATTCACGGCCCCCGCCGCGACCGCGATCGTCGTCATAGCCACGGTCCCTGCCGCGGCCGCGATCGTCATAACCGTAATCGCGATCTCTCCCGTAGCCGCCATAGGGTTGAGCCACGGCAGTGGCGAGGGTCGCGGTAAGGCTCAAGCCCACAATCGCGATTGCGCAAATCGACTTCATGTTCGGTGTTCTCCCTGATTCGAAACGAGAAACGCGTTGAAGGGAACTTCGTTCGATCTTCCCGGCTGACGTTATTTTCAGGACGTCAGATCATCAAACCGGGCGTCATATTCCCATTCGCCGAAGCTTGACCGCCGCACGCTGGAGGAGTTCGGACGCGGCGGCAAGGGTTGCAAACGAAAACGGCGGCCAGAGGCCGCCGCGATCACCAACTCGTTCAGTGCATGCCCCGCGCGGATCAGAAGCTCAGCGCGACCTTCGCGTCCTGAAGCTGGACGATCTGGCCGTCGATCTCCTCACGCTTGGCAAAATCCGTCGTCGCGTCGCGCTGGAGCTGGAGAGCCTCGATATCCGCGTCGATGGAGGCGGGGCTGATCTCCTCGAACGGGTTCGCCCGCTCGGCGATGACGGTGACCGAGGTCGGCCCGATATCGGCAAAACCGCCGCGCACGAGCACGCGCTTGCCGTTGTGCCCGGCCTCGTTGATGACGATGACCCCGACCTTGAGCGCGGTCAGAACCGGGGCGTGGCCGGGCAGGACGGTCATCTCGCCCTCGACACCCGGGAGCTGCACGGCCTCGATCTGGCCCGAATACAGGGTCCGCTCGGGGCCGACGAAGTCGAACTGGAAGGTGGCCATGGCGTCGGGAACCCAGGTTTCTGCGTGTCATGTCGATGGGTGCCCGACCGTATCGGCCGGGCACCCGGTAAGGCTCAGGCCGAAGCCGCGAGCTTCTTGGCCTTTTCCTTGGCATCCTCGATCGTGCCGACCATGTAGAAGGCGGCCTCCGGGAGGTCGTCGTAATCGCCGTTCACGAGGCCCTTGAAGCCCTTGATCGTGTCCGCGAGCGGGACCTGGATGCCCGGCGAGCCGGTGAAGACCTCGGCGACCGAGAAGGGCTGCGAGAAGAAGCGTTCGATCTTGCGGGCGCGCGCCACGGTCAGCTTGTCCTCTTCCGAGAGCTCGTCCATCCCGAGGATCGCGATGATGTCCTGGAGCGCCTTGTAACGCTGCAGGGTCTGCTGGACGCGGCGGGCGACGTCGTAATGCTCCTCGCCGAGCACGACCGGGTTGAGCATGCGCGAGGTCGAGTCGAGGGGGTCCACCGCCGGGTAGATGCCCTTCTCGGCGATCGAGCGCGACAGCACGGTCGTGGCGTCGAGGTGGGCGAAGGAGGTGGCGGGCGCCGGGTCGGTCAGATCGTCGGCCGGGACGTAGATGGCCTGCACCGAGGTGATCGAGCCCTTGTTGGTCGTGGTGATGCGCTCCTGCAGCGCGCCCATGTCAGTGGCGAGCGTCGGCTGATAGCCCACCGCCGACGGGATGCGGCCGAGGAGAGCGGACACTTCCGAGCCGGCCTGGGTGAAGCGGAAGATGTTGTCCACGAAGAACAGCACGTCCTGGCCCTTGTCGCGGAAATCCTCAGCGATGGTCAGGCCGGTGAGCGCGACGCGCGAGCGGGCGCCGGGGGACTCGTTCATCTGGCCGTAGACCAGGGCGCACTTGGAGCCTTCCGCGGAGCCGTTGTTCTCCTTGGGGTCCATGTTCACCTTCGACTCGATCATCTCGTGGTAGAGATCGTTGCCCTCGCGAGTGCGCTCGCCGACGCCGGCGAAGACCGAGTAGCCCGAGTGGACCTTCGCGATGTTGTTGATCAGCTCCATGATCAGCACAGTCTTGCCGACGCCGGCGCCGCCGAACAGGCCGATCTTTCCGCCCTTGGCGTATGGGGCGAGGAGATCCACCACCTTGATGCCGGTGACGAGGATCTGCGATTCCGTCGACTGCTCGGAATAGGCCGGGGCCGGCTGGTGGATGGCGCGGAGCGACTCCGACTCGATCGGGCCGGCCTCGTCGATCGGCTCACCGATGACGTTCATGATGCGGCCGAGGGTGTTGAAGCCGACGGGCACCTTGATGGCCTCGCCCGTATCGTGGACGTCCTGGCCGCGCACGAGGCCTTCCGAGGTGTCCATCGCGACGCAGCGGACGGTGTTCTCGCCGAGCTGCTGAGCGACTTCGAGGACGAGGCGGGCGCCGTTGTTCTTGGTCTCCAGCGCATTCAGGATCTCGGGCAGGTGGCCGTCGAAATGGACATCGACCACCGGGCCGATGACCTGGGTGATGCGGCCGACCTTGTTGGAGCCGGCGCCGGGGAAAGCGGTATTCGCCATGATGGAGTCCTTACGATCAGATGGGGATCAGAGCGCCGAAGGTCTGGTTAGAGAGCTTCCGCGCCCGAGATGATTTCGATGAGTTCCTTGGTGATCATGGCCTGACGCGTCCGGTTGTAGATCTGCGTCTGCTTCTTGATCATCTCGCCCGCATTGCGCGTGGCGGAATCCATGGCGCCCATGCGCGCGCCCTGCTCGGAGGCGGCGTTCTCGAGGAGCGCGCGGAACACCTGGACGGTGAGGTTGCGCGGCAGCAGCGTGTCGAGGATCGCTTCCTCGTTCGGTTCGAACTCGAGAGCCGCGTCCGGAGCGGTGGCCCCGGTCGCGGGCAGCTCGGCCGGGATCAGCTTCTGCGCCGTGGGGATCTGCGAGATCACCGAGCGGAACCGTGAGTAGAACAGGGTCGCGACGTCGAACTCGCCGGCCTCGAAGCGCGCGATGATCATGTCGGCGATCTCGGAGGCGAACTCGTAATCCACCGGCTTGGTGCCGCGGATGTCGCGGGCCTCGATGATCTGGTCCTTGAAGACGCGGCGGAGGAGGTCGTTGCCCTTCTTGCCGACCGTGATGATCTTCACGGTCTTGCCCTCGGCCATCAGCCGGCGGGCATGGTCGCGGGCGAGGCGCCCGATCGAGGAGTTGAAGGCGCCACAGAGGCCGCGGTCGGCCGTGCAGACCACGAGGAGATGGGTCTGCTCCGAACCGGTGCCCGAGAGCAGCCGCGGGCCCTGCACGCCGCCGACGAGGTTGGCGGCCAGGTTGCCGAGCACCTGCGCCATCTTCTCGGCATAGGGGCGGTCGCCCTCGGCCGCGTTCTGGGCGCGCCGAAGCTTGGCCGCGGCGACCATCTGCATCGCCTTGGTGATCTTCTGCGTGCCCTTCACCGACGTGATGCGGTTACGCAGGTCCTTCAAACTCGGCATCGGCTGACTTTCGGATCCGTCTCGGTTCGACCTGGCAGGCTCCCCTCCCCTTTCGGGGAGGGTATGCTCCTTACTTCACCGACTTGAGGACGCCCTCGATGGCGCCCTTCAGAGTACCGGCGCTGGCATCCGACAGGTCCTTCGAATCGCGGATCGTGGTGAGGAGATCGGCGTGCTTGGTGCGGAGGGTCGAGAGCAGCGCATCCTCGAAGGCGCGGATCTTGGCGACCGGCAGGGCATCAAGGTAGCCGTTGACGCCGGCATAGATCACCGCGACCTGCTCTTCCATCTTCAGCGGCGAGAATTGCGGCTGCTTCAGGAGCTCGGTGAGCCGCGAACCGCGGTTCAGGAGCTTCTGCGTCGAGGCGTCGAGATCCGAGCCGAACTGCGCGAAGGCAGCCATCTCGCGGTACTGCGCGAGCTCGCCCTTGATCTTGCCGGCGACCTTCTTCATCGCCTTGGTCTGCGCGGAAGAACCAACCCGCGAGACCGAGAGGCCGACGTTCACGGCAGGGCGGATGCCCTGGTAGAACAGGTCGGTCTCGAAGAAGATCTGGCCGTCGGTGATCGAGATAACGTTGGTCGGGATGTAGGCCGAGACGTCGTTGGCCTGGGTCTCGATGACCGGCAGCGCGGTCAGCGAGCCGTTGCCGGCGGCGTCGCCCATCTTTGCGGCGCGCTCGAGCAGGCGGCTGTGCAGGTAGAACACGTCGCCAGGATAAGCCTCGCGGCCGGGCGGACGGCGCAGGAGCAGCGACATCTGGCGGTAGGCGACGGCCTGCTTCGAGAGATCGTCGTAGACGATCACGGCGTGCATGCCGTTATCGCGGAAATACTCGCCCATGGCGCAGCCGGCGAAGGGCGCGATGAACTGCATCGGCGCGGCGTCGGAGGCGGTGGCGGCGATGATGATGGAGTATTCGAGGGCGCCGTTATCCTCCAGCACCTTCACGAACTGCGCCACGGTCGAGCGCTTCTGGCCGATGGCGACGTAGACGCAGTAGAGCTTGGCGCCCTCGTCCGTGCCGGCATGGGCGGCCTTCTGGTTGAGGATGGTGTCGAGGGCGATGGCGGTCTTGCCGGTCTGGCGGTCGCCGATGATCAGCTCGCGCTGGCCACGGCCGACGGGGATGAGCGCGTCGATGGCCTTGAGGCCGGTGGCCATCGGCTCGTGCACCGACTTCCGCGGGATGATGCCCGGCGCCTTCACGTCGACGCGGCGGCGCTCGGTCGTGGCGATCGGGCCCTTGCCGTCGATCGGGTTGCCGAGACCGTCGACAACGCGGCCGAGGAGGGCCTTGCCGACCGGCACGTCCACGATGGCGCCGGTGCGCTTGACGGTCTGGCCTTCCTTGATGTCGCGATCGGAGCCGAAGATCACGATGCCGACGTTGTCCTGCTCGAGGTTCAGCGCCATGCCGCGGACGCCCGACTCGAACTCGACCATCTCGCCGGCCTGGACGCTGTCGAGGCCGTAGGCGCGGGCGATGCCGTCGCCGACCGAGAGGACCTGGCCGACCTCGGTGACGGTGGCCTCCTCACCGAAATTCTTGATCTGCTCTTTCAGGATCGCGGAGATCTCGGCAGCGCGGATGTCCATCGTTAGGCCTCTTCAAACGAGAAATGGGTGTGTGATGACGGGACGGATCGAGCTCCCACGGAGCCCGGACCCTCAGGCTTCCCGCATCGCGAGACGAATTCCGTTGAGCTTGGTCCGCAGCGACGCATCGACCATGCGGCTGCCGATCTTCACGACGAGACCGCCGATCAGGCTCGGGTCGACATGGAGGTCGAGGTCGATCTCGGACTTGGCGACGTCGCGCAGGGAGGCCTTGATCTCCTCGATCACGGCATCCGACGGGCGCTCGGCGACGCGAACCTCGGCGCGCACGATGCCCTTGGATTCGCGCACGAGAACGCGGAAGGCGCGGATCATGTCCGGCAGGGCGAACAGGCGCCGATTGGAGGCCGAGAGCTTGATGAAGTTTGCCGCCAGACCGGTGATGCCGGCACGGTCGAGGACGGCACCGATGGCGGCGGCCTGCTCCTCGCCGGAGAAGACCGGGCTGCGCACGAGGCGCGTGAGATCGGCGCTCTCCTTGAGCAGCGCGTCGAACCGCTCCAGACCCTCTGCGACGGCATCGACCTGACGCTCATCCCGAGCCAAATCGAACAGGGCCGAAGCGTAGCGTGCAGCTACGCCTGCAACCGGGGAACTCGCCTCGGAACCGTTCTGCGCCACGCGGCCGCTCTCTCTTCAATCCGAACCGCGCGTTCCGACCGCATTTCGCCTCATTTCGGCGGCGGATCAGGAAACGTCGGCAATGGGAACGTCTCGGACCTAAGAGGGCGGGAAACCCCCTCTACCGAGGCGGCGTCGCCCTACCATGCGGTCATGGGCGACGCAAGGCGAGGCTTGAGGAGCTATGCGGGAACGATCCTGCCGGCATGACGGATCATGCGTGCGGCGAAATCGTGTCGCTACCGCAGCGGGATCATCAGAACCTCAACAGGCGATCCGGTCGCACCGTCGCTGAGCGGCGACCATCTTGGCCATCGCCTTCGGACCGGGGTGGCCGAGGAGACCGGTATTGCCGAGTACGTAGGACGGCGTCGCCACGAGACCGAGATCGGCCGCCATCCGCATCTGACTCTTGAGAGCGAGGCGCACCTCCTCGCTGTCCCCGATGCTCTCGATCTCCGCCGCCGGCAGGCCGAGCTTGACCGCTGCGGCGAGGGCCGAAGGTCCGTCGATCCGACCCGGCTTGCTGAGCATGTCCTGATAGAGTCGCCACGCCGCCTCGGAGCCGAGCCGGCGCTGGACGGCAAGGGCCACTTTCGCAGCCTGGGCCGACTGGATCGAAAGAATCGGATTGTTGATGAGGCCGATCCTCAAGGTCGGATCGGCAGCGGAGAGAGAGACGAGGTCGGCCGCCGCTTTCCGGCAATACGGGCAATTGTAGTCGAAGAACTCGTAGAGCGTGACCTCCGCTTCGCGCGGCCCGACATAGGTGACGCCGCGCAACGCCTGGATCTCGCCGACGATCTCGCCGGGCAGCCGCATGTTGGCGACCGGTCGGTCGTCGTCGTTCTTAACGGCGAAGGCCTGGCCGTAGCCTTGCGCCAGTGCCAACCCGGAGGCGCCCAGGAATACCCCCAGCCCTGCCGAGAGGACGAGATACTGCCGTCGTTCGATACCCATGAGACGCCACGGTTCCAGGGCCGGGAAGCGGCCGCGGTGTCTTCTACGAGCTGGGAATGGACGGGGCTAGTGACAGGCGTTGACGGCCGTCCCGGCCCGGACGCCTGTCGTCCTCACGGTCTCCTTGCGTGGTCCTGGGCCATGCCCCCCGGCGCTGCCTGCGCGGCAGTGGAGGCGCAGGGAGCGCCCATCACGAGGCTTTGCGGCGAGGCCGGCTACCCACTTGGCCGCACTTGAGATAGCGTCGGGCATGCTTCTGCGATCGGTCACGGGGTCGTCGTGCGACGCCTCCTGAAATTCCTGCACACGATGGGGTCCGTCGGGCTCATGGGGGCGATGGCGTCGCTCGTCGTGATGCTCAGCGTCACGCCCGGGCCGGATTCGCTCTCCGGGTACGCCCTGATGCGCAGCGCCATGGTCGCGGTGTCGACATATGTCTTCCTGCCCTCGCTCACGCTGACTTTGCTCGCCGGCCTGCTGGCGATCGCCCAGCGCGCCTTTCACAATGCCGGCTGGGCCTGGCTCAAGCTCGCCACCGGTATCCTGATGTTCGAGGGCGGCCTCGTCCACATCCAGGGAACGATGCAGCAGGAGGCGGAACTCGCCGCCCAGGCTCTCGCTGGACATGGCAATCCGGCGGAACTCGGCCTCTCTCTCTCCGGGGAGCGCGGCACGCTCTGGCTGCTGCTCGCGGTCTCGACGGCCAATGTCGTGCTCGGAGTCTGGCGTCCGCGCCTCACGCGGCGCCAAGCCCGCGGTCAGCCTTCTAGCCCTGCTCAGCCTTCGAGCTTCGCCACCAGCGCGTCCGAGAGCGTGAAGTTGACGTAGACGTTCTGGACGTCGTCCTGGTCCTCGATGACCTCGACGAGGCGGATCAGCTTCTCGCCGGTCTCGTCGTCGACCATGATCGGAGCCTGCGCCTTCCAGATCAGGCCGGTGCGGCGCGGCTCGCCGAAGCGGGCCTCCAAGGCCTTGGCGACCTCGCCGAAGGCTTCCTGTGCGCAGATGACCTCATGGCCCTCATCGTCCGAGCGGACGTCGTCGGCGCCGGCCTCGATCGCCGCCTCCAGCATCGTGTCGGCATCGGCGACCTCGGGCGGGAACGCGATCAGCCCGACATGGTCGAACAGGAAAGAGACCGCGCCGGTCTCGGCCATGTTGCCGCCGGACTTGGTGAAGGCCGAGCGCACGTCGCTGGCGGTGCGGTTGCGGTTGTCGGTCTGGGCCTCGACGATGAGCGCGGCGCCGCCAGGGCCGTAGCCTTCGTAGCGGACCTCGTCGTAGCTCTCGGCATCGGCCCCGCTCGCCTTCTTGATGGCGCGGTCGATATTGTCCTTGGGCACGTTCTCGGCGCGGGCCGCGATGATGGCGGCGCGAAGCCGCGCGTTCATCGCCGGGTCCGGCAAGCCGAGTTTCGCCGCCACCGTGATCTCACGGGCGAGCTTGCCGAAGAGTTTCGAGCGGACCGCGTCGACGCGGCCCTTGCGGTGCATGATGTTCTTGAACTGGGAATGGCCGGCCATGGCGTGACCTTAAAAACTCGCTCGCGACGGAGGATCGCGGCCCGGCAGGACCCTTCCTCGACGCCGCCACGTTGGGGATGGCGCGGGTTATAGGCCGGGTCCCGGCGCAGAGGCAACGCGAAGGATGGTTCGGGTGAAGGAGGATCGCATAGCGGACTGGATCAAGCTGGGCCTCGCCGCGGCTGTTGGGGTGCTTGCAGGTGCGGTCCTGTTCCCGAGGAAGGCCCACGGCCCTGGCCGGCCGATCAACCCGCCTGAGCCGCGTGCCACGCCTGAAGAGCCCTCAGGGTGACGACCCCTCCCGGCCAGGCAACGCCGTCGATATGGCGGTGCGGATCTCCGGGCTCGCCGAGATCGGAGATCGCCGAGAACGCGCCCTCCAGCCTGTGACTCTCGGTATAGCGACTGCGCGTGGCGATGACGGGCAGGCCGGCATCGCGGGCTGAGCGGATGCCGGCTGCCGAATCCTCGAAGGCGATGGCCTCGGACGGTGCGACGCCGAGGCGCGCGAGGGCCAGATCGAACACGTCGGAGGCCGGCTTCTTGCGCGCAGCCTCGTCGCCGGATGCGATGACGTCGAAGACACTCTCGGGATCCTGGCGAAAGTTGACGGCGAGCAGGCGATCGACGTTCGGGCGGCTCGTGGTGGTCGCCACGGCCAGACGCACGCCCGACACCTTCGCCTCGGCGATGAGCCGAGCGATGCCGGGGCGCAGGGCCAGTTGCCCGGCTTCGACGAGATCGCCGTAGAGCCGGGTCTTGCGCTGATGGATCTCGGGCATCAGCGGGCGGATCTCGCCGGCCTCGGCCGCATGCTCGGTCTCGACGTAGTGGGCGAGCCGCTCCTTGCCGCCCATGACCTTGAGGAGATCGGAATAGGCCGCAGGCGACCATGTCCAGCCAAGGCCCATCTCCGAGAAGGCGCGATTGAAGGCCTGGCGATGCAGGTCTTCGGTCTCGGCAAGAGTCCCGTCGACGTCGAAGATCAGCGCCTTCAGCATGACAGCGTGCCGGAATGGTCCTGGGCACCCGCCCGTATTCCGGCGATGCGATCCGCATAGCCCGCAGGCCCGGCACTGAAGACGGCATTGCCGGCGACGAAGGCGTTGGCGCCGGCGGCGGCCGCGAGACCGACCGTCTCGGCCGTGATCCCGCCATCGACCTCGATGTCGATGTCCCGGCCCGCCGCCATCGCCCGAACCCGCGCCACCGTCTCGAGCGTCGAGGGGATGAAGCTCTGGCCGCCGAAACCCGGATTGACCGTCATGACGATGACGAGGTCGAGCAGGTCGATGAGCGGCTCGACCATCGCGGCCGGGGTGCCGGGATTGAGTGCGATGCCGGCGCGCTTGCCGAGGGCTCGGATCGTCTGAAGCGAGCGATGGACATGCGGGCCGGCCTCGACATGGACTGAGATCGCGTCGGCCCCGGCATCCGCGAACGCGGCGAGATAGGGGTCGACCGGGGCGATCATCAGGTGGACGTCGAAGGGCTTCCGGCTGTGCGGGCGCAGGGCCTTCACCACGCCGGGCCCGAAGGTGAGGTTGGGCACGAAATGCCCGTCCATCACGTCGAGATGAATCCAGTCGGCCCCGGCCTCGTCCACGGCGCGGACTTCCTCGCCGAGCTTGGAAAAGTCGGCGGACAGGATCGAGGGAGCGATGATCAGGCCGGTCATGGAAGCCTCAGTTAGGTCAGCGTCGGCTTCACGCCATGCGGCGCTTGCGCTCCACGAGTTGCATGATGATCGGCGTCAGGATGAGCTGCATCGCCAAGTCGAGCTTTCCGCCCGGAATGACGATGGAGTTGGCGCGGCTCATGAAGCTGCCGTCGATCATCGAGATGAGGTAGGCGAAGTCGATCCCGCGCGGATCCTTGAAGCGGATCACCACGAGGGATTCGTCGGCCGTGGGAATCCAGCGGGCGATGAAGGGGTTCGAGGTGTCGACCGTCGGCACGCGCTGGAAATTGATGTCGGTCCAGGAGAATTGCGGGCAGATCGTCTGCACGTAGTCGGGCATCCGCCGCAGGATGACGTCGGTGACGGCCTCGGTGGAATAGCCGCGGAACGAGCGGTCCCGGTGCAGCTTCTGGATCCATTCGAGGTTGATCACCGGCACGACCCCGATCTTCAGGTCGGCATAGCGGGCGATGTCGATGGCCTCGGTGACGACGCACCCGTGCAGCCCCTCGTAGAACAGGAGGTCGGAGGCAGGCGGGAACTCCTCCCACGGCGTGAAGGTGCCCGGAGGAGTTCCGTAGCACTCCGCCGCCGCCGCATCGTGGACATAGTGCCGGGTGCGGCCGCTGCCCGACTCGCCGTAGGTCCGGAATACCTCCTCGAGCTCCGGCAACAGGTTCGCCCGCGGCGCGAAGTGGCTCAGCGTTGGCTCCTCGGCCATCGCCTTGCGCATGGCGATGCGGTCGAGGGCGTGGAAGGCATCGCCTTCGATGTAGACGGCACTGACATCCTCGCGCCGAAAAATCTGCTCGAAGGTGTTGCGCACCGAGGTTGTGCCGGAGCCCGAGGAGCCGGTTACCGAGATGATGGGATGACGCGCCGACATCGTGCTCCCGAACCCGCCTCCCGCCGGTCCTCAGTTCCGGATCAGGCCGCGCTGGCCGAACAGCGGCGAGCGGCCCGCGGCCGGATTTCGGCCGTTGAAATAGGTTGCCACGGTGGTGACCTCCTCGGCCGAGCCGAACACCAGCGGAACCCGCTCGTGGACCGACGTCGCCGCGATGTCGAGGATGCGGCGCTCGCCGTCGGTGGCGCCGCCGCCCGCCTGCTCGATGAGCATCGCCACGGGGGCGGCTTCGTAAAGGAGACGCAGGCGCCCCTGCGCGTAGCCCTTCCGGTTGTCCCCCGGATAGAGGAAGATCCCGCCGCGCATCAAGACGCGCTGGGCGTCCGCCACCAGCGAGCCGAGCCACCGCATGTTGCAGTCTCGGTCGCGCGGGCCCTCCTTTCCGCGCAGGCAATCCTCGATATAGGCCTTCACCGGACTGTCCCAGTGACGGGCATTGGAGGCGTTGATCGCGTATTCGTTGCTCTGCGCCGGAATCTCCAGCTGCGGATGGGTCAGGCGGAAGGCGCCGGCCTCGCGGTCGAGGGTGTAGATCTGAGTACCGGCGCCCATGGTCACGACCAGGGAGGTGGCCGGGCCGTAGGTGACGAAGCCGGCCGCCAGCTGGACCGTGCCGGGATCGGTAAAGGAGGCGATCGGGTCGCCATCCCGCACGACCGCCGGGCGGATGCCGAAGATGGTGCCCACCGCCATGTTGACCCCGATATTCGATGAGCCGTCGAGGGGATCGATGGCGACCGCGAGCGGTGCGCCGGGATTGAGCACCATGACGCCCTCGGCCTCCTCGGACGCGACCTCTGCCACGGGCACTGACCGGAGCGCCTCTGTGAAGCGCTCGTGGGCAAGGACGTCGAGGGCCTTCTGGACGTCGCCGTCGCTGTTGTGTTCGCCTTGAGCTCCAAGGTCGCCGCCGAGGGCACCGCGGCCGATTACCGCGCTGACATCGATCGCCGCCGCCGCGCAGGCCGTGATGACGGCTGCGACGTCGGCAAGCCGGGCATCCGTCGCAACGGCCTGCGCCAGGCCCGCATCGAGATGGGCGCCGAATTCCAGAGGTGCTGCCGACATCAGTTCTCGTTCCCTCACCCTGTTGCGGCCGGAGAAACGCCCGGTTCGCGGCCCCGTCAAGAACCCGGCCGCGCCGTCTCCGCCGCTTCGACGTCCTGGCCGGCTTAACCGGCACCCCGCGACAGGCAAACCCTGACCCGAAGGAATTCTGAAAAAACTTGCGGGGCCTCCTAAAAAAACTAGAACCGCCGAATGCGCAACCTCTCACTGAAACAGCTCCAGGCAGTCGCCGCCGTATCGCGGCTCGGCACCATGACGCGCGCGGCGCAGGAGCTCAACGTCACCTCGGCCGCCCTCTATGCACGCATCCGCCAACTTGAGGAGGAGGCGGGCCTTCTCCTGTTCGATCGGACGCCCACCGGCCTGAAGCCGACCGATGCGGGCCGCGAGATGCTGTGGGCGATCGACAGCATCAACACCGTTCTCGAGACCTGTGCCGAGAAGATCGAGATCCTCAAGGGCGGCGGCGGCGGGCGCGTCGCCATGGGAGTCGTTTCCACCGCCAAGTATTTCACACCCCAGATTATCGCCGCCTTTTGCGCACAGAACCCGGCCGTGGAGATCAACCTCGCCGTCGGCAACCGCGGCGACACGGTCGAGGCGCTGCGCAACTACGCCATCGATTTCGCCATCATGGGTCGGCCGCCTCGCGATTTCGCCATCGAGGCGGAGACCTTCGGGGCGCATCCCCTCGTCCTCGTGGCCCAACCCGGCCACACCCTGGCCGGGCGCTCCGGCCTGACGCGAGCGGACCTTTCCGAGCAGTCGTTCCTCGTCCGCGAAGAGGGCTCGGGCACCCGCACCGTGTTCGAGGAGTTCATGTCCGGCGTGATGATCAAGCGCGCTAGGCTCGGGATCGATGCGGCCTCGAACGAGACCATCAAGCAGGCGGTGATGGCTGGCCTCGGAATCGCTCTGATCTCCGGCCACACGGTGGCGGCCGAGGTCGCCAGCGGCCGTCTGATCCTCCTCGACGTTCACGGGCTGCCGATCCGGCGCGACTGGTACGTGGTGCGCCGGGCCGACAAGGTTCTGGGCCCCGCCGCCGCCTGCCGCGATTTCGTGGTGAAGGAGGGCGCGCGCTGGTTGCCGACCCTCGATACCTCGGCAGGACGCGCGCCGTCGGAGTTCGAGAGGTGAGCGCAGCCGGCATCATCATCGTGGGTGCGGGACAGGCGGGATTCCAGGTCGCAGCCTCCTTACGGGACGCTGGCTTCACCGACCCCATCACCCTCATTGGCGACGAACCGAACCTGCCGTACCAGCGCCCGCCCCTGTCGAAGGCCTATCTGGCAGGCAAGCTCGATGCCGCCGGCCTTTTCCTGAGGGCGGCGGGCTACTACGCCGATCATCGGATCGAACACCGAGGCCCGATCAGCGCCGTCGCCATCGACCGCGCGGCACGAAGCGTCCGATTGGAGGACGGATCGGCCCTCCCCTACGATCATCTCATCATCGCCACGGGATCGCGCAACCGTGCGCTCAAGGTGGAGGGCGCCGATCTCGCGGGAGTCCATCAGCTTCGATCCCTCGCCGACGCCGATGTGCTTCAATCCGGTCTTTCGGCGGCGCGTTCGGTGGTCATCGTCGGGGCCGGCTTCATCGGGCTCGAGTTTGCCGCCGTCTGCGCCGCCCGCGGCCTCGACGTTACCGTCATCGAAGCCGCCGACCGGCCGATGGCTCGCGCTGTCTCGACCAGGACGTCGGCATTCTTCCTCGCCGCGCACGAGAAGGCTGGCGTGCGCTTTGTCCTTGGCGCCGGGCTCGCCGCCATCCACGGGACCGACGGACGAGTTTCCTCGCTGAGGCTCGCCGACGGCAGCGAACTTGCCGCCGACCTCGTCCTCGTCGGCATCGGCGTCGTGCCGAACCAGGAACTTGCAGCGGAGGCCGGCCTCGACACCGCCGACGGCATCGTCGTCGACGAGGTCCTTGCCACCTCCGATACGGCCATCTCGGCTCTCGGCGATTGCGCGCGCTTCCCGACCCGCTTCGCCGAGGGCCTGTCCGGCGGGAACCGCGTGCGTATCGAGTCGGTGCAGAACGCGATCGACCAGGGCCGCTGCCTCGCTGCGCGACTTGCCGGTCGCGCCGCATCCTACGACGCCGTACCGTGGTTCTGGAGCGATCAGGGGCCGCACAAGCTTCAGATCGCCGGGCTTGCCGCACCCTCCGACCTCACGGTGGTTCGGGATGCCGGTTCCGGCTTTTCCGCCTTCCGCTATCGAGAGGGGCGCCTCTGCGCAGTCGAGTCGGTCGATCGTGCGGCCGACCACATGGCAGCACGGCGCATCCTCACCCTCGGCCTTACCCTGTCCCCCGATCAGGCAGCGGACGCCGGCTTCGATCTCAAGGCCCTGGCCAAGGGCGGATAGCGGTCAGCGATCGTTCTCGGTGGTCAGGTCGTCGGCGCGGGTTCCCTCGTCGCGGCCGCGGCGGCTCAACGTGACACCCTCGCCGCCATCCTCGCTGAACAGGACGCCCGCCATGATCAGGGCGCTGCGGAGGGCCTCTACCTGCCCCGTCGCTGGATCGCCGAACCCGTCCTCAAAAGCCTTCACGTCAGCCTCGCCGAACCCGACCTTGGCGGCGAGGTCGCCCTGCGACCAGCCCAGCAGAGCTCGAGCCGCGCGGGACTGCGCCGGGCTCATGGAAGCCGGCGCCATGCCATCCTGTCCGCTCTCGTCAGATCCCGCCACGCCGCCGTCTCCTCTCGCGTTCTCTGGGATCTACAACCGGACGAAGGCAAGATCGTTCAGGCGATCCACGATTTACGCGCCGCTGGGGCCGAATTCCCGAGGCTGGAGCCTGGAATTTCGCTTCCGCACGGGACAGTCCAGAAAAGCATCGGCTGCGGTCTTGACCATATTTGCGCTGGAATCTTATCGGATGGGCAGCACCGTCCTGACGAAGCTCTGGAGCCGATCCCAGGACGATCGACGTGATGATGGCGCCAGGGGAGGCCGACCAATGAGAGCAACGCTGATCGCCGCCGCGGCTTCCGCCGTCATCGGCACGACCCTTCTGGCCGCCACCGCGGCCCAGGCGCAGATGGGCAACAACGTCACCGGCTTCGGCAAGGAGAACCGGGAAAAGAAAGAGCAGAAGCAATACATTCCGGCGGCCAAGCCGCAAGAGAAGATCTTCCCGCTCGATTCGACCTGGACCGCGGTCAGTCTCAACGGCAAGCCGTTCAATGGCGCCGACCGGCCGAGCTTCGTCATCGACAAGCAGTACCGTGCCCGCGGCTATGGCGGATGCAACACGTTCGCGGCCACCGCCTTTCCCCTACGCGACCAGCAACTCGCCGTCGGCCCGCTCGCGCTGACCAAGAAGCCCTGCGACAAGGGCACCGGCGCCTCCGAGCAGGATTTCTTCATCGCTCTGCGCACCGCGGGCCAATGGGACCTTGTCGGCTCGCAACTGGTGATCAAGAGCCAGAAGGGCGAACTGCGCTTCGATCGCGCGCTCTGAACGATCTGAAAGCGGCCGTTTACGCCGCGTTTAGGACGATCGCGGATCGCCGTTTCCGCTTCATCGGCCCTCAACCAACTCGGCGCCTCACTGCGTCCGTTGTCTGGGTCGAGGCATGCAATGGGTGTGAGAGTGGCGTCGTGCGGCGGTGCGGAACCGCGTGGCGGATCTGGCGAGCAGCTTCGCTATACGTTCGCTCACGGTCTCGACAGGGCGGCTGCATGGATCGCTCTCGCGACACCGCTCTTCGCGACCGTCGCCGTCCTGATTGCCCGCTGACGGCCGAATCGTGCCTCGGCGCCGCGGCCTGAACGAGTGCGGCCTGTTCTTCACGTCATCTCCGGCTTGCGGACCGGTGGGGCCGAGACCATGCTGGTCGCGCTCTGCCGCAGTCTTGAGGCCCGGGGGATTCCGCAGCACGTCGTCACCCTCACCGAAGGGGGTGCGAATCGGGCGGTCCTGGAAGCGGCCGGTATCCCGGTTCATGGTCTCGCCCCTCGCGGGCCGCTGGGCGCGGGGACCTCGGCCGTATCGCTCGCCCTTCTGATCCGACGTCTGCGGCCGGCCGTGCTGCAGGGCTGGCTCTACCATGGCGACCTGCTCTCGGCCGTGAGCCACCGCTTTGCCGGCACCCCGGCCTCGACCCTGCTCGCCTGGGGTCTGCGCAATTCAGACATCGACCATGCTCGCTACGGCCGACTGCTCCTCGCCGGCCGATACCTGTCGCGATGGCCTGGAATCGTGATCTCGAACAGCCAGGCCGGCGCCGATTTTCACCTCGCGCAGGGCTATCGGCCCCAACGCCTCGCGGTGATCCCCAACGGCATCAATACGGACCGCTTCCGGCCCGACCACAGGGCCCGCGCCGTCATGCGGGCAGAACTTGGGATCGCTCATAACTCGATCGTCGCGGTTCATGCCGCTCGGCTCGACCCGATGAAGGATCACGTCACGCTCCTCGAAGCGGCGAGCCGAGTGCCCGGTGTCAGCTTCCTCCTCGCCGGTGCCGGGACCGAGACGCTTGATCTGCCGCCGAATGCGGTCGCCCTCGGCCGGCGCGATGATCTCGATCGGCTTTATGCCGCCGCCGACGTCGTGGTTTCGACCTCGGCCTTCGGCGAGGGCTTCTCCAATGCCTTGGCTGAGGGGATGGCGGCTGGTCTGGTGCCTGTGGCGACGCATGTCGGCGATGCGAAGCTGATCCTCTCCGATATCGGCCATTTGGTTTCGCCCAAGGATCCTGCTGCCATAGCGGCGGCGATCCTGGAGCTATCTGCCCTGCCGGTGGCGGAGCGTCGAGGGATCGGCGAGGCTGCACGGGCTCGGATCGAGACCCGCTTCGGAGTCGCCGCAATGGCCGACAACTTCCTGGCCGCATGGAACGGGGCCGGGGCGGTGCTGAACGGTCAGCAGAACGGCCGCTGAAGAACAAATTTCTCCTATGCCACCGGTTTGCGAATAGACCATTCTACTGCCCCGATAATCTTCCATTTCTACAGAAGGTTATTGTCGTTCTGCCACGCTTCGCGATTGCCTCGTACAGGTCGCCGCGATATTCCCGGCGCCATACTGGTCCGGCTGGCGCCCGCTGCCCGTCCCATCGTCACGCCGGACCGTCCTCGAGATGGCCGCCCCAGAGGAGATGAACCCATGAGCGACACCGCCAAGGCCGGCCACGGCCGCATTTACGGCTCCATTACCGAGACGATCGGCAACACGCCCCTCGTCCGGCTGAACCGTATCACCAAGGAGCGCGGCATCGAGGCCGAGATCCTGCTGAAGCTCGAATTCTTCAACCCCATCGCGAGCGTGAAGGACCGTATCGGCGTCAACATGATCGACGCGCTGGAAGCCTCGGGTCGGCTCAAGCCCGGCGGCACGCTGGTCGAGCCGACCTCCGGCAATACCGGCATCGCCCTCGCCTTCGTAGCCGCCGCCCGCGGCTACCGGCTCATCCTCGTGATGCCCGAGACGATGTCGCTGGAGCGCCGCAAGATGCTGGCCTTCCTCGGCGCCGAGCTCGCCCTCACCCCCGGCCCTCAGGGCATGAAGGGTGCCATCGCCAAGGCCGAGGAACTGCTGGCCGAGATTCCCGGCGCGGTGATGCCGCAGCAATTCTCGAACCCAGCAAACCCGGAGATCCACCGCAAGACGACGGCGGAAGAGATCTGGAACGATACGCAGGGCCAGCTCGACGCCTTCGTGGCGGGCGTCGGCACCGGCGGCACCATCACGGGCGTCGGCTCTGTGCTGAAGCCCCGCCTGCCGAACCTGCGCGTCGTCGCGGTGGAGCCGGTGGATTCGCCGGTGATTTCCGGCGGCCAGCCGGGCCCGCACAAGATCCAGGGTATCGGCGCCGGCTTCATCCCCGAGAATCTCCATCGCGACGTCGTGGACGAGGTCATCACAGTGTCGAACCAAGAGGCCTTCGATACCTCGCGCTTGGTGGCGCGGCTGGAGGGCATCCCCGGCGGCATCTCGACCGGCGGCAACGTCGCCGCGGCGCTGAAGCTCGCCGAGCGGCCGGAATTCCGAGGCAAGCGCATCGTCACGGTCGCCTGCTCCTTCGCCGAGCGCTACATTTCGTCGGCGCTGTTCGAGGGGATCGGCTGACCTCGGCTGTATCCTCGCGTCACCGGCACGGGCGGCCGTGACGCAACTTCCTCCGGTCGGGCCGGGTTGTCCCGGTCAGACAGGAGGAATTCCATGACTGATGAGACCGCACGGTCCTCGCTGAAGGATGCCGACACCTCCAAGGGCGGCGCAACGAGTGCCGGGATCAATCCCGCCGACGTCGGCAAGGCATCCTCCAGCCCCTCCGCTTCGCCTGAGTCGAACGAAACGAAGGAGGCGATCGACCGTGCTACCGCCTCCATCGGCAAGGACGAGGGCTGAGCCATGTCCGGCGACAGCATTCCGACCGAGACCGTCACCCGTAAGCCCGACGAGGATGTCGGCAAGCCGGGCGGCCCCGCCGCGGGCGGCGGCAAGCAGACGGCGCAGCAGGCGGAGATCACCCGGCAGGGGAGCGGCGGCCGCAGCGAGGCCGAGGAGCATGCCTCCTGGAGCAAAGGCGGCGGCGAGCCCGGTCGCAACCCGGCGCCCATCGGCGGCTCGTCGAACGGCCATTCCGACCAGAAGGCTGCACAAGGCCCACGCGAGGACGAGCCCGTCGCGGCAGGCCACTACAAGGTCGAACGCGGCAACAGCTGACGTCACGCGAAAAGGATCACCATGCCTTCCGACCGAGACGATCAGACCGAGAAGCCCGCCAAGAAGCCGGCAAACGTCGCGCCCGATGCGGTGAAGGACCCCAACGAGAAGACGGACGGGAAACCGGGACTGGGCGGCCAGGGCGGTTCGGCCGACAACGAGACCGACCCGGGCAGCAGCTGAAGCCCAGCGGGCCCAAGACTGGTCGGGGTATCCGCCGTTTGAACACCGAGGGCGGACGGGTACTGTATCCCTCAGGGAGACAGACGCCATGACCGCCCAAGCGATACCGGCCGAGAGAGCCGAGACGATCTACGACCGGGATCTCGACCGGAACCCGGCCAATCACCAGCCCCTGACGCCGCTCACCTATCTCGCTCGGGCGGCCCAAGTCTTTCCAGAGCACGTCGCGGTCATTCACGGCGCGCTTCGGCGTCCCTATTCCGATCTCTATGCGCGCTGCCGCCGCCTCGCCTCGGGACTGGCGGCCCGTGGGATCGGACGCGGCGACACCGTTGCGGTGATGCTCGCCAACACCCCGGAAATGATCGAATGCCATTACGGGGTGCCGATGACTGGCGCCGTTCTCAATACCTTGAACACCCGCCTCGATGCCGCCGGCCTCGCCTTCTGCCTCGACCATGGAGAGGCCAAGGTGCTGATCACCGACCGTGAATTCGCCAGGGTTGTCGGCCCGGCCTTGGCGCAGGCCAAGGCGAAGCCTCTTGTCATCGACGTGGACGATCCCGGATATCAGGATGCGGGCGAAGCGATCGGCAGTCTCGGCTACGAGGCGTTTCTCGCCGAGGGGGACCCAGCCTTCGAATGGGCGATGCCCGGCGACGAGTGGGACGCGATCTCGCTGAATTACACCTCCGGGACCACCGGCGATCCGAAGGGCGTCGTCTACCACCATCGCGGCGCCGCACTCCTCTCCCTCGGCAACGTGATTACCGGAGGACTCGGGCAGCACCCGGTCTATCTCTGGACGCTGCCGATGTTCCATTGCAACGGCTGGTGCTTCGCCTGGACCCTGTCGGTCGTGGCCGGCACCCATGTCTGCCTGCGGCAGGTCCGGGCCGGTCCACTCTATCGGGCACTCGCCGAGCACGACGTCACGCATCTCTGCGGCGCGCCGATCGTGATGCAACTCCTGCTCAACGCGTCGGACGAGGAAAGACGGCCGCTGCCGCGCCGGGTCGCCTTCATGACCGCGGCCGCGCCCCCGCCTCAGGCGGTGCTGGCCGCCATGGGCGATGCGGGCTTCGACGTCACCCATCTTTATGGTCTGACCGAGACCTACGGACCTGCCGTGGTCAACGCCTGGCACCGGGATTGGGACGGTCTCGCCGAGGACGAGCGCGCTGCCAAGATGGCGCGCCAGGGCGTGCGCTACCCAGTCCTCGAAGGCTTCGACATCCGCGACCCCGAGACCATGGAATCCGTTCCGGCCGACGGCGAGACCATGGGCGAGGCGATGTTCCGCGGCAACGTGGTGATGCGCGGCTACCTCAAGAACCCGAAGGCGACGCAGGCCGCCTTTTCCGGCGGCTGGTTCCGGTCGGGCGATCTCGGGGTGAAGCACCCGGACGGCTACATACAGCTGAAAGACCGCTCGAAGGACATCATCATCTCCGGCGGGGAGAACATCTCCTCGATCGAGGTCGAGGACGCCCTCTTCCGCCACCCCGACGTGACGGCCGCCGCCGTCGTCGCCAAGCCGGACGCAAAATGGGGTGAGACGCCGGTCGCCTTCGTGGAGTTGAAACCCGGAACCGCGGTCGAGGCAGATGCGCTCATAGCCTGGTGCCGCGAGCGCCTTGCGGGCTACAAGATCCCGCGCGAAATCGTCTTCGAGGAGCTGCCAAAGACCTCGACGGGAAAGGTGCAGAAGTTCCTGCTTCGGGAGCGGGCGAAGGCGATGTGAGGGCGTCGTGAGACGCGTGAGGCCAAAAGAAAAGGCCGGGCAAAGCCCGGCCTTCGCTCATATCGAACCTGACTTTTCGCGCTATGCGACGCTGCCCGACCGCTCGAACCGCTTGCGGTCGTTCGGGTCGAGGTATGTCTTGCGCAGGCGGATCGACTTCGGAGTGACTTCCATCAGCTCGTCGTCCTGAATCCAAGCGAGCGAGCGCTCCAGGGTCATGCGGATCGGCGGCGTCAGGCGCACGGCCTCGTCCTTCGAGGTGGTGCGGATGTTCGTCAGCTTCTTGCCCTTGAGCACGTTCACCTCGAGATCGTTCTCGCGGTTGTGCTCGCCGATGATCATGCCCTGATAGACCTTCGCACCGGGCTCGATCATCATCGGGCCGCGATCCTCGAGGTTCCACATGGCGTAGGCCACGGCCTCGCCCTTGTCGTTCGAGATCAGCACGCCGTTGCGACGGCCCGGCATCTCGCCCTTGTAGGGCTCGTAGGCCTTGAACAGGCGATTCATGATCGCCGTGCCGCGGGTGTCGGTCATGAGCTCGCCCTGGTAGCCGATGAGGCCGCGGGTGGGCGCATGGAAGACGAGGCGCAGGCGCGAGCCGCCCGACGGCTTCATCTCGATCATCTCGGCCTTGCGCTCGGACATCTTCTGCACGACGACGCCCGAGTACTCCTCGTCGACGTCGACCACGACCTCCTCGACGGGCTCCAGCACGTTACCCTCGTCATCCTTCGAGAGCACCACACGCGGACGCGACACGGCGATCTCGAAGCCCTCGCGGCGCATGGTCTCGATGAGGATGGCAAGCTGCAACTCGCCGCGGCCCGAGACGAAGAACGAATCCTTGTCGGCCGCCTCTTCGATCTTGAGCGTGACGTTGCCTTCCGCTTCCTTGAACAGGCGGTCGCGGATCATGCGGCTCGTGACCTTGTCGCCCTCGGTGCCGGCGAGCGGCGAGTCGTTGACGATGAAGGACATGGTGACGGTCGGCGGATCGATCGGCTGGGCCTGGATCGGGGTCTCGACCTGCGGATCGCAGAAGGTGTCTGCCACGGTGCCCTTCACGAGGCCGGCGATCGAGACGATGTCGCCTGCCTCGCCGACATCGATCGGCGCGCGCTCGAGCCCGCGGAAGGCAAGGATCTTCGAGACGCGGCCGGTCTCGACCAACTTGCCGGTACGGTCCATCACCTTGATCGACTGGTTCGGCTTCACCGTGCCCGACGCGATGCGGCCGGTGATGATACGGCCCAGGAACGGGTTTGCTTCGAGCAGCGTGCCGAGCATCCGGAACGGACCTTCCTCGACCTTCGCCGGGGGAACGTGCTCCAGCACGAGGTCGAACAGCGGCGCAAGGCCGTCCTCCTGCGAGCCGTCCGGCGCGGTCGCCATCCAGCCGGCGCGGCCCGATCCGTACAGGATCGGGAAGTCGAGCTGGTCGTCCGTCGCGTCGAGCGCCGCGAAGAGGTCGAAGACCTCGTTGACGACTTCGGTGATGCGGGCGTCCGGACGGTCGACCTTGTTGATGGCGACGATCGGGCGGAGGCCGATCTTCAGGGCCTTGCCGACGACGAATTTCGTCTGCGGCATCGGGCCTTCGGCGGCGTCGACGAGCACGATCACGCCATCGACCATCGAGAGGATGCGCTCGACCTCACCGCCGAAATCGGCGTGGCCGGGGGTATCGACGATGTTGACGCGGGTGTCCTTCCAGACGACCGAGGTCGCCTTGGCCAGGATGGTGATGCCGCGCTCCTTCTCGAGATCGTTCGAGTCCATCGCCCGCTCCTCGACCCGCTGGTTCTCGCGGAAGGAGCCGGACTGCGACAGCAGCTTGTCGACAAGCGTCGTCTTGCCGTGGTCGACGTGGGCGATGATGGCGATGTTGCGCAGCTTCATGGGGTATCCGAAGCGAGAAGAGCCCGTCACGTCACAGGCCGCGAGAATGCGGCCGGCCACGCCGGGTCCAGAATCGAGCTATCGCGCTGCAATATAAGGTTGGGCTCCATCCGGCAAGGGCCGCCTGCGTCTTGAGCTGCAGGACGGTCGAGCGGGGACCGCATGGCTGTATGTGCGAGAGGCTAACGCTGTCGGTCTTTTGCGCCCGCTGGGGAGGTCGTCGTCTCCAGCGCACCGCGCAGGATGTCGTTCACGCGCACCTGCCAGCCCGGTCCCGACGCCCGAAAACGCTCGATCACGTCGGCATCGAGGCGCAGCGTGACCTGCTTCTTCGGCGAGGCGACCCGAGGCCGGCCACGTCCGCGCCGGATCAGCTTGTCGCCGATGTGGAAGTCGGCCCGTGCCATCATCTCAGCGGTGAGTTCCGGGATGTCGTCGTACTCCTCTGGCTGACTCACGTGCGCATCGACCTTGGCGAGATCTGTATTGCCGACCAACTCAGAAAAAACGGTCCGTAGCGCCTCTGTTCGCGGTCATCGGCCTTCCTCATCGAAAAGACGTGGCGATCCGCACCACGCGGCGTCCAGATCACGATCATCATGCGCTCATGCCGGTAGCCGACGGCCACCATACGAGTCTCGCCGTAGTCAAACCGCTCATCCTCGAACTGAAGAACTGGGCCTTCGAAAATCGCAGCGGCATCGGCAAAGTCGAGGTTCCGTTCCATCAGCGGCCTTTCTCGCTTCGCAGGAACGAACGTGATCGCCATGGCTATCGGTAGCGCACCTCCATCCCGGTTTCGCCGAATAAGTGGCGTTACATAAATTATTCGAGCAAGCCGGTTGCCTTTCGTGCCGAAGTCGGCTCCAGAATGGCACATCGAGGCGGGATGTTAACCATTCGCTAACCATGCCGGACGTCAATGGTCTGGTAAGGAATCGCGAGAGCCCGTGTCCCAGACCTTTCCCTCCCGACGCTCCGTCCAGATCCGCGGCCGTGCCTTCAAGGCGCTGATCCTGACCCCGACGGCGCCGCTGCCCGAGTGGTTCGGCGACCTCGACGCGTCTCTCAAGCGCTCGCCGACGCTGTTCGACGGACG
Source organism: Methylobacterium sp. (assembly GCF_019745455.1). Classification (GTDB taxonomy): domain Bacteria; phylum Pseudomonadota; class Alphaproteobacteria; order Rhizobiales; family Beijerinckiaceae; genus Methylobacterium. The sequence goes on from NZ_JAIETD010000032.1 coordinate 39,667, forward strand.
CCCCGTCATCCTCGACGTCTCCGCTCTGGCGCCGGACCGTTCGGGCCTCGTGGAGACGCTGGCAGGTCTCGATACACGCAAGATCCGCATCCTCGGGATCGAAGGCGCCGAGCCGACCCTCGCCGGCCTCGAGTTCCCGCCGCGGCTCTCCGCCGGGCGCCTCGTGACGACGATCGATATCCCGGTCGAGCCGCCGGAGCCGGAACACGCCTCCCTGATGATCGAAGGGTCGGTGCGCTCCGGTCAGTCGATCGTCCACCGGTCCGGCGACGTCACCGTCATGGGCTCGGTCTCGTCGGGTGCCGAGATCCTGGCCGGAGGCTCGATCCACGTTTACGGCGCCCTGCGTGGCCGAGCCATCGCAGGCGCCGCGCGCAATCCGCGCGCCCGCATCTATTGCCGCAAGTTCGAGCCCGAACTCCTCGGGATCGATCGCCTCGTCCGTACGGCCGAGGATATGGGCCCGGCCTTCCGCGGACGCTCCGCTCAGGTCTGGCTCGACGGCAGCGCCATCCGCATCGCACCCTTGGAATAGAAGGACACTTTGAACAATGGCCAAAGTACTGGTCGTCACTTCAGGCAAGGGCGGCGTCGGCAAGACGACGACCACAGCGGCGCTCGGCGCCGCGCTGGCACAAAGCGGTGCGAGCGTCGCCGTGGTCGATTTCGACGTCGGCCTGCGCAACCTCGACCTCGTCATGGGCGCCGAGCGCCGCGTGGTCTACGATCTCATCAACGTCGTGAACGGCGACGCCAAGCTCAACCAGGCGCTGATCCGCGACAAGCGCCTCGACACCCTGCACCTGCTGCCCGCCTCCCAGACCCGCGACAAGGATGCGCTCACCGACGAGGGCGTCGCCCGCGTGATGGGAGAGCTCCGCGAGAAGTTCGATTGGGTGATCTGCGACTCCCCGGCCGGCATCGAGCGCGGCGCGACGCTGGCCATGCGCCACGCCGACCTCGCCGTCGTCGTGACGAATCCCGAGGTCTCTTCTGTGCGCGATTCCGACCGGATCATCGGTCTCCTCGACTCCAAGACGCTCAAGGCGGAACGCGGCGAGAAGATGGAGAAGCACCTCATCCTCAGCCGCTACGACCCCGCCCGGGCCGACCGCGGCGACATGCTCAAGATCGACGACGTGCTCGAGATCCTCTCGATCCCGCTGCTCGCGATCGTGCCGGAGAGCCTCGAGGTCCTGCGCGCCTCGAACGTCGGCTGCCCGGTGACGATGAACAATCCGCTCAGCGCCCCGGCCCGCGCCTATATCGACGCGGCGCGCCGGCTCAGGGGCGAGACCGTGGCGATGTCGGTCCCGTCGGACAAGAAGTCCCTGATCAACAAGCTCTTCACAAGGAGGGCCGCATGAACATCTTCAACCTGTTCGGAAAGCGGCCCTCGGCTCGCGTGGCGAGCGACCGTCTCAAGCTGATCCTCGCGCATGAGCGGTCGGGCAGGGGTGGCTCGGATCTCGTGCTTCTGCTGCGGGAGGAGATCCTCGCGGTTATCGAGCGCCACGTGGCGGTGGAGCGCGACAAGGTCCAGATCCGCCTGGAGCGCGGCATCGGCGTCTCGACGCTCGGCGTCGACATCGAGCTCCCGGTCACGGTCGGCGGGGGATTGGCGGCGGCCTGATACGGGCCACACTCGACCGGAGCGCGGGCTGGTTCAGCAAGCCTGCGCGGGCGATCAGGCTTCACGGGAGTCGAGCTTCAGCGTCTCGACAGGCGGAAGCCCGGCGCGTGATCGGGCTGCGTCGTGACGACGGCCGCCGGAAGCACCGGCCGCGTTCCCTCGATGGTCATGCGGAAAGCGCCGGCGAGCTTCGCGAGAGCGAGCGTCGCCTCGGCCAACGCGAATTGTGCGCCGATGCAGATGCGCGGCCCGACGCCGAATGGCAGGTAGGCCATTCTCGGGATCGCAGGCGCACCGGGCAAGAAGCGGCGCGGGTCGAAGGCGGCTGGATCCAGCCAGAGGCGGCGATGCCGATGCAGGATCCACGGCGAGATCGCGACCACGTCGCCCGCCGCAATGGCCTGTCCTGCGACGACGTCGGGACCCTGCGCCATGCGCACGATGATATGTGCCGGCGGATAGAGCCGCAGGGTCTCGTCGATGACGGCTCGCGTCAGCGGAAGCCTGTCCTCCCATCCCATTTCGAGATCCGCTCCCGCCTCTTGCGCCTCCTCGGCCACCGCGTCCTGCCACTCGGGTGACAGCGCGAGCAGGTAAGCCGCCCAGAGCAGGGTGACGGCAGTGGTTTCGTGGCCGGCCATGATCATGGTGGCGACCTGATCGCGCAGTTGCTCCCGGGTGAATCCCTCCCCCGTCTCGGAATCGCGTGCGGCTACGAGAAGATCGAGGAGGTCGCCGGAGGTCGCGGTGTCGCCCTTGGCCTCCCGGGCGGCGATCACCTCGTCGAGGAAGCGGACCCACCGTCGCCGAAAGAGCGCGCGGGGAATGTCGTGGGGTGCGGGCCAGCGCAAGGGAAGAAGAAGATCGGGCAGGTGCGGGCGACCCAGGCGTGTCTGATACGCCGCGATCATCTGCCTGAGCCGCTCTCCGTGACGGCGCATGTCGACTGAGAACATGGTGCGGCCGGCGATCTCGAGGGCGAGGTGCTGGAGCGCGTCGAAGAGGTCGACCGGTCCCGCCTCTGCCGCTGCAGCAACCCTCGCGATCGCTTCGTTCGTCGCAGACAGGATGTGCGGAACCAGGACTTCGACCGCCCGCGGCGTGAAGGCCGGAGCGAGCACACGGCGCTGGCGGCGCCAGGCCTGTCCCTCGCTGATCAGCAGGCCGTCGCCGAGCATCGGTCGCAATACGCGCACGCTCGCGGGCGTGCGCCGGTAGTTCGGCACGTTGTCGACGAGGACGTGGCGGATACCGTCGGGGTCGCTGACCATGAGGTTGCTGCGGCCGAGCAGGCTGCGGCGCGACACGAGTTCCTCATAGGCGCGCTTGGACCAGCCGGCAGTCCCGTTCGTCCTGATCGCCGCGATGAACCGGAGCATGGAAAGGTCGTGTTCGGGCGGTTCCGGAACCGGCGGCACTAGCCTCGATGTTCCGGCAGGAGCGGCGTGGGCGTCCATCGGAGCTCCCAATGATGCAGCGATCAGTTGCCCCGGATATGACCGCTCATGCGCCGATGAACAATCCGGCGATGGCCGCGCTCGTCAGGTTCGAGAGCGTGCCGGCCAGGATCGCGCGGAGGCCGAACCGGGCAACCTCCGCGCGGCGCTCCGGCACCAGGGCGCCGAAGCTCGCGAGCTGCACGGCGATCGAGGCGAGATTCGCAAAGCCGCACAGCGCGAAGCAGACGATGGCGCTCGTGCGCGGGTCGAGTATACCTGCCTTCAGGGTCGGGGAGAGCTGCGCGTAGGCCAAGAACTCGTTGAATGCGATCTTCTGGCCGATGGCACCGCCGACAAGCCCTGCCTGCTCCCACGGCACACCCAGCAGCCAAGCGAGCGGCGCCAGCGCGGTCCCAAGCATGCCCTCCAGGCTGAGCGTCGGATACCCGAAGTAGCTGCCTCCCCAGCCGATCATGCCGTTGAGAAGCGCGATGAGCCCGACGAAGGCGATCAGCATCGCGCCCACCGAAGCGGCGACGACGAGGCCCTTCTGCGTGCCGTCGGCTGCCGCTTCGATGACGTTGGCTGCGCGGGTCTCGCCGAACTCGACCCGCATGGTCTCGATCCGCGTCGGTTCGGTCGTGGGCACCAGGATCTTGGCGTAGAGGAGACCGCCGGGGATCGCCATGGCGCTCGCCGCCAGGAGGTATTCCATGGGCACGCCGAGTGCGGCATAGCCGGCCAGGATGGTCCCAGCCGTCGAGGCGGCGCCGCTCGACATCACGGCGAACAATTCAGCGCTCGTCAGCACCGCGAGGAATGGGCGAAGGGCTACCGCGATCTCGCTCTGGCCGATGGCGATGGTCACGACCGCCGCGAAAGTCTCGATCCGCGAGGTGCCGATCAGTCGCTGCAGGCCCGCGCCGAGCGCTCGGGCCACCGCCTGCATGATGCCGAAGTGATAGAGCACCGCGATCAGGGCCGAGACGTAGAGGATCTGCGGCAGCACCCGCAGGGCCAGGATGAACCCGCTTCCGCCGAACAGTTCGACCATGCGCGGTTCCACCAGGCCGCCGAACAAGAAGGCGACGCCGCGATCCCCATAACCGAGCACCGTCTCGACGAATCCAGCGGCCGCCGCGAGGGAGGCACGTCCCGCGGGAACGAACAGCACAAGCGCTCCCACGGCGACCTGGAGCGCGAGGGCCGAAAAGACGACGCGTGGGCTGATCGCGCGACGGTTCGTCGAGAACAGGAAAGCGACCGCGAGCAGGATCAGGATGCTCGCGCCGGCGTGAAAAAGCTTTTCGTTCATAAGGCCCCGCTTATTCGGGCCTGGGAGCAAGGTCGATGCCGAGATGCATAATCCTTGGACGCTTGGGCACGGGTGGCGACGAGCGAGCCGGGGTCTCTGCGCACCGCGCAGACCTTGCGACCGCAGCTGAGGTCGCTCGCCGCAATGAGCCGTCGCCACGTCAGCACCGTCCCACCGCCATGCATATCGGTTTTTGGGAACGGCTCCCGTCTTGCCTCGTTGAAGGCTCAAGCTGCGCCGTGTTGCCGGCGCGTCACGTCATCAGGGTAGAGCCATGAGCCTCATCGGTCGCATCGTCACCAAGCTCCTCGGCACCGAGGACCGTCCGGTCGCCCGCGACGACCGCAACGTCGATTCCAGCAACCCGATCGGACGCCTCGTCACCAAGATCCTGCGCAAGTGAATCCTGCGCAGGCAAGGCGGCGATGAGCGGCGGGCATCAGGCGGCCCGCCGCTTGCCCTTCCTCTCGCGACCTTGTCCCGGCGCGATCTTGCCCTGCCGCGATCGATCAAGGACGAATCTCGCGTAATCGTCCATGTCGCCGGTGAACGGTTTCACCGTGTTGTCCGCCGCGAGCCACAGGCGATCCGCGACGAGCTCCATCAGCGAGCGGTCGTGGGTGATCAGAATGACGGCACCGCCGTAATCGTTGAGGGCGTCGAGCAATGCGCGGCGACTGTCGATGTCGAGGTGGTTCGTCGGCTCGTCGAGGATGAGCAGATGCGGCGCCTGCATCGCCACAAGGTTGAGAAGCAGCCTCGCTCGCTCCCCGCCCGATAAGGAATCGACCGTGGTTTCCTGCTTGTCGAACGGCAGACCGAAGCTTGCGAGCTTGGCACGGCGCGAGGATTCGCTGTCGTCGGGCCGTTCGCGCCGGATGATGGCCAGCGGTGTGTCGGCGGGGTCGAGGGCCTCGATCTGGTGCTGGTGGAACCAGCCGACCTGAACCCGGCCTTCGCGCACCATGCGTCCGTCCCGGACCTTGAGTGCTCCCGCCACCATCTTGGCGAAGGTCGACTTTCCGGCGCCGTTGACACCGAGAAGCCCGATCCGGTCATCGACATCCAGCGTCAGGTTGAGGTCGCGCAGCACCGGCGCGTCATCACCGTAGCCGATGGTCGCGTCGGTGAGATGCATCAGCGGTGGTGCCAGCGGGCGCTTCGGCGAAGGCAGGTGGAACGGTGCGACATGCTCCTCGATCGTGGCCGCGATCGGTTCGAGCTTCGCCAGCCGCTTCACCCGTGACTGCGCCTGGGCCGCCTTCGAGGCCTTTGCTTTGAAGCGGTCGATGAAGCTTTGGAGGTGCGCGCGTTCGGCGTCTTGCTTCGCCTTGGCCGAGAGTTGGAGCCTGGCCTTCTCGGCGCGACGCTTCTCGAAATCGTCGTAGCCACCCGTGTAGAGCTCGAGCTTCTCGCCCGAGACGTGGAGGATGGCGTCGACCGAGTTGTTGAGGAGCTCGCGGTCGTGGCTGATGATCAGCGCCGAGTGCGGGTAGCGCTTGAGCCGCGCCTCCAGCCAGAGAGCGCCTTCGAGGTCGAGGTAGTTGGTGGGCTCGTCGAGAAGCAGCATGTCGGGCTCGGCAAAGAGCGCAGCGGCGAGCGCCACCCGCATCCGCCAGCCGCCCGAAAACTCCGCCATCGGCCGTGTCAGGTCGGCCACCGAGAATCCCAGGCCCGCCAGGATCTCGCCCGCACGGGCAGGGGCGCGGTCGGCGTCGATCTCGATAAGGCGTCCGTAGATCTCGCCCATGCGCTCGGGCTCGGCGGTCTCGAGTTCCTGGTTGAGGGCCTCGCGCTCGATATCGGCGGCCAGGATCGTGTCGATCAGGCTCACGGGCGTTGCCGGGTGCTCCTGGTCGACCGAGGCGATCCGGGCGGTCTTCGGCAGAGACACCAAGCCGCTATCGGGCTGGAACTCGCCGAGGATGATCTTGAACAGGGTCGACTTCCCGACTCCATTACGGCCGACGAGGCCGACCTTGGTTCCGGGCGGCACGGTGACGCTCGCCCGGTCGAAGAAGCGGCGGCCCCAGGCGTTGAAGGTGAGGTCTTCGATCTGGAGCATGCCGGGCCAATCGCGAACGGTCTCGCGGATCGATAGACCCACGCTGATCACTCGTCGTATCGCAGTGCAGCATGAAGCGCGAGGGACGGATGCGCAGGCCGGCTCAGCGTGCGGCGACGATTGCCTTCACGAGCGGCGCGGTCGGCACGTTTTTGAACCAGAAGGCACCACTGCGTCCCTTCTCGTATCCGTCCTGGTAGAGGCTGCGCATATAGCCGGTGTCGAAGCCCCTGGCCGCGTTGGCGTTGGGAGCGCTCTCGTCGATATATGTGAGATTGAAGCCGATCCCGTTGCTGCGGGTGAAGGCGTAGGTCGATGCCAATGTCGCCCGGCTACGGGCGCGGCTCGCGGTCGTGAAGGACCGCTCGACGATCGAGAGCGTGTTGTTCTGCGCCGGATCGAATTCCGGCTCCAGGCGGCCGTTGATGATGACGTAGATGTCGGATTTGCTGCTGACGCGCAGGCGCCCATCGCGCAGCAGGAATGATTGCGGCAGCGTGAACACCGGCGTCACCACAGACCCGTCGACGTGCATCTCCTGGAAAGCACGCCCCTCGGCCTGCACCTCGAGGAATTGCGGCGGGAAAACCGCCGGGATGCTGGCCGAGGCCGTCAGCACGTCTGAGAACAGGGAGACCGCGTTCGGGCTGTTGCTCGCGGCGATCGCACCCATGTTCCAGATGACGGCGCGCTGCGAATCGAGGTTGGTCGTCACCACGAGGAGCCTGCGGCCCTTGGCGTGCTCCGCCGCGATGGCAGTGAGGAGATCGGGCGTGACGTAGCGGCCCACGAGCTCGCGCAGGCGCCCGTCGCCGAACAGCCCCGAGCCGAACAGCACGTTGGCGACGCTCGGCGACTGCACCAGCGTCGAGGCGACGCCGCTCGTGTAGAAATCGGTGAGATAGGAATCGTAACCCGAACCCAGGAAGGCGAAGGGCGCGATCAGGGCGCCGGTGCTCACCCCCGAGACAAGGGAGAATTCGGGCCGCTTGCCCGAGGCGGTCCAGCCGTTGAGGATGCCTGCGCCGAAGGCGCCGTCGCCGCCGCCGCCGGACAGGGCGAGATAGGCGAAGGGTTTGCGCTGTGCCTCGGGGCGCGCCACCATCTCGGTAAAGGTCTTCTCGGAGGCGTCGGCGAAGGCACGGACGCTGAGATCCATCCCCGGCACCGACGCGGCTGCGGCCTCGCTGGCCGTGTATGAGACGCGAGGGGTAGAACCGCAGGCGCCGAGATGGGCGGCGAGGGCGATGACGATAGTGGCACGGAGCCACTTGGAGCGGGCAAACATGGTCATTCTCAAGCCCTGAACCCCGTTCGTGCCAGCCCGCCGCTACGCGGAGACCGCAAGCTGAAACGGCTCAGCTTCGGCGAGAACGAGCTTGACCATACCATCGTTCCCACCGCCGCCCAATAATCCGGGCCGCTCGGCAAACCGAGGTGTCGCATCGCACTTGTGCCGCCGTGAGACCTTTCAGAACCTGTGCCTCGACCGTCAATCGACGATCATCCCAGACGCCGCGAGCAGATCGGGGATCATGGCCCTGACCTTGAAGAAGCCGCGGGTCGAGTGCGGCCAGACCCGCTCGTCCCACGGCCTGCGGATGCGCAGGCAGGGCGGCAGTGCCTCGGCGGAGGGACCGACCGGCGCCCAAGGTGCGACGACCTGATATTCGCCCGCCCATCCCGGCGCGACCGGTAGTGCCTTGCAGCCGAAGTAGACCGAAGCCCGGTTCAGGGCGTCCGCCATCGCGCTCTCGTCGGCCTGGCGCACGCGGTCCACCGCTCCATCCGCATGGGCGACGAGACCACCGACGCGGACCACGCAGGCACCATCGAGGGGCAGGCTCTCGGGGAGGAGGTCATCGAGATGGATAAGCAGGGCGATGTCGCCGCGGGGAAGCGCGTCGGCGGATGGCAGCTTCGCCGCCGGGGCAGGCTCCCGCTCGTCCAGGGCCTCGGGCGCCTCGTCGAGGCCCTGCGGGTCGTAACGTCCGTCGGTGTAGCGGCGGATGTTCTCGGCGCGGGCGACGTAGTGCTTGCCGCGGGTATGGAGGCCGCCGACCCAGCGCCAGGACAGGGTGTTGCTCGCGGGGTCGCCGTCGAGGAGGTGAGCCAGGAAGAACTCGGCCCCGAGCGCCCAGGGTAGGCGCAGGGTGAAGATCCAGATCGAGGCGAACCACATCCGGGCATGATTGTGGAGCCAGCCGGTCTCGACGAGATTCCGCGCCCAGTCGTCGAAGCCGTCGATGCCGGTCTGTCCGGACACGGCCTTCTCGTAGGTCCGGCGCAGGCCGGATTCTCGCTCGAGACGGGCGTGACCCTCGGCAACGCGGGCTCGGTAATCGTTCCAGATCCCGGGTCTCGTCTCGAGATAACCCTTGAAGTAGCTGCGCCAGACGACCTCCTGCACGAAGCGCTCGACGGCCCCCGGCCCATGCGCGTGGATCGAGGCGGCGATCACCTCCTCCTCCGTCAGCAGGCGCCGGCGCAGGTAGGGCGAGAGCGCCGACGTGGTCGGCTCGGCATCCAGACCGCGATCGGTGTTGCGCTGCCCGGCATAGGCCCGGCCCATGCGCGGCACGAAGCGGCCCAGCCGGTCGAGGCCCGCGTCGCGGGTGAGGATGTTGTCCATGGGGCCGAGATAGGGCGGGACAGCCCCGGTGGTCATCTCGGGCAGACCGACGCAGGCCTCAGCGGTAGCCCGCAGCCTGCAGGTCGAACAACTCGGCGTAGCGGCCGCCGAGGGCCTGCAGCTCGGCATGCGTGCCGGCTTCGAGCACGCGCCCGCCCTCCAGAACGAGGATGCGGTCGGCCATGCGGACGGTGGAGAAGCGGTGCGAGATGATGAGCGCCGTGCGGCCGCGGCTGAGATCGCGGAAACGCTGGAACACCTCGAACTCGGCGCGGGCGTCGAGGGCGGCGGTGGGCTCGTCGAGGACGAGGATCTCGGCCTCGCGCATGTAGGCGCGGCTGAGGGCGATCTTCTGCCACTCGCCGCCGGACAGGTCGACGCCGTCCTCGAAGCGCTTGCCGAGCGGCTGGTCGTAGCCCTTCGGCAGCTTCTCGATGACCCTGTCGGCGAGGCTGCGCCCGGCCGCCGCGGCGATGCGCGGGGCCTCGTCCCGGGCCTCGATCCGGCCGACCGCGACATTCTCCGAGGCGGTGAAGTTGAACCGAACGAAATCCTGGAAGATGACCCCGATCCGCCCGCGCAGGGCGTCGAGGTCGTAGGCGGAGAGCTCGCGCCCGTCGAGGAGGATTCGGCCCTCGGTGGGGTCGTAGAGCCGGGTCAGGAGCTTGACGATGGTGGTCTTGCCCGCGCCGTTCTCGCCGACCAAGGCGAGGACCTCGCCGGCATCGAGGTGGAAGCTGAGGTTGCGCACCGCCCAGGTCTCGGTCCCGGGATAACGGAACCCGACATCCTCGAACACGACCCCTTGGACCATCGGCGCCGGGAAGGGAGCGGGATCGGCCGGCGAACGGATGCTCGGGACCACGGCGAAGAACGAGAACAGGTCGTCGAGGTACTGAGCCTGCGAGGCGATCTGCGAGAAGCCCAGCAGCAGACCCTCGATGAGGCTGCGCAGGCGCTGGAACGATCCGGCCAGGAAGGCGAGGTCGCCGATCGAGAACGAGCCTGCGACCGTGCGCCAGACGATGGTGGCGTAAGCGGCGTAATAGGCCAGCGTTCCGAGCGCCGCGAAGGCACCGCCCCAGGCGGCGCGGCGAATCGCCAGCGCCCGGTTGTCGGCCACGAGCTTGATCGCGAGGGCCCCGTAGCGTCCGGCGATGTAGTCGTTGAGGCCGAAGAGCTTGACCTCTTTCGCCGCCTCCACGCTGGCGCCGAGATAGCGCAGGTAGTCGATCTGGCGTCGCTCCGGCGTGCGGGTCCAGGCGAGGCGGTAGCCCTGTCGATTGAAATAGGTCTCGTTGAAGAAGGCGGGGACGAGGGCGATCGCCAGGAGCAGGATCAGCCAGGGGGCGAAGGCGAGGAGCCCGAGGGCGAAGGAGGCCAGGGTGATCAGGTCCTGTAACTGCCCGAAGACCTGGGAGAGCAGGCTCGACCGGCCGGTGACCTGGCGCCGCGCGCGCTCGAGGCGATCCTGCTGGGTGCTGTCCTCGAACTGTTCGAGATCGAGTTCGGCGGCGTGCCGCATCAGCCGCAAGGTCGCGGCGTTGCCGTAGAGGTCGGCGACGAGGCCGTCGACCAGGGTGCTGAGACGCCCGAGGAGATCCGACAGCACGGCGAGACCGAACTCGATGCCGACCAGCGTGACGAGCGCCCGGCGATGCGGATCGGTGAACCAGGCCTCCCAACTTTCCGGAAGCGGGCGGCCTTGCTCGGCGACGATGGCATCGAGGATGAGCTTGGCTACATAAAGGGCGAGCACCGGCAGACAGGCGCGTACCAGGCGCAGAACTAGGCTCGCGACCAGCAGGCGCGGGCTCGCGGCGTAGACGAGTGCGAACAGGGCGGGCAGGTGGCGAAGGTTGCCGACGCGCTCGGCCGCGGCACGGCGCAGCGTGGCCGCGTCAAGGAAAGAGAGCAGGCGCATTGGCGCGACCATGACGCGAGCCTCGGCGCCCGTCGATCCCGCTCACTCACGCATCCGTGTCGCAGGGCGTGCGAACGCTGCCCGAAACCGTGGTGGATGGCAGGGCCGCGATGCTCCGCCCCGCCAATACCTATGGTAGCGTCCCGCCGCTTAATTTGCGTGAAATGGAAACGATGCTCAGCGGTTCAGCCCTGATCAGGGTCGCCATCCTCGTTGTCGTGGCGGCCATGCTCGCGGCGCTGGTTCAGATATTCTGGCCTTCCTCCCGGATCGACTCGGAGGCCGAAGTCACTGCGGCGTCTCCGCCGGCGGTCTCGAGTGCCGCTCCGCCACTCCAGGACGCTCCGCGGCCTACCGCCTCGCCGCAGGCAGCTCCCTTGCCCCCGTCGCAGTTGCCTCCTCCTGTTTCCGCGCCAGCCCTATCTCCGGCACCACCCGTGGAGCGAGCCCCGCCAGCCGTCGAGGCTCCTCCGCCCGACCCTGCAGCTCTACCGTCGCGCCAGGGAGGCGCCAGCGTATCGGCTGATGCTTCGCCGCCGCCGGCGCTGTCTGTCGTCGACCTCAACACCGCGTCACTCGAAGAGCTCAACGGACTTCAGGGGGGAGGTGCCATCGGCAAGGCGATCATCCGGGCGCGTCCCTACAGCTCGGTCGACCAGTTGCTCTCGAAGCGGGTGCTCAGCAAAGGCACGTATCAGCGCATCAAGGACCAGGTGACGGTGCGCTGAGGTGTAGCGTCCGGCGAGCGGTGATCTTACACTCGTCGCCGATCACACCCGTCTTTCGCCTGGCTCACGAGGACCGACCATGCTGACCCAAACCCGCAACGCCATCCTGCGTGAGGACCTGGGCGTCGAGGAGACCACGGATTCCGATCACGTCGTGCGTTGGGACGGCGAGCGGCTCTACGTCGAGCATGACATCTACCACAATGGCCAGCTCGTTCACCGCAAGTACCGCAAGACGATCACCGAGCCGGTGGCCAGGGCGCTGCAGGCGCTGATCAACCGGGTGCAGCAATAGACCAAAGCTGCAAGCCAGCTCCGTCAGCGATCCTCGGCGATCCGCCGAGATCGCCATCGATCTCAGAATACCGACGGCACGAACATCTCGGGCGGCACCGGGTGCCGGGCGTAATCGTCATGCCGGACACGCTCGGGCAGCTCCACCGCCGCATGGGACACGTCGCCGTAGGGGATTTGCGCGAGCAGATGCGCGATGCAGTTCAGCCGCGCACGCTTCTTGTCCACCGCCTCGACCACCCACCAGGGCGCCTCGGGAATATGCGTGCGCTCCAGCATGATCTCCTTGGCCTTGGTGTAATCCTCCCACAGGCGGCGCGACTGCACGTCCATCGGCGAGAGCTTCCACTGCTTGAGCGGATCGTTGATGCGCATGTTGAAGCGTAACTGCTGCTCCTCGTCGGTGATCGAGAACCAGTACTTGATCACGATGATGCCTGAGCGCACCAGCATTCGCTCGAACTCGGGCGCCGACTGGAAGAACTCCTCATACTGCTCCTGGGTGCAGAACCCCATCACGCGCTCGACTCCGGCACGGTTGTACCAGGAGCGATCGAACAGCACGATCTCGCCGGCCGCCGGCAGGTGAGCGACGTAGCGTTGGAAGTACCATTGGGTGCGCTCGCGCTCGTTCGGCGCCGGCAGGGCCGCGACCCGGCAGACGCGCGGATTGAGGCGCTGGGTGATGCGCTTGATCGCGCCACCCTTGCCGGCGGAATCGCGACCCTCGAACACCACGACGACGCGCAGCTTCTGCGCCTGCACCCAGTCCTGAAGCCGCACCAGTTCGTGCTGGAGCCGGAATAGCTCGCGGAAGTAGATCCTGCGGTCGAGGGTCGGAGCGCGGGTATGGCTCTTGAGCCCGGCAGCCAGTTGTTCGAGGCGTTCCTCCTCGAATTCGAGTTCGAGCTCCTCGTCGAAATCGTCCGTCACTTCCCGACGAACCGCCTCGATATTCGCGGCCCTTGCCGCATCCGCGCTGTCACTCATCTCGCTCGCTCCGCTTCGTCGTTGCCGGTGTAGAGCATGGCTTTGTGACAGTTGGGCGAAGACCGTGTGAGCGCCATGCAGGCCGGGTGGATCTTTCGATGGGCGGCGGCTCGGCCCTCAGGGTCCCGTCTTGCGGCAACCGGAAAGCGAGCCGTCATCAGATTGTCGTGTGCCCTCGGCACCGCATGGGCGAACGCGGCCCTGTCCGGCCGATCGGAAAACTCCGATGCTCCATCTTCTCACTGATCCGGCCATCTTCCCGGGTCTTCTCTTCGCGACCCGCTTCGAGGCCGATGGGACCAGCCGGCCGATCGAGGCCGAGATCGACGAGCTTCGCGCTCCGACCGATGGCGGCTTCCTCTGGCTTCATCTCGACCTCGTCGATGCCCGGATCGAAGGCCCTATCGCGCAGGGACGGCTGGGCCCTGCCCCCCTTGCCTCGGCGACCTTCAGCCGGGACGAGCACCAGCGCGTCGTGGTCGACGGGCCATGGATCGGCCTCGTCCTCTGCGACCGGGAGCGGGCCTTCGACGGGACCGTGGCCGCCTTGCCGACGAGCCGCCTCCATTGCCTCATCGGGCCGGAGATCGTCATCACCGGGCGCCGCCGTGCCTCGGCCGGCGCCGAAGCGGTCCGCGACGCGGTTCTCGCCGGCAGGCGCGTCGCCTCGCCTGCTCATCTGGTCGAACTCTGCGTCGATGGCGTGATCCACGCGGCGCACCTGGCAACGGTGACCTGCTCGGATTCTATCGATGGGATCGAGGACAGGCTGCTCGACGGCGAAGGACGCGCCGATGCGGGAGCGCTGGCGCCCCTGCGGCGCAAGGCGGTGCGGCTGCAAAGGCAGCTCTCCGGCCTTCACGCCGTCGTCCATCGGCTGGAGACGGAACTCGACGAGCCGGAGGAGTGCCCCGAGACGGTGAAGGCCATGGCGGCTCGGGTCGTGCAGCGCCTCGACGCTCTCCATCGAGACATGCAGCTCCTGTCCGAGCGCAGCCGCCTGCTGCAGGACGAGATCGCCGCGCGCACGGCCGCCGAGACCAACCGGCAGCTCTTCACATTGTCGATCCTGACGGCGCTGCTCCTGCCGCCGACGCTGGTGACCGGCGTCTTCGGCATGAACACCAAGGGGCTGTTCCTCGCCGATTTCGAGAATGGTTCGACCATCGCCCTCGGGATCGGCGCGCTCGCGGCCTTCGCGGTCTACCTGATCATCCGGCGACTCGGCATCGTGCGCCCGCGCGGTTGATCGAGCGGGGCAATGCGCCCATGACCGCGCGGCAACTGTCATCGAACCGTCAGACATCGCGGTAACGGTACGCGATCCCTCCAAGGAGCCGACACCCGCATGGACTTCTTCCGCCGCTTCACCGTGCTGATGTGCGCCCCGAACTTCGATCCGGACGACCTGGAAGGCGTGCGCGTCCAGCAGATCATCGGCTCCGTGGAGAAGCTCGGCTTCGAGGTGGTCCGCGCCCGGCGCGTCGAGGACGCCGCCATCGCGGTCCAGACCGATGCCGCCATCGGCTGCATGGTGGTGGATTGGGGCAAGCGTGGCCTGGACGGGAAGGCGGCGGCGCTGATCAACCTGATGAGGAAGCGCGGGCTCGAAATGCCCATTGTCATCATGGTCCGCCGCAAGCGCCTGGAGGACATCCCGGTCGAGGTGCTCGACTTCATCGACGGCTACATCTTCCTCGCGGAAGAGACCCCCGACTACATCGCCCGCGGCCTCGTCAGCCGGGTCAAGCAATATGCCGAGACCCTGAAGACGCCGTTCTTCGGGGCGCTCGTCGACTATGCCGAGCAGGGGAACCAGCTCTGGACCTGCCCAGGCCATAACGGCGGCATCTTCTACAACCGCTCGCCGATCGGCCGGATCTTCGTCGAGCATCTCGGCGAGGCGGTGTTCCGCGACGACCTCGACAACTCGGTGCTCGATCTCGGCGACCTCCTCGTCCACGAGGGCCCGGCCCTCAAGGCGCAGAAGGAGGCGGCGGTCATCTTCGGGGCGGAGAAGACCTATTTCGTCCTCAACGGCACCTCGGCCTCGAACAAGATCGTGCTCTCGGCCCTGGTCGCCGAGGGCGACCTCGTCCTGTTCGACCGCAACAATCACAAGGCGGCGCATCACGGCGCGCTGTTCCTCGGCGGCGCCGTCCCGGTCTTCCTGGAGACCGACCGCAACTGCTTCGGCCTGATCGGGCCGATGTATCATGAGGCCCTCGATGAGGCCGCGATCCGCGAGAAGATCCGCACCAATCCGCTTGTGAAGGACAAGGATGCCTGGAAGCGCGAGCGCCCGTTCCGGGTCGCCGTGATCGAGCAATGCACCTATGACGGGACGATCTACAACGCCGAGATGATCATCGCGAAGATCGGGCATCTTTGCGACTACATCCTGTTCGACGAGGCCTGGGCGGGCTTCATGAAGTTCCACCCGCTCTTTGCCGGCCGCTTCGCCATGGGGCTGAAGAACCTCGACGAGACCTCGCCGGGCATCATCGCGACGCAATCGACCCACAAGCAGCTCGCGAGCTTCTCACAGGCCTCCCAGATCCACACCAAGGACAGCCATATCCGCGGCCAGACGCGGCGGATCGAGCATAGGCGCTTCAACGAGACCTTCCTCGTCCACGCCTCGACCTCGCCGTTCTATCCCCTCTTCGCGTCCCTCGACGTCGGCGCGCAGATGATGAAGGGCCGTTCAGGGGTGGTGCTCTGGGACGACACGATCCGGCTCGGGATCGAGTGGCGCAAGAAGGTCCGGGCCATCCGCCGCGAATTCGAGGAGAAGGAGGGCGATCCGCTCCGGCGCTGGTTCTTCGACCCCTTCGTGCCGGACACGGTCAAGGGACCGGAGGGCAAGGTTCCGTGGGAGAGCCTGACGACGGACGAGCTCGCAAGCGACCCGAAGTACTGGGAGCTGACACCGGGCGCGTCCTGGCACGGCTTCACCCATGTGGCGCCGAACTACGCCATGACCGACCCCAACAAGCTCACCGTGCTGACGCCGGGGTTCGACCGGCGCACCGGCGAATATGCCGAGCACGGCGTGCCCGCGCCCATCGTCGCGCAATACCTGCGCGAGAACCGCATCGTCCCGGAGAAGAACGACCTCAACTCTCTGCTCTTCCTCCTGACACCGGGGGTCGAATCGTCCAAGGCCGGCACGCTGATCTCGGGCCTCGTCGCCTTCAAGCGCCTGCACGACGACAACGTGCCTCTCGAAGACGCGATGCCGGAATTCGTCCGGCGCCGGCCCAACCGCTACAAGGGCGTGCGCCTGCGCGACCTCTGCGCCGACTTCCACGCCTTCCACCGCGAGCACGGCACCAGCACTCTCCAACGCAAGCAGTTCGAGCCGGGGCACCTGCCGGAAATGGTGATGACCCCGAAGGAAGCGGTGCAGCAGCTCACCCGCAACAACGTCGATTACGTGCCGATCGCGGAGGCCGAAGGGCGCGTGGCGACGACCTTGCTTCTGGTCTATCCGCCGGGCATCGGCACGGTGCTGCCAGGCGAGCGCCTCGACGAGCGGGCCAAACCCATGCTGGACTACTTCAAGATGTTCGAACGCTCTGCCAACCTGTTCCCAGGCTTCGAGGCCGAGATCCAGGGCGTATTCCGCGATGTCGAAGCCGACGGCCGCATCCGATTCTACACCTACGTCATGCGCGAGGGCCGTTGACGATGGCGCAGGGCCTGCCGGCCGCTCCGGAGCACGACATCGTCATCCGGCCGTCGTCGGATGCCGACGTGCCGGCGATGGTGGCGATCTACGCTCATCACATCCGCCGCGGCGTCGGGGACGTGGCGGACGACGATGCCGGTGCGCTCCATCCCGACGATCTCAAGCGGCGCCGGAAGGCCATGCGCAAGAAGCGCCTGCCGCACCTCGTCGCCGACCGCGACGGAGTCGTTGCCGGTTATGCCTATGCGGTGCCGTTCCGCAAGCGCCCGGCCTATCGCTACACCCTCAAGCACTCGATCTACGTCCACCACCAGCACCTCCATGCCGGGATCGGGCGGCGGCTGCTCCCGGCCCTGATCGAGGCCTGCGCCGCGGGCGGCTACCGCCAGATGATCGGCTATATCGACGCGCAGAACGAGGCGTCCCTGCGCCTCCACGAGGCTTGCGGCTTCGCCCGGGTCGGGCTCCTGCCGGCGGTCGGCTACAAGTATGGGCGCTGGAGCGACAGCGTCATGGTCCAATGCGCCCTCGGAACAGGCTCAGGCGACCAACCGGCGACGTGGGGCCGTCCGGTGGAGGCGATCGTCGCGGACCACGACTGGAGCGGGACGTGACGGAGACACGGCGTTCCTGATAGATCCAGGCCGTATTCAGGAGACGGCATGAGCGCGACCGACGAACTGCTTTACGAGGCCGACGCCGCTGGGATCGCCCGCATCACCCTGAACCGGCCGCAGGCGCGCAACGCCCTGACCTTCGCGATGTATCAGGGGTTGATCGACCGCTGTGCGGCGATCGAGGCCGATGCCTTGGTCAAGGTCCTCGTCATCGCGGGCGCCGGCGACAAGGCCTTCGCGGCCGGAACCGACATCGCGCAGTTCCGCGATTTTTCCTCGGCGCAGGATGCGATTGAGTACGAGCGCTTCATGGACCGGGTGATGAATGCGCTCGAACGCCTGCGAGTGCCGGTCATCGCGGCGGTGGCGGGTGCCTGTACCGGCGGCGGCGCGGCGATCGCGGCGGCCTGCGACCTGCGCATTGCCACGGAGGACGCGAAATTCGGCTTCCCGATCGCCCGGACCCTCGGCAACTGCCTCTCGCTCGTCAACCTCAAGCGGCTCTCGGACCTCATCGGCCCCGCCCGCGTCAAGGACATGATCTTTACCGCCCGCCTCGTCGGCGCGCGGGAGGCGCTCGCCATCGGGCTCGTCGGCGAGGTCGTGCCGGATGCCGTAGCGCTCACGACCCGGGCCACCGAGCTCGCCGCCCTCGTCGCCGGCCATGCGCCGCTGACCCTCCGGGCCACCAAGGAAGGTCTTCGCCGCCTTCAGGCCATGGACGAAACAGAGGGCGAGCGCCCCGGCGATGATCTCATCCGCCTCTGCTATACCAGCGCCGACTTTCGCGAGGGGATGGAAGCGTTCCTCGGCAAGCGGGCGCCGCATTGGACGGGGCAGTAATCTAGAACCGTTACGCGACAGCGCGGCCGGAAGCGATCATCACGGCGCGAAAGCGTAGCTGCGCTATATCTTTCACCCATCAAGACTTATCGTCCGGCCGCTTCTAGCGATTCGGTGCGGGGTGCTGTGTCATGACGCGTGTCGGTTGGGGATTTCTGGCCCTCCTTGTCGGGTTGTGGCCGGCCATTGTTGCAGCCGATGCCACCGAGCCGACCAAGGACATCCCCGGGGTCAAGGACAGCCCTGTGCTGAAGCGCTACGAGGGCGCCTACATCGTCGGTTACGAGAAGTCCGCCTACACGGACTTCAAGGTGCCGCTGTCGAAGCTGGAGCAAACCGATCAGCGCGACGTGACGAACAACCGCCTCTACGTGCCAAAGCAGCAGCAGGAGCTCGAAGGCGCCCTGACCCGGCTCGTCTATCTCATCCCCGCCGGCCGCTCGCCCTTCGAGGTGCTGCGCAACTACCAGGATGAGATCGAGGCCGGCGGCGGCTCGGTCCTCTACTCGTGCAAGGCCGAAGGCTGCGGCGGCGACCACACCCGGTCCTCTTCCGGCGGCGGAAGCTCCTCCAGCCTGATGATGTATTTCTTTCGTGCCGCCGACGTGAAGGACCCGGCTTTCTCGAATGGGGCTTGCGCGGTCACCAGCACGATCAGCGATCAGCGCTACATGACCGCCAAGCGGCCCGATCCGGACGGGGACACCTGGCTCACGGTCCAGGCCTTCCGGGTCGACGGAGGGCCCTATTGTAAGGCCTTCACCGGTCGCACCGTCGCCGTCGTGCACCTGCTCGAACCGAAGGCGCGCGAGCGCAAGATGACCACCGTCAAGGCCGACGAAATGGCCAAAAGCATCGGCGCCACCGGCAAGGTCGCCCTCTACGGCATTCTGTTCGACACGGCCAAGACCGACGTGAAGCCGGAATCCGCCCCGACCCTCCAGGAGATCGCCGGCCTGATGAAGGCCGATTCCAAGCTCGCCGTCATCGTGGTCGGGCATACCGACAACCAGGGCGGCTACGATTACAACGTCGACCTCTCGAAGCGCCGCTCGGACGCGGTGATCAAGGCGCTCTCGGGCAGCTACGGCATCGACGCCAAGCGCCTCAAGGCCGCCGGGATCGGCATGGTCGCGCCGACGGCCAGCAACGACGACGAGGCCGGCCGCGCCAAGAACCGGCGCGTCGAACTGGTCAAGCTGAACTGACGCGATGCGCCTCGCCCTCGCAGCTGTCGTCGTCGTGCTCGGAAGTCTGGGGGCTCCTGCACAGACGCTGCCCGATCATGCCCGCGACAGCCTCGGCGAGTGGCTCGCGGCGCCTGAAGACGGCAAGCCGGGCTGTCGGCTGAAGCTGACGAGTGAGCGGACCATCGGCGGCTGGTCGGCCGTGCCCGCGCCGGACTGCTCCGCGCGGCTGCCGAAGCTCGCCGAGGCCTCCGCCTGGGACTACGAAGGCGGCATTCGCCTGTTCGACGCGACGCGCCGGAAGGTCGCGACGTTCGAAGAGGACGAGACGACCCTGCTGAAAACTCGCGTGACCGACGTCCCCGCAATCCTGCTGGTGCGCGCCAAGGCCGGCATCGACCGGGCACCGTCCGCGGCGCAAGTTGCGGGCCTCTGGACGATGCGTCGGCCGGGCGGGACACCGCTTTGCGCGGTCACCCTTGGCACCGAGAAACAGGTGGGCGAAGGCGGCACCGTTCTGGCGGCCGCCCCATGCGACGCGGCTGTGGCGAAGCTGAAGCTGTCGCGCTGGCAGATCGAGGATTTCGCCCTGATGCTCTATGGCGGCGGCGACTCTTCGCTGCGGTTCGAGCCTGGCCCCGAGGGCTTCGTGAAGGCCGAGGCTGGGCGTCCGCTCGAGATGGTGCGGGCGTCCCCTAAGGGAGACAGGCAATGAAATGGGTCGTCATCGGCGCCGTCGCCCTCATCGCGGTCTGGCTGGTCTTCACCTATAACGGCCTCGTCGCGCTCAAGGCGCGGGTCGCGCAAGCCTTCGGCGACGTCGACGTGCAACTCAAGCAGCGCCGCGACCTCATCCCCAACCTCGTCGAGACCGTGAAGGGTTATGCCGGGCACGAGCGCGGCACCTTGGAGGCGGTCGTGCGCGCGCGCAACGAGGCGGCCACGGCCCGCGGCCCCGGCGCGCAGGCCGAGAGCGAAGCGGCTTTGCAGAGCGCGCTCGGTCGTCTCCTCGCCCTCAGCGAGGCCTATCCGGACCTGAAGGCCAACACCAACTTCCAAAGCCTTCAGGACGAGCTTTCGGAGGTCGAGAACCGCCTCGCGGCCGCTCGGCGCTTCTTCAACAACGCGGTCGCCGAGTACAATGCGGCGATCGCCGCGATCCCGGCCATCCTGTTCGCCCGGCGCCTGGGCTTCCATCCGCAGGCCGGCTTCGATCTCAGCGAGACCGAGCGCAAGCTGCTCGACGCCCCGCCCTCGGTCTCGTTCTGATCCGAGGCAACGGGAGGCCGCCCGGTGACCGCCTACGGCCTCTACACCCATATCCGCGCCAACGAGATCCGTTCGCGGGTGCTGGTGGGGATTCTCTTCGCCCTCGTCCTCGTGCTGGCCTTTGGCGCTGCGCTCGTCGTTCGGGCGATGGGTGGAAACCTGCCGGCGGGTAGCCCGCCGGCCTTGTCGATCTACCTCGCCGCCGCAGCCGGCGACCTGATCTGGCTCGGACCCATCGCCTTCGCGGGAGCCTTCCTGTGGCTGTTCGTAGCCTATCACGCCCATCAACGGCTGATCGACGGAGTAACGGGTGCGCGAGCGGTGACGCGAGCCGAGGCACCCGAACTCTATGGCTTGCTGGAGAACCTGTGCATCGCCCGCGGCTTGACCGTTCCGAGGCTGAACGTCGTCGAGGATCAGGCGCTCAACGCCTATGCCACCGGCCTCAACCCGAACCAGTACGCCATCACGGTGACCACCGGGCTGACGCAGGCGCTCAATCCGCGCGAGATGGAGGCCGTGCTCGCCCACGAACTGACCCATATCCGCAACGACGACGTCCGCACCATGATGATCGCCATCCTGATCGCCGGCGTCTTCAGCTTCGCGGGCGAGATGCTCATGCGCGGCAATCTCACGTCGGGCCGCGGACGCGACCGGGGTGGGGCGCTGCCGGCCCTTCTGATCGGCGTCGCGCTGGTGGTCATCGCCTGGGGTGCATCCCGGCTGATCCGTTTCAGCCTGTCGCGGACACGTGAATACGTTGCCGACGCTGGCGCCGTCGAATTGACGAAGGATCCTGATGCGATGATCGGCGCGCTTCTCAAGATCTCCGGCCGGGGCGAACTCGCTCGCGCGCCGTCAGGCGTGATGGAAATGTGCGTCGACAATCCACGCTCGGGGATCGGCGACCTCTTCGCGACTCATCCCTCGATCGACGACCGCATCGCGGCGCTGACGCGCTACGCCGGTGGATCTCCTCCAGAGCGTCGATAGGCGGGGAGCCTTGCGAGAACCACGACATCCGCGCTCGCGGCGAATACTGAGTCTCGCCGCTCTTATTGCGCGACGTTCTGTTTCGTATCAGCCGATCACAGCTTGTATACTTTGCCAACCCGTATGAATAATCAGAATGAAAAAAGGGAGAGCGGCATGAACCGGGGCGGGCGTTTGAGGCAGACGATCGAGGACGAGATCGTCGACGGACGGCTGCCATTGGGGGCGAGGCTCGACGAGACACAACTCGCCGAGCGCTTCGGCGTTTCGCGGACGCCGATCCGCGAGGCACTCCTGCAACTGGCGATGACGGGACTGGTCGAGATCAAGGCGCGCCGCGGGGCCATCGTCAGCGCGCCCGAGCCGCAGGTCCTGATCGCGATGTTCGAGACGATGGCTGAGATCGAGGCGTCCTGCGGTCGATTTGCGGCGCGCCGGCTGATCCCGCAGGACGAGGCCGATCTCAAGGCGTCGCTGGCCGCCTGCGCGGTCCTTGCCGAAGCGAATGACCCGGAGGGCTATTACCAGGAGAATTACGTTTTCCACACGGTGATCTATCGGGCCTGCCGCAACGCATTCCTATGCGAGCAGGCGCGCCTGCTGCATCGGCGTCTGACGCCTTTCCGGCGGCTGCAGCTTCGCGCCCGGAATCGTCTCGGACAATCCTTCGCCGAGCACGAAGCGATCGTCGATGCGGTGATGAAGGGGGACGAAGTTCGCGCCGCCGAGGCCCTGAGACTCCATGTGGTCGTCCAGGGAGACCGGTTCTCGGATCTCGTGGCCAGTCTGAAGACAGACGATCTTGTCGCCTGATGTGGTGTCATCGTGGCTTGGGCCGAGCGGCAAATTCTCGACGTGACGCTAAAGACCGGTTTTCGATTAAGGCGTCTCAGTCCGGGTCGAAAGCGTTGTCGGAATCGACGAAGTTGGCGGCGATGACCGACTTCTTGGCGCGGATGTGCTGGCGCATCAGCGAGGAGAGTGCCTCGCCGTCGCGGGCGCGAAGCAGTTCGATCATGCGCTCGTGCTCGGCCATCGCGGTCGCCCATTGCTCGGGGGATTGATGAGCGGAGTAACGGGAGCATTGGACGCGACCGGACAACCCCACATAGATGTGATTGAGCGTGGCGTTGCGGCTCGCCGCCATGACCGCCTCGTGGATGGCGCGGTTGTGTCTGAAATAGGTATCCTGATCGCCCGTCTTCCAGGCCGAGATCATGGCGGAATGGTCCGCCTCGATATCGGCGACCTCCTCGTCCGAGATGGTGTGGCAGGTGATGGCCGCCGCGGTGGCTTCGAGCCCGGCGATGACCTCGATCATCTCCTCGATTTCCGACAGAGCGAGACTGGCGACGCGGGCGCCGCGATTCGGAAGCAGCTCCAGCAAGCCTTCGGTGGCCAAGATCTTGATCGCTTCCCGCAAGGGCGTGCGCGAGATGCCGAACCGCTCGGTCAACTCCCCTTCGTTCACGCGAGAACGCGGCTGAAGCTCTCCTGAAAGAATAAGCTCGCGCATTCGCTCCACAACCTCGTCATGGAGGTAGCGACGATTAATCGAGAGTGCCGTTTCCATTTTTGCCATCTGTCAACGCACTGAATACAGAACAGAAAACACGATTCCGTCTACGACTCTGTTTAGAGGTGAACCATTTCCGAGTCGAGCCGCCAGTGCATGGCTGAATACGCAGATTGGCCGATGTCCTGCTTTGAACAGCAAAATGGACGAGAGTTACCGAGTGTCAGTTCATTTCCTCGTGCCAAGTACGGCCATCGCGCTCGATGAGAGCGATGGCCGCGGTGGGTCCCCAGCTTCCGGCGGGATAGAGTCGAGGAGACTCGGGCCGGTCTGCCCACGCTTTCAACAGCGAATCAGCCCAGGCCCACGCGACCTCGACCTCGTCTCGACGCATGAACAGTGTCGCGTTGCCGCGCACGACATCCATCAGCAGGCGCTCGTAGGCGTCGGGATAGCGCTGCTTGAACGTCTCCTCGAAGGAGATGTCGAGGTTGGTCGGCCTAAGCCGCATGCCGCCGGGACCAGGGTCCTTGGTCATGACTTCGAGCTTGATGCCTTCCTCGGGCTGGAGGCGGATGACGAGGCGATTCGGCTCGCGCCCGAACGACTCGGCGGGGAAGATCGAGAACGGCGAGGCGCGGAACTGCACCACGATCTCGGAGAGCTTCTTGGGCAACCGCTTGCCAGTGCGCAGGTAGAAGGGCACGCCGGCCCAGCGCCAGGATTGGACCTCGAGCTTCAACGCCACGAAGGTCTCGGTCCGGCTCGCTTCGTTTCCGCCGATATCGGTGCGGTAGCCGTCGACCGATTTGCCGTCGATGGCGCCAGCCGCGTACTGGCCGCGGACGGTCACGCTCTGGACATCGTTGGGCGTGATCGGCTTGAGTGCCCGCAGCACCTTGAGCTTCTCGTCGCGCACGGAATTGGCATCCAGGGAAAGCGGGCTCTCCATCGCCATGAGGCAGAGGAGCTGCAGCATGTGGTTCTGCACCATGTCGCGCAGGGCGCCCGAGGTGTCGTAGTAACCGGCCCGACCCTCGACGCCGACGGTCTCGCCGACGGTGATCTGGACATGATCGATGACGTCCGCCGTCCAGAGGCGCTCGAAGATGGTGTTGGCAAAACGCAGCGCGAGGAGGTTCTGCACCGTCTCCTTGCCGAGGTAATGGTCGATTCGGAAGATCTGCTCCTCGGGAAAGACCTCGCCGACCGCATCGTTGATGGCGCGGGCCGATTTGAGGTTCTTGCCGATCGGCTTCTCCAGCACGACACGGGACTTGTCGCCAATGAGCCCATGGGCAGAGAGGTTGCGGCAGATCGAGCCGTAGAGGTCGGGCGAGGTCGCGAGATAGAATGGCCGTATCTGATCGGGTCGCTCGGCGAGCTTGGCGGCGAGGTCGCTCCAGCCTTCTTCCCCTGCCCCGTCGACGGCGACGTAATCGACATGTTCGAGGAAGTCGGCGAGTTTGGTCTCGTCGATGTCCACAGCCGGCACGAACCGCTTGACAGCATCGCGGGCCCGCTCGCGGAACGCCTCCGTACTCATCGCCGAGCGCGAGGCGCCGATGATCCGGCTGGTCTTAGGGATCTGGCCGTCCTTGAAGCGATAGTACAGGGCGGGCAGGAGCTTGCGGGTGGTCAGGTCGCCGGTGGCACCGAAGACGACGCAATCGAAGGACGCGACGGGGATGATGGTGGCCAAGTTCGGCTCCCGTTTTCTGATGATGTTCGAGGCAGACGGCCCTCGGCCGGTCCCCCACGCGATCGGTTCGGCTTAAACCGGTAGCAAGAGCTTCGCCAGCGGCGCGGCGTGTCGACATCGGAGGCGGGTTGGTCTTCTGGAGCAGAGGTCGGGTGCTCAGGGTTCGGTCGCCGGCGCTGCCTTCGTGCAGATCCTCTTCAGAACGGCCCAGTCTTCGTCCGGGAGGATGCGCCGCCCCGCCGAGCCGGGACTTGCCAGCGCCCTTATGCGCGCGGCTCTTTCGGCTGTGAACGGATGACTGCGCAGGAAGTTCGTCAGATTCCGCTTGCTTCCGTCCTTGGCACCGTCCTTGGCGTCGTCCTTGGCGATCCGCTCGAGCATGGTGGCGAGGGCGAAGGCGTCGCCGCCGGCCGCCTCCATCATCGTCACCGCGTAATCATCCGCCGTCCGCTCGGCATCGCGCGAATAGCCGGCCGAGACCGCGGCCTGCCCGAGGGCGACGATGATCGTCGAGCCGGTGAGGTCGCCGAGCACCAGGCTCAGCAGGAACGACGAGCCCGTGGCCTGGATCAAGGACCGCGTCGGGTCGCGGGCGACCACGTGACCGAACTCGTGGGCGAGGATGGCGGCGAACTCGTCGGCGTTTTGCGCCTGCGCGATGAGATTCGAGAGCACGATCACGCGTCCGCCCGGCAGGGTCAGGGCGTTGGCCATGGCATGCCGGCGCACGGTGAGGCGCAGGTCGGAGGGAAGGCCACGTCCCTGAATCATCCGGGCGACGAGACGATCGAGAACGGCTTGAGCCGGCGCGTCGTTGCAGGCGGGAGGATCGCCGAGAATGTTGACGATCTGTCCGTCGACCGCGGCGCCGAGACGGGATTCGATGGCGTCCGGCACCAGCGGCGCGAGGCGGACTGCCAGGGCGGGCACGCCATAGATGGCGACGAGCAGGACCGACAGTCCGGCGGCCACGGACCAGAGCACGAGACGCCAGCGTCCGCCGGCATCCCTCGCCTCTGGTCGATACAGGTCCGGGCAGAGGACGAAGACGGCACGGGCGAAAACCTCGTCGGTGAACTCGATGCGGGCGGATTCTCCGACGACCGAGAGCCGCATCAGAGGCGGCGGCGTCTCTCCGGCGACGATGTCGGCGAGGTCCCATGCGACGGAGATGTCGCGGCCCACGATCTCGAGGCGATCAGTCAACCGGAGCGTCACGGGATGTGGCCGTGCGGTCAGGCCATCGAAGTAGGTCCCGCTCGCCTGGGAAGCCGCCACCTAGAGCCCGATCTCGATGGCGCCGCCGAGATCGAGGGCGTCGGCCATACCCTCATTGAGACCGCTCGCCTGCGCACGGCTCGACGCGAGGACGGCGTCGAGCCCATCCGCATCGTCGATCACCGTGGTCGTCGCGACCGCCTCCCAAAGCCGAGCCTGGATCAAGCGCACATGGAGGACTGCTACCAGCAGAGCGCCGCCGAGATAAAGGACGATCGTGCCCAGAGCGATGGCGATGTGCATTCCCGATTGCGAACCCGCGAGGTGGAGGCCTCCGCCCAATAAGACCGCGATCACCAGAATGAGGAGCACGAAGCCGATCAGCGAGAGGAAATACACGAGGTAGGGCCAGTAGAACTGGCCGGCCCGCAGCGTCGAGGCGAGCCGTGCCGGGCCGAGGCTCGCCGCATTCATGAAGGCTTTTGTCTCCCTCGCCCGATAGAACGGGATCAGCAGGACGCCGGCAACGGTGCCGAAGCCGAGGGCGCCGACGACCGAAAACCCGATCGCCGTTTTGGTCACGGAGTCGTAGGCGGGGTTCAGGATCGTGCGGCTGCCACGTTCGACGAGGAGATCCTCCGGGATCGCGAAACCCAGGCCCGCGAACGCGACGGCGAGAGACAGGATCACCGGCAGGAGGGCCACGCTGTAGAACAGGAGCCAGGGCCCGAGGATCGAGCGGCCTGTCGCCGTCGAGCTCATCCGGCTCGATCCGACCAGGGTGTGATCGATGCGGTACCGCTCGAGGGACGCGCGCATGAACGGGAAGGCAAGGCCGAAGGTCAGGAGAGTCAGGAGCCACCAGCCCGCCGCCATCAGCGCGTAGGCGATCCCGGAGCCGTCCTGTCCCAGACGGATGCCGCGCCAGAAGGTGCGCGAGGCACGGTAGCGCCGTCCGCGATAGAGGGCGAACTGGCCGAGGACGAACAGGATCGGAAACGAGAGCGCGCCGGCGAACGGCGCCAGGGCGGGCACCGAGATGGAGGCGACGAAGATCGCGATGTAGAGCGGGATCAGGATCGCGAGGGCGACGAGAAAGCCGAGGAAGAGCTCCTTGCCGCGACCCGTATATTCGGCAGGACTTCCGTCGATGAGGGTGCGGCTCCAGAAGAAGCGCCTCAGCTCGGTAATGTACCAGAACCGGTAGATCCCGAACGTGATGAGAGAGAGGAGAAAGCCGCGCACCGCGATGCCGGTGAGACCGGGTGCCTTGCGATCGAAGGCGATGAGGCCCGTTCGCCCTGCCCTACCGTGCATCCCGCCATCTCCATGCCTCCGGAGCAGCCTAGACCGAAGGGCCGAGGCGACGCTACACGCGCCAGCTGCGACGCGGCCGGATGGTTATTCTCGCCCGCTCCGATCACGTCAGCAGCAGCGGAAGCCGTTGGTATTTCCGACACCGAACCGGGCATTCTCGCGATTGCGGAAGAACTCCAGCTCGGTCATCGGCGACTGATCGGGGTGAGTCCGGCGGATATGGGCGACATAGGCCTCATAGTCGCCCTGGCCGACCATGAGGCGGGCGCCGTCGCAGACGCATTTTCCGAACGCCTTGAGACGTTCGCGATATCCCTGCGACGCTGCCATGCCCGCCATGTCCCCTACTCCGCCGGCGCGAGTTTCGGATCGGCTTCGAGCGCCGTCCAGCGGTCGGCGCGGTAAGCCTTGACGCAGGCCATGACGCCGAAGACGGCGATCGCCACGACGAGGCCGACGAACATCACGGCAAGGCCGGCGTCGATCCGGTCGTTGAAGACGATCTTGTGCATGTCGGCCATGCTTTTCGCCGGTGCCAACACCTTGCCCTCGGCGATGGCGACCGAGAACCGGTCGGCATGGCTGAGGAAGCCGATCTTGGGGTCGGGCGAGAAGATCTTCTGCCAGCCGGCGGTCAGCGT
This sequence comes from Methylobacterium sp., assembly GCF_019745455.1. Lineage (GTDB taxonomy): Bacteria > Pseudomonadota > Alphaproteobacteria > Rhizobiales > Beijerinckiaceae > Methylobacterium. The sequence goes on from NZ_JAIETD010000032.1 coordinate 67,687, forward strand.
GCAGATGCACAGCCAGATTGTGGGGATGATCGTGACGAAGGCGTAGCGCTCGCGCTTCATCTTGAAGATGACCACTGTGGCGAGCGTCAGCGCCACGGCCGCCAGCATCTGGTTGGAGATGCCGAAGAGCGGCCAGAGGGTATAGATGCCGCCTAACGGGTCGGTGACGCCCTGGTAAAGGAAGAAGCCCCAGGCGCCGACGCAGATGGCAGTCGCCAGCACGCTCGGAACCCAGGCCGTCGTGTCCTTGAACCTCGGAGAGACGAGGCCGAGCAGGTCCTGCAGCATGAAGCGGCCGGCGCGGGTGCCCGCATCCACGGCCGTAAGGATGAAAAGGGCCTCGAACAGGATCGCGAAATGGTACCAGAAGGCCATCATCGCCTTGCCGCCGATGGCCGAGGAGATGATGTGGGCCATGCCGACTGCCAGCGTCGGGGCGCCGCCGGTGCGTGCGATGATCGAGGTCTCGCCGACATCCTTGGCGGTCTGGGCGATCACGTCGGGCGCAATGGGGAAGCCGAGATTGGTGACGGCTGCGGCGGCGCTCTCGGGAGTCGCGCCGAGCAGCGCGCCCGGCGAGTTCATGGTGAAGTAGATGCCCGGATCGATCACGCTCGCGGCGACGAGCGCCATGATCGCGACGAAGCTCTCCATGAGCATGCCGCCGTATCCAATGAAGCGGGTGTCGAGCTCGTTTCCGACGAGCTTCGGCGTCGTTCCCGACGAGATGAGGGCGTGGAAGCCCGAGACCGCGCCGCACGCGATGGTGATGAAAAGGAACGGAAACAGGCTGCCGGCCCAGACCGGGCCGGTGCCGTCGACGAATTTGGTCACCGCCGGCATCTGCATGTGCGGGGCGACGAAGACGATGCCGATGGCGAGCCCGACGATGGTGCCGATCTTGAGGAAGGTCGAGAGGTAGTCGCGCGGCGCGAGCAGGAGCCAGACCGGCAGGATCGCGGCGACGAAGCCGTAGCCGATCAGCATCCAGGTGAGCTGGATGCCGGTGAAGGTAAAGGCCGGACCCCAGTAGGGATCCGCCGCGATCCGACCACCATAGACGATCGCCGCCATGAGCAGGATGAAGCCGATGATCGAGACCTCGCCGACCTTCCCCGGCCGGACGTAGCGCGCGTAGAGGCCCATCAGCAGGGCGATCGGGATGGTCGCCGCCACCGTGAAGGTGCCCCAGGGGCTCTCGGCCAGCGCCTTAACCACCACCATCGCCAGCACGGCGAGCAGGATGATCATGATCATGAAGGTGCCGAACAGGGCGATGATGCCGGGGATGACGCCGAGCTCGGCGCGGATCAGTTCGCCGAGCGAGCGCCCGTCGCGCCGCATCGAGATGAACAGGATCATGAAGTCCTGGACCGCACCGGCGACGACGACGCCGGCGAGGATCCACAGCATGCCCGGCAAGTAGCCCATCTGCGCGGCGAGGACCGGGCCGACGAGGGGTCCGGCACCCGCGATGGCCGCGAAGTGATGGCCGAACAGGACCGTCTTGTTGGTGGGGACGTAGTCGAGGCCGTCGTTGTGACGATGGGCCGGCGTCTCGCGCTTGGGATCGAGGCGCATCACCTTGTCGGCGATAAAGAGCGAGTAATAGCGGTACGCGATCAGGTAGACGCAGACCGCCGCGACCACGACCCACAGGGCGTTGATGCTCTCGCCCCGCGAGGTGGCGACGATGGCGAGGGCGGCTGCCCCCAACGCTCCGACGAGGGCCCAGGGCCCGTGCTTCGAAATCGCGCTCATCGACGTCTCGCTCCAGCAGCCCGTCCTTTTCGCGCGGGCCGAGGGGCGCCTTTTCGCGCAGAACGCAAGCAAGGGCTAGGGTTCTGCTAACTTTTCAGCCCGGATGTATCAGTCCAGCACGATGACGCGATTGGGCAATTCGTCGATATCGTCATGGCTGCCCGGCAGCTCCGCCGCCAGGATAGCCCCGACTTCGCCCACCACCGCCACGAGACCGCCAGCGGCATCGTTCCGGCGAAGGGCATCGAGGAGATTGCCGATCGCCGCCGACCAGGCCTCGCTGGGAACGCGCTCGGCGATGGCGCTGTCGGCGACGATCTCGGCATGGCCCTCGGCCACGGCGAGGTAGACCAGGATGCCGGTGCGCCCGCGGGTCCGCGTGACGCCGCGCGATGTAAATTCTCGTAGTGCCGCGTCGTGTGCCCTCTGGCGGCGAAAGGCGCGGGGAACGAGGGCGAGGCGCGCTGTCGGATGAAGCGTGCCCAGAAGCACGGCGAGGACGACGATCGCCTGGGCAAGGGCAATGGAGGCGGCACTCCATTGCGTCGCCATGATCAGCGGCCAGGGGATGACAAGGCCGCACAGCAGCGCCGCCAGGAGGGCGACCGAGCGGTAGGCGCCGGCGCGAGCCGCCACGAGCACGACGATCTCTCCAGAGGTGGACCGCTCCGCCGCCTGGATCGCCGCCGCGATGCCGTCGCGGTCGCCTTGGCTCAGCATTGACATCCTACCAGTCTCCCGAGGCGCCGCCGCCTCCCGACGAGCCGCCGCCGCCGGAGAAACCTCCCCCGCCTCCGAAGCCGCCATCCGACACGCCGCCGCTCCAGCCTCCCGAGGACGGGCCCGGCAGGATGATGAAGCCGCCGCCGCCGCGGCCGCCACGGTTCATGCGGGCGAACACGAATACGATGACCAAGATGACGATGATGTACAGGATCACCTGCCGGGGATCGGCATCGTCCGACCGGACCTTGCCCTTGCGCTGCCATTCCTCGGCATCGCCCGAGAGGATCTCGAGCATCGCATCGACGCCGGCCTCGATCCCGCCGCCGTAATCGCCCGTCTTGAAGCGCGGCGTGATGGCGGTCGTGATGATGACCTTGGTGAGAGCGTCGGTGAGTGCGCCTTCGAGGCCGTAGCCGACCTCGATCCGGACCTTGCGCTCGTTCGGGGCGACGATGAGCAGGGCACCGTTATTGGTCTTGGCCTGGCCGATCTTCCATTCGCGGTAGAGGCGATTGCCAACATCCTCGATGGTGCGGTCCTGAAGACTCGTCAGGGTCGCGACGACGACCTGATCGGAAGTCTTTTCCTCGTACGCCTTGAGCTTGGCCTCGATCGCGGCCTTTGCCTCCGGCTTCAGGATGCCGGCGGCGTCCACGACCCGACTGGTCAAGGCCGGGAAGGTCGGCTCGGCCGCGAAGGCCGCACCCGAGGCGACGAGCCAGACGAGCATGAGCCCGGCCAGCGCCGCCAAAAGCGTCTGGCCGGTCCGTCCCACGATGCGCCGCACGGGGTCTACGCTAGAACTTCACGTTCGGCGGCCGATCGGCATTCGGCGTCGCCGCGAAGGTCTCCAGCGGCTTGGCTTCGGGATAGAACCACGAGGCGATCCAGCGGCCCGGGATCGTGCGGATCTCGGTGTTGTAGGCCTGGACCGCGCCGATGTAGTCGCGCCGCGCTACCGCGATGCGGTTCTCCGTGCCTTCGAGCTGCGATTGCAGGGCGAGGAAGTTTTGGTTGGACTTGATGTCGGGGTAACGCTCGACGGTCACCAGCAGCCTCCCGAGCGCGCCGGAGAGCTGGTTCTGAGCGTCCTGGAATTCCTTGAACTTCACCGGATCGCTCACCGTCGAAGCATCGACCTTGACGCTGGAAGCCTTGGCCCGTGCCTCGGTGACGCCGACGAGCACGTCCTTTTCCTGCTGGGCGTAGCCCTTCACCGTCTCGACGAGGTTGGGGATCAGGTCGGCCCGGCGCTGATACTGGTTCTGCACCTCGCTCCAGGAGGATTTCGCGCTCTCCTCGAGCGTCGGGACGCGGTTGATCGCGCCGCAGCCTGACAATCCGGTGGCGAGCGCCAGGGCTGCGAATGCCATGCGCAATCGCCTTATCGGCCGAACCCTGCCAGACGGTAGCGTCGCAATCACCGACGTGTTCGCGCTTGAACGCATGGTGGAACTCCTGGATGGGCACAACGGCGCGAGTCGCCCACATAGATGAGATGCGGGTCGCCCGGCGCAACCGCGTGGTGCGCGAGATGTTCCACCACAGGCGGCTTATGCCGTCGAGATGCATCCCCGAGACGTAGCCGAAAAAGGACCCGGCAGCGTCGCTCCGGCAGGAGCGAGGGACGATCCCAGCACAGACGTTATTCTCGACAGTGAGCTGCGCCGCGACCGCGGTGAGAGTAGTCACCGTCAGGGCGCGGCGCTTCGGTCGATCCGCCGATGCGCGATGTTCGGGGATCAGCCCGCTCCTAGCGCTGCCCCTGCATTACCGCGGACCGCCGCCGGCTCGCCCTCGCCTCAGGCTTTGCAGCCCGGCGCATTCCGATCGACCGCCGACGCGGCGCATCTTCGCGAAGGCCCTGCGGATAGCCGATCGGGCGCATGCCCCTCGTGTCCTGGATCGCATCGTAGGGTCCCCGGCCGGTCCGCGCCCGATAGGCGCGACCGGCGAAATCGCCCGGGGTCGGCGGAGTGCCGGGTTGCGAGAAGCTCGTCTCGGGCCGGTATGCCGGACCCCAGCCGATCTCGTCGTCTCCTGCCGGGTCCCTGCCGGGGAAGCCGGTGACGTAGCCGGTGCTCTGAGCCGCCGCGGGCCATGACGGTCCGAACGCGGCGAGGCCGCCGATGAAGGTGAGCATCAGGGTCGTGGTCGTCCGGCGCATATCTGCGGGCCTCCAGGTTGTGGTGCGGTTCGGTTCCGGCCGCGGCGGTATCCTGATCCGCCAACCTGAATGCCCGCGGGCCGGTTCATCGCCGTGCCCGAATGTCGCCTACTGCACACAATTCCGTCGGTTGCGCGGGAAACGCTGCCGAGCCGGCGACCCATCCGCCATCAACTCCGCAGGCCGGGCGCCTCCTGGCCGGTGCGCGCCACGTATTCGGTATACCCGCCTCCGTATTGGTGAATGCCGTCCGGCGTGAGTTCGAGGAGGCGGTTCGACAGGGCTGCGAGGAAGTGACGGTCGTGGGACACGAACAGCATCGTGCCCTCGTAGCCCGACAGAGCTGCGATCAGCATCTCCTTGGTGCCGATGTCGAGATGGTTGGTGGGCTCGTCGAGGACCAGGAAATTCGGCGGGTCGAACAGCATCTTGGCCATCACGAGCCTGGCCTTCTCGCCGCCAGAAAGCACCCGGCAGCGCTTCTCGACATCGTCGCCCGAGAAGCCGAAGCACCCTGCCAGCGCCCGCAGCGAGCCCTGTCCGGCCTGGGGGAACGACGATTCGAGGTCCTGGAACACCGTGAGGTCGCCGTCGAGTAGATCCATGGCGTGCTGGGCGAAGTAGCCGAGCTTCACGCTTCCTCCAACCGACACCGTGCCGTCATCCGGCTGTGTCGTGCCCGTCACGAGCTTGAGGAGCGTGGACTTGCCGGCACCGTTGATGCCCATGACGCACCAGCGCTCCTTGCGCCTGATGCCGAAATCGAGCCCCTCGTAGATGCTGCGGCTGCCGTAGCGCTTGTGCACGTTCTTGAGGCTGACGACGTCGTCGCCCGAGCGCGGAGCGGGCTGAAACTCGAAGGCCACCGATTGCCGCCGCTTCGGAGGCTCCACACGCTCGATCTTGTCGAGCTTCTTCACCCGGCTCTGCACCTGGGCGGCGTGGGAGGCGCGCGCCTTGAAGCGCTCGATGAACTTGATCTCCTTGGCGAGCATGGCCTGCTGGCGCTCGAACTGAGCCTGCTGCTGCGACTCGTTCAGGGCACGCTGCTGCTCGTAGAAGCCGTAGTCGCCCGAATAGGTGGTCAGCGTCCCGCCATCGATCTCCACCACCTTGGTGACGATGCGGTTCATGAACTCGCGGTCGTGCGAGGTCATCATCAGCGCGCCCTCGTAGGCCTTCAGGAAGGCTTCGAGCCAGATCAGGCTTTCAAGGTCGAGGTGGTTGCTCGGCTCGTCGAGGAGCATGACGTCGGGATTCATCAGCAAGATGCGGGCAAGGGCCACCCGCATCTTCCAGCCGCCCGACAGCTTGCCGACGTCGCCGTCCATCATCTCCTGGCTGAAGCTGAGACCAGCAAGGACCTCGTAGGCCCGGCCCTCGAGAGCGTAGCCGTCGAGTTCCTCGAAGCGGGCCTGGACCTCGCCGTAGCGCTCGATGATGCTCTCCATCTCGTCCGCGCGGCCAGGATCGGCGAGCGCCGCCTCCAGTTCCTTCAACTCGGCCCCGATGACGCTGACGGGTCCGGCACCCGCCATCACCGCCGAGACGGTGCTGCAGCCGGCCATCTCGCCGACATCCTGGCTGAAATAGCCGATAGTGACCCCGCGATCCGTCAGGACCTGGCCTTCATCGGGCTGCTCCTCGCCGGTGAGCATCCGGAACAAGGTGGTCTTGCCGGCGCCGTTCGGGCCGACGAGGCCTGCCTTCTCGCCCTTCTGAAGCGCGGCCGACGCGTCGATGAAGACGATCTGCCGGCCGTTCTGCTTGCCGATCTTCTCGATGCGTATCATGGGTCCGCGGTACTCTTGGGAAACCGTCCGCGCCCTTACGGCATAGACTGCGCAAGCGCAAAGAAATGGACCGCGCGAGCGCAAAGACGCAGCACGTCCGGGAGAAGCGTCGTCCGATCGGGCTTGCGGGATAAATGCCAGCGAGCCGGCCTGTCGGCGGGAGTTTGGAGATAGGACGGAGCCGGATCTCGAAAACTGCGTTTCCCGAGCGACGAAAGGGCGACGCCGATGCGGCCGTCCCCCGATGACGCGAGGAAACAGTCAGCCATGCCCTTCCGCTTCAAGACCCTTGGCGCCGCCGGCTTGTCCGCCGTTCTCCTCGTAGCCGGCATCGTCGATGCGTCAGCCGCATGCACGAAACGGGTCTACAACCGATCGGCCTACCTTCTCGTGGGCAACCTGGAGGGCACCACCTCCTTTACCGTGAGGCCCGGTACCTCAACGGCGATCCGCCTCTCTCGGCCCGGCACCATCAACCTGGCGGCGTTCTGCAGGCCAGCCCCGCGGAGCCTTGCATCGGGCGATCGCGGCAGACCGGTCGCAAGCATCCAACTGGCCTACGAGGCAGTCCTCGACAAATGCTTCATCGAGTTCGGGACGAACGTCTTCCAAGCGGAACTCGGGCGCGGCTTCTTCGGGATGCAGGACACCAAGCCGTTCACCGTGAACAACCCTCAGCAGGGCGATATCGTCCTCGGTCCATTCCAGTCAGAATGCCCGATGTGAGGCACGCTCCCTGCGGGTGAAGCGGCATGGCCGCTCCATCCGCACCGGAGGAGGCTCAGCTTCCCTTCTGAGCCTTGGTATAGCTGCCGATGGCGGCCTGGCAGGCAGCCGAAAGCTGCGGCTTGTTCTTCTTGAAGCAGGCCTGGACCTCCGGGCTATCCGGGTCGATGTCACCGCAGTAGTTCAGGTAATCGCCGGTGCAGTGCCGCTTCAGGGCCGCACGATCCGGTGCCGGCGCGGCAACGGCGACAGTCGAGATCAAGGTCGCGATGGTGGCAAGACGTATCAACACTGTATGACTCCCTTACGCTGAGCGCAGCAAGTTCTTGCGTGCTCGAGCCAATTAAGGCCAAGCTGGGGGCAAATACCGCGCTACACGCGGCCGATGGCCGGGAAAAGCGGCATGAGCTAGGCATCGATGCCAAAAATCGACGGTGATCCGACGATGCCGCAGCCTACCAACGCTTCCGGTCGACAGCGTTCAAGCCGGCTGGGACTAAGCGAGGCGTTCTAAAACCCCGTTACGATCCGCCCGTAGGTCGTCTCCGCGAAGGCATAGATCTGGGCTCCGATGAAGGAGCTGGTCACGAGCAGCATCAGCAGGATCACGACGATCTTTGGCACGAAGGTGAGCGTCACCTCCTGGATCTGCGTCAGGGCCTGGAGAAGCGCGACGAGGATGCCGACCAGCATCGCGGCGCCGATCGCCGGGCCGGCACCGATGATCACGGTCCAGATCGCGCCGCGCACGAGTTCGAGGGCATCGACCTCGCTCATCGGTATTGCCCCTCCATGCGGACGTCGACCCTACCCTCTACCCTTCCTTCCCACGCGGATGCGGGCAAGGGAACTGCTTCCTCGACGAGCCCGGCCCGCCCTTAGGATACCGTGATGCCCTCGGACAGGAGCAGGCTTCGCCCGTCCATCAGCTTGGCGACCGCCCCCTCGCTCGTGATCATCACCGATTTGACCTGGCCGGTGACGATGCCGTCGGAGGAGGTCACCGTACGGCCGATGATCTGGTCGGCCTGGGACAGGAAGCTCGACGAGAGGATGTCGTCGAGCTTCTGGTTTGTCTTGGCGCCCTGCTCGACCTGCGACAAGGTCGCGATCTGGCCGATATACTCGGTCGAATCCATCGGCTTCGTCGGGTCCTGGTTCTTGAGCTGCGTGACGAGCAGCGTCAGGAATGTATCGGCGTTCAGCGAGGCCGCGAAGCCCGTCGCCGCCTTCGCGGCGCCCGCCGTCGTCCTGGCCTGCGACGTGCCGTTCGAAGTGCTGCTGCTGACGTCCATGGTCGGTGCCTTTCCGGCTGCGGCCTCAGGCCGTGCGGTCTTGAAGTTGCGTGCGACGCGGCTCGGCCGGGATCGGCCTCGTGCGGGTGACGGCGGGTTCGCCCTCGATGATGGCGGCCTCGGCGCGGTAGAGGCCCCGGATGAGTTTCAGCGCCTCGATCAGGCGGTTCGCCTCGACCAGGGCGATGGCGGCTACGACGCCGTCGCGGAGCTCGGGCTCGGCCAGCGCCGAGAGAAGGCCGATTTCGAGGCCGCGTACGATCTCGCGGGCGCGGTCGGCCTGTGCCGGCTCGATCAGGATGGTCTGTACCGCGAAGTAGAGCTGGCGCAGCGGCGTCGTCGCCTGGTCGACGTGGAGCACGTGGTTCTCGAGCAGGAAGGTGGCGTCGTTCAGAAGTTCGATCGACACCTTCCGGTCGACGCGAAGGACCGCGCCGTTGATGTAGACGCGCTCGCCCGCGCGCAGCGAGAGATGCATCGCCTTGCTCACCGCAGGCCGTCCCGAACGGAAGTATTGACCTCGATGAGGCCAGAGAGGCTGCGTCCAGGTGTGCTCAAGACCTCGCCGCTCTCACGCATGCTCCAGAGGCCGATGCTGATGAGGTCGCTGCGCAGGGCCTCCGGAAGCGCGTTCTCGGGGTTGCAGAGGTCGTCGATCAGCACCGACCAGAGGTTCTGCAGAAAGCTCGCGGCGGTACCCCGGTCCTTCTGGCTGGCATCCGGACGCTCCGCGATCCGCAGGAGGTCGAGGGCACGATCGAAAGCCGCGAGCTCGCGCTGCCGCCCGATCTCGGGGGCGTCCTCCAGGATCTCGGCATAGGAAAATTGATACATCGCGGTGATGGCCCCGTATGTCCTGTCCCTGCCGTCTTGAAGATCATGCAGGAGAGCTGTGTCGGCTCAGCGTTTCGGCGGATCTCTAGAGGTAGTTGACCAGGCTGAGTTGGCGGAGTTGCGACGTCAGCGAGTAGGAGATCTGGACTTGCGTCGTGAGCTGGTCGATCCGCGTCTTGGCCTCAGCGACATCGACCCCTTCGAGCTGGCCGATCTGCTTCGTCAGCAGGGTCCTCTGCGCCTCCATCCGGGTGTTGGCATCCGTGATCGTCGCCTGGGAGCGGCCGAGATCCGCCTGAAGGGCGACGAGGCCCTTGCTGGCAGATCCGAGGAGGTCCGCGATGCGTTCGAAAGCCACATCCTGCGCCTCGGCGGAGAAGCTCGACAGGTCGAGGTCAGAGGCGATGACGAGAGCCTTTGCCACGTCGCGGACCGCTGCGGCGTTGGCGCTCACAGACGTCTGAACCCTGTCGGTGAGCGAGACCTGACTGTCGATGGTGGTGTCGGAGGCATCCGACCAGTTCAAGGCCCAATTCGCATCGTTGAACAAGGTGGCGAAGGCGCCGTTCGGCTCGGCGAGGAAGGATGACATCTGGACAGCGGTTACCGTGGCGAGCGCGGCACTGCCACGCGTGCCGAGCTGAAAAGCGAAGACGGCATCGACCGCCTGCTTGGCCGTGGAGGAGGGCGTGCCGGCATAGACAGCCATCGGCGATTCCAGCGTATTGGTGCCGCCGAAGATCGATTGGCCGCCTGCGCTCGTATTAAGGGCGGCCGTCAGAGCCGCGAGCTGGCTTGTCGCCGCCTTGCGCACGATCTCGGCGCGTTGATCCGGCGGCGCCCCGATCAGGGTCTTGAGCGTCGCATCCGCTCCGGACTGGATCTGCTGGAGGACGGTCTGGCTCGAACTGAGCCGCAGGCTTGTCGTATCGTTACCGTCTCGCAGGGCGGTCAGTTCCGCCAATTTCTGGCGCAGGATGAACGCGGCGCCTGTTCGGCTGCCGAGGGCAAGGCCCATATCGGCATGGCGCCCAGTCACGAGTTCCTGGTTCGCGGTCGCGATCTCGGCCTGCGCGCGCGCGACGCCCATGCGGGGCGAGTTCCAAAGGTTTGCGGTGGAGATGGCGTTGGTTCTCATGGGATCTATCGCACCGCGTCCATCAGGGTCTTGATGAGCTGGTCCACCACCGAGATCAGCCGGGCCGAGGCGGTGTAGGATTGTTCGAGCTGAAGAATCCGGGCGGTTTCGTCGTCGACATTGACGCCGACGGCATTGGAGTAAACTTCGCTCGCACGTGACAGCAGCGTCGACTGATAGTCCGCCTCGGCGGTGGCAGCTTTACGCGCGTTGGACAGCCAGCCTGCGGAGGCCGCGGCGAAGGCTTGCAGGCTCATGGTGCCGGGCAATTCAGCCGCCGGATCAAAGCTACGCTCTAAGCCCAGAGCCGCGGAGAGGCCGCGCAGGCGGCCGGCGTACCCGGCCTCCGTGCCAGGGTTGGAGCGGAAGGCGGTGGGGTTAAGCGCCAGATCGTTGTCGTTCATGCCGCCGTCCCGCAGGGTGGCGAGATTGCCTCCGACCCTGGGATCGACGGCCGCGTTGATGCGGATGGAGGCCGCCAGACCGCGATTGCTGGCCGAAATACCGTTCGGGACGACGTTTCCTGCAGCGCCCGTGAACAGGCCGGCGAGGGTCACTGCGCCGTTGCCATCGGGATCGCCGGTCTCGGAGAACGCATCGACGAGACCGCCGGCGACAGCGTCGAGCTGTGCCTGATACGTTACCGTCACTTCATCACGGAGCGTCGTCAGACCTGCAATGCGTCCGGACTGCACCAGCATCGGCGAATCCGCGCCGGTCACCGGCACGCCGTCGACAATGACGCTCTGGCCGACCGTGCCGGCGGCGAAGCCCACGGTCTCCTTGAAGGTCACGCGCCTGGCGGTGCGGTCGAACAGCGGTACGCCGCTATCGGTGTAGATCGCGAGCTCGCCGCCCGGACGTGCGAGGGTGCTGATGCCGATCTCCTCCGAGAGTGAGGAGAGGATGCGATCGCGGTCGTCGAGGGCATCACTGATATCGGCGCCGAAGGCGCTTCCGCGCATCACCGCAGAATTGGCGACGGCGAACTGGGCAAGGAGGTCGTTGATCGTGGAGACCGAGCCCGCGAGGGCCGTGTCGGCCTCGGCCCGCACGGCCTGGACGGCATTGGCCGCGCCGTTGAGGCTGGTCGCGAGGTCGCGGGCCTTCTCGACGGCGTCGCGGGCGAGCTGGGCGTCGTCCGGACGGTTGGCCGCCGTCTGCAGGGCAGCGCCGAGCGCCCCGAGCCGTGCGGCGGGAGAGGTCGGATCGTTGGTGTCGCCCACGGTCTGGCCGAGGCTCGCGAGCCCTTTGCTCACCGCCTCGCCGGCGGCTGCATCGGAGATGCTCAGAAGCCGACGGGCGAACAGGGCGGAATCGGTAGCGCGCTGTATATTGACGGAGACGCCGCCCCCGCCGCTGACGAGGGACGCGATCTTGCGCGAATAGGAGGGGTCATCGGCTCCCGTCGTATTTCGGGACGCCGCGCCGATCTGGCTCGATGTCGCGACCAAGGAGGCGCGCGCATTGTTGAGCGCGAGTGAGAGGCCCATCGTCGTCTTCCTGGCGGGCTGGTGGTGCGGGATGCGCCGGGCGGCGCGTCCCCTAGTGATCGGAGCTGGGAGCCGCCGCCGGAGCGGCAACTGTAATTCTCAGCGCTTGAGGTTCATCAGCGTGTCGAGCATCTCGTTGCCGGTCATGAAGACCTTCGAATTCGCCGTGTACACCGTCTGCGATTCGATCATGCTGGTAAGCTCGGTGCTGACGTCGACATTGGATTGCTCCAGCGCCCCGGACTTGATCACGCCGCGGCCGCCGATGCCGGCAAAACCGATCTGGATGTCGCCGGAGGCGTTGGTGGTGCGGTAGATGTTGCCGGCGCGAGGTTCGAGATTGTCCGGGCTACCGACATCGGCCACCGCCACCTTGAAGGCGGCCACCTTGGAGTTGTCCTCGTAGATCGCGTAGACAGTCCCGTCCGCGTCGAATTCCGAACCGGTCACCGCGGAAGGCGCCTGCCCGTTGGCCGTGCCGGTCAGGTCATAGGGCGCGCCGAGCTGGGTCACGTTCTTCGTGTCGAGGGTGAACGACTTGCCATTGGGGATTGTGAAGGTCCCGCCCGTCGTGCTCGCGATCTTTCCCACGGAATCGAAGGTCATGGTCGCGGTGTTGAGCGGCGTCGCGGGGAAATTCGCAGGGACACCGGCGTCATAGATGCTCGTCGACCAGGTATCGGCTCCGGTCTTGACGAGGTACATATCGAGCGTGACCTTCTGGCCGACATTGTCGAACGTCACGAGCGAGGTCTTCTTGGAGTAGGCGCTGCCTGCAGGGACCGCAGTGGCGGCCGGAATCACAGCCGCGTCATAGGGCAGATTGCCGGAGAAGGTTCCGCTCGTGGACGGCGCCGACTTGAGGTTGAAGGCGGTCAGGTTGACCGGAACCATGCCGTCGGTGCTGTTGAGCGACGGGACCGGCGAGGGCTGCCCGTTGACGTCGAGGGCGTAGCCCATCAGCGCGAAGCCGCCGGCATTCACGAGCGAACCGGTGGCGTCGTCCCTCACGAAGTTGCCAGCCCGGGTCAGGGAGGGAGCGCCGCTCTGGTCCGAGACCACGAAGAAGCCGTTGCCCTGGATGGCGAGGTCCGTCTTCGAGGTCGTGAAGGTGACGGGTCCCTGCTCGTTCACCGAACGGCGGATCGTGGTCTCGACCGCACCCGAGGTGTAGTTACCGCTCGCATTGCCGTCGATGAGTAGGGAAGAGAACTCGGTGGAGCCGCGCTTGTAGCCGGTGGTACTCGAATTCTGGATGTTCTCGGCTACCGTCGAGATACGGTTGGACTGGGCATTCATACCGGACGTGCCGGTTCGCAACACGGAGATCAGGCTCATGAGGTCACCTTGACGATCGTTCGGCCGTGGAGGGCACTAGAGGAAGGATTGCTTGCGTGGAGCTTGGGGAGCCGCCGGCGACGGTGGTTTTCCGACATGCGTTGCCTCTAGCTTCGCAGGGACTGGGCGAGTTCGAGGAAGGCGTCTTCGCTCGCGGGCATGTGCGGCTCCTGCCGCAGGCCCTCGTAGATCCGAGGTACCAGGGTGATCGCCTGATCGAGGTCGGGATCCTCCCCGGCACGGTAGCCGCCCATCAGGCGCAGATCCCGCGTCTCCTCGAAGCGGGCGATCATCGCCTTCAGACGCCGGACGAGCTCGCGCTGCTCGGGCGTCCAGACCTCGCCGGCGAGGCGCGAAATCGACCCGAGCAGGTCGACGGCCGGGTAGCGGCCCTGCTCGGCGATCGTCCTGTCGAGCACGACATGGCCATCAAGTGTGCCGCGGATGCTGTCGGCCACGGGATCGTTGTGGTCGTCGCCGTCGACGAGGACGGCGAAGATGCCGGTGATGCTGCCCTCGGTTCCGTCGCGCCCGGGCCCGGCCCGTTCGAGGAGCCGCGGCAGGTCGGAGAAGACGCTCGGCGGGTAGCCGCGGGCCACCGCCGGCTCGCCGGCCGCCAGGGCGACGTCGCGAGCGGCGTGGGCGTAGCGGGTGACCGAATCGACGATGAGCAGCACGGATTCGCCGCGATCACGGAACGACTCGGCGATCGCCATCGCGACCTTGGGCGCCTGACGCCGCATCATCGGGCTCTCATCGCCGGTGGAGACGACGATCACCGCGCGGTCGAGGCTCGCGGCCATGGCGCCTTCGAGGAACTCGCGGACTTCGCGACCGCGCTCGCCGACGAGTGCGACCACGACGCTGTCGAAGCCCGTCGCCTTGGCGAGCATCGCCAGGAGCGTCGACTTCCCGACGCCCGAACCGGCGAAGACGCCGATGCGCTGGCCGAAGCAGAGCGGCGTGAACAAGTCGAGCGCCCTGACTCCAGTGCGCAGGGCGCCCTGAACCCTGGCACGCTCCATCGCCGGCGGCGGGGTCGCCTCCACAGGAACGACGTCCGGCCCGGCGCCGAGCGCGCCGCGGCCGTCGACCGGGCGAGCGAGGGCGTCGATCACGCGGCCCTTCCAGCTTTGGTCGGGCCGAAGGCAGGACTTGCCGAGCCGGAAGGTCGCCGTGCCGATCCCGGCCTCGATCCGCGACTCGAATGGCTTGAGAGTGACGCCGCCGGCATCGACCCGCACCACCTCGGCGATCTGCTCGCGGCCGCCAGCCGTGAAGCCCATGCGGTCGCCGAGCGTGACGAAGGCCGTAGCGCCTGCGACGCGGGCCGCACTCGCCGTGATTTCCTGGATCGTGCCGCCGAAGCGGATCAGCGGCAAGGCCTCGCCGCCGTTCGTCAGTGCCGCCCCGAGGCGGTCGATCGCGTCGCCGCTCATCGGCCTAACCCTGGGGGCTCAAGGAGCGGATCGCACCCTGGAACGAGTTTTCGGTCTGGGACGTCAGGGTCGCAGCGCTCTCGAAGGCGCGCTGGATGGTGATGAGCTTCGTCATCTCCATCACCGGGTTGACGTTGGCGCCTTCGATGTGGCCCTGGATCATGCCCATCCGGGTGAAGTCCTGAACCGGACGCGCCGGCATGCTCGTCGTCACGGCGTTGGCCTCGGCCCGCTCGAGACGAGCCCTCGGATCGATGGTGAAAAGCCCGAGCGAGCCGACCTGATTGGCATTCGGACCCTCACCCTGGAAGATGCCGCCATCGCGGTTGATGACCGGAGGACCGGCTTGCGGATCGAGCAGGATCGGCCCTCCGCCGGGATCCAGGACAGGCTGCCCGGACATGTTCCGCAATTGGCCGTTCGCATCCATCTTCATTCGCCCGTCACGGGTATAGACCGGGCCTTTGGCTCCACCGACGCTGAGCCAGGCATCGCCCTGAATGGCGACGTCGAGCGGCGAGTCGGTCTTGGAGACCGGACCTGCCCGACGCGAGATGTAGGTGTCGTCGACGGTGGCGAAGGCGATCGGCCCCTTGCTCGCCTTGACCAGCAGGGATTCAAAATGCGTGTCTTCGGCGCGGTAGCCTGCGGTGGAAAGGTTGGCGACGTTATTGGCCACCGCGTTGAGGCGCTTCTCCATGTTAATTTGCGCGGAGAGCGCGACGTAGATCCCATTCTGCACGGCCGTCAGCCCCCCGACCGGTTACGGGTGACGCTGAGCAGGAGGTCCGCGTCGACGCCGGAGGACGAGCCTCTGGATGCGAACAGGGCGAGAATCGGATCGCTCGCGGTGTTGTTCTGGGCATCCCAGATCGCCGTGAACTTCTGGATGAAGCGGGACAAAGCCGCCGGATCCTGGAAGCTCGACAGGTCGACCTTGTTCTCGATAATCGCTGCCTGCCGGTCGATGGCGCTGGCGCCGGTGCTGTCCGGCAGGCCGAGGACCGTCTTGACGACCTGTGACAGGGCATTGTCACCGAGGATGCCGTATCCGCTCCTCACCGAAGGGGCGACGCGCGAGAAGTAGAGTGCGAGGCGAAGGCCCGTATCTTCGGCGCCGGCATCGGCCTCCAAGGTCTGGCGCAGATAGGCCTCAGTAACGCTTTTCGCCTTGGCATCGGGCGCAAGGCCGGTACCGAAGCCGATGTCGAGAGCGGTCTGACCTGGCGCAGAGAGCGGGATGTTGGCGATCGCGAGCGTCCGGTTGCTGCCGCCCGCGAAGTAGACCGCATCCGCATCGAAATCGGTTCCGCCGGAAGCGCCGTCGGCACCGAGGTTGGTATAGGCCATCGTCTGGACGAAGAGGTTGTTGCGGATACCGATTCCAACCTGGACCTTACCCTTCAGATTGGTCTCCCCTGACGCATCGATCTGAGAGTTGATGGCGGCGGCGATCTCCTGGGCTGTCACCGACTTCAGGTCGGCGGCGAGCGAGGACAGCGTCGTCTTGTTCAGGACGATCATCGCCGTTTTCGTCGTATTCGCGTCGAGCTGGCTGGTGAGCGAGAAGCTCACCTCATTGATGCCCGAAAAATCGAAGCTGCCCGTGAGGTCAAGGGAGCCACTAAGCTGAGCGAAATCCACCGAGGCGCCGCTCGCCGAAGCACCCTGTGCGAAGTCGAAGGCGCGTGCGAAAGCCTTGTAGCGATCATCCGTCAAGCGGTTTGCGAAGCTCCTCGGGTCTTTCACGCCCTCGGTCAGGACCTTGCGCATGAAGGCCTTCGCGTAAGTCATGTCCTCCAGGCCCATCGCCTTCATGGCGTAGGCGTAGAGGCGCCGGTCCGAGAGAAGGTCCTCGGGCGTCTTCACCTTGCCGATATTTGCCTCGTAGTAGGCAGTCTCGCGCGCCACCTCCGGTGTTGCGGCCTTGCGAGCCAGAGAGGCGTTCAGGTCCTTGGCGATCAGCCGGTAGTTCAGCGACGTGTTCACCATGCGCCTGCCTCCGCGCGGGAGCTGCGCCAGGACGCAAATACGTCAGGTGAGAAGGCTTCGTTGCGACGGCAGGTCATCGTGCGTTCCGGGCTTGAAGTCGTCGTCCGACGTGCGGCAGGTAGGAGCCTGACCTTGTGTCGGGCTGTGTCGGTCGTCTCACAGGGGAGCGGGGCCGATGATGGTCTCCGAGGTCACGACGACCCAGCCTGCGCCGGTCTCGCGGATCGAGATCACGCGGCCGGCGCCGGGCAGGACAGCGCCCGGCACGATTTGTTTGAGGCCACTCGGTCCCTCGACGAGAGCCGTCCCGCCGGAAACCCGACGCAGCACGTATGACTTGGCCGCGGTGACCGGCAGGGCTGCGGACGAACTGGAGGAGGCGTTGGCCTCGACCCGCGGCTGTTCCGGCAGCGAGCCGGTGGTAAGGGGATCGAGGTCGGCCGCAGCGGTGCGAACCGGTGTGACTGACTTCTTCCAGGCGAAACCGTTGGCGACAGGCGGCACGATCTGGCGCACGTCGTAGCCATTTGGGCTACCGGCGATGCCGTAGGCAGCCCAGCCGCCCGAGACCGCTGCAAGGAAGAGGCATCCTCCGATCGCGGCACGCTCCATAGCGGCATCGCGTGCGCGTCGAAGCAAAAGAGCGCTGGCCGAAGGACGACGGATCGCGACCTTCGTGGCGGCGGTCAGGGCGTTCTCCACTCGTCCCATGCGTCAGCCCGTCAAAGAAAAAGTTATGCCGCTGCGCTATCGCTTCGGTTCAAGCGGTTTCGATTAACATTTTCATGGTTAACGGATGGTTAAATGCTCGGTCACTGTGCCGTCGCAAGACTTCCGATGATGCCGCGATCGCAGTGACATCACCTCATGAACATCGGCGATCCGCAACCTGACTGGGATCTGCTATGGGATTTTGCAACGAGGCTTGCGATCATCGCTGCACCTCGGCAGGACAAGCAACCCGGTGAGAAAAGGAAGAGAGGCGATGCCGGACGACCGCACGGAGCCGCACGCACTCGCCACAGTGGCACCCGTGAGCCGACGGCATCCCCGGCGACACCGGGTGATGCAGCAGGCACGCATCCTTATCGGCCGCGAGACCGTGCTGTTCTGCGTCGTTCGCGACCTTTCCCAGGAAGGTGCCAAGATCCGGCTTCACCGCCTCGTCGCCCTGCCGCCGCGCTTCGAATTGATGATTGCAGCCCACGACCTTCGGACTTTCGAAGTCGAACTCCGGTGGCAGCGCGGCGAATTCGCCGGCGTTACCTTTTTGAGGAAGCTCGGCGTCAAGGCGTGAGCCTGTGGAAAGCTCAGGGTATTCGCGCCGGCAAACGCACAGCAGCTTACGGCCGCGCCCGAATTTAACCCGATGCTAACGCGGGTCCGGCAGGATCCAAAACGTCGGCAAAAGGTTCTGTTGGCTATAGCCCAGATACATTCGTCGAAACTGCAGTGGATAGGCTATAGAAGCCTAAGACATGATGTCGTTCCACTGGTCCGGTGCAAATCCGGGATGTCACGCGCTTCCCTGAAGACGTCTGCCTATTTAGGCAGGTGCCAGGCAGGAGCGCTCGGTAGCACGAATTCCGCGCCATTCCCGCATCCCATCACGACCGGACCCCGCCATGACCAGCCTTCTGACCAACAACGCGGCGATGACCGCGCTGACGACCCTCAAGTCCATCAACGCCCAGCTCGACATGACGAGCAACCGGGTCTCGACGGGCCAGCGCGTCTCGAACGCCGCGGATAACGCCGCCTATTGGTCGATCGCCACCACGGTGCGCTCCGACAACGCTTCCCTTGGTGCCGTCAAGGACTCGCTGGGCCTCGGGTCTTCGGCCGTCGACACTGCCTATAACGGCCTCAACAGCATCATCACCGACCTCCAGAACATCCGCGCCAAGCTGCAGACCGCTCTTACCCCCGGCGTGGATCGCTCGAAGGTTCAGACCGAGATCACCGCCATCCAGAACAAGATGAAGGCCACCGCGGATTCTTCGACCTCCAGCGGTCAGAACTGGCTTTCGGTGAACTCCGCCACCACCAACACGAGCTATCAGGCGACGCAGAACGTCGTCGCAGGCTTCTCGCGCGACGCCACAGGAACCGTCACCTTCTCCAAGATCGCCGTCGACGTGAACGCGATCAAGCTCTACGACAGCAACGCGACGAGCGTCACGACTGCGGCGACGTCTGGCCAACTTTTTGGATCGACGTCTCTGACGGGAACGGCTCTGTTCACCGGTGGGACAGCCGACTTCGATGCTGCGACTGCGAACGAGGTTAAGTTCGACCTGACACTTGGTGACGGCTCCACCGCCACCATCACGCTGAACGCAGCGACCTTGGCATCGGCCGCGAGCAACCTGTCGGCTGTGACGACGACCGAATTCATCGAAGCCATCAATAACCAGATTGCGGCAGACGTCACGGCAACGCCGCTTGCTGGCAAGGTCAGCGCTTCGCTTGATACCGCAGGTCGTTTGACGTTCAAGACCACCGCAGCGGGTGCTGGCGGTGCCGGTAGCGCCTCTCGGATCACGATCCAGAACGCGGCCGTTACGGCGACCTACACCAAGGTGGATGTCGGCTTTGGAATCGGCGTTGCGGGAACCGACGCACGCACCGCTGACGGCTCTGCTGCTGGAACATCGACGGCCAAGGGCATTCTTGATACGCTGAACGGCGCCTACGCGATCAGCACGATCAACATCTCGGGCCTCGTTGGCACCGCCGGCGACACGACGCTGCAGAACATCATCACACAGGTCGAGCAGGCGCTCGCCAAGGTGACTGACGCCGGCACCAAGCTCGGCGCCAACAAGACCCAGATCGACGGACAAAAAGTGTTCGTCGACACGCTGATGAAGGCCAACGACCGCACCATCGGCGTCCTGGTCGACGCGGACATCGAGGAAGAGTCGACCAAGCTCAAGGCCCTACAGACTCAGCAGCAGCTCGGCGTGCAGTCGCTCAGCATCGCCAATACGGCAAGCCAGAACGTCCTGTCGCTCTTCCGATAGGGCTCGACCCCGCCTCAGACGCGTCCGTCGCGTTAGAGCCATAAAATGCGAAAGGCCACGCTCCGGCAGGAGCGTGGCCTTTCGTGGTCTGACAGATAAGAGAACGTCCGGCGTTCAGCCGATGAAGGTGTAGCCCGCCAGGCGCTTGGCTTCGATCGGGTCATAGCCGAGCTTCATTCTGAGCTTCTTGCGCAGCTTGCTGATATGGCCCTCGACGACGCTCTCTTCGACGTCGCTGTCATGGGCGGAATAGACCGCATTGAAGATCTGCAGCCGGCTGAGCTGGCGGCCGCGGTTGCGGGCGAAGTATTCGAGGATGTGGCGCTCGCGGCGCGGCAGCATCAGGCTTTGGCCGTCGATCTCGGGGTCGCGGCCGTTGGCATAGACGGTGAGGCGCCCGGCCTTGTCCTGGGCTGGGACGAGCTGGCCCTCGCTGCGGTTCGCCCGGCGCCGGATCGCCGCCGCGCGGGCGAGGATCTCGCGGATATGGACCGGGCGGCGCACCACGTCGTCGATGCCGGCGGTGAAGAGGTCGAGGGTCTGCTCCAGGGAGCGGCTTTCGTTGAGCGCGATGATCGGCGCATGGGTCAGGCTGCGGATGTTGGTCGCAAAGCCGATCCGCTCCTCGTGTTCTCCGAGGACGAAGCCCTGAACGGCTTCCAGGTCATCCGAAGCGGTCGAGCCGAGCCAAGCCTGGAATTCATCCGTTCGGAGGCTCAGGGCGCTAACACCCTGTTCACCAAAACCGGCTACGTACTCGGTGGCAACGGACAGCCGCTCATCGACCACGATATACATTGTCGTGCATTGCCCCAGTGAAGACGACGATGGCCGGATGCGAACCGCCATCACAACACTATTCAAGAGCAATCATCGAAGACTTGCGCACCGTCTGATCTGGGCTTTCGGGACCAGACACTCGGAAGATGCGATTTCTGCGGGTCAACTCAAGATTTCGTGTTGACCCTCTTGTCGTGGCGCAATGGTTAATTTTCGATTAAGCCACGTTAACGAATGTCGCCCCAGGGCGGCATGCGTGGCATCCCGGCCTCACGGAGGCACATTGGCGGGCTCAGCCGGCGGTGTGATCGCCGTAGCGCTGGTTGAGGTTGCCGGCGAAGCGGTCGGCGAACTTCGCCGTGGCGACCGGAAGCGTACGCCCCCGTAGTTGCCCTAGAATCAGCGACATCGGCGCAAGGTCGCGGCTATCGATCGGGCGCCGGCACAGGCGCGGATCGTCGGGAATGCCGCTCGGCACCTGCAGGCTCACCGCGTCCTCGCGCAGAACGAGGTTGCGCAGGAATTCGAGTGAGCTGGACTCGATCGCCGGGCTCAGCGGCGCGCCCTTGCGGGCCAGGGCGTCGTCGAGGTGATGACGAATTGCAAGCGAGCGATCCGGCAGTGCCATCGGATGCATCAGGCACTCGCGCAGGCGCACGGGGCCGCTCTCCCGCGCCAGCGGATGCCCGGCCCGCATCATCGCGAACAGGGTCTGACGGCAAGAGAAAAGGATCTGGAGGTCCGCCGAGGGCGGCGGCTGCAGCACCAGCGCGAGGTCAGATTCAAACTGCGTCAGGGATGTCACGGCCTGTGCATGATCGCGCACCAGCACCGAGAAGGTCACTTGCGGAAACTGGCCACGATAGGCCTCGACCTCGTCGGGCACCACATGGTTCGCGAAGGCCTGGCTGCAGGCGAGCCTGACGTGGCCGCGGCGTATTCCCGAGAGGTCGGCGATCTGGGAGCGGACGCGATCGAGGTCGGAGATCTGGTCGCGGATGTGGCGCACCAGAAGTTCGCCGGCCGCGTTGAGGCGCATGCCCTTGGCGAAGCGCTCGAAGATCGGCGTACCGAGCTCGTATTCGAGATCCTGAATCTGCCGGGTGAGCGCCGAGGGCGTGATGTTGAGCTGCTCCGCCGCACGCCGGATCGATCCGTTGCGGACGATCTCCGACACGTAGGTGAGAACCCGCAGATGCTTCATCGAGTGGGTATCCCTTGTGCATAGGTAGTGTTGCCTGAACGAGAACGGTCCAGTCAACAAACAGCACTCGTTCGCAACACTGCTTGGACCTAGCGTGGCGCGGTCAACACCTGTCGGAGCCTGGCCGCCCATGATTCGCCGTCGCACCTTTCTTGCCGGCCTTGGGGCTGGTCTCATCGCCTCACCCGCACTCGTGCGGGCTCAGAGCCCGACCGTGATCCGGATGGGTTCGCTGAAGCTGATCCATTCGATCGCCCCCCACTTCTACGAGCAGTTCAGCCCGGCCGGCGTCACGATCGAGGTCGTGCCGTTCGAGAGCCCGACGGAGTGCAAGAACGCCGTCGTGACGAAATCCGTCGATTTCGGAACATTCGGGATTGCCGCCGGCACGCTCGGCGCCGCTGCCGGCGAGCCGCTCGTCATCATCGCCTCCACCTGCAACCGTGGCATGGCGATCATCGCCAAGAAGGATGCCGGCATCGCGAGCCTCAAGGACCTGAAGGGCAAGCGCGTGGCGCTCTGGCCCGGCTCGACCCAGGAGGTCTTCGCCCTCGAGCGGATGCGCATGGAGG
Organism: Methylobacterium sp.; assembly: GCF_019745455.1. Classification (GTDB taxonomy): domain Bacteria; phylum Pseudomonadota; class Alphaproteobacteria; order Rhizobiales; family Beijerinckiaceae; genus Methylobacterium. Next base: position 89,971 of record NZ_JAIETD010000032.1, read on the forward strand.
GATTGAGCGTGAAGGACATCACGCCGGTGCGGATCTCGTTCAGCGAGATGCACATCGCCCTCGCACGCGGCGACATCGACGCCTATGTCGGCGCCGAACCTGCACCGGGAGTGAGCCTCTCCTCAGGGGTCGGCAGTCTTGTCGAGTATCCGTACGGGACAGAAATGGGTGCCTTGAACATGGTGTTCGGCGCTCACCGCGACACGCTCGTTGAGCGGCCGGACGTGGTGCGGACGATGCTCGACGTCCACCGCAAGGGCACCGACTTCGCAGGCAAGAACCGCGACGCGATGATCGCGATGGCGGTGCAGAAGCTTGGGCAGAAGCGCGAAGCCCTCGAGATTTCCGCCCCCAACGTCGAGCTGAAATGGAAGCTCGGCCCGACCGAGATCCAGCAGGCCAAGATCTACGCCGACCGCATGCTCGCGCTGAAGCAGATCAAGCGCCTGCCCGATTTCGCCACCTTCATCGACACCCGCTTCGTCGATGCGATGAGGGACGCGTGAGCGCCGCCCCGCTCGCGGAGACGAGCCCGGCTGCGGCAGCCGTCGCGCCGCCCGCGGGCCCGCGCCGGCTCCGCTGGCGGATCGGTAGCCCGCGCGAGCCACTGCTCGCCCTGGCGATCCCGGTGCTGCTGGCGGTGGTCTGGCATTTCATGACGGCGGGAAAGACCTATAGCCTGATCCCGCCGCCCTCCGAAGTGTGGACGGCTCTCGTCGATCTCGCAGTCGGCGGCATCAACGACGACGCCTTCAGCGCGACGCTCCTCACGCATCTCGGCGCGTCGCTGTCGCGGGTCTTCGGCGGTTTCGCCCTCGCGGTGATCACGGCCCTCCCGATCGGTCTTCTCATCGGCAGGGTGCCGCTGATGCGACAGCTCCTCGATCCGATGTTCCAGATCCTACGGCCGGTGCCCGTCACCGCCTGGCTGCCGCTCGCCATGATCCTGTTCGGTCTCGGACCGCGTTCGGCCTACTTCCTCGTCTTCCTCGGAGCGTTCTATCCCATTCTCGTCAACACCATCTTCGGGGTACGCTCGGTCGAGCCGCGCCTGTTCGAGGCAGCCTCGATGCTCGGCTGCAAGGGTTCGTCGCAATTCGCCCGGGTGGTGCTGCCAGCCGCCCTCCCGTCGATCTTCACCGGCCTGCGCCTCGGCCTCGGCTTCGCTTGGGTCGTGATCGTCGTCGGCGAGATGACCGGAGTTCAGACAGGCCTTGGCGCCATCATCATGGAGGCGCGCCAGCTTTCACGGACCGAAATCGTCATCTGCGGAATGGTGGTCATCGGCATCGCCGGGTTCCTCTCCGACCGCATCGTCATGCTGATCGGCCGCCGTCTTCTCGCCTGGAGCCCCTCCCATGGATGACCGACATCATGGCTGATCCCACGATTCCAATTCTCGACATCAAGGGTGTCTCGAAGTCCTTCACCGTTCAGGGCCGGACGGTGGAGGCGCTAAAAGGCGCCGACCTCACCGTGAACCGGGGCGAATTCATCTGCCTTCTCGGTGCCTCGGGCTGCGGCAAGTCCACCCTGCTGCGGATCGTGGCCGGGTTCGAGAGCGCCACCAGCGGCGAACCGCTGATGTGGGGCAAGCCCATCTCCGGCCCGGACCCGAGCCGAGGCATGGTGTTCCAGGATTACGGACTCTTCCCCTGGCTCACCGTGCGCGACAACATCAGCTTCGGTCCGAAATCCCGCGGCCGGCCAGCCGCCGAGATCCGCGACACCGTCTCGCGCTACGTCGACATCGTCGGCCTGCAGCGTTTTGCGGATGCCTACCCGCACCAGCTCTCGGGCGGCATGAAGCAGCGCGTCGCCATCGCCCGTGTGCTCGCCAACGAGGCCGAAGTGGTGCTCATGGACGAGCCGTTCGGGGCGCTCGACGCCATGACGCGCGAGCGCCTGCAGGATGAACTTCTCGACCTGTGGAGCCGCACCGGCCTCACGGTTCTTTTCGTGACGCATGCGATCGAGGAGGCGGTGTTTCTTGCTGACCGGGTCGTGGTGATGTCGCCGAGCCCTGGCAGGATCGACGCGATCCATACGATCGACTTGGCCCGGCGCCGAGACGTATCGAGCCCCGCCTTCAACGACGTGCGCCGCATGCTGTCGGGCCAGCTCCATAGCCATCACGCCCGCGCGGCCGCATGACGGCGGATGGGCGTCGGCCGGAGAACCGCCTCACCTATCGGGCGGCCGTCGACAGGCCACGGATCGATCTGCCGGACGGCAAGCGTGTGGCGATCTGGCCGGTCGTGAACGTCGAGCACTGGCTCATCGACAACCCGATGCCACGCCAGATCCTGGCGGCACCCACCGGCGCCTCGCTCCTGCCCGACATACCGAACTGGGGCTGGCACGAATACGGGATGCGCGTCGGCTTCTGGCGTTTCCTCGCAGCGTTCGAGCGGCGTGGAATCCGCCCGACATTGTCGATCAACGGTTCGGTCTGCGAAGCCTATCCGCGGATCGCCGAGGCCGCCCACGCTGCCGGGTGGGAATTCATGGGTCACGGCTTCCACCAAGTCCCGACCCATCGAATCGACGACGAACCGGCGACGATCGCCAGAACGGTGGAAGCCATCCGATCCTGCACCGGCGCACCGCCGAGAGGGTGGCTCGGCCCAGGCCTGACTGAGACGCTGGACACGCCCGATCACCTTGCTGCGGCCGGTATCGCCTATGTCGGCGACTGGGTGGTGGACGACCGCCCCTGCCGGCTTGCGACCGCTCACGGCCCGCTCGTCACGCTCCCCTACTCTGTCGAACTCAACGACATCCCGCTCCTGGCAATCCAGCATCACCACACCGACGAATTTCTGGACCGCGCCGTCGCGACCGTCGAGCGGCTTTCCGCCGAAGCCGCAGAGAGCGGACCGCTCGGCGGCGCCAAGGTGATGAGCTTTGCGATCCATCCCTACATCACCGGCGTGCCCCATCGGATTGGCATGCTGGAACGCCTCCTCGACACCCTGGTCGCGCGCAGCGACGTGGTGTTCTGGCAGGGCGGTGACCTCGTCGATTGGTATCTTGGGAGCGGCGACGAGGCCTGAAGCCGACTGGCGCGTCCTCGACAATAGGGCACCGAGGGACGGGCGACGGCAATTGGAGCCTGGCGCCTGAGAGTGCCGCGCGACCTGCACGTCCGTAACCGGCAGCGAGAGCGCAGGCGAAGCGGTGCATATCAATCGGAGACGATACCGACTTTCTAGTCGTCGAGTCCTTAATGGGGGGTCGTGTCCGTCAATGAGGTGGAAATTCGGGGTGGAGTTGGAGCGGCCATCGGTCAGGCGGCCTGAGGTGGAATT